>JANNWY010000159.1:0-5466 GCA_031409335.1 Chthoniobacteraceae bacterium | reverse complement strand
TGCGCGAGGCGCTCACCGAATGGCTCGCAGCGTTTTGGAGCGACGGCACCCGGGCGCTCTCCCTGATCGGTCACGGCTGGCTGCTGGCTTCAGTAAACGCTGGCGCCAAATGTTGATGGCATCTTCTCTATAGGGAACTGGAATAAGTCTGCCACTTTTCCCAATCGAAGTGCTTGCCGGTGATTCGATCACCAAAGCTCGGCCGGTTTTCAATCGGCAACGCCATCGGACTCTTCGCTTTCGGAACAAAGATCGCACGCATCATTGGGATCATTGCGAAATTCTCCGACTCGGGAATTTTTGGCGGCGCGAATTGCTCGCGCTCGAAGCTCACGCCGCACTTGGGAGCGTCTGCGGCGTAAACCTGCCAGCGGCGCTCGGCCTGCCAATTCAAAAAAAGATGTGCGCCGAATGCGCCAAGAATCGCAACCAGAGGCGGCGCAAGGCACACTGACAAAACAATGGTCGAAGGACGGGAACGGCACCAGGCCAGCAGCTTGCGCATCGCGCGAAAGTATCGGGCGGCGGGTTGCGTGTGAAAGGAATGACTCGCGAAGTGCTACGTCAGCGCGCCGCCGCAGCTCGATCCCGCGCCGGCGGTGCAGCCGAAGCAGTGTTCGCCCGTCGCGATGGTGCGGCCTTCCTGAGCGGCGGGGTCGATGTCCCAGAGAAACGCGCGGCCATTTCCTGCGAGCGGCAGGTTGAGCATTTGGTTGAAATCGCAATCATGCACTTCGCCCTGCCAGCTCACGTTGATGGTGTTCCGGCACATCAGGCCATCGACTGTCGCGGGATTGAAGGCGGCGGCGAGCAGGTCGAGATACGCGGCGTATTTTCCCTCGTGCCGCAGCCAGCTTGCGAAGCGGGCGATGGGCAGATTGGTGATCGTGTAGAGGTCGTTGAAAACGATGCCGAAGTGCGCGGCGAGTTCGCGTTTGTAGTCGGCTTCGAGTTCGGCTTGCGGGCCGGGGAGGAAGTCGCCGTTGGGATTATAGACGAGGTGCAGCGGGAGTTCGGGGCGCTTGCCGTAGCCGAGGCGATTTAGCAATTGCAGCGCGGCGATGCTGGCGTCGAACACGCCGTCGCCACGTTGTTCATTCACGTTGTCCGGCGTGTAACACGGCATCGAGGCGATGATCTCGATTTCGTTTTCCGCCAAAAACTCCGCGAGCCCGTCGTGCTCCGCTTCGAGCAGGATGGTCAGATTGCAGCGGTCGATGATCCGACGGCGCATCGGAAACGCGCGCACTCTTTCCACGAAATAGCGAAAATCAGGGATCATCTCGGGAGCGCCGCCGGTCAGATCGAGCGTGGGAATATCGGTCGCGGCGAACCAGTCGAGGATGCGATCGACCGTCTCGCGCGTGATGATTTCCTTTCGCTTCGGACCGGCGTTCACGTGGCAGTGCGAGCAGGTCAGATTGCAAAGCTTGCCCACATTGATTTGCAAAATCTCGGTCCGCGCGCGCCGGAGTGCGAGGCCGCGGTCGGCGAGCGTGGTGGCGAAGCGGTTCACGATGTCAGCAGCATCCGCCGCCGCCGGAGTCACAGCAACTGCCTGCCTGCGCGCTCGTCGCGTCGTAGCCGTGGCCCTTCGTTTCGCGCGCCTGGCGCACGGCGTCGCGGCCGCAGTCGAAGGGCGCGGCGCCTTCCAGCGCGACGGGCGTGAGCGGTTCGACGAATTCGAAGTGCTCGCGATACGGCGCTTTTTTGAAAAGTTGAAAGGTCTTGTCGCACACCGCGTGGCGCTCGCCGCGGGTGAGATGGTGATTGTCGTCGTCGAGCACGGCTTTGAACGGCCCTTTGTAAACCACCGCCTGATTGCGCTCGAAACACGGCCCCTGCTTGCCTTTGAAGGCCTCGATCGTGACCGAGCGAAACTCGATCCCCTGCACCGTCCGCCACGGCTCCGCGTCGCGCTTCAAAATGCGGATGCCGTAAAAGCCCGCGTCCTCAAATGCCGCCACGAAGCCTTCCTCCGTGAGCGCGCCGCTGATGCAGCCGCTCCAAAGTTCCGGATCGTTCTGCAATTCGACCGGCACTTCCTCATCGCACACGATGTCGGAAATCACCGCGCGTCCCCCGAGTTTCAGCACGCGAAAGATTTCCTCAAAAAGCTGCCGTTTCGCGCGCGGTTCCACGAGATTCAGCACGCAGTTCGACACGACGACGTCGATGGTCTCCGTCGCGACGAGCGGATGTTTCACGCGGAGTTCCTGCGCGATTTCCTCCGCGGCGAGAAAGGCGTCCGCGCTGGCGATCGGCCGCGCGCGCAACTCGGCGTCGAGCTTTTCCAAATCAAGCGCGAGGTCCTGGATGCGGCCTTTGCGAAATTCGACATTCGCGAAACCGGTGCGCTCGGCGACGACCGGCGCATTGCGGCGCGCGACTTCGAGCATCGCGTCCGTCATGTCGATGCCGATGACTTTTCCCGCCGCGCCGACGACCTGTGAAGCGATGAAACAAATCTTTCCCGTGCCGCTGCCGAGATCGAGCACGGTCTCGCCGGGCCGCACGTGCGCGCTCGGATCGCCGCAGCCGTAGTCGCGCTCGATCACTTCCTCCGGGATGATTTTCAAATACTGCGGATCATAGACGACCGGGCAGCACAGCGCGGCTTCCTGCGCCTGCGCGCCGGCAGCGTAGCGTTGTTTTACGGCGGCTTCGACGGTGAGTGGGGTTTCTTTCATACGGTTAGTTGTGAGCACTGGAGGCGGGAGAAATTCCCTGAAAGCGTCCGGCGAATCAATCCTTCCCGCTCGCCGCGCACAGGAATTCTTCGTATTGCGCGACGATTTTTCCGCGGTCGAACTGCCGGACTTTTTCGCGGCTCACATTCTTCATGCGCAAAATGGCCGCTGGATTTCCGAGCAAGGTGCGCAGGCATTCGGCGAATCGCGCGCGATCGTTCACCGGGAAACGCAGGCCATTCTTGCCCTCGTCGATCACATCCAGCAAGCCGCCGATGTCGCTGCCGATCAAGGCCAGGCCATGCTTGAGCGCCTCAATGGCGGCGAGGGAAAGGCCTTCGACGCTCGAAGGCATGAGGAAAATATCCGCGCTCGCAAGGAGCGTTTCGACTTCGGCGGCGTCGCGCCAGCCGGGCAGCGACACGCGATTTTCCAATCCATGTCGCGCCACTGCGGCGCAGACAGCGTCCATCTCAGCGCCGTCGCCAACGATGGTGAGTCGCCAGTCGAGATCGGCGATGGTGGCGAGAGTTTCGATGAGGAAGGGGAAGTTCTTTTGGGGATTGAAGCGGCCCACGCTGATCAAGCGGACGGGCGTGCCGACTTGGATTTGCGAAGTGGGGAAATTCGTTAGGTCGATCGGATTGAAGATCGTCGTGATCTCGCGGGCGTAAGCGCGCCCGGCAAGCTGGCGGACGAATTCGCTGACGGCGCTGATGCGCGCGGCGTTTTTCCAGATCGGACGGATGAAGGGGCCGAGGCGGCGGAAGAGGTGATCGGTCTGCTCAGGCACCGCGCCGGGCACGTCGCCGAGATGCGCGGTGATGGCGTACGGAACGCCGGAAATGCGGCTGGCAGCGAATGCGAGCGCGCCCGTCGGGACGGCGAGATGCACGTGGATGACATCGGGTTTCCACGAGCGCAAATGTCGCAGCGTCGGCAGAAAACTTGTCATCACGAACAGCCCCATTTCGAAGACGCTGCACGCTTCCTCGCGTTTGCGGAAGGAGTTGGTGCGATAGACTTCCACGCCACCGATGCGCTCGCACTTCGGCAAATGCGGCATCCCGCCGGTCTGAAAGCGCACCTCGTGCCCGCGCGCCGCGAGACCTTCGGCAATGCTCTTCGCCGCGCGGCCCGCGCCACCGCCGAGCGGCGGGTATTCGTAGCAGAGCGTCAGGATTTTCACGGGAGATACTGTGTGTATAGCGCCTCGACTGCGCGCGTCATCCGCTCGGCGGAGAATTGCGCGGTCACTTTTTGAAAGGCACGCTCGGCGATCTCGGCAGCACGTTTCGGATCGTCGAGCAGGGTGCGCAGATGCGTGGTGAATTCGTCTTTCGCATTCGGCGTCGCGAGCAGTCCGTCCACACCGTCCACGATGACTTCCGCGATTCCATCGAGGCGCGAGGCGACGACGGGGACGCGCATCGCCATCGCTTCGAGCAGCGCCATCGGCAGGCCCTCGAAGCGGGAGGGCATCAGCAGGAAATCGACGGCGTCGTAGAGCCGCGCGGTGTCGGCGACGAAGCCGAGGAAGCGCACATTCGCGCCCGCGGTTTCTCGCAGCGCGCGCTCCTCCGGGCCGGTGCCCGCGATGACGAAGACGGCACTCAGATGCGACCGGGCGATGTCGGCGGCGATTTCGAGGAAGAGCGGGAAGTTTTTTTGGTAATTGAGGCGTCCGATGCCCGCGATGACGGGCGCGTCCGGCGGGAGTTTCCATTCGCGACGCAACTCCGCGCGCCGTTCGGGCGCTGGCGCGAAGCGGCGCAGGTCGATCCCGTTGTGAACGAGTGAAACTCGCTCGAGCGGGACGTTTTCGTGTTTCACCAAAAACTCGACGATCGACGCGGAGACGGCGCAGATGTGCGTGGAGAAACGGTTCGCGAATCGATCCAGCGCGAGACGCAATCTGTCGCGGTGGCGATACTCGTCGTTCGCCTGATCGTGATTGAACCGCACTGGCACGCCGACCATCGCGGCGAGCGGCTTTGCCACAAGGTTCGACGCGATGAGGTGGCAGTGGACGATGTCGAATTCGCCGGTGAGCAGCAGGCGCAAAATGTTCCAAAAATAGAGCGGCACGAATTTGTGCGGCGAGAGCGAATGCACCGGCACGCCGAGAGCGCGAAACTTTTCCCAATACACGCCGCGCCCGTGCATCGCCGCGACCTCGATTTCAAAGCGCGAGCGATCGGCGCACACGACCAAATTCACGAGCGCCTCCTGCGCGCCGCCGAGGTCGAAGCTGTCGATGACATGGAGGATTCGTTTCGGTGCGGGCATGGCGCGATCCGCGAAAGTATTGGACCGTGCCGCCGGGAGCAACGGCACGCAGTGGATTCAGTGGGAGGGTGGAGCGACGATGAGTAGGCTTGAAGTGAAGTTCACGCTCCGGCTTGCTGACGGCCGCTGGGTCAGTTCGCCGACGAACACGGCGACGAGCAATGCGAACCTCGCGGGTGTCTTCACCGCCGCCAATGAGGAATCGGCGGCGGAACTGCGGAGCGCGATGGAGCGGCTCCACGGCCCGCTGGAACTCGTCCCGTGGCAGAGCAAGCGCACGGACGCGCTCACTCGCCACATCGAGAACGTCGCGCTGATGGACGAGGCCCAAGACCCGTTCGCCGGCGCGGAAGTGATCTGCGCCTACACGCGCAAAGACGCGCTCGCCGATGGCGTGCAGGTCGATGTGAGCGAAGTGGCGCGCGAAGCCGGGCTCAAGTCCCGGTCTATCTCACCCGCGCCGTGTGGGAGAGCTACGTGACCGTGC
>JANNWY010000158.1:0-3975 GCA_031409335.1 Chthoniobacteraceae bacterium | reverse complement strand
TCGGAGAAACCGTGCGACGCGCACTCCGAGACTTCGATGTTCGATGTTCGATGTTCACTGTTCGATGTTCAGCGGCGCAGCCATCTCCCCAGTTTCGACATCTCCCCATGATCGAAACCCTCCTCACCCCGCTCCATTATCAGTACATGGTAAAGGCCATCCTAGTGAGCGGCCTCATCGGCGCGGTGTGCGCATTCCTCTCCTGCTTCGTCACCCTCAAAGGCTGGTCGCTCATGGGCGACGCGCTTTCGCACGCCGTCGTCCCCGGCGTCGCCATCGCGTATCTCGTCGGCCTGCCCTTCGCGCTCGGCGCATTCCTCACCGGCCTGCTTGCTGCCGTCGGCATGGGTTTTGTGAAAAGGAAAACGCGACTCCGCGAGGACGCCGTCATCGGTGTTGTCTTCACCACGTTCTTCGCCGCCGGCCTGCTCATCATCTCGCTTTACCCGAGCAGTATCGATCTCCGCACGATCATCTTCGGCAACATCCTCGGCATCGCCGATTCCGACATTATCCAAGTCATCATCATCTCCGCCATCACGCTCCTCGTGCTTGGCCTGAAATGGCGCGACCTGCTGCTCTTCTGCTTCGATGCCAACCAAGCCCGCGCGCTCGGCCTCAACGTCACCGTGCTCCATTTCACCCTGCTCACGCTGCTCGCCGCCACCGCCGTCGCTGCGCTGCAAACCGTCGGCGCATGCCTCGTCGTCGCCATGCTCGTCACCCCCGGCGCCACTGCCTACCTGCTCACCGATCGGTTTAGTAAAATGCTCGTCATCGCCGTGAGCATGGGCACCGGCACCTCGCTCATTGGCGCGTATGCCAGCTACTTTTTCGATGGCTCCACCGGCGGCTGCATCGTCACCTTGCAAAGCATCCTTTTCCTCGTCGCCCTCGTCTTCGCGCCAAAGCACGGCATGCTCGCCCGCGGAAAGACTGAACATCGAACATCGAACGTCGAACATCGAACATCGAAGTCGGAAGAACCGGACGCCGCGTGTTCCGAAACTTCGACGTTCGATGTTCGACGTTCGACGTTCGATGTTCAGCGGCGCAGCCACCTCCCCCCATGAGCGAAACCCTCCTCGCCCCCTTCACCTATCCCTTCATGCGCGACGCCATGCTCGTCGGCGCGGTCATCGGCGCGGTCTGCGCGGTCCTCTCGTGCTACCTCGTGCTAAAGGGCTGGTCGCTCATGGGCGACGCCATCTCGCACGCCGTCCTGCCCGGCATCGTCATCGCGTATGCCATTGGTGCGCCGCTCGCGCTCGGCGCGTTTGCCAGCGGCCTGCTATGCGCCGTCGCCACCGGCTTCATCAAGGAAAACTCCCGCGTCAAAGAAGACACCGTCATGGGTGTCGTCTTCACTGGCCTCTTCGCGTTCGGCCTCGTCCTTTTCACCAAAGTGAAAAGCGACCTCCATCTCGATCACATCCTCTTCGGAAATATCCTCGGCATCGAGCGACGCGACCTCATCGAAAGCATCGTCGTCGCCACCGTCACCCTCGCCATCGTCCTCGCCCTGCGCCGCGACCTGCTCCTTTTCTGCTTCGACCCCAGCCACGCCCGCGCCATCGGCCTCCCCACGCGCTTCCTGAATTACCTGCTCCTCGCCCTGCTCGCCGCCACCATCGTCGCCGCGCTGAAAGCGGTCGGCATCATCCTCGTCATCGCCATGCTCATCACCCCCGGCTGCATCGCCTACCTGCTCACCGATCGCTTTGGAAAAATGCTGTGGATCGCGACCGCGAGCGCCGTCTTCTCCAGCCTTGCCGGCGTTTATGTCAGCTTCTTTATCGACGGCGACACCGCCCCGTGCATCGTCCTCGTGCAATCGCTCATCTTCCTCGCCGCGCTCGTCTTCGCGCCAAAGCACGGCCTGCTCTCCAGCCCGCGGAACGTCGCGTCCTCTTGACCGACCGCACTCGGAAAACGATCGCTACTTCGCCTCCACCAAGCGCAGTTGCGTGCAGAGCGTGAATGGCAGGCCGTCGATTTCGTAGGCACAGTCCGCGTAAAAGCAGGCGACTCCGGTGGCCGGGCGTGTTTCCAGAATCTCGGTCGGGCCGCCGTTCGTCGTGATCGCACGCGACTCCCAGCGCGCGTTGCGAATGTCCTTCGTCGCACCTCCGCAACGCCAAAGATTCATTTCTTTCGGCGCAGGATTCGAGGTAACGGTGAGGCGCAGTTGCTCGCCGGACTCATCGTGCTTCCACGTGAGTTGAGGCATGGCTCGACCAGTGAACTGGTGGCGCGCAAACGCCGCTGTCGCCTGCACCGCGCGCATCGGATCGCCCTTCGCGCCATTCGCCTGCGTGGTCGTGAGATTGTGCCCCGCGTTGGGTGTGTAATTGATCCACTTCTCGCCCGGCAGATCGTCCCAGTAAAGATTCAGCGCATCCGGCGCCCAGTAGCGGTCATTGTTCCCGAGCAGGATCAGCTTCGGCATCGTGTACTTCGCGCGATAGCTGTATGGGTCCACCCATTTCCAAAGCCGTTGCGCCTCCTCGGTGTCAGGCATGGGTATGAGTCCGCGCGCAGTGTAAGGCAGGATTTGTTCGCTCGGTCCGCCAAAGCACTCCACCTGCCGCGCCATCTGCTCGGGCATCTTCAAAACGTCGATCACCATCGGTGCGATCGCGAGCACCCGCGGATCGGCGGCGGCGGCCAGCCATGTCGTCCAGCCGCGTTTGCTCGCTCCGGCGACGATGAATTTCTCGGTCCGCTTCGGCCACTCCTTCGCGCTATACTCCTGCACCGCATCCATCGCCTTCACGAGGCTTTTCACCATCGGGAAAAGCAGCGGCCACTCCGGATTTTTCGTGTCCAGATAACGCACAAAAGTCTCCGCGATCAGGTCGTCTTCATTCTTGCCGTCAAAGAGCGGTTGATTCGGAATCCCAAGCAGCAGCGCCACCGGAGCCTTCATCATCGTCGCCAGCATCACGCCGTAAGGCAGACCGTCCGCCTTCATTTTTCCGCCGCTGTTGAGCAGGAACATCTTATCCTGCACGTCCGTGTCCTTCGGTCGGAAAATCACCAGATCGTGCTCCCACGTGATGCCTTCCCAGACTTGCGATTTCAGCTTGATCGAAGTGACCTCGCAGTTGCCCACGTCTGTCTTGGACGCAACCTTCCAGCCGGCGTCAGGCTCGGGTTTCGCCACGTAGGAAAACAAGTCCGCGTGGGCAGCGATTGCGGCGAGGAGCAGGGAGGAAAACGCGAGGGTGATGGTGCGCATGATTGCGTATCGTTGGGCGGGTCTGCTGTCGGTGCAATGACTTTGTCCAACGGATCATCGGCGGGCCAAAATGCGCTCGCTACTTCCTTGGGGCGGATTCTATTTTCCCGGCCCTCTTTCTTTTGCACCGCCATGAATCTCCGCACGCTACTTGCAGTCGCCATTTTTGCAGCACTTCACACCTTTGCGGTCGCCGCTGCGACGCCGGCCGCCGAACTGAAAGTTGCTCCCGGCTTCAAGGTGGAACTGCTGAAAACGGCGACGGAGCGCGAGGGCTCGTGGGTTTCGATGGCGGTGGATGCGAAAGGCCGGCTCTACATTTCGCCGCAGGCGAAAGCGCCGAACGGCGGGATCATGCGGCTGACGCTCGATGCCAAAGGCCAGATCGCGAAGACGGACTGGCTGAAGCTGGATGTGGGTGCGGCGATGGGGATGTTGTGGGCGTTTGAGTCGCTGTATGTGAGCGGGCAAGGGCCGGACGGGCAGGGGATTTACCGGCTCCGCGATACGGACGGCGACGACGAACTCGATCAGATCGTGCTTTTGAAAAAAGTGCCCGGTGGCGGGGGCGAGCATGGCGCGCACGCGATCGTGCTCGGGCCAGATGACAAGCTCTACATCGCGCACGGCAATTCGACGCCGCCGGTGGAGGGGATCGACTACGAACATTCGCCGTATCGCCATTTCGCGGAAGACATCCTGGTGCCGCGCGTGATGGACCCGGTCGCGACGTT
>JANNWY010000157.1:0-3832 GCA_031409335.1 Chthoniobacteraceae bacterium | reverse complement strand
AGGCGGGCGGTTTCGCCGTAGCTGCGCAGCCACGAGACGCCAATGTAGGGCGCGAATTCGCGGGCGATTTCGTAGCGCAGGCGGAGGCCGATGTCGGTTTCGGTGACGCCTTCGCCGGTGCCGAACCGGTCATCGCCCTGGTGCGATACTTCGCCTTGGAAACGCGGCTGCAAGATGAGGCGTTGGGTGAGGTAAAGGTCGGCGCTCAGCGTCAACTCGGCGGAGACTTCTCCGCGCTCGCTGATGTAGATCGCGGGCTCGACTTCAAAGTTGCCCGGCGCGAGTCCTTGCAGGCCGATGACTGCGTAGGTGCGCGAGTTGCCGCCGAGGCCGGAGCCGAGGTTGAACTTGTTGCGCACGCCGAATTGCAGATCCCAAAACGGGGCGAGCAGGCGGCCGTAGAGGAGCTGGACATCGCCGACGCCGCGATTGCCGGCAGCGAGGTCGAGGCTGCCTTCGGTCTTCACCCAGAGGCGATGGTAGTCGCCGCCAAACCAGCCGGCGAAATCCCACACCAACGAGTTCGGGCCTTCGCTATTCGCGCGGTATTCAAGGATGTCGAAAAGCGCGAGGCTATGAAGCATCGAGTCCTCGATCGGCGGCGGCAGCGGCTTCATGAAAGCTTCCAGCGCGGGCAGCGAGAGCAGCTCGGCGGCGCGATTTTGGCCGCGCGGCGGCACCCATTTTTGCGGTGGGCGAAGGACGGTCACACCCGGCGCGCTCATGCGCATGGGTTCGCCTCCCGGAGCCATGCTTGGCATGGCGCTCATGCCGCCCATCGCGGGCATTTTGCCACGATCCATCCCCGGCATCAGATCCATGCTTTTGCTTTTGGCCGCGCCGCTGTGATCCATCCCCGGCATTCCGCTCATGTCACCCGCGGGCTTGCTGGCGGCAGCGGGGCTTGGGCTCATGCCGGGCATGGCCTCCATCTTCGTCGGAGCGGCAGTGGGTGCGGCAGGCTTGGGAGCAGGAGCTGCGATTTTCGGTTTCAGAGCCATGCCGGGCATCGCGTCCATTTCCGCCTGGGTCATTCCACCAGCGGCGGGTTTCGGCGTCGTCGCCGGTGCGGCTGTCTTTGGCGCAGGCGTGGCCTTTGGAGCCATGACCGGCATGTCTTTCATGTCGGCCTGCGCCCACGTCGCGGCGGGCTGGAAAGCAATGCCGCTGAGGATAAGGATGGCAGCGCGGGCGGTGTCAGCGAGTGAGCTTTTGAATTTCATACGTGGCTCCGATCAGCTTTTGGGGGCGACGGAGACGACGCGAAACATGCCGACCTCCATGTGCTAGAGGACGTGGCAGTGAAAGGCCCACAGGCCGGGCGCGTCGGCGGTGATATTGAGCGAGAGCTTTTCGCCCGGCTTGAGGACGACGGTGTGTTTGCGCGGGTTGTGCGCGCCGTGGCCGTTGTCGAGTTCCATGAACATGCCGTGCAGATGCAGCGGATGCTCCATCATGGTGTCGTTGACCCAGGTGAAGCGCAGCCGCTCGCCGTAGTGGAACTCGATCGGCGCTTTGGCCTCGGAGTATTTCTTGCCATCGAAGCCCCACATGTAGCGCTCCATGTTGCCCGTGGCGTGCAGCTCGATTTCGCGCTCCGGCGGGCGGCGGTCGTAGTTGGCCGTGAGGCTTTGGAGATCGTTGTAAACGAGCACGCGCCACGGCATCCCTTCGAGTCCGGTGCCGGGATCGCCGAGACGATTTGCGGGAGCCATCGCGACGACGGAATTGCCGGGGCCGTGTTTGTCCGGGCCGTGCATCGCACCGCCGGGCGCGGCGTCCATCTTCATCCCTGGCATTCCGGCCATCTCGCCGGTCATCGCCATGCCCATGTCGGCCATCGTGCGCACGGGACGTTTGCGCCGCTCTGGCAGCGCCGCGCTCATGCCGGCACGCGGGGCCAGCGTGCCGCGCGCGAAGCCGCTGCGATCAATCGTTTCCGCGAAGATCGTGTAAGCTCGGTCGTCGCGCGGCTCGACGATCACATCGTAAGTCTCCGCAATGCCGATGCGGAATTCGTCCACCGTCACGGGTTTCACATTTTGCCCATCGGCCTGCACGACGCGCATCGGCAGACCGGGGATGCGCACATCGAAAAACGTGACCGCCGCCGCATTGATGAAACGCAGCCGCACGCGCTCGCCGGGCCGGAAGAGTCCGGTCCAGTTCGTGTCCGGCGCGAGGCCATTCATGAGGAAGGTAAAATGATGGCCGGTGATGTCGGCGATGTCCGTGGGGTCCATCCGCATTTTGCCCCAAGTCCAGCGATCTTTGAGCGCCGCGCCGAGTCCGTCTTTCGCCGCATCCCGCGCGAAATCGCCGACCGTCCGCCGGTCGTAATTTGAGTAACTGCTTTGCTTTTTAAGCTTGGCGACCATCGCCATCGGATCGCCGGAAAGCCAGTCGCCGAGCACCACCACATACTCGCGGTCGTAGCGAAAGGGATCGCCGCCCGACGGGTCGATAATCAGCGGTCCATAAACGCCGAGCTGCTCCTGAGCAGCGGTGTGGCTGTGATACCAGTAGGTGCCGTTTTGCCGGACCGGGAAGCGGTAGGTGAAGGTCTCGCCGGAGCGAATGCCCGCGAAACTCACGCCCGGCACGCCATCCATCTGGAACGGCAGAATCAAGCCGTGCCAATGCAGCGAAGTGTCCGAGTCGGTGAGGCGATTGGTCACGCGGATCACGGCATCCTCGCCCTCGCGCAACCGCACGAGCGGCCCCGGCACCGTGCCGTTGATGGCGATGGCCTTGGCGCGCCAGCCCCCGATGTCGATGGTCTGATAGTCGATGGTGAGGTCGATGGGTTCGCCCGGTTTGCGCCTGCGCTCTCCGGGCTTCGCGTAAGTCGGAGCGAGGCTTTCAAATCCCGCCAGCAGGCTGGCGGCAGCGGCGGTGCGCAGAAAACGACGCCGGGTGAAGGGATGGGATGCTGGGTTCATTGTGTAGTGGGTCTTCGTTAAGTGAGTGGGTTGCGGATCGAAGTGCGTGGTGACGTTTAGGCGAGCGCGGGTTCGGGCGCTGGAGGCTTCGGCACGGGCGGGTTGCGGCGCGTTTTTTTCAGCTCGCGTGAGCGCAGCCAGAGGAAGATCACGGGCGTCACGATGAGGATGTGGACGAGGCTGGAAATCATGCCGCCGATGACGGGGGTCGCCAGCGGCTTCATTACCTCCGCGCCCTGGCGGTGGCTCCACATGATCGGCATGAGGCTGGCGACGATGGTGGCGACGGTCATCACTTTGGGGCGCAGGCGGAGGCGCGCGCCGTCTTTCACGGCTTGCACGAGCGCGGCATAGTCGAAGGCGGCACCGAGTTCGGCCTGCCGCTTTTTCACGGTCTCTTCGAGATAGACGACCATGACCACACCCGTCTGCACGGCGGTGCCGAAGAGCGCGATGTAGCCGACCCACACGGCACCGTTGAAATTGTAGCCGAGCAGGTATTGCAGGAAGACGCCGCCGCTCAGCGCGAAGGGCACGGCGAGCATGACGTGCGCGGCTTCCAGCGCGCTGTGATAGACGATGTAGAGGAGGACGAAAATGATGAGCAGGACGATGGGGAAAACGAGAGTCATCGTTTTCACGAAACGCCGCTGGTTTTCGTATTCGCCGGTCATCTGGTAAGTCATGCCGTCCCACGCGATGGTCTTCAGCTTTTGCTCCACTTCCGCGACGAAGCCGCCGAGGTCGCGGTCCTGCACATTGGCCTGCACGAAGGAGCGCAGCTTGCCGTTCTCGCTCGCGATTTCGTTCGCGCCGACTTCCCGCGTGATCTTCGCGACTAGGCCGAGCGGGATGTAAGTGGGTGGCGTCTCGCCTGCGCCCATCGCCCC
>JANNWY010000156.1:0-4054 GCA_031409335.1 Chthoniobacteraceae bacterium | reverse complement strand
CTGCAGCTTCCACGGAGTGCGTTCTATCCGCTCTTGTTCAAGGACTTGCTCGGCTTGGTGGTGGACGTCGATCGGCTGGCGCGGTCTTGACACCGCTCGACCTTAGACTTCATTCTTCCAGTGTCTATAACGAAGTGGTATCACACGCGCGCCAGCGCCACTCCAAAAAGATGGGCCTTCGGCGTTGTGTTGCCATGGCGCGACGGAGCGACGCCATCCACCACGACCATTTTCATCGGATATCTTCTACCAAATCCCGCGCGACTCAATCGGAAATGCCGGGCGCGGGGCGGACGCCGAGGATCATTTCCTCCACCTCGCGGGCGGTGTCGGCGGTGAGCTTCGCGGCGGCGGCGCGGGCGACGGCGATGCGCGCACGCGCGGCGGTCACTTCGGCCACGAGCTGGCGCTGGATGGCGAGCGGCGGGAGAGGCAGACGGAGGGCGAGCAGCGCGGGCTTGGTGATGTTCTGCATCGTCGGCGAGGAGCCAGTGACGGAGGTTTCGATCTGTCGGCGCAGATGCGGGAGCTTCATCACTTCGGCGATGTATTCGGGCAGAATTTCCGGCTTCGGTTTGGGCACGACGCGGAAGATTTTGTCGCAGAGGAGAAGGCGCGGGCGGGTGGCGGTGACGTGGGTGCAGGCTCCGACGAGGCGCGGGATATTGGCGCGGCTGATGAGCACGTCGCCCGGCTTGATTTCGAGCGTAGGCTCGGGTGCAAGGGATGGCGGCAGCGCCTTGTTTTCCTTTTCGTTGAAGCTGCCAAACGAGACAGCCCCCAGTTTGAGCACGGCCCATTCGTTTTCGTCGGCAGGCCGGTCGAAACATTTGGGACTCCAGCCGTTCGTGAGGTCGGCGATGACATCGCGGAGCCGCACCACAGGGTAGCGTCCGCCGTCGGGATTCAGGTCGCCGGAGGACTGGCGGATGAAGCCGAGGCTCCACCGCTCAATCTCCGTCCAGCGCAGTGCAAAGGCGCGGTTCGTGATTCCCTGCGCGCGGTCGCTTAGGCCGAGGGCTTCGAGGAAATTGCAACGGATGGCGACTTCGTCCGTGTCGTTGGCCTGGGCAGTGGCGGCGAGGCTTTCCTGTGTCGCCCGCCAGTGGGCGACGATGGCGCGCTGGGTGGCGAGGGGCGGGAGCGGGATGTTGAGCGAGAGGAGCCGTTCTTCACTGATCTCGCCCTTCATCGCGCCGCCAGTCGCAGCGAGGAATTGCGCTCGGCAATAGTCTGAGCGCAGCGTGAGCCACGCGAAAACGGCGTCCATCTTCGTCGTGTCAGGAATCAGCGAGCGATAATGAATCGAGCCGGAAACCGGGCCGTGTGATTCGGAAACCAATCCTACTGAGCCTTGGCGGGCACGGATTTTTGAAATCAAGAGGTCGCCGGGGCGGGCAATCCATTGGTCCATTTTCGTGGAGTCTTTGCCCCCGGCAAAAACCTCGCCGTCGAAACTAACTTTCTCCACCATCTTCACTTCACCGCTCGCGAGTTGCGCATCCGTGGCGAGTTCCCAGCGCACGGAAGCAACTGAACCGAGAGTGGCGAGCGGATAGCCCGATTTGAAACGCGTTGCCAAAGACGCGGTCAACGAATCCCATTGCGGAAGCTCCGACCAATGAACGGCAAAGGCCCGACCAACGTAGCTTCCTACGCTGCCGGGCCGTGGACGAAAAAAGGCGCAGGGTCTTTCCGAAACTCGCGGTAAAGTTCGAGGCAGGTTTTTTCCACGCCGGCGGGCACGCGGTCGTTCGGGTAAAGTTCGTTCAGGTCCGGCTCGCCGGTGGCGGAGATGCCGACCTTCCCGGCTTCGTAGAGGAAGACGGGGTAGTCGAACCGCTGCTTGAGCAGGGCGCGGCTTTCCCCGGCGATGGTCTCGGCCAGCTTCCTATCGAAATCGGCGAGTTCCTTCCGCAGCGCGGCGGTTTTCTCCTTGTCCTTCGCGGCCTTGGCGGCGGCGGTTTCTTTTTCCAGCCGGGCGTGCGCGGCGGTGGCGGCGGGCTGATGCTGCGCGGTGATTTCGGCGACGGCCTTTGCGCGCGTCTGCTCGAAACGTTCGGCCTCGGCGGCGGTGAATTTTTCCAGAATGAGGATGGAGCATTTCACGCTCGCGCCGCTGCTGGTGAAGGTCTCCTGCGGGAGCGAGACGACGGCGCGGAGGAAGGCGCGGTCTTCCGTGAACTCGCGCACGAAGGCGAGCGAGGGATTGTTGAAGATGCCCTCGGGCAGGACGATGCCGAGGCGTCCGCCGGGCGCGAGGAGATCGAGGCAGCGTTCGATGAAGACCAGCTCGGTCTTCATGCTGGCGGAGCGCGGGAGTTTGAAGAGGGAGAGGATCGGCTTGCCCTCATGCGCCTCGATGCGGGTGATGGCGTCGTCGTAGGCCTGCCCGTATTCGCCGCGGTAGCGCGAGCGCGCTTCGGCGGGAACGATGTGGTCGGAGCGCAAGACGACATTGCCCTCCTGCACGACGGCTCCAAAGGGCGGATTCGTGGCGATGACGTGGAAACGTCCCTCGAAGATGCCGTTCACGTTGAGCAGGCCATTGTGATGATGCACACCGCCGTGGCCATCGCCATGCATGATCATGTTCATCTTGCTCGTGCGAGCCATGCGGTCGTTCGCATCGGTGCCGTAGATGCAGAAATTTGAGAGATGGTGGATGCGCGAGCGCCGTTTCCTGGCCGATGAGGCCTCGGAATCGCTGACGGGATCGAGCTGGGCTTGGAGTTCGTCGTATTTCTCGCGCTTGCGCTTCGCCTTCTCGGTGTCGGGAAGTTTCTTCCGGTCCACCTCCTCGCAGAAGGCACGATATTGCGCGTCCACGTCGGCAGCGATGCGTTCGCGGAGGATTTCAAAGCAGCGGATGAGGAAGCCACCGGAGCCGCTGGCCGGGTCGCAGATGTATTCGCCCTCCTGCGGATCCAGCATCTGAACGATGAACTCGACGACGGGACGCGGAGTGAAGAACTGGCCGATCTCGCCGCGAAAGGTGCCGCCGAGGAAACGCTCGAAGGCGATGCCCTTCACGTCCTCGCTGGTTTCGGAGAGGTTGTAGCTTTCGAGCTTTTTGACGATGGCCTCGACGGTGGCCGGGCGGAGATTGATGTGCTCGTCGGTCTCGAAAATCTTGTCGGCCCGGTAGGCTTCCTTGGTTTCGTCGAAGAGGGCGTTAACGGGACTTTTGGCAATCTGGCTGCGGATGAATTCGACGGTGAAGAGGTTCTTGCGCTCGCGGCGTTCCTTCAGCCGGCGCTCGACCCAGACTTTGACGAAAAGAATCTTGGCGATCTCATCGAACGCGGCGGCAGGATCGAGATGCTCGCTGTTGCGGATGATGTTGTGGCACTGATGGAGCAGATCGGCGAATTCCTTGCCCTCGAATGGCTTCAACTGCGCGAGGAGGTCGCGGATTTCCTTATCGCTGGCGTCGGCATGGGGGATGTCCTTCACCTCGGAGTAATTCGGCGCGCGCTTTTCGAGATCGACCTTGAAAAACCTGGTGCTGCGCCGGTTGTGGGCGACGAAGAATTTCGCGCGCTCATTGTTCGCGTAGTTCGCGCCCTGCGCGTAGGTCTTCTGGTCTATGGCGACGTTGTCGGCCTTGCACTCGACGACGATGAGCGCGGTCTTGCCGTCGCGCTTCTCCTCGACGGTGCGCCAGAGGACAAAGTCGGCGCGGGCGTTCTTGTTGCCGCGCTCGCCGGGCAGCGAGACTTCCTCGTCCATCTGTGCCAACGCGAAGCCGTATTCGTTCACGAGCACGCAGAGGTATTCCTGGCGCACGGCTTCCTCGGGCGTCTCGTAAAGCCACTTCTGGCGGATGGGACTCCAGATTTGATTTTTCTGGCGGCGGACGGTCAGTGGTTCGGACATATCAGGCTCCTTGGAAATTGATTCGTATCGATTCGTGCCGCGCGGTCATTGGAGGCTCCGGCGAGTGTCAGCTTTCCACGATGCGCGGCCATGCGCCTTTGACGCTGCCGTAGTGGCGGGTGAGTTTCGCGAAGCCGGGCGAGGCAGGATCGGGGCAGACCGGTTTGCCGGTCTC
>JANNWY010000155.1:0-51629 GCA_031409335.1 Chthoniobacteraceae bacterium | reverse complement strand
AAGGCGCCGGCACCGCCTGGCTGCCGGCCAACGCTGACGCCCTCGCCCAACTCCGCGTCCTGCGCGCCAACCAACATTGGGACGCCTTCTGGCCCCCTCACCAACCCATCCCAAGCATGCACCACAATTAATGACACCCTTCCGGCGTGGCGGGAGGCATTTGCGATAGGAAAAAATGCCTCGCGATTTCGCGCGGATGTTCTCAACATCTCAGGAAGCGGTCAGGAGAATCGCCCCCATGCCCATTCGGGTGCCAGCTCCGGTTGTCGGATTTTCAATCCTCCACCTCCACATCCAGAACCATGAAAAATCACTCCACTCCCCGCCGGGATTCCGCGCGGCTTCTCCGTCCGCGTCCTCTCACCGCCGGCATCGCCGCGCTGCTCATCGCCGCCGGATCGGCTTCGGCGCAGACTTTCACAGCGCCGACCAATGGCACCTTCACGACTCCGCTTGTCTGGAATTTCGGCGCAGGGCCGGTGCCGGCTTCGAGTGCGGCGCTCGCGCTCACGTTGCAAAACTTCGCGCTCACCGGGGGAACTTTCACCGCGGCAAACGATTTGAACCTCACGCTCAACCGGCTCGATCTCGCGAACTTCAGCGGGGGGACTTTCGCGCTCACCAGCACGCTGGGCGGCGATTATGCGTTCACCGGCGGGGCGGGCGTGATTGGCAATCTCGGGTCCGATCTCACCACGGTGCTGTCCGCGCCCGTGGTGTTCGGGCAGGGGCTGACTTCGCTGACCTTCGATGGCGCGGGCGCGGCGGGGCTGACGGTTTCGGGCATCGTCTCTTCGAACACCGGCGTAGGGGCGCCGCTCGTCATCAGCACGGATGCGGGGAACGCGGGCACTGGCGTGGTGACGCTCTCCGGCGCGAATACCTTTTCCGGCGGCGTGCGGCTGGACTCGGGCACGTTCTCCGTGGGGAACACGCGCGCGCTCGGTGCGCGCACGAACGTGCTCACGATCAATGGCGGGAGCCTGCGCAGCAGCGCCACCACGAGCATCGCCAACGACGTCGCGCTGAATGCCGATTTGAAATTCAACGGCGTCCAGGTGCTCGCGCTGACGGGCGTGCTCAGCGGCCCGGGCGGCGTGACGAGCAGTGCGGGCTCGGGAACGACGAGCGTGCTGGGACTCGGCGGCATCAACACGTTCACCGGCGCGATCGTGGTGCGCGGACGAGACTTTGCGGCGGCGGCGCTCGACAGCGCGGGCTCGATCAGCATCGACGGCGCGGCGGGCTCGGTGCTGAACACGGCAGGCATCGACGTGAGCGAGGGCGGTGCGTTCCGGCTGAACTACAGCGCGGGGAATTCCGTGGTGAACACGCGCGTCGCCGCGGGCATCGGCATCGGCGTGACCAGCAGCTTTTTGGAAATCTTCGGCAATGCCGGCATCGTGCGGCAAACCATCGGCAGCGTAAACGCGGGCGGCCTCACGACCATCTTCGCGAGCACCACGGGCGCGGCGACTTCGGGCACCGAAATTACGATCAACAATTTCAACCGCGTGCCGGCGGGCACCGTGACTTTCTCCGGGCCAAATCTCGGCGGCGCGGCAGTCGCGCCGGGCCTCGCGGCGGCGCAGGGAAATATCATCGCGCCTTCGCTTGGCGGCGCGCTCACGGGCGGCGGTGGCGGCACGGGCACGACGACGATCAGCATTGTTCCATGGGCCTTGGGCGACTCGGCGAACACTCCGCAAAACTACGCCGCCGGCTCCGGCTTCGTCACCTGCGACGCGAACGGCGTGCGGCTGCTGAACGCGGCAACCGAATACAACACGAGCAACAACTTCAACACCGGCGGTGGGCCGATCAACATGCGCATCACCGGCCCGGTGACGAATCCCGCAACAGGCACGGTGGTGAATTCGATCTTCTTCGCCGCGACCGGCCAGACGCTCGGCGCGCCGAATCCGATCGTGATCAGCAGCGGCGCGCTCGCCAGCAATGTCGCCGCAGCCACCGTCACCGCGCCGTTACACTTGGGAAGCGAAGGCATCGTGAGCGTGATCGGTCTGCGTAACACCACGAATGTCCTGACCCTTTCGGGAAACGTGACGGCGTCTTCGCTCGTGAAAAGCGGGCACGGGCGGCTGGTGCTTTCCGGCGCGGCGAATGCGATTCCGAATCTCATCACGATCGACGGCGGGCAGATTGAAGTCTCCGCCATCTCGCGGCTCGGTGGCGCGGCGTCGCTGACTTTCAACGGGCACAGCGACGCGGCGAATCGCGCGGAGTTGCGCTACACGGGCGCGGGCGCGAACACGCTGACGGCATTCGTGACGACCAACAGCGGCATGGCGGGCTTCAACGTCACGAACGCGGCGGGCGCGCTGAACCTTTCGAGCAGCATTACCGGCGCGGGCGGCGTGCGGAAGGATGGCGGCGGCACGCTCGTGCTCAGTGGCCTCAATACTTATCGCGGCGGCACGTATCTCGGCGGCGGCACGCTCGAGATCGACTCCGACGCACGCCTCGGCGACGCCACCGATCCCGCGGCCAACTTCCTCGCGCTCAGCGCCGGCGCGGGCGCTACTTTGCGGCTGAGCGGAAATTGGATCAGTGCCCGCGCCATCAGCGTGGACGCGACCGCCACGCTCCACACGCAGGCGAATAGTGCGACGCTCTCCGGCGCGATCACCGGAACCGGCGGTCTCGCCAAATACGGTGCCGGTACGCTTTTCATTACGGGTGCGGACAACGGCTTCTCCGGCCAGATTTCCATTGGCGGTGGGACGCTCGCCGAAGGCGGCACCGTCGCCATCTCGGGCGCGGGCGCGCTGAATTCCGCCAACGTCACTTTCGGCGGAAGCCTCGCGCCCCCCGGCACCTACCTCCTTGATTTGAGCGGCGCGACCGCGCCCAGCGGGACGCCGTGGCGCAGCTTCCGCGGGCTAGGCTCGGGGACCACGCTGCCGCATGAGGTGCGGCTGGGCGCGGCGTCCTTCGCGCCGGTGGATTTGCGTCTGGCTTCAGGTTCATTCGGCAGTGCGGCGGGCGTCATTAGCGGCTTTGGCAAGCTGGTGAAAGTGGGCGGTGGTGCATCGCCGCTCACGCTCGATGGCATCACCGCGAACACGTTTGTCGGCGGCGTGGAGATTTGGGGCGGGACGCTCGCGTTCGGCGCGGACAACCAGCTCGGCGATTTCTCCAACGGCATCACGATTCAAGGCGGGATTTTGAACAACACGGCGAACGTGACGACGAGCCGCGGAGTCACTCTGGGAGCCACTCCGCAGCCGGTCGTGCGTGCGGCGGGCGCAGTGCAGTCGCTCGTGAATGGGATCACGGCAAACGCGGGCACTGCGCTGACGCTGAATGGAACCATCGGCGGCGCGGGCGGCTACGAGAAATCCGGCGCGGGCGCGGTGACGCTGGGCTCTTTCGCCAATTCGTATCAGGGCGACACGCAGATCAGCGCGGGCACGCTTTTCTTCGCAGACGATGCGCAGCTTGGCGCGGCCAGCAGCCGGTTGCGGATGAATGGCGGGACGCTCCAGTTTTACAACAACACCGCCGCCGCGCTGCCGCGCACGATCCTGCTCACGACGAACAGTGTGCTCAGCACCGGCGTCAATGGCGGCACCCTGGATGTGCGCGGCCCGATCGTCGGCGGGAACACGCTTTTCCGCTTCGGCGCGAACTCGATGACCATCTCGGGAAACAGCCCGTCGTTTTTCGGAACGCTGAACATCGGCGACGGCACGAACCCCACCGGCAGCGTCACGCTCGCGAGCACCGGCCAGCTTCGCGGCGCGACGGTTTCCGTCACGGCGAATTCCGCTGCGACGTTCGACATGAGCGGACTCACGCGCGAGTTCGGCGCATTGAACATCGGCGCGGGTACGCTCGTGAATATCGGTTCAGGCCGCGTGACCGCGGGCTTCAACAACGGCGCGATGACGTGGGCCGACGGCGGCATCGCGGGCGCGGTCGGCTCGTCGTTCGCCAAAGTCGGCGCCGGGCCGCTCGCGATCTCCGGCGTGTCCTCGTTGCAGGATGGCTTTCAACTGCTCTCCGGCACAGGCACCACGACGGTTTCGGGTAACGGCATGTTTGCGCTGGTGAATGCGTTCACGATCGGCGCGTGGGGCGACAGCGCGAATCGCGGCCCGGTGCTGCATCTCGACAACACGGGGACCAACAACACCTTTCGCATCCCCGATTCGCAGGGCATTGACAGCAACTCGGGCGAGCTTCAATTCAGCTCCAACGCAGGCGTGGCCAGCTTTGAGTTCGCCGCATCGTTGCGCGGCGCGGGCATGAGCATCGTCACGATGACGACGGGCGGCACGCTGAGTTTCAACGATGCGTTCAATGGCCTCACGCGCGGACAGAACAGCACGTTCCTTTTCCGCGCGGGCTCGGGAAATCTGGGCAGCGGTGTCGCGACGACCACGACGCCGAACCTCGTTTTCGCCAATCCCCTCGCGCTCATCGGCGGTGGCGGACCCGCGGGAAGCACAACCATCAGCATCCTTCCGTACGCGATGGGCGGCGTGAGCACGACGGACGCGGGCATCAGCTTCGTCACGCACGGCGCGAGCGGCATCCGCCCGTTGAATACCGCCACGGAAAACAACGCGAATCTGATCATAGCCGGCCCAACCGAGAACGTGCGGCTCAACAACGGCACGCTCACCACGACGACGCTTTCCGGCGCGGACAAAACGGTGAATTCGCTCGTCCTCGCCGGTGCAGACAACACGACGCGCATCGAGAGTGTGGCGGGTGAGCGGCTCATCCTCGAAAGCGGCGCGCTGCTCAGCGCGGCGGGGAATGTTTTCGCCATCAACAGCGCCGGGACCGAGGGCGTGCCTTTGGGAATTCAAGCCGCCCAACTTCAAACCGGCGCGGGAAACTCACGCGAGCTGAATGTCTTCGCCGTGGGCGATCTCGCGATCGGCACGACGGTCACCACGAGCGGCGGGCTCACGAAATCCGGCGCGGGCGCGCTCTATCTCACGAACGCGGCGAACAGCTACACCGGCATTACCACGGTGAACGCGGGCAGTCTCGTCATCGACAATCTCGCCGCGCTCGGGAACAGCGCGCAGCTTCAACTCGGCGGCGGCTTTTTCAAATATCGCGGTGGGGATGCCACCCTGGCCAATCATCCCGTCATCGCGACGAACGCCGGATTTTCCGTCGGCGGCAGCGCGGGCATTCACGTCGTCAGCGGCACCACGCTCACGGTTCCGAATACCAGTTTCGTCAGCGGCTTCGGCGGCGTGCTCAAAGATGGCACGGGCGTGCTCGCGTTGCCGCTGAGCACGAATACCGGCGCGACGCTCATCGCCGCAGGCGCACTGGCCATCAGCGATCCCGTCGGGCTCGGCATCAATCAGCGCGTGGTTTTCACCAACTCTGCGATCAGCGCGGCGGGCGGGCAAACGCTGCGTTTCGATGCACCGATGGCGCTGACGCAAGATTTCATCACGAACACCGCGCAGCCCGGCGTTGGCTTCGGATTCGACACAAATGGGAACGACGTGACGCTCAGCGGCACGATCCTCAGCAGCACGAGTACGCGCGGGCTTTACAAATTCGGCGCGGGCGAACTGAACCTCACGGCCACGGAAATGTTCACCGGCGCGACGCAGGTCTTCGGCGGAACGCTGCGGCTGAGCGGCGCGGACGGCAGCATCCTCAACAGCACGGGCACCGGCGGCTTCGACAGCGCGGCCACGGTCTCGGTGAATTCCGCCGCGACGCTGCTGCTCGACAACGCCGCCGCGAACAACAACAACCGCCTGCCCGACGTGTGGGACACGCCCTTCGGCACGAGCGATGGCGCGAGTGGAAAACTGCGCGTGAACGGCGGCGAGTTGAAGATCATCGGCAACGCCGCGGGCACGCACGAGCGCATCAATCAGTTCGATATTTCCGCGGGCACGATCACGCTCTCGGGCGGCGGGACCACGGTGGAGAGCGGGCAATTCCGACGCGCGTTTGCGAACAGCACCGGACTCATACGCGGCACGAATCTCGGCGGCACTCCGGGGCTCGGGAGCACGAATTGGTTCGTGCAATCGCTCGGCGCGGGCGGCGTGCAACTCGGCGGCGCAGGCGGCGCGGAAGGCACGCCATTCATCAACATTCTCTCCGGCTTCATGGGCGACACGAGCGCGACGGGCGTCGGCACGGGGCTGCTCACGTACGCGGCGGACACGGGCTTTCGCCTGCTCACTGCCGGTGAATACACGACCGCGATTCCGGTTGGAAATCTCGATCTCAACCGCGCGCCGAACGTAATTCTGAGCGGCTCGACTCAGGTGAATCAGACGACCGCGATCACTGCGCTGAGGCTCAACGGACCGGGGACGACCGTGAGTGGAAGCGGCACGCTGATCCTCGCGCAAAGCACCGTGCTCGTGGAGGCGAACACCAGCGCGACGATCAATGTGAGCAGCCTTTCGACGAACATCGCTGGCGGGAACACGGGCTACAATTTCCTCACGCCCGGCGCGGTCACCACGCTCACCATCGCGAGCACGCTGCCGAGCGCGGGCTTGTGGAAATATGGCGCGGGCACGCTGCGTCTCGAGGGGCGCTACGCGGGCGGCAGCTTCGTGGATGTCGCGCAAGGCAAGCTCGTGCTCGGCAGCAGCGGGGCGCTGAATCCGATGCAAAATGTTTTCGTGCATCGCAACGCCACGCTCGATCTCGGCGGCGGCGACCGCACGATCGGCAGCCTCTCGACGACGAGCGCGATCGGCGCATTCAACATGGGCCAGGTCCTCGATGGCGCCGTGCTGCTAGGCCTGAATCGGCTCACACTTTACGATGGCACGAATGCGACCTTCACCGGCGGCGTCTCCGGCGATGGCGGATTGACGAAAGCGTTCGATTCGGTCGGCACGAGCACCTTCACCCAGCCGCTGAACTTCCTCGGCAGCACCATCCTCCGCGGCGGCACGCTGCGCCTCGCGGAAGCCGGGCGGCTGAGCACAGGCGGCGTCGATATTCGCGGTGGCGCGCTTGAGTTCAACAACACCGACGATAACGCCGCGGCGGGCGGCTACCTCGCGGATCGCATCAGCAATCTTGCCGCCATCGAACTCGCGGGCGGCAGCATCGTCTTCACGGAAAACAACCACACGCCCGGCAATCACGCGCTCGGCATCGTGCGGTTGGGCGGCGGTGGATTGCTCACGATCACGAATGGCAGCTCCGCGCCGAGCACCGTCACGATCGGCGACCTCATCCGCCCGCGCGGCACGCTCGTCGTGAACGCGACCAATCTCGGCCTCACGCAATCGCCCGTCGGCAATGCGCGCGTCTTTCTCACGCAAATCAATGGCACGTTTCCCACCTCGGCATTGATCGGCGGCGGCGGCGCGGTCGGCACCACGATGCAAAGTATCCTGCCGTGGGCCAGCGACGTGGGTGGCAGCTTCCTCACCTACGGCACGGACGGCCTGCGCCCGCTTGCGGTGAGCGAATACGACACCGCGCTAGGCAATCCGCCCGCGAACGTCCGCACGACGGCCCCGCAGTTTCTCTTCGCGCCGACGACCGCGAACGCGCTGCTCATCACGAGCGGCGATGTCACCGGCAGCCAGGATCTCACGCTGACCAGCGGCGCGCTCACGACGACCGCGGGCGTGAACATTGGCGCGAACACGAACACGCTCCTCACCAGCGCGGGCAACACGCGCGATTTGGTCGTGAACAACACCGCGGGCACGACGGCGCTGAATTTCAAAATCACGACGAGCGGCGGCGTGACCAAAACCGGTGCGGGCTCGCTGACGCTCGGCGCGACGAACACTTTCACCGGCGGACTGAACATCGAGCAGGGTTACGTGAATTTTTCCAAAGACACGACCCTCGGCGCGCCCGGCGGTGCAGTGCGTTTTGGCGGCGGCAGTTCCGCGCTCGCCGCGCTGCTCAATTACACCGGCTCACGACTGACTTTCACGCGGCCCGTGGAGACGACCGCGCTCGGATATTTCACGAGCGGCGCGGCGAATGTGCGCTGGAAAATTGACGGCGCGATTTCCGGCGCGGGCGGCGTGGGATATTTCAACAGCGTGGCGGGACAGGCGGTTTTCAAAATCAACGCCGCCAATACCTACACCGGCCCGACGCACTGGCTCTCCGGCCATTTGTATCCCGGCACCAACTCCGCATTCGGCAACGGCAGCGAGTTCATCCTGCAAACGGACGGCACGCAAAATATCGTTCTGCGCAACGTCAACTGGACCACCGACCGGCTCATCCACATCGCGACCGGCGGCGCGATCCAGACCGGCGGCAGCGCGGCGACGTGGAGCGGGCAACTCGTTGGCACGGGTACTTTGGCGAAGAACGGCGCTGGCACGCTCACGCTCACGGAAGCCGAATCGTGGACCGGCGCGCTCACCGTGAACGCGGGCGCGGTGCAACTCGAAGCGCGCGGCTCGCTCGCGGCGAATGCGAACGATCATCGCGTCAATGCCGGCGCTGCGCTGTTGCTGGATAACTCCGCGCTCACGACCGATCGGCTGCACGACAGCGCCGGACGCGTGATACTCCTCGGCGGCAGTCTGCATTTGGTCGGCGCGAATCTGATCGGCTCGGGCACCGAAGAAGTGTTGAACGACCTCACGCTCACCACCGGCAGGGCTTCGACCGTGACCGTCGATGCGGTCGCCGCGGGCTTCGCGGTGCTGCGCATTTCGGGCGGGTTCACCGTGCTGCCCGGTGCGAGCCTTTTTCGCGGCACGAACCTCGGCGTGAACGCACCCGGCACCGCGGGTAGCGCGAGCATTCTCCTCACAAAC
Source organism: Chthoniobacteraceae bacterium (assembly GCA_031409335.1). GTDB lineage: Bacteria > Verrucomicrobiota > Verrucomicrobiia > Chthoniobacterales > Chthoniobacteraceae > JANLQB01. The sequence continues at coordinate 42,852 of JANNWY010000155.1, read as the reverse complement.
GCCACGCCTCCGCTCACCGGCGGCGGCGCGCCCGCGGGGCATCCGTCGATTGGAATTATTCGCGGCGCGTTCGGCGACACGATCGCGAACGGCCTCGGCACGCAACTCGTGACGTACGACTTCGACAAGGGCGTGCGGCTGCTCGATCCGAATACGGAATACACGACGACGCTGAACAACGGCAGCGCAGTCACCGACAACGTGAAAGCGGATGGCGCGAGCATTTTTCTCGCGAACGCGACGACCGCGAACTCGCTCTGGCTCAGCAACGGCGGCTCGGTCAGCGGCGCCGGCACGCTCACGCTCATTGCGGGAAATCTGCTCGTCACCGGCAACGCGAACACGATCGCGAATCCCGTGACCGCGGGCGCAAATGCCCTCGCCGTCGGCGGCCCCGGCAACGTCACGCTCAACGGTGCCGTGGGCGGCGGCGGCGGACTCATCAAACAAGGCACCGGCACGCTCACGCTGAACGCCGCGAACACGTACTTCGGCACGACCGTCCTCGCCGCGGGCACGGTCGCGTTGGGAAACGCGGGCGCGTTCAGCAATACGGAAGTGCAAATCCAGGGCGGCGAAATTCGCAACAACACCGGCGGGCTGCTCACACTCGCAAACAACGTCACGCTCAACGGCGCGCTGGTCGTCACCGGCACGCAAAATCTCACCGTCACCGGCAGCGTGCTCATCAACAACGCCCAGCGCGAAATCAACGTCGCCACATCCACCGTCACCGTCCGTTTGAATGGCCCCGTCTCCGCGAATCAGTTGCTCATCGACTACGGCATCACGAAGACCGGCCCCGGCACGCTCACGCTCAACGGTTCACAAAACTACGACGTGCTCACGACGAACGGCGGCACGACGAACCTGAACACCCCGCTCGGCACCGGCGAGTCGATCATCAACGCCAACGCCACGACGCACATCGGCGCGAGCCAGACCCTTGCCGAATTGAACATCGGCCCCGTAGCCGTCGTCACGCTCGGCAGCCCGATCCCCTCGCCTGCTCCCATCGGCGAGGATTGGAGCGATCCGTCGCTGGACTCGCTCGCTGCGGACTCGCCGCAAGCCGTGCCCGAACCAACCGCGATGGGATTGCTGTGCTTTGCCACGGGCCTGCTCGGCCTCAGGCCACGCAGGCGGATGTGAAAAAGCACCTGCTGCTTTCAGGCGGCTGCAGCTTCAAACAGCGTGACACGGGCTTTCCAGCCTGTGAGGTGAATGGCGTCGCTCCGCCGCGCCATGCGAAGCCAACGCCGAAGGCGCACACTCTCCGCTTTCAAACACGAAAAGATTTTAGGCGCTCCGCGCGGTTCGTTGTCATGGCGCGGCGGAGCGACGCCATCGGTCCTGTCATTTCGACCGGAGCGAAGCGCAGTGGAGAAACCTCAAACTTTTCCACGCCGGAAAAGTGGCGCGGAGCACGAACGAGTTGCGGCTCCGCACCGCCTGCGCCCGGCGAAGAAAAGTTTGAGGTTTCTCCACTGCGCTTCGCTCCGGTCGAAATGACAGTTGATTGGGGCGTTTCGCGAGAGAAAGAGCTTGCCGCGACTTTTCCGCGCCAGCGAGTGTGCGATCTCACTTTTTTCTCCCATGTCCAAAGTTCGTCTCGGCATCGTCGGCCTCGGTAATATCGGCAAATTTCACACGGGCTATCTGCTCGATGGCAAGATCGCGCGCTGCGAACTCGCCGCCGTGGCCGATGCGCACACGCCGAATCTCGATCCGTTCAAGGCCAAAGGCATCGCCACTTTCACGGACTGCGCGGAGATGATCCGCTCGGGGAAAATCGACGCGCTCGTGGTCGCGACGCCGCATTTTCTCCACACCACGATCGGCATCGACGCGCTGGAAAACGGCCTGCACACGATGATCGAGAAGCCGATCTCCGCGCACAAAGCCGACGCGGAAAAACTCTGCGCCGTCGCCCGCGCGCATCCGCGGCAGGTTTTCGCGGGCATGTTTCAAATGCGTGTCGAGCCGCGCTACCTGAAAATCCGCAAGCTCATCGAAAGCGAACTCGGCCAGCTCGTGCGCGTGAATTGGATTATCACCGATTGGTTTCGCACCGAGGCGTACTACGCGAGCGGCGGCTGGCGCGCGACGTGGAAAGGCGAAGGCGGCGGCGTGTTGCTAAACCAATGCCTGCACCAGCTCGACATGCTGCAATGGCTTTGCGGGATGCCCGCGAAGGTGCGCGGCTTTTGCCAGCTCGGGCGTTTCCACGACATCGAGGTCGAGGACAACGTGACGTGTTTTCTCGAATGGGCCGGCGGTGCGACCGGCGTGTTCATTTCCTCCACCGGCGAAGCGCCAGGCACCAATCGCCTCGAACTCTGCGGCACGCGTGGCCGCGTCGTCTTGGAAAATGATCGGCTCACTTTCAATCGCAACGACGCCGACATGATCGAGTTCAGCAAGTCGGCCACGAGCGGCTTCGCGAAGCCGGAAGTGTGGAACGTCGAAATCCCGCTCACCAACGCCGCCAACGCGCACGCGACGCTGATGCAGAATTTCGTCGATGCGATCCTCGACGGCACACCGCTCATCGCGCCCGGCGACGAAGGCATGGGCTCCGTCGAACTCGCGAACGTGCTGCTCTACTCGTCGCTGCTCGGCGCGAGTGTCGATTTGCCAATGGATGGAAAAGCTTGGGAGACGAAGCTGAGCGAACTCATCGCGAACTCCACGCACGAGAAAAAAGTCGTGAAGATTCAGGCGACCGATTTTGCGCAGTCGTTTCGGAGGTAGGAGTAAGTGGCTCATGCGGAGGGCCGCATGAGCTACTAAAACTGCGCGAGGAACCGCTGGTCGTTGTCGGTAAAGTAACGGATGTCGGGCACGCCGGACATGATCATCGCGAGGCGATCGAGGCCGAAGCCGAAGGCGAAGCCGGTGTATTTTTCGGAATCGAAGGCAGTGTCGCCGCGCTTCGCATTCACCGCGTCAAAGACGGCAGGATCGACCATGCCGCAGCCGGCGATTTCGAGCCAGCGATCGCTGGCGCCGAGCGCGCGCGTCTTGATATCCACCTCGAAACTCGGCTCGGTGAACGGGAAAAAGTGCGGGCGGAAACGGAACTGCGCGTCTTTGCCAAAAAGCTCGCGGAAGAAAAATTCGAGCGTGCCTTTGAGGTCGCCGATGCTGACGCCTTCATCGACGCAGAGCCCTTCCATCTGGGTAAACTGCGCGAGGTGCGTGGCGTCGATTTCGTCGCGACGATAGGCGGCTCCGGGCGCGATGATGCGGATGGGCGGCGCGGCTTTTTCCATCGTGCGAATCTGCACGGTGCTGGTGTGCGTGCGCAGGAGGCGTCCGTCGGAAAAATAAAACGTGTCCTGCTCGTTGCGCGCGGGGTGGTCGGCGGGTGTGTTCAGCGCGTCGAAGCAATGCCACTCGGTCTCGATGTCCGGCCCGTCCGCGAGCGCGAACCCCATGCGGCGGAAGATGGCGATGGTGCGGTCGAGGAGTTGGGTGATCGGATGCAGCGTGCCGGGGCGCGGCGCGGTGCCGGGCAGGGTGACATCGACATTCGCAAAAGCGGCGGCGTCCGCGGTGGCGGCGAGCGCGGCCTTCCGCTCATCGAGCGCGGCGGTGACGGCGGTGCGCACGTCGTTGAGCAGTTTGCCGAGGCGCGGTTTGTCGTCCTTCGACACATCCTTCATCCCTTTGCTGATCGCGGTGAGCGCGCCGGCCTGCCCGAGAAATTTGATGCGCGCGTGTTCGACGGCGGCTTCGTCGGAAGCGGCAGCGATGGTGGCTAGAGCTTCGGTGCGGAGTTGTTCGAGTTGTTGGTCCATTTAGGATTTCAGATTTCAGATTTCAGATTGAACACGCGACGGGAATCCAATCTGAAATCTGAAATCTGCGATCTGAAATAAAAAGCCTCGAACACGCGGAGCGCATTCGAGGCTTTTGAAACTTTGGAAAGGGAGTGCCTTTTACGCTGCCTTCTTGTTCTTGGCGTCGAGCGCGGCTTTCGCCTGCTCAAAGATGGCCTTGAACGCGGCTTCATCGATGATGGCGAGATCGGAGAGGATCTTGCGATCGACCTGGATGTTGGCGGCTTTGATGCCTTCCATGAAGCGGCTGTAGGTGAGGCCGAGCGCGCGGGCGGCGGCATTGATGCGCTGCTGCCAGAGCATCCGGAAATTGCGCTTGCGCGTCTTGCGATCGCGATAGGCCCAGGTTTCGGCCTTCATCACGGCATTCTTGGCGTAGCGGAAGAGTTTGGAACGACGACCGCGGAAGCCCGATGCTTTATCGATGATCTTCTTGCGGCGAGCCCGGCTGGCGGGCGAGTTAGTGGCGCGTGGCATGTGTGTGTTTCTTTCAACGAGCTGTTCGTGTGGGTGAGTGATCCGTCGCCTCGCTCAGTTGAAATGTCCCGATTAAACTCAGGACAGGCGGGCGGATCGTGGCCGTGAGGCTCTTAGGCAAACGGCATGAGCTCTCTCATACGCGGGACCATGGTCTTATCGACCTGTCCGTCTTTGCCGAGCTTGCGCTTGCGCTTCGAGCTTTTGCTCGATGCGAGATGGCGCAGGCCGGCTTTCCGACGCATGATTTTGCCCGTACCGGTGATTTTGAACCGTTTGGCCGCAGATTTCTTCGTCTTGCGACGTGCGATGGACTTTGGCATTGGGAGGGCGGAAGGTAGCGGGCGAATCAGGAGCGGCAAGCTCTTTTTCCGGCGAGACGCGATGCCGCTTTTACCCGTGTCCGGCCGAGAAACGCTGCCGCCAGTCGGTCCGTGATGAAAGCGCCCGCGGCTTGATGTCGCCGGGACGCTGGCCTTCGGAAATCCCGACCGCGCAAAATGTTTCATACGCATGGCTGACGATTTGGAAAGAACGCAACGGGCCGAGCTGGCCGAGATCGCGGCAGAGGGCGTAGTGCGGATTTTCCCGCAGCGCGGCGTCGAGCCGCGCGGTGAGTTCCGGCAGCGCGGTGCCTTCGGCAAAAAGCGTGTAGCTCCATGCTCCGGCGGAATCGGTCTCCGGCGCGAGCATGGCAAATGGCGTCGCGAAACCGAGCACGGCGCAGGTCTCCGCGATGGCCCGCGTGACAAAGGGCTCGGCGAGCTTTTCACCACGCAGATCCGACACGCTGCGACCGCGACCGAGGAAACGCAGCGACGGAGTTTTCCCGACGAGTCCATCCACCTCGACGAAATCGCCGAGTCGGTATCGCCAGAGCCCACCCGCGGTCGTGACGATCACGGAATAAGTTTCCCCCCGCTTCAAATCCTCCGCTGGAAACACTGCGCCGCGCGCGTCGGCGAACTCGAAGAAATGTGATGTCACCGCGAGCGGATGTTTTCCGCGAAGTGGGATGGAGACGAACGCCTCGGTCGCGAGCAATCCCTTTGCCTGCAAGACCACGCCGGGAAGCCGCCGCTGCAAATCCGCAAAGGCCAGCGCCGCCTGGCCATCGCCCCAGCAGCTCACCACTTTGAGGAATGGCCAGAGCGTCAGCGGTTTCGCAGGGTCCGCGCCACGGAGTTCGCGCGCGCGCGCCGGTTGCGCGGAGGTTTGCATTGCCCGGGAAACGGCGGGCGGCAGATCGCGGCGGGCGCAGCCGCCATTCGCGATGTCCGCGAGCAATTCATCCCAGCGGCGAGGCAGCGCATCGAGCAGCAGCGCGAGAAATGAGGGGTGCCAGACGGAGACAAGCCGGAGGTCGCGCTGTCGCAGCAGGCACAGCAGCGTGAGGTAGCGGCTGCACTCGAGGTCCGCGACGAGCCGCAGCGCGGAAGGCACGGCAAACGTGTTTTCGGCAAGCCGCTGTTTGAAACCACCGAGATACGCGCTGTCGTCGTCGAATCCGATCGGCACCGCGGATTTTTCCAAAGTGGAATCGGCAATCGCTGGCGAGACCGACCAGTAGGCCGGGCCGCGCGGCACGGATGGATGCCGCAGGCAAAGGTCCACCATCCACGATCCGATCGCAGCGTTCAGCTCGCGGTGAAAAGCAGCGGTGAAAGGAATGAGTTTGCGTCCGCCCGTGGAGCCGCTGGTCGGCACGAGGCGGGTGACGGGTTCGCGCGTGAGCACGGCATGTTCCCCGCGCATGATGCGCGCGATCCACGGCTGCACGTCGTCGTATTCCACGATCGGAACGCGCGCGTGAAACTGCCCGTAGTCGCGGATTTCACCGAAGCCGTGCGCGCGGCCATACGCAGTCGCCGCATTGCCCGCGAGCAAGCCGCGAAGGAGCCGCCGCTGCGTCTCCGCCGGATGCTGCAACGCCGTGCGAAATCGCAACCACGCCGGAACGCTCGCGGCGAGCCATGCGCTATTCGCGAACGCCGCGCCCGTCTTCATTGCACGATCATTCGCCGCCCCGCCGCGGTCAGGTTCGCCTCGCTGATTTCGGCGATGCAGGCCAGCTCGTCCCCTTCGGCGTGGCCGGGATTTCGCGCGAGAAAAAACGCGACGTGTGCGTCGTTCGAACGCGATGCAGGCAGCGCGCGCAATTTTTGTGGATTGGGGAAGCGGACGATTCCCTTTTCCGCGTCGAAGCATTTGCCGTAGCGCGCTCCGGCGAGGTGATTGAGCAGTCGCTGTCCGCCCGGCGGAGTCAGCGCATCGTGCCGCGGAAAAAACGCGCGCCAGAAAACTGGCAGGAAGCGATAGGTGCGAAAGCCGGAGGTGAGCAGCAGCCAATGGCACGGACGCCCGGGCGCGGCGGCGCGCAGATGATTCACCGCCGCGATCCAAGTCCGCGCGAGTGTCGGCGATCGCCATGCCTCGGGCGCGACGATGGTGTCGCCCGAATAAATCGCCGTGAGCGCGCGCCCGTCGCAGCGGGATTCGCAAACGAGCAACGTGGAAAAGCCCAGCAAGCGCCCGTCGCGCCGGATTTCCACGACCCAGTTTTTCTCCGCGAGATCGTGCTCGAACTGCGCGCGCGTCACGCCCTCGAAATGCCGCGCGAGCAGCGCGAACATTTCATCGCGCCGCGCACCGTCGAGTGCCTCGCGTGGCAGCAATCCGGGGATTTCCGTCGGCGTCATAGCAGCGCCACGTCGGGGAGAAATGTGCCGCGCACCTCAAGCGAAGGCTGCTCCGGCCAGCTCACGCGATAGAGGCGGCTGCGCCAGGTGCGTGTGGCAAAGCGACGCTTGAGATCGGGCAGGCGCGGGTCGCCAGTCGGCAGCGCGAGCATGAGAAACTCCACGCCGAGCCGGGCAGCGAGCGGTAGAAATGCGGCGACGAAATCCGGCAGCATTTCTTCGCGTCCATCCGCGAAAGCGAACGGCGAGAGGAAGGCGTGCGCGAGTGTGGAGCCGACGCGCGGAAGGCGCATTGTGCCGGTGAAGCGGCTCGCGAAATTCACGAACGGACGCGCGATGGTGAGCGCGCGCGAGTAGCCGCAGATCACCGTCTGGCGGAACGTGCGCTGATCCCACAAGGCTCCGCACGCGACGATCTCGCCACCATCGAAGCCGAGAAGGAAGCGTTCCAGCGGCAAGCCGTGCCGTTCGAGTGCGCGCAGTGTTTCCGCCGTCCACACCGTCGCGAGCTGATGCCGGCGGCCATGCTCTTTCAGCACGCGGAGCAGATCGGGGATGCGCTCAGGCGTCGCGTGCTCCACGCGGATTTTCGTCGTTCGCTGGTGATGCGGCGCAGCGACGAGCAGCGTGTCCAACTCCGCGAGGAACGCATACGCCGGCAGTCCGCGCAGCCCGCTTTCGAGCAGCCGCCGGGCGCGCTCATTGTCGGCGGCGATGCTCGTGAAATAGATCGCCGCGGGATCGTCGCGTTGCAGCGCGTGGAAGAATTCGTAGCCGTCGCGCAGGATCCCGAAACGCGCGCGCGCTGCGGCATCGAGACGTAACTCCGCGAGGTAGCCGACCCGCGATTCCCGGCCGTCCAACCAGCACGCGCGCTCCGTGCAGCGCCCCATGCACACGAGCCGCGCGCCGTCGTGAGCGATGATTGTTTTATCCGCCCCGCCCGCGAGATCCGCGCCGCGAAAGTAATCCGGCTCGCGCTCGAAACGCACGCTCACCGCGCCGCGCAGCGGATTCTCGCGGAGCAGACGCCGGAGCGCGGCGTCGTCCGCGCGCGTGGCCATCGCGAAGCCCATCTTCATCGGGGCACAGCCATCCTGGCTGTGGGGCAAGCGGGCATCTTGCCCGCCGAGTCGGCAGGCAGGATGCCTGCCGGCCCCACAGGCTGGAAGCCTGTGCCACGGCTCAGTCCGCGAGGAGCAGCGGTCCCTGCCATGCTTCGTCTCCGAGCGGATAGTAGTCGCGAAGGCTCACGTCGCCGCGATGCATGGCGTTGATGAGGAAAAAATTCCGCCACATAAAACCGTTCGCGCGATTCACCGCATCGAGCCCGCGGCGCGCGATGCTTTTCCACGAATAAAAACGCCGCCGCGCGCCGAGGCAGCCGCGCTGCAACTCCTCCGCGCTCATGCCGTGCGGGACGAACGGGATGCGATTGTAGCTGTAGCGATCATCGAGCCACCACGCTTCGTAGAGCAGCCGGCCCTCGGCCTCGAGCCGATGGTAAAGCGGCGTGCCGGGGAAGGGCGTGAGGTGGTTGAACGCGGCGATATACATGCCGTGCTGCTGCGCGAAATTCACGGTCTCGTCGAAGCTCGCGGGCGTGTCGCCGTCGTAGCCGAAAACGAACGTGCCATAGACCCGCACGCGATGTTTGCGCAAGTTCGCGAGCGCCTTCGCGAAGCCGCCACGCGAGGTGTTGAAGGTCTTGTTCATCGCCGCAAGGTTCGATGGATTCAGGCTCTCGAAGCCGATGAGCACGCCCTGGCAGCCGCTGCGCACGAGCAGGTCGAGGAACTCTTCGTCGTGCGCCGCATTGATGCTTGACTGGCCGACCCAGCGAATCTTCAGCGGGATGAGCGCTCGGAAGAATTCCTTCGCCTGCGCGAGGTTCGACGTGATGTTGTCATCGACGAAAAAGAAAAGCTTCTTGGTGTCCTTGAGCGTCCGCAATTCCGCGATGATCTCGTCTGCCGGGCGGCGCGTCTGGCTTTGCGCAAAGACCGTCTGCACCGCGCAGAAGTCGCATTTGAAATGGCAGCCGCGTCCCGCTTCCACGAGGCCGATTTGCAGGTAGCGCTTGCCGCGGAAGATGGAGCGGTCGGGCCGCAATCCGCGCAGATCGGTGCGCCCGGTGGAGCGGTAGAATTTTTCCAGCCGACCGTGCCGCGCGTCGTCGAGCACGCGCGGCCACAGCACCTCGGCCTCGCCGGTGACCACGGCGTCGGCGTAGCGCGCGACCTCATCCGGGCAGAGGCTCGGGTGGAAGCCGCCCATCACCACCGGCACGCTGCGCCGACGGTATTCGCTGGCGATCTGGTAGGCGCGCTTGGCGGTGTAGGTCTCCACGCTCATCGCCACGAGATCGGTCGCCTCGTCGAAGGGGATTGTCTCCATCCGGTCGTCGTAAAACTTCACCTCCACCTCGCGCGGCGTGAGACCAGCGAGGGTGGCGGCGGGGAGCGGTTCCATCTGCCAGGTGCGGACGTAATCGCGCTCGCCGCGACGGCGTCCGATGCAGGGGTGGACGATGGTGAGCTTCATGCGTCGAGCCCTAAAAAAGTGCCGTTCTCCAAAAGAGCGCCGACCTCGAAAAGAGCGCCGACCTCGAAAATAGTGCCTTTCTCCAAAAGCCCCAACGGGGCGAAACAACAAAGCCCAGGGCAAGCGACGACGGTCCCCCGCCCTGGGTCGGCATCACCAAATGTGAAAGCCCTGAAAGGGCGGCACAACTGAGTCATGGCGTTTCGTGATCGTTGCTTTGTTGTCCCGCCCTTTCAGGGCTGACGATTCGCGGTGGCGAACCCAGGGCTGCGCTCCTTCGTCGCTTGCCCTGGGCTTTGTTGTGCCGCCCCTTTGGGTCGAAGCGATGGTTCGGATGTCATGGGGGCGGGATAAGTGCCGCTTTGTTGTCCCGCCCCTTTGGGACGCAGCGATGGGATGGTGAGAGCAAGGTCTCGATCAGTCTCGCTTTGTTGTCCCGCTCCTTTGGGGCGCAGCGATGGCACGCGGCCGATGATCCAGTCGCAGTTGTAAAAGCGGCTGAGATTGTGCGCGTAGAAACGGTAGCCGAGATTCGTGCCGATCCGCACCGGCCACGGAGCTGGCGAGCGGCGGAGACGGCGCGCGATCGAGCGCCAACTGTAGGCGTGTTTCCACGCCGTCTCGATGCCGGTTTGCAGCTCCTCCACGCTCATGTGCCGCGGCTGAAAGACGACGTGCTGCGCGTCGTAAAGCTCCCAGTCGCGCGTGAGGATGCGGCCCTCGGCTTCGAGGCGTTTGTAGAGCGGCGTGTTCGGAAAAGGCGTGACCACGGCGAAGCGCGGCAGATCAATCCCGGCTTCCACGGCGAACTCAGCCGTCTTCATGAAAACGTCCGGCTTGTCGTCATCGAGCCCGAAGACGAAACAGCCCTGCAGCGCGATGCCGTGCGCGTGCAGACGCTCGACGACGCCCGCGTAGTCCGCCGGCGAATTGAAGCCCTTGTGGCTCTGCCGCAGGTTCGTCTCGGAGATGGATTCGAGGCCCATGAGCAAACCCTTGCAACCGCTGCGCCCGCAGAGTTCCAGCAGCTCGGAATCATCCGCGAGCAGCGTGGTGGCGAGGCCATACCACTGGAGCCGCAGCGGGATGAGCGCGGCGAAAAGCTCCAGCGCGTAGCCGCGATGCGCGATGAGATTCAGGTCCACGAAGATGAGTTTCCGCGCGCCGTGCTGGCGGATGTCGGCGACCACTTCCGCGACCGGTTTTTGAAACGGCTTCCGTCCCCACGCCGTCGGCACCACACAGAAGTCGCAGCTATGCACGCAACCGCGCGTCGCCTCGAAAACATTGCTAGTCAGGAAGTGTCGCGCGGGCAGCAGATCGCGTCGCGGAAACGGTCGCCCGCCGATGTCGAGCCCGGGTGCCTGCTGGTAACGCGCCCGCATTTCGCCCGCGGCAAAATCCCGCAAGAGCTGCGGCCACGTCTCCTCTGCGTAGCCGACCACCAGCGCATCCGCGTGGGGCTCCGCGTCTTCCGGGATGAGCGTGACATGCGGCCCGCCGAGCACCACCGCGATCCCGCGCGCCCTGAAGTGATCGGCCAATTCATAAGCCCGCCGCGCCGTGCCGGTGATGACCGTGATCCCAATCAAATCCGCCTCCAGATCGAGCGGCACATCGGCGATGCCCTCGTCAATCAACTCCAAGTCCGCCGGAACATCGTCCGGCACGAGTGCCGCGAGAGTCGTGAGCGTGAGCGGCTGGTAGCGCAGCGACTTTTTCCAAATCCCACCGCGATGCCGATAGAGCGGACCTTTCGGCGAGATGAGGGCGATTTTCATTGCCCGCTAAAGTCCGCGAAACGGATTGCTGACGCGCACGCCGAGATAGTCCTGCCCGTCGTTCAAATCCTCGGAATGCACCACCTTGCACTTGAGCTTCCGGGCCGCGGCGAGGATTGCCGCGTCGTAGTAGCTGATTTGAAAGCGGTCCACCAAGGCAAGGGCGTCGTCGAACAAGGCGAGCGTTGGTTCGAGGACGGTGAAGCGCCGCCAGCGCTCACTGTATGCCACGGCTTCCGCATGAGTGAAGGCGAGCTTCTTCGGATGCCGCGCCACATTGTAAGACTCCTGCAGGACTTGCAGCGAGATCGCGAGGCCGGGACGCGAAACGAGCGCGCGGGCGATCCCGGACTTTGCGGCGTCGGCCGGAATGCCGCTCGCCGCAGAGACGAGGACGTTAGTGTCGAGAAACTCCACGCTGGTAAAGTTCTTCGCGATTCAACGGCCCGACCGAACCGCGCCGGTTCTTGTGCTTGCGGTCGGACATGGCGAAGAGTTTTGCCAGTTCGGGGTCCGTCGAGTTCTTCGCTCTCGCCGGGCTCTGCCTCAGGCCCGCGAGATACTCCCGCACGAGCGCGCTCAGCGATTTCTGCTGCCGCGCCGCTTCCTTGCGGGCCTCTTGGTAAAGTTCGTCGTCCACGGAAACGGTGATGTTCTTCATGGAGACACGGTAACTGTGAGAAGTGGCGGGACAAGGCGGAAAGCCTGCGCTATCACCAGCTCCATGCTGCTCGCCGCGACCCACGAGACCATCGCTGCCGCCAGAACCGGCGCCACCCGCCGCTTCATCGCCGAGGAATTTACGCCGCTGTTTTACACCCGCGAATACGCCGCGCTCCCGGACGCCGCGCGGCTGCGCTACAACCAACTGCACGCGCTCTACTTCAATGAGCAGGTTGCGTTTTTCGAACAGGAGATGCTCGCCCCGGCTCTGCTCGCGCTGCAACGCTGCCACCTGCCGGCGAAACTGGCGGCGGGACTGAAGATTTTCTTCGGCGAGGAAGAGCTGCACACGGCGATGTTTCGGGCGCTGAACCGCCGGTTCGCGCCGGAATTCTACGCGAGCAATCCCTACTACTTCATCCGCGTCGCGCGGCCGTGGCGGATGCTCGTCGGTGCGATGGCGCGGCGACCGCGGCTGTTCCCGCTGATTATCTGGCTCGCGCTGCTGCAGGAGGAGCGCTCGCTGCATTTCTCGAAAGGCTGCCTCGAACAGAAATTCGATCTGGAGCCGCACTTCGTCGCGACCCACCGGACGCACCTGCGCGACGAAATGGGACACGTCGGCTGGGACGAGGAGCTACTCGACTGGCTGTGGCCGCGGACCGGGCCGGCGCTACGCTCGATGAATGTGCGGCTGTTGCGCTGGATGCTCGGCGAGTTTTTTCTCCTGCCGAAACGCTCGGGCCGACGGGTCGTGGAGCAACTCGTGCGGGAGTTTCCGCAGCTCGACGCCGCAGCGCTCTTGCGCGGGATGCGGGAGTTGAAAGCGAACGCTGCCTATCTAAACACGCTCTACTCCCGGGAGATCACGCCCCGCTCCTTTGCGCGCTTCGATGCGCACCCGGAGTTCGCGTTGCTCGCGCCGACGCTGCCCGGCTATATTCCTCCGCGAGCATGAAGACCTTCCCGATTCCCGCCCGGCTGAATCTCGGCATCGCCGCCGCGCAACTCGCCGCGATGCTCGGCATGCTCTGGGCTGCGGGGCAGGTCGCGCAATGGTGGACGGTGGCGCTGCTCGCGCTCGGCTACGGCGTGGTGATGAACTCGGGATACGCCATGCTGCACGAGGCGGAGCACAGCATCCTGCATCCGCATCGCGGCGTGAACGACGCCATCGGCACGGTGCTCGCGCTGTTTTTCCCTGCGCCGTTTCACCTCATCCGCCAAGGGCACATCGGGCATCACATCCGCAACCGCAGCGACGACGAGGCGTTCGATTTGTATTTCGATAACGAGAGCCGGTTTTGGAAATGCGTGCAGCTCTACGGCACGCTCACCGGGCTTTTCTGGGTGTTGATCTACCTCACAAATCTCGTCGTCATTTTCGTCCCCTCGCTCGCCGTGCCCGCGCGGATCAACCGCACGACGGACGCCTTTCTCGAATCGCTGAACCCGCGTTACCGGCGCATCATTCAGGCGGAAGCCGTCGCGGTCGTGGCCCTGCACGCGGGGTTGCTTTGGGCGTGGCACATTCCACTCGCGCACTATTTTGCGGTGATGTTCGGCTTTGGCTTCATGTGGTCGGCGATGCAGTACGCGCATCACTACGGCACCGAGCGCGACGTGCTGAAAGGCGCGCGCAATCTGCGCACGTTCCGCGTGCTAGATCTGGTGTGGTTGAACCACAACTGGCACCGCAACCACCACGCGCAGCCGACCGTCCCGTGGGTTTATCTGCCCCAGCTCGCCGAGCCGCGGGAGTCGCGCGGTAGCCTGCTCGCCGCGTATGCGAAAATGTGGCACGGCCCGCAGCCCGCGACCGAGCACGTCGAGAATCGTTTCGCCGGAAAGGTCATCCAATGACTCGCCATCCCCACCGCTTCCGCTAGTCTTTTCCATGACCGACGCCGAACTCCAAAAGCGCATGAAGGACTACGCGATGGGCTGGACGGAAACGGGGGAATATCTCGAAGCAGAGCGCCATGCCAAGGTGCGGCGCACGGATACGGCGACGGCGTTGCAGCATCTCGGACGATTGTTCAACTCCGCGGTTCAGCTTCACCCGCCCTCGCCGTCGAGCGGTCTGGTGGAGTTTTATGAAATCCTCAGTCGTGGCCGGCGCGTGCATGGACATGGGTGAAAACGAAAACGTTTCCATCGACGCGCTCGAAACCGCACTGCGGCTGCAAGAGTTTTGTCAGGTGCAAAAATGGAGTTTTTGTTTCATCGGCGGCCTGGCCGTGCAGCGATGGAGCGAGCCGCGGGTGACGGACGATGTCGATGTCACACTCATCACCGGCTTCGGCACGGAGGATCCGTTCATCGACGCATTGCTGGCGCTCGACTGGCTCGAACCACGCAATCCGAACGCCCGGGAATTCGCGCAGACGCGCCGTGTGCTGCTGCTCCAGACATCCGGAGGAATCGGCGTGGACATCGCCATGGCGGCGTTCCCGTTTGAGATCAGCGCCACGGAGCGCGCGAAAGAAATCGAATTGATTCCCGGCATCTCGCTGCGCCTCTGCACCGCGGAAGACCTCATCGTTTTCAAAACCTTCGCCGCGCGCCCGCAGGACTGGCGCGATGTGGAGATGACGATCGTGCGGCAGGGCGATGCGAAGCTCGACTGGGGCTACATCCGCGAGCAGCTCATCCCTTTGCTGGAGCTGAAGGAGCAGCCGGATTTGCTCGATCAGCTCGAAGCACTGCGCGTGCGGCTGCGGCGGCTCGATGAAAAATATCGCGGCCAATTTCCATGACACGCGCGCCGTCGATCGACTTCTTCGCGCAGTATCCAGCGTCCTGGTATCTCTTTGGCGCGAGCGCGGAAGTGGCGCGCGGGCCGGTGTCGAAGGCGATGCTGGGTCGGCAGCTCGTGGCGTTTCGTGGGGAGAGCGGCGCGCTGGCGGTGATGGATGCGCGCTGCTCGCACATGGGCGCGGACCTGGGCTGCGGGCAGGTCGCGGGTGATGAAATCGTCTGCCCGTATCACAACTGGCGCTACGGCACCGACGGCATTTGCACCCACACTCCGGGCGTCGCGCAGGTGCCGCGGTTTGCGCGGCAGCGGACGTTTCCGGTGATCGAGCGTCACGGCTACGTCTTCTTCTTCAACGGCCTCGAACCACTTTTTCCCCTCCCGTTTTTCCTCGGCGAAAGTGCGGACGAGTACGCCGCGGGCCGCGCTTTTCGCTACGAAGCGGACTGTTCGTGGTTCGTCAATTCCGCGCACGCCTTCGACCGCCAGCACTTCGACGCCGTGCATGATCGCCGCCTGCTCGCGCCGCCGGAGATCGACTGCCCTGCGCCGTTCGCACGCCGCAATCGCTACCGCGCCGAAGTGCTCGGCCGCACGCCCCTCGACCGCGTGCTACGGCTGACGGCGGGAAAGATCGTGGAAATTTCGCTGACCGTTTGGGGCGGGACGTTTGTGTGCATCACCGGCGATTTCGAGCGCGCGCGGAGCCGCTTCCTCATGGTCACGCGTCCGCTCGAAAACGGCCACACGCAGTGCGAGGGCATCGTCCTCGCGCCCCGGCCCACGAACCCGCTCGCGCTTGCGGTGCGCCTCTTTTTCACCCACGGCTACCTCGCCGATGAAGCCCGCAAACTCCGCGGCACGCGCTACGACGCGGCGCGGTTCGTCGAGGCGGACGCGGACATGATCGATTTTTTCCACTGGCTCGTCGCGCTGCCGCAGGAGGCCGCGCCCGCGCCACAACCCCAACCCGCCCTCGCATGAAAACGAAACTCTTCGCCACCGCACTCGCGTGCATTTTCACCCTCGCCGCCCACGCGCAGGAAGACCCCGCGCACTCCCAACTCCGCGCCGTCCGCGACGGATTGCTGGCGGGGATGAACGCGGGCGACATCGACGCGCAGCTCGCTTTTCTCCACCCAAATGTCGTCGTCACCTGGCACAACGCCGCCGTCAGCCGCGGGCGCGATGGCGTCCGCAAATACCTCGACGGAATGTTGAAAGGTCCGACCAAAGTCGTCGAAAAATTCGGCGCGGATGTGAACGTCGATGAACTCAGCATCCTCCACGGTGGCGACACCGCGATCGCGTTTGGGAGCGCGCTCGAGCACTTCACGCTCACGGGCGGAAAGCAGTTCGATTTCACCGGGCGCTGGTCGGCGACCCTGGTGAAAGACGACGGCAAGTGGCTCGTCGCCAGCCTGCACACCTCGGACAACATCTTCGACAATCCGCTGCTGAACGCGGCGACAAAAGCGCTGCCGTGGATCGGTGGCGGCGGGCTGCTTGCCGGTGCGTTCGTCGGCTGGCTGCTCGGGAGGCGCGGACGGCGCGCGTGACGCATTTCTTTACCGAGCCCGCAGACGACGAGGAGCGTGAAATCTGGAAGCGTGTCTCGCGCCGGGACGGCGGACTCGAAGCGCTCACGCCGGAGCGAATGCGCACGCTGACGGCAAGCGAAGGCTGCGACTTTGCGACGGCGCTGCTGCATCGGCGAATCGTGGAGTCAGAGCGGCACGGGCTATTTCTCCGCGCGCTTGCTGAGCCGCGCGACCTTGCGCCAAAGATCGGCGTCCGCGTAGTCATCGTGCCCGGCGCTTTCCATCGTGAAAATCCGCGCACCGGCGCGGACGGGCGCGTCGCCCGGGAGGTCGCGGAGCAGCTCGGTCTGCCGGTCGAAGTCATCCCCGTTTCCAGCACCGGCTCGCTCGCGGAAAACGCGGACGTGATCTGCGAGTGGCTGCTCGCCCGGCGCGCAGGCCCGCTGATCCTCGTCTCCGTGAGCAAAGGCGGCAGCGATTTGAAAACCGCGTTGGCGCGACCGGATGCGGAGCGCGTTTTCGAGCGCGTGAGCGGCTGGGTGAATCTTTGCGGCATCCTCGACGGCACGCCGATGGCCGACTGGCTGCTCTCGCCGAGCCTGCTCGCGCGCGCAAATCGCTTCGTCTATCGGATCCGCGGACGGTCGCTGGATTTCCTCGCCGACATGAGGCGCTACCCGGGATGCGCGCTCGATTTTCCGCTAACGCTGCCCGCGCATCTGCGCGCGATTCACGTCGTCGGTTTTCCACTGCGGCGGCATCTGCGCAATGGCCTCGCCCGCCGCTGCCACGCGCGGCTCGCAGCCTTCGGCCCAAACGATGGCTCCATCCTGCTCGCCGACGCGGCGCGCTGGCCCGGTCAGCTCTGCCCCGTCTGGGGCGCGGACCACTATCTCCGTCCGCAAATCAGCGAGCGACCGCTGCTCGCGGCATTGCTACAGGTGTTGGCCGTTTGAGGAGATGGGACGAATGGGACAGATAGGACCAATGACTCGCGGGGAACGATTTCTCGGATGGCCAGGCTGGCCGTTTCTTCGGTATGCGTGGCTGCTCTCGGCGGTGAATGGCGTCTGGTTCGCGCTGGTCTTTGGCGGCTGCGACTGGCTCACCGCGCACCGCAGCCTGCGCGTGCCCATCCATCTGCCGGTGGAGCTTTCCATCCCGCTCATCCCCGGCGCAGTGGTCATCTACATGAGCATCTACCTGCTCTTCCTCGCCGGGCCGTTCATCGTCCGCGAGCGCCGCGAATTCACCGCGCTCATCCGCGCCCTCGCGCTCGCGACGCTGATCGGTGGCGTCGCCTTTCTGCTGCTGCCGTCGCGCGCCGCTTTCGCCCCACCCGGCGACCTCGGCATCTGGGCCGGCCTGTTTCATTTCGCCGACCGGCTGAATCTCGACTACAACATGGTGCCGTCGCTTCACGTCGCGCTTTCCGTCTGCTGCATCGCCGCCTTTTCCCGGCACACCGGCGCGGCGGGTCGGGCAATGCTCTGGACTTGGGCGTTTGCCATCGCCCTTTCCACTCTGCTCACGCACCAGCATCACGTCGTCGATGTCCTCGGCGGCTGGTGCGCCGGCCTTGTGGCGATTCGCGCGTTCACTCCGCGCCCGGAGCATTCCCGCAAAAAAACGTGACGCAGTAGAGCCCGGAGACGCTGCTCTCCTCGCGCCGCACGGGCGCGCCGAGCAGGCGGCCGATCATTTCGGATTCGAGCTTTGCGACGATCGGAAACGCGCGGATGAGATCGAGAATGAGCGAGTGGTGCTCGATGATGCGGACCTCGCCGTCGGTCGCTTCGCAATCGCTCATGTAGCCATCGTGATCGCGCAGGCGGGCGAGCCATTTCGCGCGCTCGGCGACCGTGGTTCCCTTGAGCTTGGTTTTGAAATGCTCGGTCTTTTTTTGGAAAACGGTCAGCAGCAGTTTTTCGGCGGCGGACTGGCCGAAGAGCCTTTGGGCAGCTTCCAGCACCTCGATCGTCATCGGATTGCTCGCCGCGGGGAAAAGCTCGTGCGCGCGCTGCGTGAGCCGGTAGAGCATCAGCGGGCGACCCATTTTCTGCGGCTTGCGCCACGTGTCGAGGAAGCCGCGTTTTTCGAGGTCGGTGCAAATGTCCTTCACGCCCATGTAGGACATGTCGAGCTTCGCCGCGAGATCGCGCACGGGCAGGCCTTGCGTGCGTTTGAGCGCGTTCACGACTTTCAAGCGCTGGCTGCGTCCGATCTGCTGGATGATGCGCTGGTTCACAGGGGAAGCGAAAAGTGCGGCGAAAGCGATTGCCGTCCGGGAAACACTTACTGCCGCGAACTCGCCGCCGTCTCCGTCGGAAAATTCGCTGGCACTTTCTGCGTCACTTTTCCCGTCGCCGCCCACTCGACGCCGCGTTGCAGCGTGGTCGCGAAACCCTGGCATTTGATCGCCTCCATGCCGTGGCCGAGCGCGGTGTGGAAGACGCGGCCTTTGCCGTATTCGATCGTCATAAGCAGCGGTTCGTCGAGGTCGGTGCCGCCTTTCTCTTTCGACGAATAGGCACTCGCCAGCACGGTCACGTTTTTCGCCGGGCCGCGCAGGCGGTCGTAAAGTTCGTCCTGCGCGTGCATCCATTTTGCGGGGAGGCCGGCCATGATCGGGTGCTCGGGCGCGTGCGTGACCATCAGGAAAGCGTGCTGCTTGCCGTGGCCGCCGCCGTTGCCGGGCGTGGTGTCGCCGGTCCATTTTCCCTCGCGCAGCCGCAGATACGGGCCGCTCTTTTCATTGCGCCCGCCCCAGCCGCCGAGGCCGATCATTTCGTTGTAGGCCTTCCATTCGGGGAAGGAATTGTCCGCCGCATGGACGGGCACGAACCCGCCGCCGCCGCTCACAAATTTCTCAAAAGCCTCCTGCGTCGCGGGCGACCAGAGCGCGCCGTTGTAGTTGGAAACGACGACCTGATACGCGGCAAAGTCCGGCTTGAAATCGGTCACGTCTTTCGGCGGCGCGGTGGCGACATCGACGGTGAAGATGCCCGGTTCTTCCAAAATCTTTTTGATCTCGGGCGAAGTGGTCGCCCACGCATGATTGTTCTGCCCATCGATGAGCAGGACTTTGATCGGTGCGGCGTGCGCGCAGACGATGAGGGCAAGGGTGGCGGAGAGCGTTGGGAGAAGTTTCATCCGCGGGACACTGCCATGCCCGCGCGAATCTTTGCGAGCGTCTAAAATGTCGCGGCGTGCGAGCTTCTCAGCCCCGCGCGAGATCGTTCGACTGTTTTACAAAATCGTCGCCGCTCCACTCGCCATCCGCAGCGACCATCTTCTTCGTTTCGGCAGCGGCTTTCTGCGCAGCTTTGCGCTCGGTCTGGCGGCGGACGAGATCGGCGTGGGTGGTGAAGTAGTCGAGCGACTTGCCTTTGAAATCGGCGAGCGTCTCGAACTGGTGCTTCGCCATGAACGCAAGCAGTTCGTCGCACATCGGCTTCACGTGTTCGTAGCCAAATTTCATCACGCCCGTGCAGACCTGCACGGTGTCGCCGCCGAGCAGGATGAACTCCGCGGCATCGCGCCCCGTCTCGACGCCGCCAATCGCGGACAGCGTGCGGCCGGCAAATTCCTTCCGAATCACCTGCGCGATTTCCATCACCATCCGCAGCGCGATCGGCTTCACCGCGCGCGACGAATAACCGCCCGGCGTGGTGTAACCCTCGACGCTCGGCTCGGGCCGCAGCGTATCGAGGTCGATGCCCATCACGCTGCGGATCGTATTGATCGCGCTCACGCCGTGACATCCCGCGCGCAGCGCCGCGCGCGTGGGGTCTTCGATGTGCGTCACGTTCGGCGTGAGTTTCGCCCATACCGGCTTTTTCGCGGCGCTCATCACCCAGCCGCAGACCTCTTCGAGAATCGCCGGATCTTCACCCATCGCCGCACCCATCTTCCGTTCGGGCAATCCGTGCGGGCAGGAAAAATTCAACTCGAACGCATCCACGCCGGCATTCTGGCAGCGCTCCACGATCTCGATCCACGCGTCCTTGTTCAGCTCTTCCATGATCGACGCGATGAGCACGCCGTCGGGGAACTGGTCTTTGCATTTCTTGAATTCGTCGAGCCAGATGGAAAACTTCCGGTCGCTGATCAGCTCGATATTCTCCCACCCGATCACCTCGCTGCGATCCGACGAATACAGCTTCGCGTAACGCGGCGTGACGTTCACGACCTTGCTCGAATCGAGCGACACCGTCTTCGCGATCACCGCGCCCCAGCCTTCTTTGAAAGCGCGCGTGATGACGTTCAGATTCGTCCCCGGCGGACCGCTGCCGATGACGAATGGGTTCGGCAACTTCAGTCCATCGACGGTGGCGGCGAGCGTAGGCATGGCGGCGACGCTAGTGATCCGCCGCGATTCAGGCGAGCGGTTTGTCGGGAAGCCAGTCGCGCAAACCAGCGCCGCTGTCGTCATCCTGATTGTGCTTCTCGCCACTGGGCTCATGTCCTAAAAGCCGGGCGTATGAAATCGGCAGCGACTTGCGGCTCATCATTTTCCCAAACGCGCCCGGCTGTCTGGCCACGCGCGATCCGATGACGCTGCTCGAAAGTTACCTGGCCGATCTGAACGCGGTGCGCCGCGCGGGCACGGCGGAAACCTCCGGCTACCCCGCCCTCGCCAATCTCATCAACGCCATCGGCTACACGCTGAAGCCGAAGATTCGCGCCGTCATCCACCCCTCGAACAGCGGCGCGGGCTTGCCGGATGGCGGTTTCTTTTCCGCAAAAGAGCTGAAGCAAAACCCCGACGAAACCTCGCTCTTCCAGCTCAAACCCGAGCGCGGCGTGCTCGAAGTAAAGCCCGTCGATCACGACCTTGGCGCGCAGGCGCAAACCCCGCAGGTGCGCGGCTATCTCGAACACTACGGACAAATTCTCCTGACGAACTACCGGAGTTTCGCAATCTGGACTTGGGAGGCCGCCAAGCCCGTTCCCGGCGAGACCTTTCTTCTCGCGGAAAATGCGGACGCTTTCTGGGAAATCGCGCGCCATGCGAAAGACCACGCCTTGCTCGCCGAGCGGCTCACGGAATATCTCCGCCGCGTCCTGCTCCTCCGCGCCCGGCTCGCCGCTCCGCGCGATCTTGCCGCCTACCTCGCCAGCTACGCCCGCGAAGCCCGCGCCCGCGTGGAAGGCGCGGAAAGCAACGCCCTCGCCCCGATCAGCGAAGCCCTCGGTGAAGCGCTCGGCATCCGTTTCGAGGGCGAAAAAGGCGCGCACTTCTTCCGCTCCACACTCATCCAGACACTCTTCTACGGCGTCTTCTCCGCCTGGGTTTTGTGGAATGAAGGCAACCCCAAACCCGGCGACCGCTTCCGCTGGCGCGAAGCCGCCTACCATCTCGGCCTACCCGTCCTGCGCTCGCTGTTTCATCAGCTCGCCGATCCGCAAAAGCTCCGCGATCTCGGGTTGGAGGAAGTGCTCGACTGGACGGAAGCCACCCTCGACCGCGTCGAGCGCGCCGCCTTTTTCCAGCACTTCCGCCTCGGCGAAGCGGTGCAGTATTTCTACGAACCCTTCCTCGCCGAGTTCGATCCCGAGCTGCGCAAACAATTCGGCGTCTGGTACACGCCGCCGGAAATCGTGAAATACATGGTCGCCCGCGTGGACCGTGCCTTGCAGGAAAATTACGGCATCGCCGATGGACTCGCCGATCCGCGCGTCGTCGTCCTCGATCCCTGCTGCGGCACCGGCGCCTATCTCGTGGAGACGCTGCGGCTCATCTACGGACGCTTGAAGGAAAGCGATGGCGAAGCGCAAGCCCAGCTCCAGACCAAGCTCGCCGCGCAGACGCGCCTCTTCGGCTTCGAGCTGCTCCCCGCGCCCTACGTCATCGCCCATCTCCAGATCGATCTCCTGCTCGCGCGACTCGGCGCACCGCTGCTGCACGAGCCGGAAAAGGCGAAGAAGGGTGAGAAGCAAAAAGAGGCCGAACGCGCGGGCGTCTTCCTCACGAACGCGCTCACCGGCTGGGTGCCGCCCGAGGAGCCGAAGACGCTGCTTTTCCCCGAGCTCGCCGCCGAGCGCGATGCCGCCGACCGGGTGAAACGCGAGGCCGAAATCCTCGTCATCATCGGCAACCCGCCCTACGACGGCTACGCGGGGATTTCCATGCAGGAAGAGCGCGCGCT
Organism: Chthoniobacteraceae bacterium; assembly: GCA_031409335.1. GTDB lineage: Bacteria > Verrucomicrobiota > Verrucomicrobiia > Chthoniobacterales > Chthoniobacteraceae > JANLQB01. Next base: position 20,392 of record JANNWY010000155.1, on the reverse strand, counting down.
CAGTGAAGCCTACCGCGAAACGAAGGCCGCGGCGAAGCCGCAGGGGCAGGGTCTCAACGATCTCTACATCCGCTTTTTCCGCATGGCCGAGCGCCGCATCGTGGAGAGCGCGCCCGACAAGGACGTGCCCGGCGCGCAGCCGCCCGCGCCCGAAGCCCACGGCATCGTCTGCTACATCTCGAACTACTCGTGGCTCGATGGTCTCTCGCATCCGGGAATGCGCGAGCGCTTCCTCGAAGTCTTCGACCGCATCACCGTCGATTGTCTCAATGGCGACAAATACAAGACCGGGAAAAAGTCCCCCGACGGCACGCCCGACCCGAGCGTCTTCAGCGCCGAGCACAACCGCGAAGGCATCCAGGTCGGCACCGCCATCGCGCTGCTGGAGCGGTGGCCGCGTCCGGTGGAGCCGAAAAGGCCAGTCTTCCCACCGCCCGCGCAACCGTCGCTCGACTTCCGGGCAAAGAAGCCTGCGGCGAAAGCGAAGCCGCCAAAGCCGCATGTGGTCGAAGTGAAATTCCGCCACTGGTGGGGAAAGGAGAAGCGCGCCGAGTTGCTCGCGTCGCTCGACCACGAAACCGGCTACGAAAAACTCAAGCCATCGCTCCCGCTCGGCCTGCCGTTCTTCCCGATCAAAGTGCGCGCCGACTATCATGAATGGGCATCGTTGACAGACGTTTTAGGCAAATCATTCCCCGGCGTAATCACAGCCCGCGATTCAAGCGTGATCTCAATTGATCTTGAGCGCCTTCAAACAAAGATGGCCGCTTACTTCGACAAAGGCGTTAGCGATGCCGAAATGGCTTTGATCGATCCTGTCATCATGGAGGTGAGAAACCGTTTTGAGCCGATTGCCACCCGGCGCTTTCTCCAATCTCGTGGAATCCGCAAAGAGGGTTTCATGCGCTACCTATTCCGACCATTCGACCTGCGCTGGATATACTGGGAACCGGACACAAAGCTCCTGAACGAAAAGCGCCCCGAATTTGTTGCAAATTTGTCCGCTGAAAACTTCTGGATCGAGTGTCGGCAACAGGAAGCGAAAGATGTTTGGGCTCGCGGAACGATCTCGCGACGACTTGCCGACCATTTCGCAAATGGTGCTTCAAATTTCTTCCCGCTCTACATTCGTCCGCCAGACACGACGTCTGTCGTCCGCGAGACACCCGACATGTTCGCCGACGGCCTCGGCAGTGGCGACGGCCAGCCCGTGCCGAATCTCACGCCCTTCGCCCGCGACTACCTCGCTCAACTCGGCGCGCAACCGGAAGACCTTTTCTTTCACATCGTCGCGATCCTGCACGCCCCGACTTACCGCACGGAAAACGCCGGAGCCTTGCGGCAGGATTGGCCGCGCGTGCCGCTCCCGCTTTCCGCCGAAACGCTGCGCGCCGGAGCCGCGCTGGGCCGGCAAGTCGCCGCCCTCCTCAATCCCGAAATCGAAGTGCCCGGCGTAACCGATAAGAAACTTCACCCCGAGCTGACCGGCCTCGGCGAACTGACCGTCGCCGCGACCGCCAAACCCAAAACGCCCGATCTCGCGCTCGCCGCCCGCTGGGGCCGCGCCGGGCAGGGTGGCGTGGTAATGCCCGGCCCCGGCGACATCCGCAGCGGCACGCGGGGCGATGGTTTCGTGGACATCCACCTGAACGCGACGACTTGCTGGCGCGACGTGCCCGATGCGGTTTGGAGCTACATGCTCGGTGGTTATCAAGTGCTCAAGAAATGGCTCAGCTACCGGGAAGCCATCCTGCTCGGACGCCCGCTCACCGCTGCCGAAGCACTCGAATTCACCATACACGTCCGTCGCATCGCCGCCCTCCTCGCGCTTCACCCGCGACTTGACTCGCACTACGCAGCTTCCGTCCAATAGCGAGCCCGGCTCCGGTGGTCCTCGTACGACGGCGGGTCGCGGGTGATGCTCGGAATGGCCTCCGCAACTCCGCAAAAAATCGCGCGACCGTCGCCTTCGTCTCCGGCACTTCGTCGAGGCAATGCAAAAGCGTCCGCGCAGGCTCAAATCCCAACCCATCCACCACCGCCCACCAATCCTCCATCGTCGCGTCCCCGCAATCCTGCGCTTCATGGAAATAACGCGCCGCCGCGAGGCGGATGTCGATGTCGGGATGCCGGAGAAATTCGCGAATGCGGGAGACGGAAAGCATAGACGCAAGCGTGCGTTCGCCGCCCGGTCCTGTTCAAGCGGCAAGTCGCCGCTTGCGCGAGAAAACCGGCGCACCGCGCGAACACAAATCCGCGAAGTGCGCCGGGTGCCGGAGGCGGCGAAGTGTCCGCTGGAATCAGTTCCGCACGATCGAAATCAATTCCGTGCGCTTGCCCGTGTCGGGTTTGATCGTGAGCACGTTACCGATGCCGGGCGCGTAATACTTGATCTCCTTCACGTCGGGATCGATCGGGGTAAAATCCTCGGTTTGCAGGCAGTGCGTGTAGGTGCCTGCGGGGACGGTGATGGATTCGTCGAGCGCGAGGATTTCCGCCGCGTCCTCCGCTTCACCGAGGAAAAGTTCCTGCCGGTACACTTTCCCGACGACCGGCTGTGCAAACATGATGATCCCCGGCTTCGCGCCCGCGACGCCGGCTTCCCACGAGCCTGCGGTGGACACGATGAGCCCGCCTTCGTAGTCCGCCACGTTCTCGCCGAAGTACCACACATTCCCGCTGCGATCCTGCGCGAACCAATCGAGCGTGTCCTCGATCACCGAGCCATCGAGCTTCACGATGTCGCGCACGACGATGCAGGTGATGCCGAGAATCGTGCGCGTATTGCGCGTCACGGTGAACTCAACCGTCTCGACGCCCTCCGGCGTTTCGGCGCGATAGTTGGTGGTGGTGCCGGGCACCAGCGGGAACAATGGATTCGGACTGGCGGCGATCTCCGCGGCGCTCAGGAAGTCGGCCTGTTTGATGACTGGGTTGTAGCGTTCTTCGTCGAGCTCTTCGCAAAGCTCACGACGCTCGCGCAATTGCTGTTTGGCGAGTTCCAGCGCGTCTTCGTAATCTTCGAGTGCCTGCCTTTTTATCGCGGCGCGCGCTGCCGGAGTTGCCTCGTTGTTGGCGTTGGCGAGGGCCGTGTTGAAATCCGCGAGTGCTTCGCTCAAGGAAGCGCGGTTCAAATAGCGCGCCGTGCCGATGCACGGCTCGCATTTCGCCAGCCGCGAGTCCGGCGGGCCGGCCTCGACTGCGATCGGGATGATGAGCGCCGTCAACGCGGCGAGCCATTGGGCTCTCCGGTGCCGGGACGTGGTGTGAATGTCGGATGTTTGGCTTGCTGTTTTCATTTTTCGATTTGTCCGCGCGGTGGATCCCGGCGCTTCGGAGCGCGTGGTTTTCACGACGCTTCCGGGCCGGGATGAAGTGCGGATGCGTGCAATCAATCGCGCCCGCCTTAACCGCCGCTTAACCCGGGCTGCCTATTTCAAGAAAACGAGACCTATTGCTCCGATCACGTGGCAGGCGTGAGAACGACCTCGAAGGCATCATCCACGAAGCGCGCCGTGTCGTCGAGTTCGTTGTCAGCGGCGATGTCGTTACGCGTGTCACTCCCTTCGCCCCCGTCGGCAGTCACGTTGCGTTGGAAGCGCACGAGGTTGTCTTCCGAGCCTTCGCCGATGAGCAGGCTGTCGTCGCCCGCGCCGAGGAGGATCGAAGTCCGGTTGCGGAAGGTCGAGACGCCAAAGTTGCCGTCGCCCTCGATCTGGACTTCGTCGTTGCCGCCACGCGTTTCAATGATCACGGCCAGTGCGTTCACGTTATCCATATCCACGGCGCTCGCACCCTCGCCGAGCTTTATTGAAAGTAGGCCGCCAAGTCTGAGGTTGGTGAACTTGCAGTCGTCGTTCGCCGCGGCGTCGCCGGTCGCATCGACCGTCAGCGCGCCGGTGATTTCCAAACCGTCGCGCATCCCGCTCCGCCCGAGGACCGCCGCGATTTGATCGCCCGTGGTCGCGCCGCCGAGGTTGAGGGTCACGGCTCCTTTGATGATGCCGTTGGCTTCGATCTCTGCTTCGTCGAAATCGTCACCACCGTCGAAGAAAAGATCGCCCCGGACATGGAGAGCATCCGCACCCAACCTGAATTCATCGAAGCCTGCGCCGCCGGTGAAGTGGGTCCCGCCCCTAAGCAAGAGGCGATGCACACTGGAGAGATCAAGCAGGTCATCCCCCGCACCACCGTCCATCTGAATGAACCCTGCGACGGTGAGAGTGCTGCCCTGGAGGTCGATCTGGTCCTTGCCGGCTTCACCGTTGAGGCGGACGGAAATGCCGGCGCGGGACTTGCCGATCGCGACGCGCAATCCATCGACATCGAGCGTGTCGTTGCCAGCACCGCCGTCCATTTCCACCGAGCCTCCGAGCGTGACGATGCTGCTGTTGATTGCGATCCGGTCATTGCCATCGCCACCGTGGAAAACCACCGAGCGACCCTGCGCGCCGCGTCCGATGGCGACGGTACCTTCGTTCCCGAAAACGAGCCGGTCGTTTCCGCCATTGGCCGTGAAGTCGATCCCTTTGCCGACGGTCAGCATCGTGTCGGTTGTCATGGTCAAAACATCAATGCCAGCGCTGCCAGTGTAAGTGACGTTACCGCCGATGCGCGTGCGCTCCGCGCGAAAGGTAAAGGTCAGCCCGTCGCCGCTGTCGGTGATGCTGAGGTCGCCCGTGATTCTGCCGAGATTCCCATCGAACTCGACGCTGTCCACGCCTGCGCCGGTGGTGAAGGCCGCGTTACCATTGACGCGGAAACCTTCGGTTTTCAAAGAGTCGTCGCCCGCACCCATGTCCGCGCTGAACGCGGTGAGGTCATAAAGATTGGTGATCTCCACGCGGTCGGCCCCGCCAGCGGTCACGATGTTCAGCTTCGCGATGGTGCCGACATCGAACTGGGTTTCGCCGAGTTCATTGATCGCCGTTTCCAGCACTGGGTCCGTCCCAAAGGTCTCGCGGCCCTCCACCCGCCAGGTGGTCGCGCTGGTTTGGAAAATGGCGACCTTGTTGTCCAAATCGTCGCCGGTCAGCGTGAGCGCGTGCGTCGCGGGTTCATAGACGGCGAGGACGATGCCGGCAGGTGCGATGCGCGCTTCGAGTGATTCGACGGCGGCGGGAATGTTCGATGTGATGTTCGCGGTCTTCATGTTTCGAAAGGTCCGCGTGTTTTTTCCCGGCGCTGCCGGGCGCGTGATTTTCACGACGCATCGGGGTCGGGAGGAATTGCGGATGCGTGGGAGCAAACTCCACGCGCCTTAATCGCCGCTTAATCCGCGCAGGTATTTTGCCGCACTGCTACTCGCCGCCGAAATTCCATTCCCACGCGAAGACCACTTCCCGAATTCCGTGTTCCTTGAAAACGATTCCCTGTTCGCATTTCAGGAACTCGCTGACCTGCCACGCCAGCCCGACGGTGCCTTCGGTTTCACTTTGATCGCTCCTTCCCATCCGCCGCACGTGGGACACCTCGCCGATCAAGTCCACGTAACGATTCACGCGCCATCCGACGCCGAGCGCGATCTCGATCGTGTCCTCCCGCGCGCGGTCGCCGCTGAAGGTGTAGAGCACGTTCAGATCGACTGCGATCAGGACGAGATCCTTGCTCGCGATCAGGCCGAGCGTGTAATCGCGCCCGCGCTCGCCGAGGTCCGGGTCAGCCGCGGTGGGCCATCGGATTTTTCCCTCCACGCTGAACGCGGGTCGGTAGCGGCGCTCGCGCAGAAATTCATAATCCAGCGTCGTCTCGAGATCGCCAAATCCGCTCACCGAACGCACGCCCGGCTGCTTCCCGCGAATGCTCGCAAACATCGGCTCGATGGTCAGCGTGATCCGTTCGGAAAACTGGTACTCGATCAAAATGGGAAAGCCCCACTCCGTCTGCTCGTCGTCCGATTGATACTCCACGCCGCCGCCAACGATCAGCGAGTAAAAAGGCGTCAGCAGCGATGGCGTGGTCGCCGTGGACGAGGCGGAGGAGCGCGTCTTTTTCAGCCGCGCCACGGCAGGCGGCGCGCCCGCCAGCAGCGCCGCGGTGAGCAGCACGGCGCAGCGGATTCGGAGGAAACGCGCGGCGCTCATTTCCGCGTCACCGAGATCAGCGTCGTCACTTCACCGCCCGTGGCTTCCGCGCGCACGAGCCCCACGCCTTTCGCGTACCATTTCTTCGCCGTGCCGGATTCCAGCATCGACCATTCGCGCGTCCGCACGCATCCGGTGAATGTTCCGAAAGGCACGGTCACCGTCTCATCCAGCGCCGCGATCTGGCCCACGTCCTCCGCTTCGTTCGCGGCGTATTCCTGGCGGTAGCGTTCGCCAATGCGCGGGCGCGCGGGCATCACGATCCCCGGCTGCGCGCCATTCACTCCTGCCTCCCACGAGCCCGCCGTGAGCACGCGTCCGCCGCTTTTGAACTCCCGCGTCGCCTCGCCGAAATACCAAACCGTCCCCGCCCGATCCTGCGCGAACCAATCGAGCGTGTCCTCTTTCAGCACGCCATCCAGCGTCACCGTCTCGCGCACCACGACGCATTTCACACCCAGGATCGTCTTCGTGTCGTGCGTCACCGTGATCTTGTTTTCGCGCATTTCACGGCCCTCCTTTTCCATGAAAAGGAACGTCGTCCCAGGCACGAGCGGGAGATACGGATTGCTCACGACATGCGTGAAATTCGCGGGCGCGATGGCGGGACGGTACGGTTCGCTCGCGAGTGCGGAAAAGGCCGCGAGGAAAAGCAGCGCGCGCGCGGCGGTGGTCGGTGGAGTTTTCATGCGGAGTGTTTTGCGGCGGGAAAAACGATGCGCGCCTCGAAGCGGCGGTCCTCGCGCAGATCGAGGCTCAGGCGCAGGCCGAGCAGCTCGCACAGCCCGCGCGCGATCGAAAGGCCGAGGCCGATGTGGTTGCGGTCGGTGCGCGCCGCGTCCTTCCGCCAGAAGCGGTCGAAGACGTGATCGAGATCGGCGCGGCTGAGATCGTGCGCCATGTTCGCGAGCCGCAGCTCGACGCCATCCGGCGTCGCCTCCGTGCGGCATTCCACCGTCGTGCCGGGATCGCTGTGCGCCACCGCGTTGTCCGCGAGATTGCGGACGATCATCCGCAGTTTGTCCTCGTCACACTCGACCGCGAGATCGGGCGCGATGCGTTCGTCGAAGCGCAAATTTTTCGCCGCCGCGCCCGCCGCCGCGTGCTGCCAACATTCGCGCACGAGCGGGCGCAGGGGAAAGCGCCGCGACTGCACCGAAGCTCCGCCGCTTTCGGAATGCGCCAGCGTCAACATCGTCGCGACGATCTTTCCCAAATGCAGCGCGATCGCGCCCGTGTCCTGAAAAAACTGCCGCGTTTCCTCCACATCCTCCGGCCACTTCCCGCCCACTTCGCACGCCGCGCGCAGCTCCGCGATCGGCGTGCGCAGCTCGTGCGCGAGGTCGCTGGAAAAGCGGCGCTCCTTTTCAAAAGCGCGCTCCACGCGATCGAGCAGCCGGTTCACCGTCGTCTCGATTTCCGCGAGTTCCACCGGCGGCTCGGCGACCTTCAGCCGCGCCGCCAGCGCGTCGGGAGCGATCGCGGCGATCTGCGCATTCATCTCGTCGATCGGGCGCAGACCGCGCGCGATCGAGCGCCGCACCAGCAGCGCCAGACCGCCCGAAAGCAGCACCGCCACCGCGCCGCCCGCGAGCCCGAGCGCCATGAGCAGACGGTCGAGATCCTCGCGGCTGTGCCCCACCACGAGCGCGAGATGCAGGTCCGCCACGTCCAGCGTTTCGGGAATCGCGAAGGTCTGCTCGCGCGGATCGTCCGCGACGAATTGCGGATCGGAATCGTCCGACGCGAGGCGGAACGTGCGCTGCAAAATGCGCCCGCGCCGCCCGTTCGGCAGCCGCACATTTCGCACGCTCCGCGCGCGGCCCGCGACCCGCGGCAGATCATCTGCGCCGAGCGTCTGCGAAAGCCCGGCGACCGTGCCGTCTTCCAGGAAAAGCTGGCAGAATCCGGGATTCGCGTTGTGGCGCGAACCCTCCGAAAAGGTATCCGGCACATCCCAAACGATGACGCGCCCCTTCCGCTCCGCGTTGCGCTCCAGCACCGTCGCCTCCGCCTCCAGCATCCGGTCGAAATCCGCGACGAGCCAATGATGGATCGCCGCGAAAAAAACCACGCCCGCCACGAGCAGCATCGCCAGCGCGCCCGCGAGAATTTGAATCGTGAGTTCGCGGCGGATCGATTTCACCCGATGCAGTAGCCGTGGCCGCGCCGCGTCTCGATGGCGGACGCCGCTCCGCCGGCGTCGATCTTTTTGCGCAGCGTGCAGACGAGCACCTCGATCACGTTTGCGCCCGTGCAGGATTCGCCGTCGTGGATCGCGTCGATGAGCTGCTCCTTGGAAAGCACACGCCCGCGGTTCAGCGCGAGGTGCTCGAAAATGCAGTACTCCGCCGGCGTGAGATTCACGCGCCGCCCGTCGCGCGACACGGTGCGCGCCGCCGTGTTCAGCACGAGCGCGCCGACTGCGATCTCGGGATTTTTTTCCCCGTACCGGCGGCGCACGAGCGACTGGATGCGCGCGCAAAGTTCATCGAACGAAAACGGCTTCACCAAGTAATCGTCCGCGCCGAGTTGCAGCCCGCGCACACGATCCGCGACCTGATCCTTAGCGGAAAGGATGAGGATGTGCGTCTTCCGTCCGATTGCCCGGAGCCGCTGGAGGACGGCGAGGCCATCCATTGAGGGAAGCATCAGATCGAGCACGATCACGTCGTATTCATTGAAGCGCGCGTAGTCGAGACCCTCGGCGCCGTCGGCCACGAGATCGACCGCGTAACCCATCTTCCGCAGCCCGCTCCCGAGCGCGCGCAGGAGGCGCTGCGAGTCTTCGATGATGAGCAGTTTCATATCGCCGGAAGGAAGTCGCGTAACCTTAATGGATGCTTAATGCGCATGTCGGCGGACGATCCACGCCATCGCCTTGTCCGCGAGTTTGTCGAATGCCGTCACGGCCAGCGCGAGATGCTCTTCGCGCGTGTCCTCGATCTTGTTGTGGCTGATGCCGTGCAGGCTTTGGGTGAACATCATCACCGTCGGGATGCCGGCGGCGGCGACCTCGGCGGCATCGTGCAATGGGCCGCTCGGCAGGCGATGGGAAACGCCGCACGTCTCGCGAATCGCCTCGTCACACAGCGCGATGAGTTCGTCGTGAAAAGGCCGCGGCGCGATGTGCCAGATGCGCTCCCGCGAAACTCGGACGTTTCCTTCTTTCGCAAAGCGTTCACATGCGTCCCATGCGTCGCATAACATCCTATCCAAAGCCGCCGCATCGAGATGCCGTTGATCGAGCGTGATGCGGCATTCCTCGACCACGCTCGTGACGATTCCCGGCTTCGTCGTGCAGGAGCCGATCGTGCAAACGCCCGCGCCGCTGCGCTCCGCGATGCGATAGATTTCTGCGCTCATTTTACCCGCCGCGAGAAAGGCGTCGCGGCGGCGATTCATGGGCGTGCTGCCGGAGTGCGCGGCCTGCCCATGAAATGTGATCGCGTGACGCTCCACGCCGAATGTGCCGAGCACCGCGCCGAGCGGCAGATCGAGATCGAGCAGCACCGGGCCTTGCTCGATGTGGAGTTCGAGATACGCCGCCGCGTTTGCCAGTTCGCTGCCGCTGGCCTTCACGTTTTCAAAGTCGATGCCGTGCTCGCGCAGCGCATCCGGGAGGCTGATGCCGTCCTTGTCCACGAGCGCGCGCGCCTCATCCATGTCGAGATTTTCCGAGCACGCGGAGGAACCGAAAAGGCTTTTTCCAAAGCGCGCGCCTTCCTCGTCCGCCCAATCGACGAGCCGCACGGTGATCGGCGGCCTGCCGTCGTATTGCTCGTGGATGCGGCGCAGAATCTCGACGCCCGCGAGCACATTCAAGCAGCCATCGAGCCACCCGCCATTCGGCACGGAATCGAAGTGCCCGCCGATGAGTAGCGCCTTTTCCGACGCACCGCGCAAGGTCGCCCACGTGTTCCCCGCCGCGTCATTGTGAACTTCCGCTGGGATCGCATCCAGCTTCGCCCGCAGGAACTCGCGCCCTTTCACCCACGTCGGCGTGAAGGCCACGCGCTGCGCACCGTTTTCGTCGCCGGTAAGGGCGCGGAGTTCCTTTAGTTCGGCGATGGTGCGTTGCGGATTCACGGCGGCGCTCATGGGCATATGAAATAGCGTGGCAGTCCGCGACGCGGCAAAGTTAATGTGGCCTGCGTGAGTCATCCGCTTTCGCACATCAATTCGATGGACCGCCGGGAATTCGTGCGCGTCGTCGGCCCCGCCATCGAGCATTCGCCGTGGGTCGCCAAACGCGCCGAGCCCCGCCGTCCCTTTGCCAGCCTTGATTCGCTACACACGGCGATCTGCGAGGCCGTGGCGAATGCGACCACCGACGAACAGCTGGCGATCATCCGCGCGCATCCCGATCTTGTGGGGAATGCCGTGCTCACCGCGGAGTCGAAAGGCGAGCAAGCCGCCGCCGGACTCGCGGATTTATCCGTGGAAGAGGCCGCGCTTTTCGACCGCTACAACCGCGACTACAAAGCGCGCTTCGGCTTCCCATTCGTCATCTGCGCGCGCTTGAACAAAAAGGACGCGATCCTCGCCGCATTCCCCGCGCGCCTGCAAAACCCCGCCGACACCGAACGCCTCACCGCCCTCGCCGAGATTTGCAAAATCGCCCGCCTCCGCCTCGCCGACTTGATCCAACCATGAACGCCAAACTCAGCACCCACGTCCTCGACCTCACGCGCGGCAAACCCGCCGTCGGCATGAAAATCGAGCTCTACAATCTGTCCATTGGCGCGCTGCTGAAGACCGTGGTGACAAATGACGACGGACGCACTGAAGCGCCGCTTTTAATCGGAGAAGAATTGCACGCGGATGAATACGAACTCGTTTTCCACGTTGGCGCGTACTTCGGTAAAGTTGACTTCCTCGACCGCGTCCCGATCCGCTTTCACATCGCCGACGCCACCGCCAGCTATCACGTCCCGCTGCTCTGCACGCCATGGGCCTACAGCACTTATCGCGGGAGCTAGAATTGCCGCGGAGGATGCGGAGGACGCGGAAAACACGGAGGAGTGGATGATGAAATTCATTCATGAAGAGTTGAGCCGGGATATCCTCTCGGCGGCGATGAAGGTGCTCTCCACGCTCCGGCCCGGATTGAACGAAAAGTTGTATGAGAACGCGCTGGTTATTGAATTGGCGAAGCGTGGTCATCGGGTGGATCAACAGAAGTCGTATCCGGTTTTCTACGACGGCCATTTCATCGGAAAACTCACGCCGGATTTGATCGTGGACGATCTCGTCATCCTGGACCCCAAAGTGGTCGAAGATTTTTGTGAAGATCACATCTCCCAAATGATCGGCTACCTCGCCATCACGAATCTCGACCTTGCAATGTTGCTCAATTTCAAACAGGCAAAACTTCAATGGAAACGCGTCGTGAGGCAGCAGGCAAAAGAAGAGGACGCTGCCGAATGACTGCCCGGCCCACTTCTTTTTCCTCCGCGTACTCCGTGTCCTCCGCATCTTCCGCGGCAATCGAACCGACCGCAAAAAAAGTAATGCAGCAGTGCGAAGAACTCGGCGCGATCAGCGACGAGCCGGGTTGTCTCACGCGCACGTTTCACTCGCCGGCCATGCAACAGGCGAATGCGCTCGTCGGCTCGTGGATGCGCGACGCCGGACTCGATGTCCGGGAAGACGCGGCTTTCAACCTGATCGGGCGCTGGCCCTGCGCGAATCCACGCGGGAAGACGCTGCTGCTCGGCTCGCATCTCGACACCGTGCGCGATGCGGGAAAATACGACGGCCCGCTCGGTGTGCTCATCGCTTTCGCCGTCGTGGAAAAACTGCGCGCGGAAAAAGTCGCGCTGCCATTTCACATCGAAGTCATCGGCTTCTCCGACGAGGAAGGCGTGCGCTACCAGACCACGTATCTCGGCAGCCGCGCGCTCGCCGGAACGCTGCGCAAAGCAGACATCGCTTTGATTCAGGAAAAGGGAATCGAGCGTGCGCGCCGTGCATCGGGCGAATTTCTTGGGTATGCCGAAGTCCACATTGAGCAAGGTCCGGTGCTTGAAGCGGAGAAGCTCGCGGTCGGAGTCGTCACCGGCATCGCCGGGCAAACTCGTGCGCGGGTCGAGTTCATCGGATGCGCCGGGCACGCTGGCACGGTGCCGATGAAGTTGCGCCGCGATGCCTTGTGCGCGGCGGCGGATTTCATCCTCGCGGTCGAGCATTGTGGCGTCACCGCGACGGTCGGCCAGATCGACGCGCAACCCGGCGCGAGCAACGTCATCCCCGGTTGCGCGTCGCTCAGCCTCGATGTCCGGCATCTCGATGACGCACGGCGTGGGGCGGCGGTGAAAGCATTGCGCGCCCGCGCCGCCGCCATCGCGAAAAAGCGCGGCGTGCGGCTCGCGTGGACGATGGTTCAGCAAACGGCCAGCGTCGCGTGCGACCCTAAGCTCACGGCCCTTTTCAAAACCGCCGTCGCCAAACATCAGCCGCGTGTGCTCGCGCTGCCGAGTGGCGCGGGGCACGATGCCGCCGCGATGTCGGCGGTGTGCCCGGTGGCGATGCTTTTCGTGCGCTGCAAAGGCGGGGTCAGCCATCATCCGGCGGAGTCGGTGAAAGTGGGGGATGTCGCCGTCGCGCTCGCGGTGCTGCGCGATTTCATCCTCTCGCTGGCTCGCGCATGAAAAATCAAGTCACTTTCGTTGCTTCGTCGCCGCGAGTTCCGGGTAGCACGCTCGTCCCGAGCGTTGGCGGAGGCGTCCCGCCTTCGCGAACTTCCCTGCGCGTGCGCGGCACTTGGCGCGATGGTCTTTTCCACACTTCAGGTCGAAGCAAGTTCGTTTCGGCGGGACGCCGAAGCCAACGCTCGGGACGAGCGTGCTACCCGGGAACCGCCTCTCACGCCGCGCCCCGTGCCTGACTTCGACCTCCTCATCCGCAACGCAGAGCCGCACGCCGCCATCGGGATCGCCGATGGAAAAATCGTTGCCCTTTCCGACGGCTCCTCGCGCGAAACGATCGACGCCGCCGGCCTGCTTATCCTGCCTGGCGCCATCGACGCGCATGTGCATTTCAACGAGCCGGGCCGCGCGGACTGGGAGGGCATCGCGACTGGCTCGCGCGCTTGCGCTGCGGGTGGGACGACCACTTTTTTTGACATGCCGCTCAACTCCACGCCCCCGCTCATCGACGCTGCGGCTTTCGCAAAAAAGCGCGCCATCGCGGAGCGCGAGTCGTTCGTGGATTTCGCCTTTTGGGGCGGGCTCGTGCCGGGAAATCTCGATCAACTCGAAAGCCTGCGCGACTGCGGCGTCATCGGCTTGAAGGCGTTCATGTCCGGCAGCGGCATCGACGATTTTCCGAAAGCCGATCCGGCGACGCTGAAGGCCGGAATGAAGCGCGCGGCGGAACTCGGCCTGCTCGTCGCCGTCCACGCGGAGATCGATCACCCGGAATTCATCCACGGCACGACGATCCGCGACTACCTCGCCTCGCGACCGATCTCGATGGAACTCGAAGCCATCGCGCTCGCCATCGGATTCGCGGGCGAAACAGGCTGCGCGCTCCACATCGTTCACGTCAGCTCCGAGGCGGGAGTGAGACTCGTGCAGGAGGCCGCGCACGCGGGCGTGGATGTGACCTGCGAGACGTGCCCGCATTACCTCGTGCTGAATGAAGCCGACATGGAGCGCATCGGCGCGCTGGCGAAATGCGCGCCGCCGATTCGCGACGAATTTCAGCGCAGACAACTCCTCCACGAAGTCGCACTCGGGAACATCCTCACGATCGGTTCCGATCATTCTCCCGCGCCTGCGTCGATGAAGACCGACCCGGATTTCTTCAAAGTCTGGGGTGGCATCTCCGGCTGCCAGCATTTGCTCGCGCTGCTTTTCGATCTCGGAATCGCCCTCGCCCGCATCGCCCTCAGCACTTCGGAAAATGTCGCCGATCGCTTTCTCCTCGCGCAGCGAAAGGGCCGCATCGCGCCCGGCCTCGACGCCGATCTCGTGTTCCTCGACCCGAGCGCCACCACCGAAATCACCACCGACTCGCTCCACTACCGCCACCGCCACAGCCCTTATGTCGGGCGCACTTTGCGCGGAAAAATCGTCCGCACGATTTTGCGCGGGCAGACAATGATGCTCGACGGCGAAGTCTCCGGCACCCCTTGTGGAACTCTTCTCACGCCGACCCAACCGGCCTGAAAGGCTGCAATCAATGGAGTAACACTCTATGAGTGTCGTCCAAAAGTAGTGCCATCATCCAACAAACACCCCACGCCATTTCTGACCGTTCGAGTCCAGCGGGACGACCTCGTGCCCGGATTGGTCGGTGTCTGCGCAGGTTACGAACTTAAGGAATGGCGCTGCGAGCAACTGGTCAGCCATTTGGTCAAATGGTTGCCCGAGTTTGCGCTGCGGCACAGTGAGCTTGCGGCACTCGGTCCAGAGAACGCAGTCGAACTGGTCGCTCGGGCGGCGCAAGTCATCTATACCTCGCCTAAATACCAGCAGCGCGGTGAAATTGGAGAGTTACTGCTTCACATCGTGATGAGGCAGGTCTTCCACACGCTGCCAGCGATTTCGAGATACTTTTTCAAGGACGCGAGCAACGACACTGTGAAGGGCTTTGATGGAGTTCATGTTGTCGCTTCTGACGAGTCACTGGAACTCTGGCTTGGAGAGGCAAAATTCTACGAGGACATCGGAGATGCAATTCGCAAAGCCGTGGAGTCTCTACAACAGCACGCCAATCGAGATTACCTGCGCGCAGAGTTCGCGGCGATTACCAACAAGGTTGACGACTCTTGGCCGCACGCGGCGCGGCTGAAGAAGCTAATCCAGCCCGAAACCTCGCTTGATGATGTGTTCGACGCGATGTGCGTGCCGGTTCTGTTGACCTACAACAGCCCTACGATTGCCTCACATGAAAGCGTCAGCCATGCGTTTCAGGCCGCTTTTGAAAAGGAAATGCTCGCCCACCGTGACGCATTCGCAGGCAAGTCGTTCCCTGACAATTTGCGCATCCATCTCTTCCTGTTTCCCATGAAGGAGAAGCGTGACCTGCTGTCACGTTTCGATGCGAAACTGAAAGCCTGTCAGTCCATCGCATGAGCCCTGCCGAACTCCGACTCGCACTTGCTGACCCCACGAAGGTTTCTGCGGATGGTTTTCATCTGGCCCACGAGCTTTGTTGCCTCGCCAGCGCCCACGAACGGGTGGAACTCGTTCAAGAGCTGGTGCTTCGTGCGTTGGAGCAACGCGAGTATTTTGGCGACGCACAGCCGGTGCTTGATGCGCTCGTCCGCGAACTCGGACTCTTTCCTTATCTCGATCCCAAGACGTTGTCGCACGCGGATAGTATCGCTCGGGAAGTGCATCGCCCGGAAGCACTCGACGTTGTCTTTCACGGGCCACAGGCCGCAGTTTACTGGGCAATTCTGCGTGGTGACAGTGTGGTGCTCAGCGCGCCGACCAGCTTCGGCAAGAGCCTCATCATTGATGCGCTCATAGCGAGCGGGCGATTCCGAAACTTTCTCATCGTGGTGCCGACGATTGCGTTGATTGACGAAACTCGACGGCGGCTTTCAAAACGATTCAGTGAGCGCTACAAGGTCATCACCCACAGCGGCCAGACGCATGGTGAGCGCAATATCTTCGTCGCAACGCAGGAGCGAGTGCTGGAAGGCGGTCTACCTGAGAAGCTGGATTTCTTTGTGATCGACGAGTTCTACAAACTCAGCCCCGTTGGCGTGGTCGATGACCGTTGTGCGCTATTGAATCAAGTGCTCTATCGCCTGCTAAAGAAGGTGAAGCACTTCTACATGCTCGGCCCAAACGTGCAGGGACTCACCGCTGCGGTCGCTTCACATCTTGAGTATCGCACCTTCATCGTGCCGTATAAGACGGTCGTATCCGAACTGCATCAAGTCCCCGGAACGGGGACTGACATCCAGCGACTTGTTTCCCTTTGTCGCACACTCGCTGACCCGACGATTATTTTTTGCAGTTCGCCAGAGAAGGCGGCGACGATTGCGCTCGCTATGATTGAAGCCCAGCTTGGGTCGGCGACAGCGCTCTGCTCGGAGGCAGCCGATTGGGTCGCTGCGAACTACCATCGTGAGTGGCATGTAACCAAGTCGCTGCGGCGCGGAATCGGAGTGCATCACGCGCGGATACCAAGAGCACTCGGCCAATTTGTCATCCGTGCGTTTAACGACGGAGAAATGCAGTTTCTCATCTGCACTTCTACGCTCATCGAAGGCGTGAACACCAAGGCGAAAAACATCGTGGTGTTTGACCGGACGATAAACCGCAGTGGGATCGACTTATTCACCTTCAACAACATTCGTGGACGAGCCGGACGCATGGGTCAGCACTTTATCGGTCACGTTTACCTTTTCCATCCACCGCCGGAGGAAGAGCTTCCGTTTGTCGATATGCCGGTGTTCAGCCAAACAGACGCCACACCGGACAGCCTGCTTCTACAGATTGACGACGACGACCTGAGCGACCGGTCGCGTGGTAGGCTGGAGAAGTTTTTCAGCGAGGACGTGATCGACAATCAGACACTGAAGAACAACAACGGGATTGATCCGTCGCAGCAGCTCAACCTTGCCCGAGAAATCGCCCGCAATCCGCGCGCTTTTCAACCGACGTTGCGCTGGCAGGGCCTTCCCACATCTGCTCAGCTCAAAGGCACGATTGAACTTCTCTGGAAGCATTTCGATGGAGCAAAGCTGGCGCGTCGCAGCATCGTTTCCGCTTCGCAGCTCGCATTCTTCATCAACAACCTTCGCAGCGCACCTTCAGCCCGGAACCTCATTGAACTGAATCAGCGAGCCAACGCTGACGACGCAGTGCGGCAGGTGTTAGATTTCCTCCGATTGTGGGCAGAGTTTCATTTCCCTCGGTTGCTGCGCGCTCTCGATAGGATTCAAAAGGATGTTTTCAACCGTGCGGGCCTGCCTGCTGGTGATTACTCATTCTTTGCGAGTCAGGTGGAGCATCGATTTCTCCCCGCAGAAATTGCCGCTCTCGACGAATACGGCATTCCCGTCGAAGTGGCGCGGAAGCTATCTGGGGCGCTCAGCAGCGAAGGCGACTTCGATCAAACGCTCGTCAAACTACGCGCCTTGAACGTCGAAGCGACGAACCTCTCTGCCTTCGAGAAAGCTCTCGTGCGGGATGCCCAAGCGCATTGCTAAATCTCGCCAACCTACACGATCGAATCCGCCACGGATTTCGTGACGTGGACGCCTATCGGCGGCCCGGCCACCACGGGCACCGTCAATCCGGTGACGGTGACCATCGGCCAGGTGAACGGCTCCCTGAAATTCTTCGTCCGCGCCCGCGTCGGGCCGTAGCCTTCGTCCGGCACGAAAGAGACGGTCAGGAATTTTTTTCGCAGACAGCCCTTCGGACTTGATGGCAGGCTCACGTCCGCGCCGGGAAGGCGCGCGACCTTACCGCTGCATGAATCCACGAATCGGCCTCACTCGAAATGTCCTCCGACGCAATTACGCGCTCATCACCCCCGATGGCTACGTGCCGAGCGCGCTGCCGGGGTGGACGAAATGCACGGCGTACGTGCTCATCTCGGCGGCGCTCGGGGCGCGGCTTTCGCAGTGGCTGGTGGAGCTGGAACGCGGCGGGGCCGGACGCGGTGAGGCGGATTTCGACGAGCTGTTTTTCTACGTCGTCGCGGGCTCGGGGAAGTTGAACGCGCAACCGCTCACGGCGGGTGGCTTCGGCTATGTGCCGTCGGGCGATGGGTATGAATTTGTGAGCACCGCGAAAGGCACGCGCGTGCTCATCTTCCGCAAGAACTACGAGCCGCTCGATGGCGCGGAGACGCCCGCGTTTTTCACCGGCCACGAGAAGGATGTGAAGGAAACGCCGTTCCTCGGCGATCCGCACGCGCGCTTAAAAACGCTGATCCCGGACACGCCCGGCGCGGACATGGCGGTGAACATTTTCACCTACGATCCGGGCGCGACGCTGCCCTTCGTGGAGACGCATGTGATGGAGCACGGGATGCTTTTCCTCACCGGCTCCGGCGTCTATCGGCTGGATGACGAATGGCATCCGGTGCAGGCCGGAGACGCGATCTGGATCGCACCGTATTGTCCGCAGTGGTTCATTGCCGCCGGGCCCGCGCCCGCGCGCTACATTTACTACAAAGACGTGAACCGCACTCCGCTGTGAATGCCTCACGCAAAGGGCGCAAGGGTCGCAAAGGCCGGAGATCGATGGGAAGAAAAAATCGGTATTCCGTTGCGACCCTTGCGACCTTTGCGTGAGGCAAAAACCCGTATGAATCCAACTCTCACCGCCGCCGAACTCGATCCCATCGCCGCCGAACTCGCCGCGGCCAATGGCGCGTTCATGCAGTGCTATCCTGGCGAATCCAACCGGCGGCAGGCGGTGCATGTGGTGTACGGCGGCGCGCATCTTTTCAAAAGCGACTCGGCGCGAAAACTCGGTGCGGTCGCGCTGCGGGTTCTGGAAGAGTACGCGCCGGATTCCGACACGCTGAATGAGGCGCTCGACGTGCCGTGGTCGCGGATGTTTGCCGTGCCGATTTACGAGCGCGTGGTGGCGAAGCTGAACCGGGAGGCGGTGGAGGATTTTCGGCTGGATTTTGAAGACGGTTACGGCAACCGCGAGGATGCCGAGGAGGATGGCCACGCGGCGACGAGTGCGGTGGAAGTCGCGGCGGGTTTGGCGGCGGGGACGCTGCCGCCGTTCATCGGGATTCGCGTGAAGCCTTTCAACGAGGACAACCGCGCGCGGAGTATGCGGACGCTGGACATTTTCATCACGTCGCTCGTCGCGAAAACGGGCGGGAAGCTGCCGGCGAATTTTGTCATCACGATCCCGAAAGTGCAGATCGCCGCGCACGTGAGGGCGGCGGCGAAAGTGTGTGCTGCATTGGAAAAGAAGCTCGGTCTCGCGGACGGCGCGTTGCGGCTGGAGCTGATGGTGGAGACGCCGCAGGCGATCATCGACAGCGACGGACGGTGTCCGCTGCTCGGTTTCATTGAGGCGGCGCAAGGGCGGTGTTCGTCGGTGCATTTTGGCGTTTACGA
Source organism: Chthoniobacteraceae bacterium (assembly GCA_031409335.1). Lineage (GTDB taxonomy): Bacteria > Verrucomicrobiota > Verrucomicrobiia > Chthoniobacterales > Chthoniobacteraceae > JANLQB01. Next base: position 1,249 of record JANNWY010000155.1, on the reverse strand, counting down.
CTACACTGCGTCATTCGGAATCACGGCGGCGTATCAGGCGATGGGACACCCGGCGTGCGACTTCGCGCGCACCGTCATGGTCGTCGCGCTCGCGGGCACCGGCGTCCACATTTCAGACGGCGCGACGAACATCCTGCCGGTCGGCCCGCATCGTGGCGAAAGCCTCAATGCCGATCAGCTCCGCGAGAATCGCGAGGCCGTGCATGGCGCGTGGAAACGCGGATTCGAAGACAATCTGCACTCGCTGCGGAACGGCATTTATCAAGGCTGGGACTTGCATCCCGCGCAGCTCGTGACGCGGTACGCTGCGGTGTATTCGTTTTTTCTCGCGGGACTTCCGGCTGCGTCCGGGCGGTTGAAGGCGTTCGTCGAAAAAGCAGCGCTCGCCTCACTGCACGGCGATGTTTTCGACGATGCAGCGACCGGGCAGGGATTGTTGAATTTTTTCCTGCGCGGGATCGCGTGCGGGGCGATCAGCGAAGACGAGGCGCTCGCGACGGGACTGACGCTCGACGAAATCCGCTCGCGCTCCTTTTTGAAAATCCTGCAAGGGCGGAGATGATGTCTCACGCGAAGGTCGCAAAGGATCGGGAGGCAGGTGAGGAACACACACCCACAATCCCTTTGCGACCTTCGCGTCCTTTGCGTGAGGTTAAATGCAGCGTTTGGTGAAGCCATGATGGGCACTCAGGGAAATAGTTTCAGCTTCACTCTCAACGGCGAAAGCGTCGAAGCGCGCGATGTTTCACCCGATACGACGCTGCTCGACTGGCTGCGCCGGAACGGGCGCGTGGGGAGCAAGTGCGGGTGTGCGGAAGGCGATTGCGGGGCTTGCACCGTGGCGTTGTGGGAGGATGGGAAATGGCGCGCGATCAATTCGTGCATCGCGCTGCTGCCGATGTTTGCGGGGCGCGAACTGCTGACGGTCGAGGGGCTGGCGCGGGACGGGGAGTTGCATCCGGTGCAGGCTTGCATGGTGAAGCACGGCGGGTCGCAGTGCGGCTACTGCACGCCGGGGTTTGTGATGTCGATGTTTGAAGGATATGGGAGAGGGGTGCGTGAACCGGGGAAGATTGCGGATCAGCTTTGCGGGAATCTTTGCCGATGCACGGGCTACCGGCCGATTCGCGATGCGGCGGTGGAGGCAAGTAGGGCAGGGGCGCCCCCGGCCCAAATGCCCCCGGCGCCCCCCCCCCGGGGGGGGGCCGGCGGGGGCGGGGGGGGCCCCGGGGGGGTGTGGGGGGGGGGG
>JANNWY010000154.1:0-27850 GCA_031409335.1 Chthoniobacteraceae bacterium | reverse complement strand
CAACTGCACGCCCGCCTCCAGCACCATATCGACAAACGCCGCGGCGGGAAAAATGACGTGGCTGTCCACTTTGTGATCCTTGAGGAAAGCCATGTGGCGGCCATCGAGCCGCGCCGTCCAGGTCGGCGTCGCGCGCGGCAGGCGGATGTCGAGCAGGCCCTTGCCGCCCGTGCCAAGACGGCCATCGCGCCAGTCGCTCGCTTCATTCCACCAGCGGCTTTTGTCCCACGCGTAGGCGGGCAGCGCGAGCAGGCGGCGCGAGGGCGTCATCGCCGCGAAATCCAGCGCCACGCAAGCGCGGTGCAAATCCATCGCGGTTTCCAAAAGCGACTCGTGCTCGCGTTCGCGACGCGCCGACGAGAGCACCACCGGCTTGCCGCCGCCAGCCGCGAGACATTCCTGGATCGAATGCACGAGGGCGGGATGCGCCCCGATTTCCAGCCACACATCCACGCCGAAATCCGCGAGCGCTTTCACCGCCGCCGCAAACTGCACGGGCTGCCGCACGCCGCGTCCCCAGTGGGCCGCATCGCACGTTGCGCCGGGGCAGCGGTCGCCGCTCACAGTGCTGAAAAACGGGGTCGTGTCGGGCTGCGATTCGAGGTCCGCGAGCGCTTCCTCGAGCTGCTCGGAAGCCGGCTGCATCAGCGGGTGGTGGAAAGGATGATCGACGCGCACGAGCCGCGCGAACACGCCCTGCGGCTCCAACTCGGCGAGCATGGCTTCGAGGGAAATGCGGGCGCCCGCGAGGGTCAGCGAGCGCGGGCCGTTGAAGGCGGCGATCGTCACGGTGCGATCGTGGCGGGCGATGAGCGCGCGCGCCTCTTCTTCGCCGAGACCGACGGCGAGCATCGTGCCTTCGTCGCGCGCGCAGTCGCCCATGAAGCGCGCCCGCAGTGCGATGACGCGCGCGCCTTCCTCCAAACTGAACACGCCCGCGACACACGCCGCCGCGATCTCGCCGACGCTGTGCCCGACAATCGCCGTCGGCTGCACGCCCCACGATTTCCACAGCTCCGCCAGCGCGACCTGCATCGCGAAAATCGCGGGCTGCGCGATCTCGGTGCGGCTCAGTTGCGACGTTTCCTCGGTGCGTCCGAGTTCTTCGAGCAGGGAGAAGCGCGCATACGGTTTCATCGCCGCGGCGCAGCGCTCCATGGTCTCGCGGAAGACCGGCTCGTGCCGCATCAGCTCGCGGCCCATGCCCCACCATTGCGGGCCCTGGCCGCTCATCACGAAGGCCACGCGCGGCGCGTGCTCCGGGCGCGGCGAGAAGCCGGCGCGGACCTTCGGGCTTTCCTCTTTGATCGCGAAACCGTCGAGTTCCTGCACGAGTTCGCTCGTCGAATTCACGACGACGGTGAGGCGGTGCGGGTGGTGATTGCGCCGCGCGCCGAGACTGTAAACGAGATCGGGCAACGTGGGCGAACTGCCGTTGGCGTGCGCGCGTTCTTCGAGCCATGCGGCGAGGTGCAACGCGGACCCGCGCAGTGCTTCCTCGGAGCGCGCGGAGAGCACGATGGGCCACGCGCGCTCGGTCAGCGTGTCGGGATTTTCCGCGTGAGCGCGCAGCGGCGGCTCCTCGAGAATGACGTGCGCGTTCGCGCCGCCGAAACCGAAGGAATTCACGCCGACGAAAAGCGGTCCGTCGCTCTCGGGGAAAGGCTCCAGCGCGACCGGCACGCGGAGTTTCAGCGCGGCGAAATCGATGTGCGGATTCGGCTTTTCAAAATGCAGACTCGCCGGGATCTGGCGGTGCTGGAGCGCGAGCACGGCCTTGACCAGACCAGCGATGCCCGCGGCGGTTTCCAAGTGGCCGAGATTCGTTTTGACTGAACCGATGGGCAGCGGCGCATTCGCCGGGCGATCGACGCAGAGCGCCTCCGCGAGCGCGTGCGCCTCGATCGGGTCACCGACCGCCGTGCCCGTCCCGTGCGCTTCGACAAAGCTGATCTGCGACGGCGCGATGCCCGCATCCGCGCACGCGTCGCGCACGAGCCGCGCCTGCGCCTCGGTGCTCGGGAGCGAGATGCCGTTCGTGTGGCCGTCCTGATTGATCGACGTGCCGACAATGACGCCGTGGATCGGATCGCCGTCTGCGAGCGCCTGATCGAGCCTTTTCAAAAGCACCATCCCCGCGCCCTCGCCGCGCACGAAGCCGTTGGCCGCCGCATCGAACGCCTTGCACTTTCCCTCCGGCGACAGCATCGACGCCTGCGAAAATCCGATGAACCCGCCGGGCGTGATCATCACCGTCACGCCGCCCGCGAGAGCGACATCGCCACGTCCCGCGCGGATGTGCTCGCACGCCGCATGGACCGCCGTCAGTGCCGACGAACACGCCGTGTCCATCGCCACGCTCGGGCCGCGCAGATTGAAGCAATAAGAAATGCGATTCGCCGCGATGCTGTGCGCACTTCCCGTCGGCGAGTGCGGGCTGATCCCGGCGGAATCCCACGGCGTGCCCTGGATGATCTGGTAGTCGTTGTGCGAGATGCCGACGAACACGCCGATGTCGGTCCCGCGTTCGAGATCGAGCACGAGCCCCGCGTCTTCCATCGCCTCCCACGCCGTCTCGAGCAGCAGCCGCTGCTGCGGATCGACGTAGGGCGCCTCGCGCGGCGAGATGCCGAAAAACTGCGGATCGAACTGATCGATGCTGTCGAGAAATCCGCCGCGCCGCGCGATCGACTTGCCCGCCAGCCCCGGCTCCGCGTCAAAAAAGCGCTCCACGTTCCAGCGATCCGCCGGGATTTCCCCCACCGCCTCGCGCCCCTCGACGAGGAGTTTCCAAAAGGCGTGGGAGTCATTGATTCCACCGGGGAAACGGCAGCCAATGCCGATGATGGCGATACGATCTTTAGACATAAATAGAGAACTGGATTGACGCGTGCGAGGGGCGATTAGGCCCGTCAACGTGCGGGAAGGTCAAGCCGTGGTTCGCGCCCACGGAAGCGCAAAGTAAATCGGTGCGCGACGCGCGATATGTGAGCATGGGATCCATGGGAATCGTGCGCCGGTGGGGTTTTGCGTCCATGAATTTTCTCAAGGCGATGGAGTATGAGAGAAAGCACCGTCCCGGATCCTCGCGGGTTGACGATCAACATTTTCCTCAGTGCATTTTCGTTTCTTCTCAAAATCTGGTTCGCAAATAGAAAACGGACCGGCAAATTTGGATTCCATGAGCGCTCAGAAACAACAGTTCGGCGGCGATTGGACGGCGGAGAAGTTGGAACGTGTGAGGAAATACCTCGTGGCCTACGCGAAGATCATGCGGAGCCAGGATTTCCGATTTGCCTACATCGACGCCTTTGCAGGCACGGGGTATAACACGCCGCGTGCGAAAAAGAAGGAGGGAACATTGCTGTTCCCTGAACTCGCTGACGACGACGCTGCCAGCTTCCTTGACGGTTCGGCCCGCATCGCGCTCAAGGTCGAACCTCGGTTCACAAAATACATCTTCATCGAAAAAGATTCGGAGCGCGTCGATGAACTCGTGAAACTGAAAGATGAGTTTCCCGAACTCGGGAGCGACATCGTTGTCGTCAACGCTGACGCGAATGCCTACCTGCGGGATCTCTGCGAGAATCGCAAATGGAGTCGGAATCGAGCGGTCCTGTTCCTCGATCCCTTCGGCATGCAGGTCACTTGGGACACGATGAAAGCTATCGCCAAGACCAAGGCCATTGATCTTTGGATTCTCTTTCCTCTCGGCATCGGGGTGAACAGCCTCCTGCGACGCGACGCGAAAATCCCCGAAGCTTGGCAGAGGCGGCTGGATGACTTCTTCGGCACCCGTGACTGGCAGGACGCATTCTACGAAACCAAGACCGAGGAAGGCCTCTTTGGCAACGAGGCGAAGACTGAGAAAGTCGCGGATTTCGATTCCATCGGGCGGTTCTTTGTCGAACGTCTCACGAGCATCTTTCCCGGCGTCGCCCAAAATCCGCTCGCACTCCACAACTCGGCGAACACACCGCTTTACCTGCTATGTTTTGCCGCAGGCAACGAGCGCGGCGCAAAGACGGCCGTGAAGATTGCCCAAGACATTTTGAAACAATGACTGCCTTACTGGACACAACCGGCGCAATCCTCAAAGCGCCAAGTCGCGTGCAGCGGCGCGAGGTGCATCCTGACCATCGCGTCGGCATTTGGTCATCGCCCGCGGTCATCGCGCCGAACAACTTCGTTTACAAGAGCCTGTCGAATTGGGCGTTCAACGTCGCGGTCGGTTGCTCGCATGCGTGCCGATTCTGTTACGTGCCCAGCGCCGCGACCATCAAGCAGGGGCCGAAGCTCGCCGAATATGGGGTGAAAGACCCGGATGCCGAGTGGGGCTATTACGTTCTGCTCCGTCCGTGGGATGAGGACAAATTCCTCGCGTCGTTGCGCTCGGCGGAGAACACGCCGCGCTCGCAGCTCAAACCCGACGGCAATCGCGCGGTGATGTATTGCAGCACCACCGATCCCTATCAGGTCATCCGCCATCCCGACCCCGAGCGGCAGCGGATGCTCGGGCAGCACGCCCGCCGGCTTGTGCGACGTTCGCTGGAGCTGATTCGCGACCATTCCACGCTCAACGTCCGCATCCTCACGCGCAGCCCGCTAGCTCGGGCGGATTTCGAATTATTCAAGACTCTCGGCCCGCGCCTGCTGTTCGGCATGAGCCTGCCGACACTGCGCAACGACCTCGCTAGGATTTACGAACCAAAAGCCCCTGCGCCGTCGCAACGCCTCGCCGCGCTGCACGCCGCCAGCGAAGCCGGCCTGCACGTCTATGTGGCCATCGCACCCACCTACCCGGAGTGCGACGAAGCCGATTTACGGGCCACACTCCGCGCTGTCGCCGAAGTTGATCCCGTGACCATCTTCCACGAACCGATCAACATTCGCGCCGAGAACGTGGAACGCATCCAATCTCACGCGGAAGAACTCGGTGTGACGTTGAAGACCGACGTCTTCGAGACACGCGAGCAGTGGCAGGATTATGCCGTGAATTCGCTGCGGACCGTGGAACGACTGGTCGATGAATTCGGCTTGGCGGACCGCCTCCATCTCTGGCCCGACAAGTCGCTGGGCAACATCGGCGTTGCGAATCGGATGCCCAAACCGAAGGAACACCTACGCTGGCTGCGGCGGTGGTGGGGGCGAATCAGCGAGTGGCCGGAACTGCCCCATTCCGATGACATGCTCGGCAAAAAATGATCGGGGCACGAGATGCAGGGCCGGCTTGTCATGGGTGAGTTCGGTCGGCGTGTGCTTGTGGCGCCAGAGGGCGCGCCGCCGATGACGTCCGAGCGAATCAAGGCCATTCTCGAAGCGGAGACATTCGGGTTCCTGCGGTGAACCGGTCGACCGACTGGTTGCGCACCCCTGTTTCGCACTCCGCGATTTTCCCCGCCCGATAAAATCCAAAAAAAAAACGCTCGTCCGGGGGGTGAGTTGCGAACTAGAGGCTCAGCAACATGTGCGGCATCGCAGGCATCCTCCATCTCGCCGATCAACGAACTGCGCCGGACGAAATCATCCGCCGGATGACGCGCGCGATCGTGCATCGCGGGCCGGATGAGGAGGGTTACTTTCAGCGGGCGGGGCTCGCGCTGGGGTCGCGGCGGCTGAGCATCGTGGGGCTCGCGGATGGGCAGCAGCCGGTTTTCAACGAGGACGGAAACGTCTCGGTCATTTTTAACGGTGAGCTTTTTGATCATCTCGAAAAGCGGCATGAGCTGGAGGCGCGCGGGCATCGGCTCATCAAACACTGCGACACGGAGATCATTCCGCACATGTGGGAGGAGCATGGCGCGGGGATGTGGGAGCGGTTGCGAGGGCAGTTTGCGATCGCGCTGTGGGACGAACGCGCGCGGCGGCTGATGCTCGGGCGGGATCGCTTTGGGATCTGTCCGCTTTACTGGACGCGGCAGGGCGACTGGCTGCTTTTCGCGTCGGAAATCAAGGCGCTGCTCGCGTCGGGGCTGGTGCCGGCGAGGGCGGATCGGCGCGGGATCGATCATGTGTTTTCGTTCGCGGCGCTGCCGGGGCCGATCACGTGTTTCGAGGGCGTGCAGCTTCTGCGGGCGGGTCACTATTTGGAAATCACGCCGGCGAGTGAGCGCGCGAGTGAGGCGGTCATCGAGGAGCGCGCGTATTGGGAAATGGATTTCCCCGACATGGGCGACGAGGAGCGCGGACTCGATCCGCGGCGGCTCGTGGATGAATTCGAGCAGGTGATGCTGCAGGCGGTCGAGGTGCGGCTGCGCGCGGATGTGCCGGTCGGCTCGTATCTTTCCGGCGGCGTGGATTCCGCGATGATCGCGGCGATGGCCTGCCGGCTGAAAGGCGCGGCGATCAATACCTACACGATCCGCGTGGACTCGCCGGAGCTGGACGAACTCAGCGGCGCGAATCTCGTGGCGAAGCACATCGGGACGAAGCCGCCGGTCGTGCAGGAATTCACCGCGGCGGATGCGGTGAACACGTATCCCGAACTGATCGCCGCCGCGGAGGCGCCGGTCATCGACACGTCGAGCGCGGCGCTGTTGCAGTTGGCGCGGCGGGTTCATTCGTGTGGGCAAAAAGTCGTCCTCACCGGCGAGGGTGCCGATGAGTGGCTGGTCGGCTATCCGTGGTATAAAGCGGCGAAGGCGATGGAGTTTCTAGACTTCATCCCCGGCCTAAAACTCAGCGACCGCGCGCGGCGCGCTTTTCTCCGGCTGAACAACGTCCCGCAATATCCCGCCGAGTTTCGTGCGGGCGTGGAGGCGGCGGTCGGCGGACCGAATGCGTGGATCGATTCCTACGGCCTCCTCGGTCTCTCGAAGCTGCGCTTTTACGCCGAGCCGATGCGCGAAGTGCTCGCGCAAAATCGCCCGTGGGAGCAGCTCGGTTTTCCCATCGAGCGCGCCAAGAGATGGCACCCGCTGAACCGCGGCATCTGGATCGCGGCGCGCGTGACGCTGGCCGGACATCTTCTCCAGGCGAAGGGCGATCGCGTGGCGATGCACTCCTCGGTCGAAGTGCGCTACCCATTTCTCGACGAGGCCGTGTTCGACTTCACAGCGCGGCTCGACCCGCGGTGGAAACTGCGCGGCTTTCGCGACAAACACATCCTGCGCCTGCTCGCGGAACGCTGGCTGCCGCCGTCGGTCTATCGAAAGCGCAAAGCGATCTTTCGCGCGCCGCTCGACAGCTTCCACATGGACCCGGAGCCGGCCTACGTGGCGGACCTGATGAGCGAGGAATCGCTGCGGCGCACCGGCTATTTCGACGTCGCCGAAGTGCAGCACTGGCGGCGCGCCTTTCGCCAGATGCGCGCCGGTTCGCTCCCGCGCCTTTCCATCGAAATGGGCCTCGCCGCTGTCGTGGCGACGCAGCTCTGGCATCACCATTTCATCGACGGCAATCTCGCGGATCTGCCGGGGAAAAGCTGATTTAGTTCCCGCGAAAGGCGCGAAAGAACGCGAAAAATCAAGACGAGTTCACAGAACTCGAAGGCTTGGTGAATCCCGTTTTCACGACCTTTCGCGCCTTTCGCGGGCCGTCGCCGTTTACAGCTTCGCCAGCACTTCGCGCCCTTTGCTTTTCGTCTCCCGGTCGTCCTTCTCGGTGTCCGCCATGGCCAGGCCTTTCGTGATGAATTTCCGCGCATCCGCCTTGCGGCCCATCTGCGCATAGGTGCGACCGAGTTCGACGTAGTGCATCAGGCGGTTGGGATTGAGCGCGATCGCCTTTTCGAAGCAGCGCACCGCGTCCTCGTTTGTGGCTACAGGCAGATTGCCATAAACGACCTGTGCCAGCGCGCGCTTCACCCCACCGACATCGGCCATGAGCAAATGCCAGCGACCCAGCACGTGCCAGCCGAGATCGTTGCGCGGGTCGAGCTTGATGACCTTTTCCGCGGCCGCCTTGATGATGCGCGAATTTTCGATCCGCTCCCGGTTGCCTTGCAGCGGCAGCACCTTGCCATAGCTGATGGCCACGCAGAGCTGTGCCTCGGGATCGTTCGGCGCGAGCGCCACAGCGCGGCGTGAATAATTCACCGCGATGCCGCCGAGCCGGAGCTTCTCCTCGCGCTTCGGCGCGTCGCTCATGAGGTGGCGGTATTGCCGCGAAATGCGCACGAGCAGATCCGCGTTGTTCGGGTCCAGCACCTCCGCGGGGAGGTAAAACTTCAGCGCCTCCACGGGCAGCAGCCGGGCGTAAAAAGCGTCGCCTTCTCTAATGAGGTCATCCGCGGAGCCCGTGGCGCGGGCCGGCTTGGCGCTGAGCATCAGCGCCGCTGTAGCGGAGATCGTGATGAGGTAGAACGGGGAGCGCATTTGATATGGTCGGGACAAAACGAAGGATCGCAAGTTGCGATCAACATCGCGTCGCCGACCAATGGATCGCATCCCGGCGCGCCCGCGGTCGTCACCGCGACGAATTATTCGCGACGCCGCCGCGCGCTTCCACGAGTCGGCCGGCATTCAGCAGCGCCGCCTCGCTCAGGCGCGGCCCGACGAGTTGCAGGCTGGAAACCGGGACGTCTTCGTCACCGACGGGAATCGGCAGCGCGAGCGCGGGGTTGCCCGCGTAGTTGACCGCGACCGTGTTTTGCGACCCGAGCACCAGCGCCTCGAACGCCGCCGACAAGCCGAAGAGCGGAACCTTCGGCGGCAGCGTCTGGAGCGTCGGCAGCGCGATGAAGTCCACCTTTTTGAAAACCGCGCGCAACGTCGCCTGCCACTCCGCCTGCCGCTTCAGCGCGGCCGCATACCGCGTCTGCGATTCCACCAGACCGAGCGTGATGATCGCCTTGGTCCTCGCTGTGACGCCGGGTGCGATCAGCAGTTTCTGATTCGTCAGCCACGCGCTCGCCGCCGCGACGGTGTTCCCGTCCGTCTGGGCCTGCGCCCATTTCTTTTGAAAATCCGCGCCGAGTTCCACCACCTTGAAACCCGTCCGCGCCAGCGCGTCATCCACCGCGCCATCCACCTTGTCGCTCGTGCCGCTCACGCGCAGCCGCCCGATCCGGATCATCCTCGCCGACGGTTTCGCCGCCACCGCCGCGCGATAACGCCCGGCGAATCCCGGCTTCAGCAAATCCATGCCCTGCGCCGTGTGCGCCACGTCCTTCGCCATCGGCCCGACCGTGTCGAGGTGCTTCGGCGAAATCGGATATACGCCATCGATCGGCACGAGCCCGAATGTCGTTTTCAACCCCACGATCCCGCAGCACGCCGCCGGCACGCGGATCGATCCGGCCGTATCCGTCCCGATCGCGATATCCGCCGTGCCATTCGCGACCGCCACCGCTGACCCGCTCGACGACCCGCCCGGAATCCGCCGACCCCTCGGTGTCACCGGATTTCTCGGCGTGCCGAAGTAATCATTGATCCCCGAAACCCCGACCGCCAGCTCCGTCAGATTCGTCTTCCCCACGATCTGCACATTGCCATTTCGCACCCCGCGCAAACACTCCGCATCACTCGCCGCCGGCCTCCCTGTCTTCGCAAAAAACTGCGACCCCGCCGTCGTCACGGTCCCCTGCATATCGATGAGATCCTTCACCGCCACCCGCGTCTTCGCCCCATCCGCCGGCGGCCAGTAAGTGAGGTAAGCGTGGTCCTTCGATGCAGTCCTCGCTCCGCCAAACGGCGTCGCACAACCGCCCAAGAATAGCGTCGGCAAAAGAGCGTAGCCTGCGATCGCGAGGACAGATTTTTTCATAAGTGGAGGCGGCATGTTAGGGACGACTCCATGGCGGTCCAAGTGTTTCGCTCACGAGCACAATGTCACTTCGCTCTGTCGCGCGGGAAGAATCTGCTCAGCAGTAGATGCGTCGGCCACCAGACGAGGATCGGCAGGCCGAGCATCATTGTGAGCACCCAAGCCCAGGCGGGCATCCATGTCTGCGGAGTGTGATCGCTGAAACCGAAGACGTAGTTGATGTTCACCGGTTGCTTGGGATTCGCGAGCACTGCGCCGGGCGGCGGCATCCAGAAATACGAGACGAGAATCAGCAGCCACGCGATGCTCACCCAGACTGCGAGTCCGCGGCGATCATAGCCCAATCGCCGGACTGCGAACAACAGCAGGAACGGCAGCCAGCCGTGGAAAAGCGAGATCCCGCGCGTGAACATCGGCAGCTTTGAATCGAACATGTAATCGCTCATCCCCGTGATTTTCATGCCCGCAAAATGGACGGCGAAATCGAGCACCCAAACCAACTGCGGCAGGACGATGCCCACCGCGGCGACGCTTGCGATCAGCGCGCTTTCCGACCAAAGGGCCGCCAGCGTCAGGAACGCGGCGACATCGCAGAAGTAGAGGAAATTGGTCGGTCCGTAATCGCGCCAATAGCTGGGGATCATCACCGCGAGAAACGCCGAATACGCGATCTTGATCCAAAGCGGAATCCGCCGGTCCGTGGTCATGGCGGCTCAGCGCTGGTGGCGTCCCTGGCCGAAGAGCGAGCCGAGTTGGAGATAGATCGCGGTGTTGCCGCCCTCCGTCACACCGACGCCGAGATAGAGCGCGCCGAGCGTGGTATCCGCGCCAAGGAAGACGCTCCCCGCGACGAGCGCGTCACCGAGCGCGAAGTCCCGCGAATCCGTCCACACCTCGCCCGCCTCGACCGAGAAGCCGCCGTAAAGCGCGCGGCCCAAGCCGGGCGTGATCTCCAGCAATTTCCGATAGCAGACCAACTCCGCGAGTGCGGCGTTTTCGCCGAACAGACTTCCGTTCGAGAGGCCCGAGAGATTCAGGAAACCGCCGAGCGGCGCCTGGTCGTAGATCGGCACGCGACCGCCGCCCAGTTTCAGCGCGGCGCTCACTCGCGGGACCAGCGTGTATTTTCCGAAAGTGACCGGCTGATAGAGCTGGCCTTCGAGCCGCGTGTAGTTGTCGGAGGCGCCGAGTTCCTCGCGCGACGCCACGAGCGACACGCGCCCATACGTGCCGCGTGTGGCAAAGCTTGGCGCATCGAGCGTATCGAGCGTCAGGTCCGCATGCACCCAGCCGCGGTCCACGGTCGTCGGCACGTCGTCCGGCACGCCGAGGCGGCGGCTGACTCGCGTGAAACCGCGCGCGATACCGACGCGGAATTCGCCGGACTGCCCGAGCCGCGCGCCGAGATCGAGCCCCGCGGACAAGTCCTGCTGCCGAAAACGCAGCGGGTCGCCATCGGCGCTGCGGCCATTGATGAAGTCGCTCCCAAACAGCCCCTGCGCGGCGAGAAAAAAGCGGCGCTGCCAATCCACCGGCTGATACCATTCGGTCAGCACGCGGGTCGTATTTCCGAGGCGCACGAACGTCGCCCACTCGGCGCCGAGCGAGTTCAGCTCCGTCATGCGATAGGAGAGCAGCAGGCTGAAATCGGTCTCGTCGGCAGAGCTGTAGCCGAAGCTGAAACCGAAGCTCATCTCGCTCGGCCCCGTGCGCTTCTTGCGCGCATTCACCAGCAACCCGTAGCCGCCCTCTTTCCCGATCACCTCATAATCGCTCACGTCGAACTTCTGCAACTCGCCCAGCCCGCCGAGCAAGCTCTGGAGCCGGACGAACGGCCCGTGCTTCACCTGAAACTCAACCGGCTCCGGCAGCGCGTGCTCGAATTCCCCATCGGGCGTCCGCACTTTCAAAAAAGAAACCCGCACGACCTCCCCTCGCGCCACGCGCTGCCCAGCGACGTAGTCCCCGAATCGCCCCGGCTCCGCGGAAAGCCGCGCCAGCGCCGTCCGCGCCTGCATCGTCTGCTGGTATCCCGCGTCGATCCCTTTCGCCGCTTTCACGAAATCGGAAGCCGACATGTCCCCTTGCTTCAACTGCACCAAGACGTCGCCCGGCCCGAGCCGCGCAATCTCCGTGCGCGTCTGCTTTTGGACGAAAATCGTGAGCACCTGATTCGCCATCGCGCCCGCTGTATCGAGTTCGGATTCCTTTTTAAGCTGATCGCTCGCGTCGATCGCAATCACCACATCCGCCCCCATCTCCTGCACCACGCTGATCGGCAGATTGTTCGCCATCCCGCCATCGCCCAGCAGCCGGCCATCGATCCGCTGCGGCGTAAAGACCCCCGGGATCGACATGCTCGCGCGAATCGCCTCCACAAAGTCGCCGCCCCGCAGCTTCATCGTCTCCCCCGTCTCGATATCCGTCGCAATCGCGCGAAACGGAATCGGCAGCCGGTCGAAATCACGGACGTCGCGCACCGGCACCGTGAGCTGACGCAGACTGGCCATGACATTGCGGCCCGAGACCAGCCCCGCCGGCAGCTTCGTCGCCTTGCGCGAAACGCTGAACGCGATTCCCTGATTGATATCGAACTGCCGCTGTTTCGTGCGGACCGATTCACTCTCGCGTGGCAGCCCGTCCGAAAGCAGGAAGTGCCAGTCCGCATGGCGGAACCAATCGTCGATCTCCGCCGGCGACATCCCGCTCGCATACAACCCACCGACCACCGCCCCCATGCTCGTCCCTGCGATGTAATCGATCGGGATCTGCAGCTCCTCCAGAGCCTTGAGCACGCCAACGTGCGCCACACCCAAGGCGCCGCCTCCGCTGAGCACCAGCCCGATCTTCGGCCGCCCCTGGATTTGCTCGGCCGATTGCGCCACAGCGAACTGGCTTCGAGCCAAAAACGTCATCAAAAGAAGCGCCGCCGTCAGGCTTCCGAAGGTCCTGGAGTATTTCATATAAAGAGCCCGCCAGCTTCGCCGACAAAACTCCAGATACAATCGAGGATGAGCAGAAGACACACGTCGTATGCGAACGCGCCGGGCGACAGCGTAGCCGGCACCTTTCGAACGCATTCGTGATCCACCGCCGACGATCCTTCGCCTGCGGCTGACCGCGTTCAGATTGAACGTGCTGGCTCCAGTGCCAATCGACGTTCGCAAACGACACAGCAACGTCGCACTCGCGCCGACGATGGTATCAAGTCTGCGACTTTGCCCGTGTCAGCGCGGTGCGCTCCCACGAAGTGAGGCTACGCCAGAACGCGGTCTGTGCGTGCGGGGTGTCGCACGCAGCGAAACGCGACGCGAGCGCGGTGGCTTCATCATCCGATGCCGGTGGAGGTGTGACCGGCGGGAGCAGTCGCGCTTTCGCCCGCGCAAGCTCAGCCGGTGTGTAGCAAAGCAAGCCCTCGGTTTTTGCTAAGAGTTTCATTCCCTTAGGGTCCGCTTCCCCTGAGCGTGCTTCGGCTTTTCTTCGAACTGTGAAATCATCTCATCAATGCCTCGGGGCTTGCCCCGAGGATGTTTACTTTCAGGAAGAAAATCCTCCCGCTTTGTCACGCCAAATCTTGAATCGCCCGCAAACCCTGATGGATACAAGCGACCCTAACGGGATTCGAACCCGTGTATCCGCCGTGAAAGGGCGGTGTCCTAACCGCTGGACGATAGGGTCCTTTTGTAAAGCAGCGCGAAATATTCCGGTGAGCCGTCTTTCTTGCAAGAAGTTTCTTGGATTTTGCTGCGGTGGGGTCTGATTGAAAGAGGTGGATGGAATTGGAGCGGTCCGGCTATAAATACTAGAAATGTACTTTTTGAAAGATGTGGTTAGTTTTTCAAATCCGTGAAGCAAAACCATGGAACCAACCCGCGCACCAAACGGGAAATCCAGATGCTCGAAAGGCTGCGAGGACGCCCGGATTTATGGGTGCGCTTCAAGGCCATTCTCGCGCTGACCGAGGTCGAAGGGGGCGAGTTGCGCACGGCCGACGAGGTCGAGGAGTTGCTGGTCGAGGAGGTGCGCTGGCCTGGCAGCGAGACGGTGCACCAATGGGCGGCGCAGGCCAAGGAGCGCACGGCGGGCGAGTTTGCGGTCGCCCAGCCGCGAGCTTCGGTGCGAAAAAAAAGCGCTGACCTGGTGGTGCGTCTTCGGCGCGGTCACCGTCGCTGAGCGGATCTGGCGGGAGCCGGGGTGCGGCTATCTGCGGCCTGTCACCGCGCGCGTGCAGGTCAGCGCGCGGGGCAAATCGCGGCGGCCGCAGCGAGTGCTCACGGACTTCGGGGCCGAGCATTCCTTTGCCGCGGGCGGGGCGCGGCTGCGGGAACATTGCGGCTTCAGCCTGAATGCCCCGGCCGTGCGCATGGTGACGCTCGCGCACGCGGGGCGGGCGGGGCAGGTGCTCGCGAAGGTGTATCAGAAGAGCTTCCGCATCCTGCCCGCCAAGGGTGCCAGGGCCCTCGTGGCCGAGGCCAATGGCACCATGGTTTGCACCGTCGATCCGAACCGCGCCCGCGCCGGCAAACGGCCCCGGCAGTGGAAGGAAATGCGGCTGCTCGCGGCCCGGGCCCAAGGTGCGGCGCAGGCCACCTAAGCGGCGACCTTTTGGAGTGTCGCCGAGGCCGGGCGGTGCTGGGGCCAGTGCACGCGCGAGGTGGGTTGGGCGCTCACCAGCCGCATCCAAGTCGTGGGCCGAAGGTGCGGAATGGATCACCTCCAGAGCCGCGAATTCTTCGGCACGCAGGCCACCGTGCTGACGGACTTTTACCACGCCAGCGAATCCCTCGCCGCCGCCGGGCCGGTCTGCCGTCTGGACGCGCCGCGCCACTGGCTGCACACCCAGCAAAAGCGCCTCAAGCGCGGAGCGCTCGCCCCGGTGCGCGCCGCCCGGCGCTACCTGGAGAACCGGCGCGCCCCGCTGGACTACGCCGGAGCCATCGCCCGGAAACTGCCCATCGAAAGCGGCCACAAGCACGTCCTGCACGCCCGGCTCAAAGGCGCCGGCACCGCCTGGCTGCCCGCCAACGCCGACGCCCTCGCCCAACTCTGCGTCCTGCCTGCCAATCAACATTGGGACGCCTTCTGGCCCACCCAATCCATCCCAGCTGTGCACCACAATTGATGACACCCCGCGCTGCATTCCGCCGTAGTCCGTTCTCGACCTCGGGCCGCACCACGCTCTAGGATCATGGAGTCGATCTCGATTTCCACAAAACCATGATCTCCGACTACCTCGATCGCGAATACGTGCTTTCCGAAACTCGCGCGCAGCGGGACTGGCTGATGGCTTTGCAAAAGAAGGTCATCAAGAAAGACAAGGCGACTCTCGCTGAACTGCGAAAGCACAAGATCACTCCGGCGCAGCTCGCGCGCGCCATCGCTGCGCTGGGTGATGCGCTCGCGAATGCAAAGAAGGACAGGGAGCATCCGCAGGGAACGCCTTACATCCCGAAAGATCCGGTCACCTGCGGCCTTCAGGCTGGTCTGACGCGCATCGCGATCGAATCTGGAGAGGTGCAGGCTAACGCGCCGGCTCCGACTGCGAAAACAACGGTGCGGCGTGGTGTGGGAAAGGCAGCCTCGGACACATCGCCGATGCTCCGGCTGCGGCGGCGAGCGGTCCCCGCTGCGAAAGGGAAACGCGCGGGTGTGACGAAGGCTCCATTCATCGAAGGGGAAGACGCTCGTTATGGGCTGGATGGGTTCAAGGCGAAGTTCGGCGCGCTATTCGCCAAGCGCCGCGCCTTCAATCCCAACCCGGCGCGCGTGGCACGATCCGCAAAGCCGCTGAGCCTGTTCCTGTTTGGCGACTGGGGCACCGGGCTCAGCCTGGCGGCGCAAGTCACCCAGCGCATCCGCGAGCAACTCAATGCCAGCGATGGCTCCCGCCAGTGCCATGTCATCCATCTTGGCGACGTTTATTACGTGGGTGAAAAGGATGAATATCTGGAGCGCATGATTCCGTTCTGGCCGGTCACATCGGCACAGCGGAATCGGATCGGATCGTGGAGCCTCAATGGAAACCACGACATGTATTCCGGCGGCGAGGGTTACTTCGATACCTTGCTGCGCACGGACAATATGCTCCGCTGGCATGGCGACGACTCGGGCGAGCCATCCAGCTTTTTTCTGATAGAAGACAAGGACTGGCAGATCTTCGGATTGGATACTTCATGGAATCTTCCATCCCTCGGTCACGCGATCTTTGGCAAGCCATCGCTGAAAGACTACGGCGGCCAAAATGGGGTGCTGACCAAGGAGCAGGTGAAGTGGATGAGCCAGGCGCGGAATCCCGCCAAGGGCTGCATCCTGCTCACGCACCATCAACCCGGATCGTCCCGCACCAGCGAATCGCAGCACGCGGACGAAGCGGTGGCATCGCTGAAAGCAGCGGGCGTGTATTCTCAAATTGACGCGTGGATTTGGGGTCACGAGCATCGGTGCGTTGTCTTCAAACCAAAGGCTCAACGGACTAACCAACGCTTGAAGGACGCGCCCGGTTTTTGCGCCTGCCTTGGCCATGGCGGCGTGCCCGTGACGAAGAAGAATCTGGAGGTTGAGAAGAGGATCGCGGACGTGCTTTGGGAAGAGAACCGGCTCGATGCCGATGCGCCGATCTACGAAGGCCAACGCGTAGTGCCATTTGGTTTTGGCAGGATCGATACCAAGCCGGGGGCCTTCGAGTTCCAGGTCTTCGATCATGCTGGCAAGGCGCGATTCGGTTGTGTCGTCGAGCGTGGGATCGGCGCCGGCGTGCCAGTCGGCCCGACCCGCGGGCGCCGCAGTGGCGCCAAAGCCAGATCCAAAACGAAAGCAAAGGCATCCAAATAGACCCATATGAAAAAGACCAAACCCGCACCGACCACTTCAAAGCCAGCCAAGCTGGCTGACTGGACCATCCTGATCTACATGGCTGGCGACAATGATCTCGACGACTTCGGAGGCGATGACATCGACGAGATGAAGAAGGTCGGATCAAGCGATCGCATCCACGTTCTCGTGCAGCGCGACACCGCTGCCGCCGGTGTCCCCGCGAAGCGCTATCGGGTGCGAAAAGGCACGACCGCCGAAACCGATGTGGTGCAGTCCATTGGCGAAACCAATACTGGCGATCCCAAGGTGCTCGCTGATTTTCTGAAATGGGGACGGACCCAGTATCCCGCCAAACGCACGATGGCAGTGCTATGGAATCATGGCTCGGGCTGGGACGACACGGACATCTATGCCGAAGCGAAACGGCGCGGGCTGAATCCGCCGCCATCGCGGCCACCGAGCGCGGCGGGGCAACGTCGCAGCGGAGCGCGAGGGCGACCCATGCTGCCGGGCGGATTCATTCATCGCAGTGCGGCGAAGAAGCGTTTCCGCGGGCCATTTTTCCTGACCGCATTTCAGTTGGAAAAAGTGGGTGGAAAACGTCGTGCGATCGCGTTTGACGACGATGCGCAGGACTTTCTGGACAGCGTTGAGATGAAGAAGGTGTTCATCGCCGCGGCCAGGGCCGCCAAACGAAAGTTCGACGTGATCGGCATGGATGCGTGCCTGATGAGCATGGTGGAAACTGGACTGCAAGTGCAGCAGGCCGGCGAAGTCTTTTGCGGTTCCCAGGAAGTGGAACCCGGTGAAGGCTGGCCCTACGATCGCATTTTGAAGGTCTTGGCAGCGAAGCCCGAGATGGACGGACGTGAATTGACCAAGGTAATCGTGAAGGAGTTTGTCGCTTCCTACTCGAAGAGCCAGGCAGTGACACAATCCGGCTTCGATCTCGCTGCCCTGAAGACTGTGCAGAAAGCGGCCAACGAACTCGGCACATTGCTCGCGAAGGCTTACAAGACCAGAGACTTTGCCACGCAAGGCGCGATCATGAACGCGCGGGTCCGGGCGCAAGGCTACGAACATGCCGACTATGTGGATCTCACCGACTTTGCCAGCCGCCTGGCAGCGAGCCTGCCGGGTTTCGCACTGGTCGCGAAGAAGGTGCGCGATGCGGTGGCAGCTTGTGTCTTTGCCAACAGCGCTCCCAATACCAAGGTGAAAGCGTCGCACGGCCTTTCGATCTATCTGCCATTGGGCAAGGTATCGCCGCTTTACAAGAACCTCGATTTTGCAAAGGGCGGCTGGGGAGCGTTTCTCGCCGCGCGCATGGCATAGTCTTTGTAGTTCGAACCGTCATGGCCACGAAAGCGATCACCCCTCCAAAATCCAAGAAGACAGCGAAAGCGCCTGTGCGGGCGAGCAAGGCAGTGCTGGGTAAGGTGATATTGCGCGAAGGTGGCGGGATGGAGCTTTCGGCGGCGGTGGAAGATCGCGTGCTTTACCCAAGGGCACTGGCGTGGAACCGTCTGCTTTCGTCCGATCGTGGCAGGCAGATCGACAAGGAAAAGGAGGTGCGTTCATGGCGCGCCAATGCGCACGAAGCGATTCTGGAACTCGGTCTGTCGGGCGGTCTCACCAAAAAGGGCGTCGAGGATTTCATCGTGGCAGCGGCGGCGAGCGGAGTGGTGCAGGTGGAAATGGCATGGCAGGGGGAGTCGATAGGCTGGGCTGTGCGGGTATTTCCCTGGGAAGCTTTGCTGGCACTTGCCACCAAGGATGAAAGGACTCGGATCGCTCAGGAAGACTTCGTGGTGGTGCGCGTTTTGTCCGGTGGCGATGAGCGAGCGATCTCGACGGGTGCTCCGGGTTTTGCTGTGACGGAATGCGCGGAGGCAGCGGGCTTCGATTACAAAACCGAGCGGGCTGCGATTGAGGCAGCATTGCAAGGCACGATGCAAACCTTGGGCGCAAAGTCGCTGCTGGAGCTTGAGGCGGAAGTGGCTGCGAAAAAGCCAAGGATCGTCCACCTCGTGCTGAATTCCGCCGAGAAAGGTGTGGCGGTTTCCGCTAAAGACTTGGAGCAACTCAAGGAGGGAATCGACGAGCGGCTGACGGAGGATGTGGCCGAGACCGTTGCGTCGCACGGTGCGGAGATTGTCGTATTCAGCTCGTGTTATACGGGGCGGAGACTGGCTCCGCTGGCCTTGGCGCATGGTGCGAAAATAGCCATCGGCTTTCACGGCGAAGTGATGGATGCCAGCATCCCGGTCTTCTTCGGAGCATTCTACCGTGCTTGGAAAAAGGAACCGGATGCGCTCGGGGCGTTGCGGGCTGGACTGGCAGCCAATAAATCTCAAGCCGACCCAAATGCCTTGGGAACCGTGACGCTTTGGTCTGCCGTCGATTTAATCGGCAAACGCGCGGCAGCCAAACCTCAAGACGAAACGCTGGTGGAGTTTGGCATCCCGGCCGCTGGCGGCGCGATCAAACCGGCGGACGCGAAGGCGGCTTTGCCGGTGAATTGCGATCTCGAGGATGCGCTGAACTACTCCGTACTTCACAACAGCCGCGGCGGTCTTTTCAAAGGGTTCACCGTTACCAAAATCCGCGAGGGTGTGATGGACCCGCTGGAAGTCACCGTCCGGCTCGACACTGGCTTGGATCGACCCGCCGAATGCCACTTCTTTGTGGACCTTCCCGAAGAGGCTCCCCGCCAGCAAGACCTCGCTGCGAGTGTTGCCTTGCCGCTCGGATCGCAGCTCCTGCGTCAGCGCGGTGAGACGCTGCTGGCCACGGTGGAAATCGCCATCAAGTGCGGAGCAGTGCAGGTGTTTCATCTTCTTAAGTCGATCAAACTGCTGCCATGCGATGAGTGGCGTGATGATACCTCGGGGCGGCATTTCCTGCCTTCGTTCGTTTTCCCGCGCGACCCAGCGGTGCGTGATATTCTCAGCGCGTCGCAGCCCTTTCTTCGCGCTTTGTGCGATCAGCCGACTGCGGGCTTCGATGGCTATCAGGGTGGCTTTGGCTCCAATCCCGACGAGGGAGTGGCTCTGCAAACGCGAGCTATCTGGGCGGCGCTGCAGCACACCTTGCGACTCGACTACGTCAATCCACCGCCATCCTATACCAATGCGTCGCAGCGCCTGCGCACGCCGGAGGAAATCCTGCGGGCACGCCGCGGAACCTGCATTGAGCTGGCTCTGTTACTTGCGTCTTGCTGGGAACACGTGGGGATTTTTCCAGTCATCTTTCTGACCAGCGGTCATGCCTTCGCGGGCTATTGGACGAGCGAAAGTGCCCGCGTGGGATTCATCGAGGGATTGACGAAAATGCCCAAGCACGCAAAAGCCACCGGAAAAGTGACGCAGGAAAAAGTGCTCGGCGGCGGGCGCGAAAAAAATGCTTCGGAGCCATGGATGTTCGCCGAGCCGCATCACCTTGCCGGGATTCGCGCGGCGGTGCTCAAGGGTGAACTCGTGCCAGTGGAGGCGACCTACATTCCCCTGCAACGTTCTTTCACCGACGCGGTCAGCGAATCGCGGCAACTGCTCGCCGACCTGCGTGGGCCGGAAGAGTTCGATGGCATGATCGACGTGCAGACTGCGCGCGAAAAAGGCGTGACTCCGCTGGCGATCATCACGCAGGGCACGGTGGCTTGATGCGATGAAGAAGGAGGCCACTCGGGATGTCGGAGCGCAGGATCCTCTGGTGCGGGAAATCGTCGGCGGCGTGCTCGGCGACATCGGTTGCGAGCCACTCGCGGAGGTGGTTTCGGCGAAGAAAATGCGCGCCGCCCCGCAGCGGGCCGCGCTCGAAAGTCGGGCGCTGAATCTGGTGCGCGATGACGGTGGATTGCTGCGCTGGCAGATCGGCAGGCCGCACTCGCCGGGTCCCGGGCATGAAGCACTTGGGAAGCGGCGTGGGTTGCGTCGTGCGCCACTCGCGGCACCCATCGTTCTCAGCCAGACCTTGTTTGAGAAGCAGGAGACTTCAAAAGTAAGTGACCTATTGATCGCGGCGGACCGGCGGCTCTCGCGCCCGGCGTGGAATGCGCAAGGTCAGCTCTGGGGCCTGCGCCAGTTCGCGAAGGATGGAACCCTCCTGCCGCTCGATCCTGGTATCCTGGGTAAACTTGCGGAAAAGAACGTGCTGCTGCTGATTCATGGCACCTTCAGCGATAATGACGCGGTGCTGCGCGGCTTGGGGAAGGCACCCGGCGGCGATGCGATGTTTTCCGCGGCGCTCACCAGCTACGACTTCGTGCTCGCATTCGATCATCCCACGCTCGCGATGAGCCCGATGCTGAATGCCTTCGATCTTGCGGCGAAACTTGCGCACGGTGTGCCGAAGACGCTCGATATCATCGCGCATAGTCGCGGCGGGCTGGTGGCACGCTGGTTTTGCGAAGGCTTCCGCCAGGAGCAGACCCGCTGCCGCGTCATCATGGTCGGTGCGCCGCTCGCAGGCACCAGCCTCGCCGCACCCGCGCGCATCAGGGCCGTCATGGATTTTCTTTCAAACGCGGGAGAAGCCGTTGGCCTGGCTGCTGGCATGGCGGGCGGTCCGCTGCTCGCGTTGGCGGGTTCGCTCGCGGGATTTTTCGCGCGCGTGACTGGCGCGCTGAGCACGCCGCTCGCGGATGCCATCGTGGCGATGATCCCCGGCATCGCCGCGCAGTCGCGGCATGGCTCGAATCCTGAGCTGCGCGCTTTGCGTGTGAACACGGGAGCCTTCGATTTTGCCGACGCTACCAAGCCAGTTCATTACTGGGTCGTCCGGTCGAATTTCGAGCCTGTCGAATCGGGCGTGTGGGGCTTTTTGAAATCGTTTGTCGCGCGTCCCGGCGCGTCCTTTCTCGACACTGCGGCGGACGCGGTCTTTCCGGGCGCGAACGATCTCGTGGTCGATTTGGACTCGATGGACCAAACTGGTGAAATTGCCGAACCCAAGCCAGCGATGAGTCTCATCAAGAACGTTGCCCACGATTTCGGTGACTCGCGCACCGTGCATCACTGCAACTACTTCGAGCAGCGGCAAACGGTGCAGGCAGTGCGGAGCGTCTTCGGATTCTGAAGAAGCTGTCGTCCACGTCCTACAACACCAACACGTCGTCGAAAAGAGTGCTTACATAGAGGACGAGTAGGTAGGAGGACGAGGACGATTTCCGTAAGCTGCCGCCACTTTCAATCGCACTTATGGGAACGAACCAGCCGCCCGCGCATTTTCCTACTTCGGAAAGAGGATGGCTTCGAGTCCGTGCTGGCCAGCAGGCACCCATAGGCCGCTGCCGACGGCACCGTCGGCAAATTGGTAGTTCAGGTACGGCGCGCCCTCGAAGCTGCGGTAGCCAAGGACGCGGAGGTTTGCAGGGTCGGTGACATCGAGCAAGCGCGGTTGATTCTCGCGCTCGTAGGTGACGCCGAGATTTCCAATAAGGTGGAAGGTGCTCTCGTGGGCGAGTTCGACTTCATCGAGTTGCGCGAACTTTCCATCCGCGCGGAGTTCCCAAGTCGTGAGGGTGCTCTTTTTCGGATTGTCCTCGTAGGTGCCGCGATTCCAGTGGAGGTAAGGCTGGCCGGTGAAGAGAGCATCGCCGTGGATGGGTGTGAAGCCGGGCAGGGTTAGCGTGCCTGACAAGGTGAACTCTTCGCCAACAATCACATCGCGGACGGGCGGCGGCTCGTTGGATGGCACCCAAATTTTCGCGGGCTGGGTTTGGAGTTGGAAAATCGTCCGCCCGCGAAGTAAGGATGGCGGCCAGTCGGTTTGGGTCAGCGGGAGCTGGTCGAGGAGGTGGACGACTTTGCCGTCGAGCGCGCTGGCGTGGAGCATGCGCTGGTAGCCGAAGATGGCACCCGTAATTGCGTCGTACTGGCGGCCCATGGTGAAAAGAATCGCGCCTCCGGGAGCCGTCCCGATCAGACGTCCCGGGAGATTCGGATGGTCGGGCGAGAGGACTGGACGCAGCGGATTCGAGTAGTCCACGGACTGAAGGAAGTGGCGGCCCTGACGCGTGATTTCCGGCCTCGCAAATGCGTTTGGGTCGCTCGTGTTTGCGGCGGCAAAATCTTTCGAGGTGACTGGCGAACCGAGGTGCCGATAGCTGGCGAAGATTGTGCCATCGACTGCGACGGGCGAATCGACATCTCACGGCTGGTCGTTGCCAATCTTGATGTATGATGCGAACCGAAGCCGCGCGGGATTGCGCACATCGAATGCGAAGACGCGCTGGGTGTTGCGCCAGACGTTGCTCGGAGACCAGTATCCCGGCGGGTCGATCGTGCCGGTCTTCACGTGCTCCCAGTGCCCCGCCAATTTTCCGATGTAAATCTGCCTCACGGTAACGTCAGCCACGCTGCCTGCGTCGATCGCTTCCGCATCCACGGATGGGGCCTTGGGGTTTGGAATCCAGGTGGACGAATAGGTGTCGTACGGAGCCGGATCGTTCCAGTACGGGACGAGGAAAGCGCCGCCGGTCGCCGTCGAAGCGGGTGGCGTGCAGCGTTTCATCCAGCGCGAGATCGAGCGTGCCGAGCGGCACTGGCGCGGCGGGGCTGACGAGGGAAAAAGTATTCACCGCGGTGATGCCGACCGACGACGCGCTGACGAAATCGGGCGGGCGCACATTGGCCGGAAGATTCAGCAGATCGTCGATTTCCTTGCGCGTGCGCGCGCCATTTCTGCGAGACGACGGTGAGGACGCCGCCCACTTCGCGCAGCTTGAACTTGTCCGCGACACTGCCGACGACCGACACGGAGCCACCGCGCGTCATCGCGCCGTTCGGATCGGAGATGTCGAGGATGTCGATTTCGGTGCCGCCCTGCGCGCCCGATTTTGCGACGAGCAAAGTGCGGTCATTGGCGGTGACGGCATTTGCCCAGCCGCCGAGATGAATGCTGGCGCGCCGCACCGGATGGGCTGGATCGTGCAGGTCGAAAGAGGTGACCGCGAGTCCCCACTGCGGCTGCGCGCCCGGGGTGGCGGGCCGATATGTGTCGGTGGCGAGGTAGAGGACTTTGCCCACCATCCGGCTCTCGCGCACCGTGCCATCGAAAGGCACGCTGCCGACCACGCGCGGCTGGCCATCGCGCACATCGGCGATGACGATTTCGCGGCTTCTGTTCGCCTCGCGCTGCGGAGCGATCGTGAAATGCGCGGCGCGGATCGCCGCGCTGTCGGCGGCAAGCGGGAGCGTTTCCGCGCTGGCCGCCGCGTCGGGAGTCGTGAGGAGGTCGCCGCTCCAATACCAATTCCACGATTTTTTCAGCAGGACGATGTGCGCCGCATCCAGCAGATACATGTCTTCGCCCATCGCCGGCATCCGCAGCGCGCCGAGCAGGGCGGGGCTGTCGGGTTTGCTGAGATCGAAGACCTGGAGTCCGCGGAGTGCATTGAAAAAGTAGAGCCGATCGCCATCCAGCTTCCAGATGTCGGCCTCGGCGACCGCGCGGGTTTCCACGGCGACCGCTGCGGGCGTGCCGGACGCGTTTGCCGCGCCGAGAGCATTCGTGGATGCGAAAGCAGGTGCGTCACTCAGGGGCGCAAGGAGATTCCCGATGACGGGAACGCTGAGCGCATCCGACTCGGGCAGAAAGGTCGTGATGCCGGTCAGCATGCTTCCTGGCAGCGTTTCCAAGCGCGTGCCGAAGACGCGCAGCAGCCGGCGCGGGGTGAGCCGGTCGAGCCGGAAGTCGATCGTCGCGCCGAGCTTTTGCGGATAGTTCACGCCGACCGTCTTCCACTGGCCGCCGGTGTCGGTGGAAGATCGGCGCAGCCGTTGGCGCGGGGGATTGAGCACTTGCAAGGTCACGCGCTCGAATCCGTCCGGGATGTGCACCTTCACGATGCGCCCGCGGATCGTGGTGATCTCCGGCTCGGTCGGCGTGAAGCGCGCAGCGTCCCTGCCGAGCACGGATGGTTCGCAAAAAAGGAGGAGGGCGAGGCAGGTGAGCGGGAGGCGGTTCATAGGGTGGGGCCGTGCGACGCGGAGCGGATACCGGCGTGCGGGCGGACTGGCCAGAAACTTTATTATCAATCTCGCGCAGGCGAGGTTTGCCACCTCGTGCGGCGCGGTGGCGGAGAGCCCGCAGGCAGCGCCGTCTCGCTTCGCGCGCCCGAGCTAGTTTGCAAACTCGCCTACGAACCGGCTCCGTTGAAAATCGCCCAAAAGAGTGAGTTTACTCCGCCAATTCCGGGCGAGGCGCTGGACTGGGTGCTTGTGCTGGATGACGCGGCGAAAAACGTTTCTGCTCCTGGAACCCTCAAATGAAACACACCACACTTTCCCTATTCACGGCGGCGTCCATCTTTGCCACCGCTCTCGCGCACGCGGAAAACTGGCCGCAATTTCGCGGACCTTCGCGGCAGGGTGTCTCGTCGGAAACCGGGCTGCCGCTGGAATGGAGCGCGATTTCCAACATTGCCTGGAAGACGGATATCCCCGGTCAAAGCTGGTCGTCGCCGATCGTGTGGGAAGACCGTGTTTTCGTCACCACCGCGACGGTGGCCAGCCAATCCTGCCGCGTGCTTTCGCTCGATGTGAAGTCGGGGCGCGTGCTTTGGAACAAGGAAGTCTTCCGGCAGGTGCCGCTGAAAAAGGAAGACCGCAACAGCTATGCGACACCGACGCCCGCGACGGATGGCGAGCGGGTGTACGCGTGTTTTGGCGACGGCAGTTTTGTCGCGCTCGATTTCGCGGGTGAGGTCGTTTGGACGAATCGCGACCATCCTTTTTACAGCCAGCACGGACTCGGGACTTCGCCGATTTTGCACGATGGGCTGCTCATCATGGCGCGCGATGGCAGCAGCAATGGCGAGGACAAATCGGTTGGCTGGCAGAAGCCGTGGGATCAATCCTACGTGCTCGCGCTCGATGCGAAGACGGGGAAGGAGCGATGGAAAAGCAAACGCGGGATGTCGCGCATCGCGCACGGCGTGCCGAATATTTGGGAGCACGACGGCAGGGCGCAGGTGGTGAGCGAGGCGGGCGATGTGGTGCAGGGATTCGACGCGGTGACGGGCGAGCGGATATGGTCGAGCGAGGTGATCGGCGAGGGGAAAGTGCCGTCCGCCGTTTTGGGAAAAGGTCTCGTTTTCACCGCGGGCGGTGCGGGCGGGCGGAATTCGATCAAGGCGTTTCGTTTGGACGGAAAAGGCGATCTGAAGGAGACGAATCTCGTGTGGGAGCAGCGCAAGGGTGAGCCGAAGCTCCCGTCGATGATCTACGTGGAGCCGCATCTTTTCGCGATGAGCGACGCTGGCGTGATGTCGTGTCTGCGGGCCGACAACGGCGAGCCGGTGTGGCGCGAGCGCGTGGGCGGAAATTTCTCCGCGTCGCCGGTGTTCGCGGATGGAAGGCTCTATCTGCTGTCCGACGAAGGCGTGACGACGGTGATCGAAGCCGGCCCGCATTTCAAAGTGCTCGCGCGAAACGCGCTGGATGAAAAAATTCAGGCATCGCCCGCGATTTCGCAGGGCCGGATTTTCATCCGCACGGCGGGGAACCTTTTTTGCATCGGCGGGAAATAGCCGACGCGGTCTTTTTCATCCGCCAACCGCTGCTCATCCACGTCCTCCGCGGTAACTCCCACCGCCATTTTTACGGCATCAGCACCACCTGCAATCGGAGGAACGATTGACTGCCGCTGGCGATGCGCGCTTCCTCCCGTGTGGTCACGAGTTCCAGATAATCCGCGGCTGGTTCGGCGCTGACTTCCACCGTCGTCGGCAACGGACCGCCGTTGCGGCTATCGCGCCACGCGATCAGATCGTCGGAAACCTGCACGTGGTAGCCAAGGTCCGTGGCGGCAGGGCGGCGGCGGAAGCGCACTGCCAGATGCGAGAAACCAGTCGCGCCATCGTGGTAGATGAATCCCTCGATCGGTGAAGCCGGCGCGTCCGGCCGCAACGGATGCGAGCCGCAGGCGTACTCGAGCGCGTTCACCTGGCCATCGGCGTCCGGGTCGGCCGTTGGCGCGGTGACGTCAGGCAGCGCGTCCTTGCGGAAATGGCGCGCGCGCCATTCAGCGTAAGTCGTGCAGCGCGGGTCAACATCCACATCCCAAGGCTCCGAGCCTGTCGCGAGCACCTCCTGCGGAGTCGCACCGTCCAGATCGCCGCGGCTCACCGCTTTGTCGCCGAGACCGATCCCGGCATTGCTACCCGTGTCCGCCCAGTAGAGCTTGCGCGCGGGCAGGTCGAGCACCAGGCCGTGCGGCGTATCGAGTCCCTGATAAAGCGTCTGCACCGCCGGGCTGGTCGGGACATTCACCGGCAGCGCGGACAGCGCGCAGCGATGCACCTTTTTGTCATCGCGATTGATCCAGTAAATCATGCCGCCCGCCGGATCGACGCACACGCCGCGCACGTTGTTGTTGCCAGTGACGAGCGTCTCGAAGCCCGAGCCGTCGAGGTTCGCGCGATAGAGATTTCCACTCGCGAAGCCTCCCCAATAAACCTTCCCCGCCGCGGGCACGAAATCGAGAAAGTAGGGCTGATTGCCATTCACCGTGTCGATCACCGTCGCGAGCGCGGCACCGTCGAAGGTCATCCGCTGGAGGAGATTCCGCTGCTGATCGCAGAAATACACGAGCTGTCCCGCGGGATCGAGTCGCACATCCGCCGGAAAGCCCACTGGCAGCGATGCGAGAATCGTCGCGTTCGTCCCATTGAGATTCGCGCGCAGGATGCGATCCGCACCGTTATCCGCCCAAAACATCCGCCCGCCGGCAAGGTCGAGCGCGATCCCCCGGATGTTTGTGCCCGGTGAACTCACCGCACCGCTGACCGGCACGGTGACCAGCGCGGTGCCGTCGAAATTCATGCGCTTGATCGCGCTCGCCCCGCGATCCGTCCAAGTCACTCCACCTGCCCGCGCGAATGGCGCGAGGAGGAGAAAAAGCAGCAGCCAGAGAAGCGCACGCATGTTTTTTCGATAGGCAAGCCGCTTCGGATGGCAACGGCAAATGCGAGCCAGGGGAAGCGCGTAGTGTGATTAACCCGCATTTCTCACAGCCCTCCGCTCTTCCTCTTCCTCTTCCGCTTAATCTTCCTCTGTCACGATAGGAGGAAGATTAAGCGGAAGAGGAAGAGGAAGAAAACAGGCTGTGGTCTGTTCCTTTTTGGGTGTGAGAAATGCAGGTTAAATGTGGTGCAAGCTGGCTAGTCGGCAGCCTTTCAAAGGCCGACTGAGGTGCAACCGATTTCTGGACCATTTTTAGTTAGATGTTTTGGGAGAGATTTGACTCGAATTGAGCTGGTGAAAGGTAGCCCAAGGAGGAATGTTTCCGATGGGTGTTGTAGTAAGATTCGATATAGGCGAAGATCTCG
>JANNWY010000153.1:0-44902 GCA_031409335.1 Chthoniobacteraceae bacterium | reverse complement strand
GGCGAAGAACGCGGGATCGTTGCCGCCTTCCTTGTGCGCGCCGTTGTCGCTGGAGAAAATCACGAGGGTTTTCCGCTCGAGATCGAGCGACTTCAGCAGCGCGAAAATGCGCCCGATGTCCGCGTCCATGCGCGTGATCATTGCCGCCTGTCCCTTGTTCTGCGCGGTCCAATCCTTGTCCGCGTATGGCCCGAGGTCCGGCACCTCCTGGCCATTTTTCAAAGCGCGGTTCGCTTCGTTGTTCGCGTGCGGCGCGGTCAGCGCGAGGTAGAGAAAAAATGGGCCGTCTTTTTTTCCCCGGATCCATTTCAACGCCTCATCGGCGAAAAGATCGGAGCTGTATTCCAGCTTCTTTGTTGCCACGCCGTCGCCGAACGGACCTTCACCGGGCACTTCATTTTTCAGCGGCACCGGCGCTTCATTTCGCATGAGAAATGCGGGGTAATAATTATGCGCGTGAACCTGATTCAGGTAGCCAAAGAAATAGTCGAATCCCTGCCGCGTCGGCTCGCCGCCGGAGTCGGATTCGCCGAGCCCCCACTTGCCGATCAGCCCCGTCGCGTAGCCGCTCTTTTTCAAGGAACTCGCGATCGTGAGGTCGCTCGCGCGCAGCGTCTGCGCGAGCGATTTCGCGCCCTCGACGCCCTTTCCCGCATTCCCGCGCACCGTGGCGTGGCCGACGTGCCGGCCCGTCATCAGCACGCAGCGCGAAGGCGCGCACACCGGCGAGCCCGCGTAGCATTGCGTGAAGCGCATGCCTTCCGCCGCCATCCGGTCGAGATTCGGCGTCTGAATCAGCTTCTGCCCGTAGCAGCCCACCTCGCCGTAGCCGAGGTCGTCGGCGAGGATGAAGATGACATTCGGCGTGTCACGCCCGCTCGCCGAGCGGCAAAAAAGCGCGAGCGCGCAGAAAAAAAGCAGGGCGGTGATTGGGTTGGGAGAACGGCACATGGATTCGGGCAAATCGGAAAAGGCTCGTGGGAGACGGACGGCGCGCGCGATTCGTTCAATCCAACTCAGCCTTTAATCTTGAAGCCTTCAGCCAGAATCCTATTCCGATCCTTCAATGTTCGATGTTCGATGTTCGACGTTCGACGTTCGATGTTCAGCCCCGCGCAGCGGCCCTTCACCAAGATTACCCACATCCAAACCCCGCTCAAAATTCTCCTTTACTACCGCCCGCACCTCCGCTCTCTTCCGCGCTCCACACGCGTAACCGTAAAAAGCATAACGCACCGTTGGTCCCTGGGCGGCGATCCTCATGGTCGTCCGCCGTCGCGTCAGGGGAAACCCGGTGAATTCCAAATAAGAAGGACAAGTCAGAGCCAGAATGGTGGACATCCACGCCGTTCGATCTTCGACCTTCAGCCTTCGCCCATTAAACCATGCCCGTTCGTTTAGGTCGTTTCGAAATGCCAAAGTCCCTCGTCAAAGACGATGACTCCCGCACTGATACATACGCAAAATTCGTCGCCGAGCCCTTTGAGGCCGGTTACGGCCACACCGTCGGCAACTCGCTTCGCCGCGTGCTGCTGAGTTCCATCGAAGGCGCCGCCATCACCTCCGTCCGCATCACCGGGGCGAATCACGAATTTCAAACGCTGCCTCATGTCGTCGAGGACGTGACGGACATCGTGCTCAATCTCAAGAAGATCAAATTCAAGGCCGTCGATCACGACACCCGCACGCTCTCACTCAGCGTGAACAAGGAAGGCGCAATCACCGCCGGCGACATCGCCGAAGTGAACGGCCTCGAAGTCGTGAACAAGAACCAGCACATCTGCACGCTGGACAAAAAGACGAAATTTGAAGCGGAACTCGAAGTGAAAGTCGGACGCGGTTTTGCCACTGGCGACGAGAACAAACACGCGGAACAAGCGATCGGCGTCATCGCGATCGACTCCATTTTCTCGCCAGTGACCCGCGTGAAATATGCCGTCGGCAACACGCGCGTCGGTCAGCGCACAGATTACGACAAGCTCGAGATCGAGCTCTGGACCGACGGCCGCATCACCCCGGAAGACGCACTCGTGCAGGCTTCGTCGATCTTGAAGAAGCACTTCGAGCCGTTTTACGCCTACGACGAGAACGCGGTTGATTTCGACGAAACGCCGCAGCTTCAGAGCCAGGAGAATCAGAAGATGAAGAAGCTTCTGAACATGAGCGTGAACGAGATCGAACTCTCCGTCCGCGCCGCGAACTGCCTCAACAACGCGAACATCACCACCGTTGGCCAGCTCGCCATGAAGTCCGAGGCGGAGATGCTGAAGTACCGCAATTTCGGCAAGAAATCGCTCAACGAAATCAAGGAGAAGCTCACGCAGCTCGGCCTCTCGCTTGGCATGAAATTCGAGTCCGGCCTCGTCGAAGCCAACGCCGGCGACACCAGCCTCACCGCGATGCGCTAACTGTGCCGCGCAACCCTTAAGAAATAACGAATCATGCGTCACAAACGAAAAACCGTGAAGCTCGGCCGCAGCCAGGCGCACCGCGATGCCCTCATCGCGAACCAGGCCGTCAGCCTCATCGAGCATAACCGCATCAAGACCACGCTCGCGAAGGCGAAAGCCGTTCGGCCGTTCGCCGAGAAGCTCGTCACCATCGCGAAAAAGAAATCGCTGCATGCGCGCCGCACGGCGCTCGCCATCCTGCGCCACAACGAGGACGCAGTGCGGAAACTCTTCGGCGAAATCGCCGAGCGCTCCGCCGAACGCAAAGGTGGCTACACCCGCATCATCAAGCTCGGCCAGCGCAAGAGCGACGCCGCGCCGATGGCCTTCCTCGAATGGGTCGATGGACCTGTGGCCGTGGAAGAGACCACGCCCGCGCCAAAGCCCGCGAAAAAAGCGAAGAAGCCCGCTGCTGAAGCCGGCGCTGCGGAAGAAGAAAAACCCGCGAAAAAGCCGAAGGCGAAGAAGGAAGCCGCCGCGGAGTAGTTCGTCGCGATAGATTATCGAAAAAGCCGGTTCCGCGAGGAGCCGGCTTTTTTTTGTTTTTCCGAGAACACGCGTCCGACGCATTCCGGGACGCATATGCTCCCCGGACTACTGCTGCGTCGCCAGCGCCAGGCGGTGCTCGATTTCGCGCGTCAGCCGCTCGAAATAATGCGCGGCGTCTTCCAGCGCGGCGACGCGCGCGTAGCGGATGAGCGGTTCGATGAGCCACTGTTCCGTCGGGCTCAGGCGCGCCTCCAATTTCCCCAGCCGGAGCTGCTGCTCGATCCATTGCAGGCTCGAAGGCACGTGATCGAGCACCAGCCGCGCGCTTTCGATCATCTGCGAATGGATCAGCTCGAAATCCTCACCCGCCGAATACGCGCCCACGGACTGCCCGATCGCGAAGACGTGCCGCGCCATTTCCCGCACTTCGTCGCCGCTCTCCTCCGCGAGAATCTCGCGCACAGTGAGCGCGCGAAAATTTCCCGCAAGATTGATCGCGTGCAATTGCCCGAGCAGATTCGCGCATAGATTGACGAGTGCTTTCTCGAACTCCACGCGCGTCGCCGATGGATGCGCGGCGACTTCCATCCAGCCTCCGCGCGCGTCCAGCAGCTCCGCGACACGCGCGCGATTTCCCGCGTCGCCGCCCGTGAGCAGCGTGCGTCCGCGCGGCCCTGGCCGGTAGATCGCGCCGACCCCGTCGCCTTCGCGCTGGCCGGTCTGAATCGTCACGCCGCGCAGCAGCTTTCCCACGATCCGCGGCATCCGGTCCGGCCACAATTCCGGCAGCCGGCCAAAGGTGATCGCCTCCTCGATCAGCTCGATGAAATACTGCCGCACGCGCTGGAAATAAATCCCGTTGCTGCAAAGCACAAAGACCGGCAGTTCCGAGATCGCGTCATCGAGCGTGCCGGTGGAATGCAATCGTTCGATCAGCCGCACGATCGTTTTCATCATGCCGAGAAGTTGATCGGGCTGCGTGCAGACGAGCACGATTTCCGGCAGCCAGCCGGCGTCGAAACACGCGAGCAAATCCGGTCGCACGATGCCCCGCGTGTCGATCGTCGCGTCGCCAATGCGCAGCGTTCCCGACGCGCGCAACGCTTGGCCGCTGGCCGAGCCTTCGCGTTCCAGAAAACACACGCTGCCATCCATGCGCGTGAGCTTTCCCGAGAGATGGTGGAAAAATGCGACGCCGAGCGCACCCGCGGGCAGGATGCCGAGGCAGCCTTTGTGGACGCGGCCCATGCGTCAGGCTTCCGGCAGTGCGGCGAGGATTTCGCGCGCCATTTTCGGACGCGAAGTTTTCATCACGAGCAGCGTCTGCGCGCCGTGATGGTCGATCGAAGCGTAGGCGTATTCGATATTGATCCCCGCAGCGGCGAGCGCCTCCGCAATCGCTGCCAGCCGTCCGAGGCGGTCGGTGGTGAAAATCGCGAGCACCTCCGCCTCGACGACTGGAAAACCATCCGTCTCGATGAGACTGCGCGCCGCGACTGAATCGCTCGTGAGCATCCGCACCATGCCTTGCTCGACGTTGTCGATGACACTCAGCGCCTCGATATTGATGCCGTGATTTGCGAGCAGGCGGCTCACCAGCGCGAGCCGGCCCGGCTGATTTTCCAGCGCGATGCTGAGCTGACGTTGCAGCGTGATTCTCATGCGAGCGGCACCGCCCACGACATCGGCGTCCACGCGGCGGTCTGCCAGCGGTCCGGCGATTTGTATTCGCGCACGAGCAGTTCGCGTTCGTTCATTTCGACGTGCAGGAAAGCCTGATCTTCCATTTTGAAATGCGCCGAGTTGTCGTTGTTGAAAACCGCGATGCCTTCCGCGCCTTTCGTGTTCAAGCCATCCCAGCGAAACGCGCTCCGCGCGTGCGTGTGCCCGTAGAAAATCGCGGCGATTTTGTAACGCTTGATCGCCTCGTAATACGCGCGCACATCCGCCGGGTCCCACTCCTTGTTTTCAAATGGCCCCGGCGCGTCGAGCGGCAGCGAGTAGCGCCCGACATCGACGTGATGCACGAGCACGACGGGACGCCCGCTGTCGCCGACATGCGCCGCGAGATCGCTCGCGAGAAAATCGAGGCTCTCCAGCGCGGCGTAGCGGCGTTTGCGCGACACAGATTTTTCCTCGCCGACAATGAGGCCGAGGCAGACGAAATGCACGGACCCCCAATTCCATGAGTAGTGCATCCCGTTTGGCGAAACGTTCGCGACGCCCGCGCGCTTGCGATTTCGCTCGATCAAATGCTGCGGGACGATGCCCTCGCCGCGCGGTGCGTCGTGGTTCCCGTGGACTTCGTACACCGGATATCTCAGCGCGCCGCCCTCCCCGTTTAGCCCATATCCCGCGAGCCACGCGCGCGCTTCCGTCCGCTGCATTTCGCGATGAGCGGCGTCAGTTTTGTCGCCGCTGTCGATCAAGTCGCCGACGTGAATCACACCACGCGGTTCACCCACACTCCCCGCGCGCGCTGCATCGGGGATCGCGGTGCCGCGGAGCTTGTTGAGCGTCGCGATCAGGCCCGTATTCGTTGCCGCCGAAACGGGATCGAGTTCATCGCGCTTGTCGGCGTTCGCGAGGTAGTGCGTGTCGCCGATGACAAAAAAGCTGAACGCGAAAGGCTCGGCGGCGCGGACGCGTGGAGCGAGCAGGGCGGCGGCGGTGGTGCCGAGGAAGTGGCGGCGTGTGATCATTTTGTCGGGGTGGCGTCTTTGGCGCAGCGGAAGCCGGTGTTTTGCAGGCCGGTATCGGGCGCGGTTTTCATCCGCGCGCTTGGGCGGTAGCCGCGGCAGTAGTTGTCGCTGCACATGTAGGAGCCGCCGCGCGTCACTTTTTTCCACGCGCCAGGCTCGTCCGGATCATAGCTGTCCGCCGGGCCTCTCGGATTTTTCCGCAGCTCCTTGTTCGAGCTTTTCGCGAGCGTCGCGTAGGTGTCGGGGCGATACCAATCGTCGGTGATTTCCCAGACGTTTCCGGCCATGTCCAAAAGGTTGTAGCCATTCTTTGGAAAGTTGCCGACCGGCGCGATGCCCTCGAAGCCGTCCTCGACTTGTTTTTCCATCGGAAATTTTCCCTGCCAGATATTCGCCATCCATTTTCCACCGGGGACTTTTTCTTTTCCCCAGATGAACGGCTGCGCGTTCATGCCGCCGCGCGCCGCGTACTCCCACTCCGCCTCGGTCGGCAGACGTTTCCCGGCCCATTTGCAGTATGCGATCGCGTCGTCGTAGCAGACATGCACCACGGGATGTTTCTCTTTCCCCACGATGCTCGTCTCCGGCCCGTCGGGATGCCGCCAGTCCGCGCCGATCACCGGCACCCACCAGTCGTACGGCCCCGAAGGCTCGCCCGCGTTTACCGGTGCGCGGAAACACAGCGACGCCGTCTTTCCCTCAAACTCCGGCAGCAGCCCCGGAATCTTCGCCACCGTCAGCGGACGCTCGGCGACGGTGACGTATTTCGTTTCCTGCACGAATTTTTCGAACTGCTCATTGGTCACCTCCGTCTTGTCCATCCAGAAGCTGTCGATCTTCACATCGTGCAGCGGCGTTTCGTCCGGCGGCGTGTCTTCGCCGATGCCGCCCATGGTGAATCTTCCGCCGGGAATCCAAACCATCTCGCCCGCGCCTTCGGCACTGAATTCGGCATTCGCTGCCGCGGCCGCATTTTGCTGGCGGTTGATGCGGCGCAATTCGGGGATGAGCCAGATCGAAAACAAGGCGACTGCCGCGATCACGACTCCGCCGAGGATCAAGCCGGCGCGAACTGCGGGTGAGAATTTTGGCGAGGAAGTTTCCGATGTTTTCAAGGTCGCCCAAAGTCGGCAGTCGCGGCGGCATAGGCAAGTGCTGGATGCGCCGCGCGTCACTTGCTCTCCAGCGAGAGATCGAGCGCGACTTCGGAGCAGCAGCCGGGGAGTTTCAAAATCAACGCGCCATTTTTCGCTTCGATCGTTTCTTCCAGCAGCAGCATTCCGGTCGTCACATCGTGCCAGCGGGTATGCCAAGGGCCATCCGGCAGCGCGAACGTGATCTCGGCGGGAGCCGCGCCTTTCGCAAACACGGCAAAACGTTTCGCGCCATCGCCGATCGCGCGCCAGTGCTCCGGCGCGCCTTTGGTGATCAGGTTTGGCGCGGGTTTCATTTTCGGAAGGTCGAAGCCTTCGAGAAACGTGCGGAGGAATTGCAGCGACTTTCGCAACGCCGCGCCACCGCCGCCGGGCGTCGGCTCTTTGAAAATGAAACTGCCGTCCTCGTGGCCAACGCAGAAGGAGTAGTCGAGGTGATTGAACAGCGCGCCGCCCGCGAGCATGAACTCCCACGCCTCCATCCGATAGTGCTCGTCGCCGGTGCCTTTGAACCCCGTCTCGTTTGCGCCGATGGCGAGATTCAGCGCGTAGTTTTGCGCCACCGCATCGGGCGGAGTTGCATAGTGAAAATTCAACAGTGATACCGCCGGATGCGGCTTCAGCACTTGCTTCGCGCCGTTCGCCACGTTCCAGGAGACGAGATGTTTCTTCGGCAGCGGCTTCTCGGTTTCGCCGATCGTTTCCGCGATCCGATCGTGCCACTCCTGCGTCACGCCGCCGAAATACGGTTCGTTCATCACCTCGAAATAGAGGTTATCGAACGCATTCAATTCCGTGACGATCTTCCGCGTCATCGCGATCTGGAGCGCGAGCAGCGCGGGTTCTTTGTCGAGCGTGAAGACCTCGTGTTTCCCCGCCTTGCCGATGCCATTCACATTGTTGCGCGCATTCATCGGCGAGTAGTCCCACTGCATCTGCTCATACATCGGCGTGAATAAATTCATCTCCACGACTACGCCGCGCTTTTCCGCCTGCGCCAAAAAATCCT
Source organism: Chthoniobacteraceae bacterium (assembly GCA_031409335.1). GTDB lineage: Bacteria > Verrucomicrobiota > Verrucomicrobiia > Chthoniobacterales > Chthoniobacteraceae > JANLQB01. The sequence continues at coordinate 37,098 of JANNWY010000153.1, read as the reverse complement.
TCAACCGCGCGAAGAACGCGTCATCCCATTGCGTGAGATCGAATTTGTTCCCGCCATTCGCGTAACCCGGCTCCGCACTGCGCGCCCAGGGGCAAATGAGCCGCCCCGGCGCAGGAGCGAGCGTGTTCTTATCGATCTCAAACGCGCCCTGCGGCTCCACGTAGCAGCCGGGGAAAGCGCGCGTCACATTCATCCCGGCGTCCGCGTATGCGCCGAGATATTTCGTGTAGTCGAAATCGAGATTCAGCACCGCGCCGTAGTGTTCGCCCGAGCCGATCAGCACGGCGGCTTTCCCGCGCCAGAGGAAGTAGTGTGGGTTGTCGGGATGCAGCGCGAGTGGGTCCGCAAACGCGGCGGTGGAAAAGAGGATGCCTGCGAAAAATGCGAAACGGCGCGAAAGCTTCGGTGAATTCATTCTGCGTTCTTCGCAGGAAACTGATCCGGGAGCAGCGTCGAAAATTTCGGAAATCCCATTCCAGTCAATGTGGCACCGCCATTTGATGACATTTCCACCCTCGCCCGCTTGAACACTGCGAGCACTTGCGGAGGTAAGAACTATGCTGAGCAGTCACCGCGGTTTCCCCAGATCGTCCTTCACGTTCGGCCTCGCCGGACTTTTGGCCGTTGTCCTCTTCGCACTCTCTCCACCCGGTCGCGGTGCCGCGGTCGTCTCCACTCCGGGCGGCATCGGAGCGGCGTACGTCGCCCCAGCACCGGCGATTGAGGTCATCTTCCGCTTCGAGGTCGTCGATCTCGCCGATACCACGCCGGGGCAGGATTTGTGGGAATACAGCTACGTCGTCAGCGGCCTCACGCTCACCGCGAACCAAGGCTTCACCATCTTCTTCGATCTCAGCCTCTACACGCTGCTGCAAAATCCGCCGCCGTTTGTGAATGCGGACTTCAGCTTGCTCGTTGCGCAACCGGACCTCGCACTGAATTCCAACGGCTTCTACGACGCCCTCGCTCTGCGGGACAACCCATCCTTCGCCGATCCCTTCAAACTGCGCGTCGTCTGGCTCGGCACCGGCAGCACCACACCCGGCGCGCAGCCTTACACCGTTTACAACGCCGACTTCACCACGCAAAGCCAGGGCCAGACCACCAACGTCCCCGAGCCAAGCGCCCTCGCGCTCGTTTGCAGTGGCATCGCTCTCGCCAGTATGCGCGTGCGACGGAGGACTCCGGGGAGCGCGCGCGTCTCGCGTGCTGGTCGCGGCGTCCCGCCGCGACGGACTTCCAAAGACGTCCGCAACACCGGGCGCGATCATCTCCACTGCGACTCACGTCCTCGAAAGTCCGTGCCGGCGGGACGCCGACACCAGCACTCGGGACGAGCGCGCTCCCCGGAACTCACCGCCGCGCTCTTCCTCTTCCTCCTAATCTTCCTCCCCGCAGCCAACGCTCAACTCGTCATCGGCCCACCCGAGACCGTCACCGAAACCCGCATCACCCGCACCGTCTTCGAGTATGTGATGCGCGCGAAGATCACCAACCCCGGCCCCGCCGCCGCCGCCATCAGCGCCACCGTCACCAGCAGTTCGCCGAAGACCGTCATCGTCCAAAACACCCTCACCTTCGGCAACGTCGGCGCGCTCACCACCGCCGACAGCACCGGCACCTTCACCCTCCGCCACGACCGCACCGTTCCTTTCAACCCGGCAGTCCTGCACTGGACCATCAAACAACCCTTCATCGTCAGCGCCGCCACGCCCACCGCCGGCGCGTCGGAAGTCGGCGTCACCGTCCGGCCCCAGGTCTTCTTCTCGAAGACCGTCGATCCCGCGACCTTGAACGCGAACAACTTTTTCGCCAAAGGCCCCGACGGCCAGAAGCTCCCCGCCACCATCGTCCCCGCCAACGACGCCACCTTCGCCTGGCTCTTCTTCGCCGCACCCATGGCCGGTGCCTCGCAGGAGCAGGTCACCGTCGATGGCGCCACCATCCGCCTCGCGGGTGGCGCGGACCTGCTCGATGCCGCCAACAACGGAACCCCCGGCAGCAAGCTCACCTTCGACTTCAGCACCGTCAGCCTCGCCCCGCTCGCCAACACCACCGTCTGGGGCCGCATCGTCGATCCCGGCCCCGACCTGCTCCCCTACACCGCCAACGATTCGCTGCCCGGCCCGGACCGCCTGCCCATGACCGAGGACGACATCCATCTGCTCCCCATCGCCGGCGTCAAAGGTCTTTCTCATCGGCTTGGAAAACCGAGCCGTCGAAACCGATGCCGCCGGCGAGGAGGCGGCGCACAGAACAAGTGGCGGCAGGTAAAAGGGCGAGCAGCTTCCAGATCGACGGCGTCCCTTCGGGAAATGTGAAAGTCGTCATCGATGGCCGCACCGCCACGGCCCCCGCCCGGTGGCTACTACTTCCCCGAGATGGTCATGGATGCCACCATGCAGCCCGGCCTGAATAACTTCGTCATGAAAGGCATGGAATCGATATATCTTCCCCGCATCCCGGCTTCCATCCTGCAAAACGTCAGCGCCAGCCAGACCACCATGGTCACGCTGAAACCGGAAGCCGCGCTCGACCTGCCGCCCGCGCAGCAGCCCTTCCTCACCGTCGAAATCCAGCCCGGCAGCCTCGTGAATAACGGCCAGCACGTCGCCTCGAACAGCGGAATTCTGAAACCCGACCCTTTTCATTTCCGAGTTGCCCAGACAGCGGTCTCGCTCATTCGGTTCTCGTTCCCAAAGAAGCGATAGAAGGTCCATCCCTTTATCCACCGATGGAAAAATTCGGACTCCATTTTTCAATGCTCAAAGAAAGAATTTAGGCTTCTAAAAGCGACCCCTTTCCTTACGGGCTTTGACGGGATGCGAGTCGGAACGTTAATGAGTGCCGCGAAAGAACATCACTGAATGTAATGACCTTCGATAACCTGCACCTTATATGTGAACCCTTTCGGCATGTGCTCGACGCGAACCCGCGTTTCGAAGCTAGCGGGTTCGCCCGGTACAGCTTTGGCGAAGTCGTTTTCTGAGTTTAAGCTTCGGTTGAGCCAAAAGGTGAGGACTTCGGCCAGTTTGCCGCCCGAATCGTAGATCGACGCTTTCGCTCTAATACTGTGGACCGCGCGCGTGAGGTCGTTGCGAATGCGGCCATGAAAGCCATACAATGTTTCGCCACTTACCGATGGAGCAATCTCCGTCAGAGTCAGCTTTTCCAAGTCGACGTCGTTGACTCTCAACGAGTCCGCCAGCAAGGCACGCTCAAGCGACGATAGCGTGTCACCTTGCTTGGGTGTTTCGTAACCAATCTTAGGACCAAGCTCTTGAATTTCCAAAAAGCCATTAAATCTTTGAGCCAAAGCCCAACTAATCTCGTTATCGGTATAGCCGTCGCTGCGGAACCAGAGAATTGTCGCAAGAACATCACTAGCTCTCGCTGGCGAGGACAGATTATCCGCAACGCCTTTGCTGAGCATTTCTTGCCTTTCGTGGCGGACACGTTCCGTCTCGCGTCGGGCGCGTTCCTCGGTAGCCTGATACCTCACGTAGCCAATGTGGGCCACAATGCTCCAGACAATCGCGATAATTGGAGCCGCAACGAGCGAGTAAAAGACCACGCGGACGGCTATGCTGCGAGTTCTCTCTCTGCGGTTAATTATCCGCGCAAACAACAGACCAATCGCGGCAATAATGGCGTCCAGCAAAATCAATCGTCCAAAATCGACCCTCATTTCGCTGCTCATGTCGAAGAGGAAGAACCGACCATGCGAATGCTTCGTGGTGTGATAGCCTGGCGGGTAAGCCCAACTTCCAATTAGGAGCAAAACGGTGATGCTTACAACTGATGCTCTTGTGAGGGAGCGATCAAGAAATTCAAGAATAGCGCGGAACATCTTCCGAGCTTTCGCGCCGGGTTGTTGGACTTGCGCTGAACCTTCTTTCGGCACTTGGACACCAGCGCCGGGCAAAACATCGGGCGGCTGTTTTGAAACTCGCTTCGGAGCAGGAGCCGCTGGTTGCGGTGCGGGAACGGTGAACGAGGTGGAACAAGCCGGGCAGTTTGCCGTGATACCCACAGCATCGTATGTCGCGGAAATGTGCTGGCCGCACGCGGGACATTCAAAGCAAAATTCGGCGGGATTCATGCACGAGCAGTTTGGTCTAAGTCATGGTTGAGACAAGACGGGGTTGATTCTCAAATCTCGCTCTTCCCAGCCCTCCGTTTCGCCGCTTGAGATGAAAATTGGGGGCAGGAATCTGCCGTCGTGACAGTCGCGCGATTCGCAGCGCTTAGGCGTCATTGTTTGGGGCTTGGAGACAGTCTGTAAAGTTTCAGGTCGGGGAAAGCCGCTGCGATGGCTTCGCTCTTGTTTGTATCGCAAACAAGACGCAATTCTGATTCGAGAGGGAGCGCTAGAGCCGTTCGATTGGCAGAGCGAAAGAGCTGTAGTAACAGGTCGATACTATCAAAATCTCGATGCGTATCGAACAGAAACATGCCTCGACCTACTTTTACGGCAGTGGTCGCTATTCGATCAAGTTGACTTTGGAGCACCCCTGGCTCTCCCCGTTGCGGCTCGGTATCGCCCCATTGCAGGTCTGCCACAACTAACGTGTATTTGGGTTCGGTTGTTTTCATTGGATTTGGATTTAGAAGGCGTGCGCCGGCCGCTGAGCCTGGTTAGGCCGCAGTTGATTCATTTTTGGGCGACGCTCCGAAAAGGCGCCGGAGAACTTCCTTCTCGTCGAGGGCACCAGCCGCGATCAAATGCTGCACGGCTGATAGACTCGCAACCAAATCCGATGAGCAGCACTCAAGACGATCATAACAGAAGAAGTGCCTTCCGGTGGCTTTTGAGGCACGCTCAACGGCCACTGCGGGCTCCTCGTGGCGAGCTTCAAGGTTGTAGATGAAGGTGTGGAAGCCGCAAGTCAGGTCGTGCTTGTCCACCGACCAACGCGGGCCGCAGATGTAATCAATCTTGCCGCACACCCGGAACATCGTGTCGGCGATGGATCTGAGGCCGCCCCGGCAGGTGGCAAGAAACAATACTCCCTCAGTGTTGAGCCAGTTTGCGTTGCAGAGAGCGAGGGCGAACTCGCCCCAAGGGAAGATGCGTGATCCATCCGCTTCGCCAAAGCCTTTTTCGTTGGCGTGCCCACATAGATAAATGTAATCGAATTGATTGCCGCCTGCCGTGCCCGCAACCACGGCGTCAAGGGAGGTAATAACTAGATGCTCACATTCGATACCGATAAGATCGGCAATTGTCTTGATGTGATCGGTTTCAGCGACGCAGACATCGTGGCTAGCCTTCAGCGTTAGTAAGCGTTTCATAGAGGAAATTCGGGGCCGGTTCGTGAATCGTGAGTTTATGCATTTGCAGGGCAGTTGCGCATCGCATCACTCAATCCAGCCAGTTTTCAAATCGCAAACCCGGCACCTTGGCAAAGTCCACAGTGTCATTGGCGATTAGGAAATTGGCTTACGCTGGCTCATGTTCGGTGAGATAAAGCGTTCGCTGCTCGCGTCCACCTTGCGTTTCCTCGATCTCTTCGAGGCATGTAAACCGATAACGGCTTTCGAGCTTAAGTCCGGCCAGGCTTGGGCCTCCCGGTTTGATCTTGCCGGCGATGTCGTCGTCACCAATTGCCAGACGCCACGAACCATTATCCACATCCGCTTTCTTGAGCGCGCCCACGAGTTCCACCGGCTCCGAGCCAAGATTGGACACGCCCGAGAGTAATTCAACAAGTGGCCCCGCTTCCGTCTCCGCAACGCCGCACCCGCGTGGCTGGGAAAACGACGGTTGCGCCCATGCGTATCGCAAGCCGGTCTTCGTTTCGACGAGAAATCGGAGCAATCGCAAATACGCTCCGGCGAGGTGTCCGCGATGCGCTTTCACCGTGGCCAGAGTCTGCGCGGGATCACCCACATGGGCGAATAACTCGTCGATGCGCCGCAAGGCGCGGCTGAGTTCGTTCTGGCCCAGCAGATCGGGGCCGCGGGAAGCTTCCAGCATCACGCGAAACGAACCGGTCGCCGCCGGAACGACGACATCCAGCAGATGCGCTTCGGAGCGGTCGATGCTTCGCCGGGTTTCCAGTGAAAGATCGCGCAGCGCCCAGCCATAGGCGTGTTTTACCAGAGTCTGCACATGCCCGAGCAGTGCGGTTAGCGTGCCGACTCGAATGCGATGTTCTGCCGCCGCTTCCGGCGGTTCCACAGCTACTTCTAGGACCAGGTTGTTTCTAGCCCGCGCCTCACGCACCGTCTCGGTATCGGCTGGGCGGTCGTGCAAGAAAAAGCCCGGCTCCGGTAACTCGGCGAAAGCGGCGAGCGCGCCATCCTGTGATTCCAATAGCAGCGGCTCGTCGAGACCTGCACCGGACGACGCGAGGAACCAGCTCGTTTCGGCGCGTTCCAACAGCAGCGTCCGCAAGTCGAGTGAACCGATGCGAAATTGCCTGAGACGTTCGGGCTCGACCCCGGCGATCACGTAGCGTTCGCGCCCTTCGATCGGTCCAACCATCACGCCAAGATAATGCCCGCCAATGGCGTCGCGGCCTTCAAAGACCTGCGCACCATCGTAATAGTAGAGCGTGCAAGTGTGGCGGATGGTCTTCATGTCGTCTCGATTTCACACTCCGCCAGAATGTTGAATGCCGCCAGCGGCCACCATGTGTGATGCGATGGTTGGAAAGTCTGCTGAATGCGCCCCGCACCGGCCTTCAATCGCACCCGGCAAAGGAGCGCCCGGCGAAAGCGCGGGAGCCGCCGCAGTTTTTCCGAGTCGTTGCGTTCGGCATGCACCGAAATGCCGCGCGCGATGCACTCCGAAATTCCCGGCGGGAAGATGGCGGTGGGTCGCTCGACTCGCTGCGAGCGGAAGTCGTCACCCGTGGGTGGATTCGAGGTCACGAGGCGAAACACGACGCGCTCATCGGCGACTTCGGTCGATTCAATGGGCGGACATCCGTTCGGGAGTGGGTCTCGATAACTCATCGCACCACGGCTTATGCCGGAATTGTGTCGGGCCTGGCAATCTCCCTTGTTCGCGCGGACGTGGGCGGAACGATTTCGATGTCCGGCGGGTTCACCCACTTTGCGGGCGGCAGCGTGGCGATCGAGATTGGCGGGACCGCCGCCGGGCAGTTCGGGAGGATCACGATCAATGGGGCGGCCCATTCGGCTTCGCTCAGGGCACCCGCGGCGCTGGCCGGGACGCTGAATTTGTCCGCAGTCAACGGATTCGATCCGGGGCTCGGTAGCAGCTTCAACGTGCTCACCTACACTTCGCACACCGGGCAGTTCGACACGGTCAACGGCAGCATCGGCAACGGGAAACAGTTTGCCGTGACCTATGGCGCGAGCGGTTTGACGGTGAACACCGTCGCCGCATCCCCACCGCCGATGCCCGCGCCACCACCGATCACCCCATCCATCAAGAAGGTGGAAGACAACTTCCACATCGAATTCCAGTCCATCGCAGGGCGAAGCTATCGCATCGAATGGCGGGAAGACCTGATCGCAGGCCAGTGGACCCCGCTCACTGGGGAAGTGATCGTCGGAACGGGCAAGATGATCAAAGTTATCGACGCCGGAGCCGGAACGCAGAAGCAGTGCTTCTACCGAGTCGTCGAGACGCAGACGGCAGCCATGAAGAAACCGTGAACTACAGGATGAGACTTGCATCTTCATGCGGCAAGAGAGTGACATGGGCTTTCCAGGCCGTGATGCTAACCCCGACGCCGAAGGCGCACGCCGACTCGGAACACAGGCTGGAAAGCCCGTGTCACATTTACCACTCCTCGTTCCCAAGCTGCGCTTGGGAATGCCTATTGGAGCGAAGCTGTGCTTCGCAGGCGGGGGCGTCTGCGGGCGGTCGCCACCTGCGGACACGCCCTCCACGCGAAGTGCAACTTCGCCCACAGTTGCATTCCCAAGCGCAGCTTGGGAACGAGGCTAACGAGGCAGAATCGTTACAGCGGATAGACCGAGAAGCCGAGATGGGTGGCAGCGGTGCGCAGGGTTTTGTCGGTGGCGACGATTTCCGTCTCGCCCGCGACGCGCGCGGAAGCGAGGTGGAGAGCGTCGAAGGTGCGAAGCGGAATCGGCGCGGGCTGGCGATAACACGCGGCCATGATGTTGCCGAAAGCGGCCTCAACTGCCGGGTCGATGGTAACGATCCGAATGTCGCCAGAGGCTATGTCCTGATCCAACTGGCGAAGAATCTCCTCGGCAGTCTGCGCCGGGATTTGGCCTCCTATTTCTTTGCGGAAAGCAATCCGGTGCATTTCCAGCCGCGCGAGGCTGGAGGTGACGATCACTGCAACGCTTTCGGCTTTCCGCTCGAAGTCGCCCGAGTCCGACTCCTGAACGTAGAGCTTTCCAAGAGCGGACGTGTCCCAATAACTCATGCCCTATTCGCGGCGATCTTCGTCGAGGATCTGTTGCACGGAAGCTCCTGCCACCCCAGTGGCGAGTCGGGCGCGCAGGGTGGCGAGCCTTTGCAACCACGCACGCCGATCCGGGGCAGACTTGGGCGGGGGAACACCTGTGAGCCTGGCTACGGCCTGGCCTTCCTGAGTGATGAGCACTTCCTCACCCCGCCGGGCAAGGTCGATCAGCGTGAGGACTTTGGCTTGGAGGTCTTCCACGGTGGCAGTCATGCGGTGCATCTGAGCATCGAGGACAGTGAAGTCAAGTTGGCAGAGCTTCTCTCCACCTTCGCCCGTAAAAAGCAATGCGAGAGGTTCCTCGGCTTCGCTCGAAATGACCGCGTTTTTTAACAACCTCCCATGAAACCAATCCTTCACTTTCTCCTAACGCTGGTTGCCACAGCCTCCTTCGCACACGCGGATGTCGTGACCGATTGGAACGAGACGGCCTTGGTGGCGATCAAATCGGACCGAACTGCGCCGCCCAAGGCCGCGCGCGCTTTGGCGATGATGCACGTCGCGATTTACGACGCGGTGAATGGTATCACGCAAACACGTGAGCCTTATTTCGTGAATGGAAAACCCGCCGAAGGCGCATCGCCCGAAGCTGCCGCGGCAGTGGCGGCGCGGCTGGTCTTGCTCCGCCTCTTTCCCGCGCAGCAAGCTGCTTTCGACGCGACCTACAACAAGGTATTGCGCACGGTCCCGCCGGGCGATGGAAAGCGGGCAAGCATCGACTGGGGCGAGCATGTCGCCCAAACGCTGCTGGCCGATCGGGCGAAGGATGGGTCGCAGGCGACGGTAATTTATGCTTCGCGAAACCCGATTGGGGTGTGGCGTCCGACGGAGCCTGCTTTCGCCAAACCCGCCCTGCCGCAGTGGCCCGGAGTAAAACCCTTCGCCATGACCAGCGCCGCGCAGTTCCGACCGGCCATGCCGCCGGCCTTGACCAGCGCGGCTTACGCCGATGACTTCAATCAGACCAAACAACTCGGCGCAAGGAACAGCACGACGCGAACTGCCGAGCAAACGACGATCGCGCAGTTCTGGGCGGACGGCCCCGGGACGGTGACACCGCCAGGGCACTGGAACGTGATCGCCCGCGAACTGGCCATGCAGCGCGGCAACAGCATGGAGGAAAACGCGCGTCTCTTCGCGCTGCTGAATATCGCCGAGGCCGATGCGGGAATCCTGTGCTGGGATTGCAAATACGCCTGCAACTTGTGGCGTCCGATCACTGCCATCCAAAACGCCGACCTGGACGAGAATCTGGCAACCGAGAAAGACGCAGACTGGATCCCGCTCCTCGCGACTCCGCCCTTCCCGGAATACACGTCCGGCCACAGCACGTTCAGCAGTGCAGGCGCGACCGTGCTCGCGGCGTTCTTCGGATCGGACAACATCACTTTCACAACTACATCGGACGATGTGCCCGGTGTTATGCGCAGCTTTACGTCATTTTCGGAAGCTGCCGCGGAAGCCGGAATGAGCCGCATCTACGGAGGCATCCACTTCATGTCGGCCAACACGCAGGGCCTGCTCTCCGGCGCGCGGCTCGGCCAGTTCGTGATGGAGAACTTCATCACGAAGGAACACGCGCGCTCCATCGGAGGCACCGGAAAAGCGCAAGCAAGAGTGGCAGTGTGCCTTTGATTTCTCAGCGTTCGAGTTGCTGCGGACCGCGATTGCCGATGGCCTGCCGGTATTCCTCGATCGCAGCGGGCAGCAATTCCTTCAGCCGCGCGATGCGCGTGCCGTGGCTCGGATGGGTGGACATGAATTCGGGCTGCTGCTGACCACCGGCTTCGCCCATGCGCTCCCAAAACGCGACGGCTTCGGTCGGATCGTATCCGGCGCGCGCCATGTAGCCGAGGCCGATCTGGTCCGCTTCGCTCTCGTGGTCGCGCCCGAACGGCAGCAGGATGCCATATTGTGCCCCCGCGCCGATCGCACCCATGACCATCCGGCGTTGCTCGTAGTCCATGTCGCCGATTGAAAACTGGACGCCCGTCATAAAAGTCTGGGTGGCTTTTTGTTTGAACATGCGCTCCGAGCCGTGGCGCAAAGTCGCGTGCGCCATCTCATGACCCATGACCGTGGCAAGTCCGGCGGGATTTTGCGCGACGGGCAGGATGCCAGTATAGACCACGATCTTTCCACCCGGCAGGCAGAAGGCATTCACCTGCGGACTGCGGACCACGGAAACCTGCCAGTCGAAATCCTTTCCGGTCGCGCGCGCGAGCCGCGCGGCGACTCCGCGGACGAGTTCAAACTCCGGCCCGCTTTGCACGGTATCGCTTTCGGAAAGCACCTGCTGGTAACTCTGCAAACCGAGCACCTGCTCCTGCTCCGATGAAAGTCCGAGCCGCGCGGAGCGTCCGGCTTCGTTGGTGAATTTTTCGGACGAGACGAATTGGAACCACACGACGACTGCGGCGATGGCGATCGGAATGAAGCGGAGAAGCAAACGGCGAGAGGCTGGTGGTCGGGCGGGTCTGGAGATCGGATTCATTGGGCGGTGGTGGAGGTTTTTTGGAAACCTACACCGACTTTTGAAGATGGGGAAAGTCGCGCGTTGCGAACGCGATTTTGCCGCGCCGGATCACTTCGCAGTCGCGAGCGCGCGTCGCTCCGAGCACGAGAGATCGCCGCCCGGATCGGCGAGGCGCACTTTCGGCAGAATGCTGAAGCCCCACACTCCGGCGGCCAGGATCCACAGATAGCTGGCGGCATTCAGCCAGTGCGGGCGCGCGGGTGAAAAATCGCCGACGGCGCGCAGCACGCTGCCGGTGAGCAGCAGCAGTGTCGCGATCTGGAGGGAAGGCAGGCGCGTGTTGAAAAGCGCCTCGTTTCCCGAATGGCCGAGGACGACGCGCGTGGCGACGGTGAAGGTGATGAGGCTGAAGCCGCCGAGGAAGACGACGTGCAGCCCGGCGACGCGCTGCGCTGGCCAGAAGAGCGGGAAGATGAGGCCGGCGGCGAGCGCGAGCAGCGCGAGTTGCGCGGCGAGCGGCGCGGTGCGCAGGGGCGGGGACTGGCGGTGGAAGGGCACCATCGCGGCGAGATAGACGATCGCCGCGATCGCGCGCAGCCATGTGGCGGCGGGCGCTGCTGGGTGATTCGCTTCCATCCAAAAGCTGCCGACGAGTGCGACGCCGGTGATGAAGGAAAACGCGGCGCGCAGCCACCAGCCGGGCGATGCGGCGCGCTCCTCGGCCATCGTGCGCACATTTTCCAAGCGCAGAAAACGCGGGAGCAGAAACGTGCCGATGCCGAGCAACGGAAACAGCACGAACGCCTGATTGAGCAGCATCCCGCCGAACAGCGTGGCGGTGCCGGACACCCAGCCCTGCGTGCCGCACAGCCACAGCACCGGCCCGATCAGTCCGCTGAAAAAGCCGAACGCGACGAGCACGAAACCGGGCGGCGGCAGTTCCGCGCGGTGGCGCACGCGCGCGATCATGCACGCGCCGAAGCACAGCATCAGCGCGATGAACGCGATGTCGCCCGCGCGCGGCTGCTGGCCGATGTGCAGCCCGGCGGCGAGCGTGTGCAGCGCGACCAGCGTCCACAATTCCACCCGGCGCAGCGGCGGCGCGGAGAGCAGGCGCGGCAGCGCGGTGCCGAGAAAGCCGATGACGAATCCCGCGAGGAATCCCTCGATCATCAAGCGGGCGTGCATCGGGCCGGGGTAAAACTGATGCAGCCCGGAAAAGAACAGCGGCCAGAGCGACACGCCGGAAATCCCGAGCAGAGTGGCGAGCGGAAAGAAAATGCGGAACGGTTCCGCAGGGCAGAGGCTGAGATACGGCGGGCGCGGCGCGGTCATGGCGCGGAGCTTGCCGGGGACTTGCGGTTCAGTCCACGTAAAGGAACTCGTTCGAGTTCAGCAACACGTGGCAGTAGTCGGTGAGTGCTTCCAGCTTCGCGTCGATCCTGGGCGGGGCGGTGGCGCGAGGGTGGATGTCGTGGGCGAAGGTGGAGGAGTCTTTGAAAACACCGGGCGTGGGTTCGAAGCGCCAGTGGCCGCGCGTTTGCGCGGCGGCACCTTCCTTGGTCACGAGGAGTTCTTCTTTTGCGAGCGCGGTATTGGAGAGGCGCACGTCGTCGATCACGCCATCCCACAAATGGCTCGCCGCGCCGGAACGTCCGCCGATCGTGAAAGGCATGGTGCCGCGGATGTCCGCGATCGTCGTGTGCGGGACGTTCGCGGCGAGCATGGGTTCGTCGTCGTTGGTCATGTCCTTTACGTAAAAGGTGACGCCGCTTTCGCCGGAGTCGGCGAGCCGCGTGGCGACGGCGATGAAGTAGGGTTTGCCCGGCTCGATGCTGAGGCCCGAGAAGACGGGCTCGGCGGTGTCATTCGCGGGACTGCCGGTGCCGCTGAGCAGGAGGACGAGCGTGCCGGGTTTGTAGCGCGATTTTTTTCCGGTGACGCCGACGCTCCAGCCGGGGTGGCCTTTCACGCCGTCCCAGTGCGAGGCGATGGTGCGCACCTGGCCGTCGTCGGCGGTGCTGCGGAGATGAATGAACGCTTCGATCGTGAGATCGCCGTCGGGGAGATCGTCGGTTTTTGGAATGACGAGCCGCTCTTGCGCGGAGCCCGGTGCGAACAGCGCGCCGCTGCCATCGCGGAAACGAATTTTGTCGGCGATGAACGGCGTTTCCTTTTCGGGCTGCTGCCGCGCGGCGAACACTTTTTCCCGCCCGGCGACGAATTGCTCCACGCGCTCGATTTCGCCTGCCGCTGGGTCGCGCCCGAGTGCGAGGCGGATCGCATCGGTGAGTTGCTCGCGGCGGTCGGTGGAGTTGTCGCGCTGCAATCGCTGCGCAAACACCTTCGCGCGGGCGAGCGTCCACGGGCTGTTGATCATCATCAGTGATTGCGTGGGGGTGGTGGTGATGTTGCGCTGCGACACGCTGCTAAAAGCTTCGGGCAGATCGAAGACTTCGAGCAGTGGATCGTGCGTGTTGCGCAGGACTTTGGTGAAAATGCTGCGCCGCGGCTTGCCGGCATCGACGCTCGGGCCGCTCGCGGCGAGATCGAGTTCGCCGGTCGTCGCGAGGATCGCGTCGCGGATTTGTTCGGCGTCGAGGCGGCGGGTGGTGGCGTGGGCGATGAGGCGGTTTTCGGGGTCGTTCGATTGCGGATTGCGGATTGCGGATTGCGGATTTGCAGATGCCTGCTGCCAGGTCGCGCTTGTCAGGATCAGGCGATGGAGTTTTTTGAAAGACCAGCCGTCGGCGACGAAGCGGCGCGCGAGCCAGTCGAGCAGTTCGGGATGCGACGGGGGCTGGCCGAGTTTGCCGAAATCCGAGGACGTGGCGACGAGGCCGCTGCCGAAATGATACTGCCACACGCGATTGACGATGACGCGCGCGGTGAGCGGATTCTCCGGATTCGTAAGCCAGCGCGCGAGCGCGGCGCGGCGTCCAGTGGAGTTTTCGCGCGGCGCGATGTCAGCGGCATTTTCGTCGAGCAGCGTGAGAAAGCCGGGCTCGATTTCGCCGAGCTGATCCTTTTTCGGGACGCGCACGGGCGGTGCCTTTGCGCCGATGTCAGTCACACAAAATGCGGACGCAGGCGCGGCGGGTTTTTCGGCGTCGAAGGCGGCGAGCTGTTTCGTGAGCGCGACCCATTTGTCTTTGTCCGCCGCCTTCATCTTGTTGAGCAGGCGGTCGAATTCGTAGGTCACCTGCCGGTAGGCGAGGTTGGCGAGCTGCTGTTCGAGCGGGGTGCGACCGGCGACCGGCTTGCGAATCATCGCTTCCGTCTCGGGCGGAAATCTCGTGATCGAATCCTCCGCGACTTTTTCGCGATACGGCATTTCCAACTCCGCCATTTGCCCGCGGATTTGCGCGGTTTTTTCCTCCCACGTTTTCAGCCTCGCGCGATACGCGGCTTCTTCCTGCGGCGTGGCGAGCAGGAGGTCGTCGCGCACCTGGATCGGCGCGAAGAAGGCCTGCAAGCGGAAGTAATCCTTTTGGAGAATCGGATCGAATTTGTGGTCGTGGCAGCGCGCGCATTGCACACCGAGGCCGAGGAAAACGTCGGCGGTGACATCGGTCACATCGTTCAAGATGTTCGACCACTGGGTGGCGACATCGCGGTTGTTGTATTCGTAAATCCAGTGGCGGAGAAAGGCGGTGCCGTTGCGCGCTTCGGGGTCGCCGGGGAAAAGTTCGTCGCCCGCGAGTTGCTCCTGCACGAAGCGATCGTACGGCTTGTCGTCATTGAAGGCGGCGATGACGTAGTCGCGGTAGTGCCAGGCGTGCGGGCGGTAGTCGTCGGCTTTGAAGCCATCGCTTTCCGCGTAACGCACGAGGTCGAGCCAGTGCCGCGCCCAGCGTTCGCCGTAGCGCGGGCTGGCGAGGAGGCGGTCGATGAGCGGCGTATAGGTCGTATAGGTCGCATGTGACCCATGCGACTCATAGCTGTATGCCGCGCTTTCCTCGGGCGTGGGTGGCAGGCCGGTCAGGTCGAAAAACACGCGGCGCACGAGTTGTTCGGACTTGGCGGGAGGTGCGGGCTTCAGTCCGTTTTCGGCGAGCTTTTTGAAAATGAAACGGTCGATCTCGTTGGTACACCAGCCGTGGTCATCGACGGTCGGTGGCACTGGCTTTGCCATCGGTTGAAAGGCCCACCACTTCCGATCTTCGTCGGTGATTTTTCCTTTTGCGCGCACGGTCATCTTCTGCCCTTTTGCCTGCGGCCAGGGCGCGCCCATCTTCACCCACTCGGTCAGCGCGGCGATCTGCTCGTCGGCGAGTTTTTTGCCTTTCGGCGGCATTTGCAGGTCGTCGTCTTTGTAGCCGACGGCGGTGATGAGCAGGCTTTTCGCGACATCGCCCGGCACCACCGCGGGGCCGGTGTCACCACCGGTCAGCGCACCGTCCGCCGAGTCCAGCACGAGCCCGCCCTTGATCTTTTCCGCGCCATGACTGTGGCACTTGAAGCAGTGCTCCTTGAAAATCGGCGCGATCTTTTTTTCAAAAAACTCCGCGCCCTCGGGCGCGATCGCGGCGAACGCGGGCGATGCGACAATCGTGGCGATCCAAATGAGGACGGGGCGTAACATGGCAAGGCGCTAGATAGCAAACTTCGCCATGCGAACAATGCTCCAGTGCAGGGCGATCGGACGATCGCTAGGCGACAAAAACGCCGCCGACATACGTGGGATCGAATGAGTTTCTGGTGAACAGCTTGACCGGCGCGGGACGGCCCAGGGTGCTGCCGTCGAAGATGATTACCTTGGACGGGGCACCCGCGCCCTGGGCCACGATGATGTCAGCGATGCCGTCGGCGTTCGCATGGACGGTAGCAACGGTGATGCCGCGCCCGATTTCTCTGGGAAATGCATCGAATTGCAGCATGCCGCCAGCGGCGCCGCTGAGGAAGATGCGCGCGGCGTTCGATTGTCCAGCCGCGCCGACGATCACGTCGTCGAGTCCGTCACCATTTACATCGCCCGCCGCGACGCTCACGCCACCGCGTTGGTTGATCGGGAAGTTGTGTTTGAAAGTCTTGAGAATGTTCGCCGGATTTTGCCCGTCGAAAACGCGAACGTTCGAGCCCGCGCCGGTGCCGGCGATGATGTCGGCGATCCCGTCGCCATTGACGTCGCCCGCTGCCACGCGCACGCCGCCCGCGCCGCGACCGAAGGCGACGAAGCTGCGCAGCAGGCTGCCATCCGCGCCGCTGAAGACTCTTACCAGCCCGCTCGATCCCGCGCCCGGCGACACGATGATGTCGGCTTTGCCATCGCCATTCACATCGCCAGCGGCGACGTAGATCCCGCCGCGGTAGCCGTTGCCGTATGCGGAAAAATCGAAAAGTTGCGCAGGTCTGCCGGGCTTGTCGAGATCGCGGCCGTCGAAGACGCGCACGCGCGCTCCGCCGCCGTCGCCACTGCCGACGATCACATCGTTCACGCCGTCGCCATTCACATCGCCGCTGGCGATGCGCACGCCGCCTTTGAAGGCCGGGTGGAATGCCGAGAACGTGCGCACGAGTTCGCCGTTGCTGACCTTGCGAACCTCGACTTGCGCACCGAGGCCTTTCGAGTTGACGAAAAATTTCGCAACGGCCACGCCCGGGTTCACTCCAAACGCCGCGGAAAACTCGGAAGACGGGCCCGACGCGCCATTGCCTAGCGTGGCCTGGCTCGTAAACACGGAGCCGAGCGGCGAACCGAAAATGTTGTTCGCACCGGTCGTGAAAGTGCGGCTGAAATTCGCGTCGCCCGCGCCATTGGTGGTGACGCTGAAGCTGTGGATCAAGAACTGGCCTTCGCCAAAGCCCGACGAATCCGCGGCGGTGTTTGCATAGAAGTCGATGGTCACGGTCGTGTTCGGCGTTCCCGAGTAGATGCCGTCGGCGGTGTAGCTAAACCCAGTGCCCGCCGCGGCGCGCGCCACGTTCGTCAGGGTCGGAAAATTGATGAGCGAATTCGGCCCGGTGTCGCTGTCGCCCGCGTCGTTCAGCGTCACGCCATTGCCACCGAGGTCGATGCCGAGGCCGCCGTTTGCTTCGACGATGTTGCCGCGCGCCGTGACCGTGGAGGTGCCGGTGACCTGGATTCCCGCCCCGGTGTTGTGCGCGATGATGTTCAACTCCGAAGTCGCCGGGCTGCCGATGCGGACGCCGAGCGAATCGTTCACGCTCACACCCGCGCCGCCATTCGGGAAAAAGCCGGTGGTGATGCCCGTCTGCCCGATACGATTTCCGCGCACGAGATTGTTGTCCGCGTTGTCGATGCGCACACCGTCGCCGGTGTTTCCCGCGATGATATTCCCGACTGAAGTCCCGCCGATGTCGCTGCCCGTCGCGCCATTCAGGATGGCGACGCCCGCACCGCCATTCGGATGCGCTGCCGTGCCGCCGGGGAAACTCGCCGGCGTGACGCCGACAAAATTTCCCTGCACGAGCGTGCCGGTCGTGCCCGAGCCGGACAACCGGATGCCGTCGCCTGTATTTTCGATGACGATGTTGGGTGGCGAGGCGAGGCCAACGATCGCATTGGCCGAGTTATCCACGAGGATGCCGGCCCCGGTGTTTTTTAAGACGGTGTTTGCGAAAATCCGGGCACTGGCGCTGCTGCCGGAGACGACGATGCCGCCCAAGCCATTCGACGAGATGAAATTTCCGAGGGCCGCGGTGTTGCCGCCGATCGTGTTATTGCTGGAGCCGAAATTGATGAGCACCCCCGCACCCACATTGCCGAGCGGCGTGGTGCGATCCACGCCCGCGCCGATGATGTTCGCCGTGCCGGTGTTCCCGTTCGAGCCAAAGGCGATGTCGAAGCCGTGCCCGATGTTCCCGGAGATGACATTGGCGTTCACCGTGTTCCCGGTCGGGCCGTCATAAATGCCGACGCCCGCCTTTTGATTTCCGCGCGCCAGCAAGCCAGTCGCGTCCGTGCCGATGTAGTTTCCCGAGACCGTCGTGTTGTCGGGGTTCTCCCCACCCGAATTGTAAATGACCACGCCCGCGCCGTTGCGGATGTCCGGGTTGCCCACCGTGCCATTCCCGGAAATGACATTGCGCCCCGCCGCTGTGCCGTTGCCCACGGTGTTGCCCGCGCCGCTGTTGATTTCGACGCCGTTCCCCAGATTCCCGAGCGCGGTGCTGCCCGCGGCATTCAGGCCGATGAAATTCCCGAGGATCGAATTTCCACCGCTCCCGGAAAGCTCGATGCCATCGCCCGCGAAACGATTGATGACCAGACCTTGCACCGTGCTCCCGCCCGCCGTGATCCTGAGCCCGTTCGCAAACGCACCCGCGTTCGTCCCGTCGAGCTGGATGAGTAGCACCGCGTTGCTCCCGACGCTCAGCGTGTTCGCGCTCGCGCCCGGTTGCGAGAAGCCGTCGATGACCAGCGCATCGGTGATCGTCGGCAGCGCGCTCGTCGGCGAGATCGTCCGCACGCCCGCGCCGGGGATGTTGAAAGTGATCGTGTCGAGCCCCGCGTTGGCGTTCGCGAATACGATCGCCTCGCGCAGCGAAGTAAATCCGTCGTCCACGTCGATTACATCGAGCGTGGTCGTGACGACGACCGAGGTCGCGATCAGCGTGCTGAATCCGGAGAACTCCGAAGTATTCCCCGCCGCATCGCTCGCCGTCGCGGAGAGCGCGGTGCCGCCGGCCAGCACGGGCGCGGCGAAGGTGAACGACGCCGAGCCGCTGCCGTCGGTCGAAACCGTCGTCGAGCCGAGATACGTCTCGCCTTCGCCAAAGCCAGACGCGTCGCCCGCGTCGCTGGCGAAAAACTCGATCGTGAACGTCGCATTCGCCGCGCCGCTGTAGCTGCCGGAAATCTCGGTCATGCCACCGTTCAAATTCACGGACGTGATGACCGGGAAATTCAGCAGCCCGTTCGCCCCGCTGTCCGCATCGCCCGCATCGTTCGCCAGCACGCTGTTCGCCGGATCGATGAAGCGCCCGAGGTCGATGCCGAGATCGCCATTCGCGAAAATCGAGTTGCCGGAAATCCGGTTGCCGAGCGGACCCGCATCCAGCACGGCCACGCCCGCGCCCGCATTGTTGGCGATCGTGTTTCCCTCACCCGGCAACTCGCCGCCGATGAAGTTCCCCGTCGCGCTGCGGAAAAACACGACGCCCCAGCCCTTCTGCGTGCCCGCCGTATTGCCGAGCGGAGTGAAGCCGTCCGCCGCCACGCCGATCAGATTTCCCAGCACGCGATTGCCGGTGGCCGGGGCGACCGGCGCGGTGATCGACTCGATCGTCACGCCCGCGATCTCATTGCCGCTGATCACGTTTCCCGCGCCCGCCGCCGCGCCGCCGATGATGTTATTCGAGCCCGGTGCCGCAATGGTCAGCCCGTCGAAGCTGTTTTTCACCGCGAACATTCCCGTCGCGTCCGTGCCGATGTAGTTGCCCTGCACGGTGTTGCCGCTGCCGAAAATCAGCACTCCGCGCTCCGTGTTGCCCGAGATGACATTGCGCGCGCCCGCCGCAGTGCTGCCGATGACGTTGCCGTTGCTCGAAATCATCACGCCGTTCCCACCGTTCGCCTCGCTCCCAGCGGCGTTCCCGTCCGTGCCGATGAAATTGCCCAGCAGCAGATTTCCCGTCGCATTGGCACCCGAGATCGCGACGCCGTTCGAGGAATTGCCGACGATGCGATTGCGCTCACCGGGCGTCGTGCCGCCGATGGTGTTGCCGGCCGAATTCACGATCGAAATGCCGTCGCCGAGGTTCCCCTGTCCGCTGCTCGCGTCCGCATCCGCGCCGATGAGATTTCCCAAGACGAAATTTCCACCGAGTGTCTCGATCATGATGCCCGCGCCGCGCCACCGCGTGACGATGAGCCCTTCCACAAGGCTGGCGCCTGAGGTGATGTGCAGGCCATTCGGCGAGCC
The DNA here is from genome assembly GCA_031409335.1 of Chthoniobacteraceae bacterium. Lineage (GTDB taxonomy): Bacteria > Verrucomicrobiota > Verrucomicrobiia > Chthoniobacterales > Chthoniobacteraceae > JANLQB01. Next base: position 17,317 of record JANNWY010000153.1, on the reverse strand, counting down.
GGCCGCGATGGCGATGCCGCTCAGTTCGATGAGGCGCACCGCATTATCCAGCGCGCCCGGACCACCGGTGTTCGCGCTCGCGCCCGGCTGGCTGAAGCCGTCGATCACGACAGGATTCGTGATCACAGGAAGCGCGGTGCCCGGGCGGATCGACTGCACACCCGCGCCGGGGATGTTGAAAGTGATCGTGTCCGTCCCGGGGGTCGCATTCGCGAAAGTGATCGCCTCGCGCAGCGACACCACGCCGTCGGTCGCATTCACCGTGTCGAGCGTGGTCGTGACGACCGTGTTCGCGTTCGCACTCGCCGCGACCAGCGTCACGTTGGTCGCGTTGTATTGCGCCGTGAGCGGGCCGGTCACGTTTCCAAACGTGCCGCTGCGCGCGTTGCCCGTGAGCACTTGGAACTGCGCCCCGCCCGCTGGGGTGAAGGCATTGATCAGCGCCACGTTCAGCGTGCCAGCCACCGAAGCATTTCCGGAGACATTCAGCACATCGAACGTGCCCGCGCCACCAATCTCGACCGCGAGCGTGCCGCCCGCGCCCTGCGTGTAGGCACCCGTGACGGAGAGCGTGCCCGCCGCGCCCGCGCCACCGGGCCGCACCGTCGCGCCGCTGTTGTTCACGTTCCCCGCGATGTTTCCCGCGCCGATCAATTCGCCGCCCTGCAATGCAAACGTGCCGCCGCTTCCGATGTCGCCACCGCGAAGTTCGGTAACGCCAGCGCCGGTCTGGGTGAATCCACCCGCGAAATCGAGCAAGCCGGAACGCGCCACGACCGCGCCTGCATTCGTGACCGCGAGATTACCCCCAAAACTCGTCGTGTCTGGACCCGCGGATTTTTGCAGTGTCGCACCCGCGAGATTGTTGAAGCGCAGCGCGCTGGCGTCCGCGGTAGTGAAATCCGCGTCACTTTGAATGTCGAACCCGCCGCTGTTGTCGATGATCGCGCCGAGACCGAGCACGAGATTTCCCGCGCCGCCGAATGTCGTGTTGCCGCCGAGCGCGAGCGTCCGCTGCGCGAGGGTTTTGTCCACCGCGCCGGTGATCGACAGCGTTCCGCCCGCCGCGACTCTCGTCGCGCCGCTGCCGTTCATCGTCCCACCGCTCCAGTCCAGATTTGCCAGGACGGTGAGCGTGCCGCTGCCGCCGAGCGTCCCAGCGCTTTGTTGAAAATTGGCGACGGTGTGATTCACGCCGAGCACAGGTTGATTTGGGGCAAGTCCGGCCTGCCCGGTCACGCGATAGACTGTGCCGTTCGTGCTGCTGAGCAGCAGTTCGCCGCTGAAATCATCGAAGCCCAGCCCACTGACCGCGCTCACGCCCGCGGGCAGCGCGCGATCTTGCACGAGCGCACCGGTCGCCGAAAGCTCGCGGACGGTGCCCTGGATGCTGCTCACGAGAAGGAGATTGCCCGTCGCCGCGCTCACATCCAGATCGCCAAAATTCACCGCAAAGCCGCCCGTGGTGAAGGAGTTCAAAATCGCGCCGGTCAGCGGATCGATTTCCGCGATTCGATTCGGCGTGGCATCGAGCTGATCGGTGATGAGGAAAAAGGTGTTTCGTTCGGAATGATACGCGCCGCCGACTACGTGACTGGCGCCAAACGCCGTCGGCAAAGTGGCGAGCACCGCGCCCGTTGTCTTATCCACCGCATAAATTTCCGCCGTTCCGCTCTCGCCATCGATGAAGAAGAGCGTGCCCGCAGGAATGGCGGTGCCGGCAAGCGTCAGCGCCTCCGGTGCGAATTCGATGTCACCATCATTGCTGGGACTCCCTGGCCGGGGAACCGTCGAGATCGGCACGCCCGAGCGGCTGAAGCTGCGGATGACGGAATCGGAATCGCTGTAGAGCCAGACACGATCTTGGGGAGCATCAAAACCGGCTCCGATGAGGGTGCCGAGTCCGGGACTGAACTGCCCCGTCAACGTGAGCGCCGCCACCGGACGAGAGTCCAAAATGGCCGTGTCGGCCAAACCAGGGACGCCGACTGGCGTCCAGTTGTTCGGATTGAACCAATCCGTCGAATCCGATCCGTCCCAGGTGAAGGCGGTCGAGTTCGGCGCAAGCAGGGTGACATTTCCCGGGTTGTATTGCGCGGTGAGCGGGCCGGTGACCGTGGCAAACGTGCCGCTGCGCGGGTCGCCACCGATCGCCCCGAACTGCGCGCCGCTGGCGGGCGTGAAGCCGTTGATCAGCGTGGTGGTGAGCGTGCCGCCGACGGTCAGCCCCAGGCTCGCGCTCAGCCGGTCGAACAGCGCCGGGGTCGCGCCGCCGACTTCGATGGCCAGCGTGCCGCCGGGGCCTTGCGTGTAGGTGCCCGCGATGCTCAGCGCCGCTGCCGCACCCGTGCCGCCGGGCCGCACGATCGCCCCGGTGTTGTTCACGGTGCCCGTGATCTGCCCCCCGCCGCGCAACTCGCCGCCGATGAAATTGAACGTGCCGGTCGTCGCAAGATCGCCGCCCGCGACCACAGTGCTGCCTGCGGTTTGCGTGAAGCCGCCGTTGAACGCGAGTGCGCCGGTCTCCGCGCGCACCGTGCCGGTGTTGGTGAAAGCGATGCCGCTGCCGATCGTCGCCGTATTGCCGCCCGCCGTCTGCTGGTAAGTGCCCGCGTTATTGATCACCGGGGCCGCGCCGACGTTGTTGTAGAAGATCGCCGCGGCATTGCGGATGTCGAAGGTCGCGCCGTTTTGGATGTTCACGACCGCGCCCTGCGTGAGCGTGAGCGAGCCGGTGCCGGTCCAGGTCGCGAAACCGCTGAGATTCACGGTCGCGGCGCTGAGCGTCTTCGGGGCAGCGGTGGCGATGGTCAGCCCCGCGACATTGAGCGCGTTCGCGCCGCCGATCGTCCCGCCATTCCACTCGAAGCTGCCCGTCTGCGTGAGCGGCGCTGCGAGCGCGAGCGTGCCGGTGGTGAGCCGCAACGTGCCGCTCGCGCTCACGGGCGCGGCGACGGTGAGCGTGCTCGCGTTGGCGACGACCGTTGTCCCCGTTCCCGTGATTGCCGCGCCGGCATTGAGCGTGAAAGGCGCGTTGAACGTGAGGCTCGTATTTCCGAGGAACGTGATGTCGAAGACTCCCGCGGAACTGTTCACGCCATTGCCGCGGAAATCGAGAGGACCGCCCATCACCTCGACGCGCCCGCCGGCATTGATCGTCGTGTTCACTGAGCCGGTGCCGGTGGTGCGTCCGCCGATCGACGCGGTTTCGTTCACGCCGCTCTTCCGCAGCGTGCCATCGACGATCAGCGTCCCCGGCGTACCGCTGTCGTTGTCCACGATGGCGGCGACTTGGAGATGCAGGAGCCCGCCCGGTAGCACTCGCAACGTGTTCGAGTTAATGGCGAAGATGGTGGAACCGCTGTTGTCGATTGTGAGTGTTCCAAAAAGATCGAGATCGCGCGTCAGCGTCTTGTCATTCGTTCCGCTCATCGTCGAAACGGACGCCGCAGGCAGCGTGGTTTTTCCCGTGCCGGTCATAAAGCCCGCGGTCCAGTCGAGCGTCTGCGCGACGCTGAGATTTCCCGCGCCCGCGATGCCGCCGAAGCTGCTGTGCAGCGCGAGATTTTGCACCGCGATGTCCGTGTTCAAAACGAGCCCGACACCCGTGATCTCGAACAAGCCAGGGCCAGTGAGCGCCGCGCCCGCGTCGAGCGTGCGCGCGCCGCCGCTGAAGAGCACGCGCGCGCCGGTTGCGGCGTGGTAAGTCCCGCTGTCGTCGCCGGCCACGGCGTTGATTTCGAGCGTGCCGGCGAGCGTGCTCATGGTGCCGAGATTCGCGACGTTGTCGCCAAGGACGAGCGTGCCGCTTTGCACCTCGACGCGCCCCGTCGGATTGACCCGCGTGCTCACCGTCGCGTTCGAGCCGTCGATGCGGCTGACGCCCGCGCCGGCGCTCTTGCGCAGCGTGCCGTCGATAATGATCGAGGCATTGAAGCCGCCGAAGATGCTGCTGTTGATCATTGGCGCGTCGGATTGCAGATCGAAGAGCCCGCCTCCCAACACGATCACCTGCCCGCTCCCCGCGGCATCGAAAGTGCCCGTGCCCGACCACGCCAGCGTGCCGCCGACATTGATCGTGCCACTGGTAAAGGCTTTCACCGCCGCACCGCTCATGGTGGACACCGAGCTCGCGGCGAGCGTGAGACTCCCGTTGCCGCCGATCGTGCCGGCCGTCCAGTCGAAGCTCTGCGAAATCGTCATCGCGCCGCTGATGACGAGCGTGCCCGCCGCGCCGCCCAGCGCCACGTTCGTCGCGCCTACCGTCGCGCCCACGGCGAGATCGACGCGCCCATTCGCGATGTCGAAGAGGCCCGCGCCCGTGACCGCCGCGCCTGCCGCGAGCGTCTGAATGCCGCCCGTGATGCGCACCACGCCGCCCGCATCCGCGTGGAACGTGCCGCTACTCGTGCCCGAACCGGCGGCGAGGACGATCGTCTTGCCGAGCGCGTTCACGATGCCCGCACTGTTGAGTCCGCCGTCGAATTGCAGCGTGCCGCCTTCCGCGCGCACCGTCCCGCTCGCGTTCACCGTCACTGGCACGAAGCCGCCGCCGCTGCCGAGATTTCCGCCGAGCGCGCTCGTCCCGGCGCCCGCGGTCTTTTTCAGAGTGCCAGCGATGACGAGCGCCGCCGCCGTCCCGTTGCCGTTCGCATCGCCGAGCAGCGCGTCATTCTGAATGTCGAAAAGCCCGTTGCTCAGCACCGTCAGCGTCCCCTCGTTGAGCGCGAAATTTCCGGTGCCCGTCCACGTCAGCGTCCCATCGACGTTGAGCGCGCGGCCCGAAAGCGTCTTCACCGCCGCGCCGCTCAGCGTCGAGGCCGACCCCGCGGGCAGCACCGTCGCCGCATTGCCCGCGCCGGTCTGCGCCCCGCCGCTCCACGCGAAGGAATTCAGCACCGTGAACGTCACGCCCGTCGGGCTGGTGAAGGTTCCGTCGCTTTGCTGAAACGTCCCAACGCTGGTGCTTGATGGGAGATTGATCGTCGCGTTCGTATTCAGCACGGCCGCGTCCCCCGCGCCGGGCACACCGCTGTCGAAGTTCCAATTCAGCGGATTGAACCACGACTGATCCGCCCCCGCGCCGCCATCCCAGATGAAAGTCAGCGGCCCGCCCGCTCCCTGCGTGATGACCAGCCCGGTCGCATTCGCGGCCTGCGTTTTCCCCGCCGTCGCGCCCGTGAGCGTCGCGAACGTGCCCGGATTTCCAGCCGACTGCACGACGCGGAATGTATTCCCGTTCGCGGGCGTGAACGCGTTGATGTGCGCGAAGTCGATGGTGCCGCCGAGCGTCGTCGCCCCGCTCACACTCAAAACATCGAACGCGCCCGCGCCCGTCCCGCCCAGCTCCACCGCGAGCGTCCCGCCCGCGCCCTGCGTGTAGCCGCCATTGATCGTGATCGTCCCCGCCGCACCCGTCCCGCCGGGCCGCACCGTCGCGCCCGTGTTGTTCACGCTGCCATTGACCGATCCCGCGCCGCGCAACTCGCCAGCCTGGAAAGTGAGCGTGCCCGGCGTCACGAGCACGCCACCACTGGCGAGCACCGTGGCACCGCCGGTCTGCGCGAAAGTCCCGGCCAGCTCCAGCCCGCTGGCGTTCACGTTGATCGTCCCCGCGTTGTTCAGCGGCGCGTTGATCGTCGTGAGGGTTCCCCCGCCGCTCTTGTTGAAAGTCGCGCCCGCCGCATTCGTGAACAGCGGGGCCGAACCGCCGATGGCACTCACCACGATGTCCACGTTGTTCGTCGCGTTGAATGTCCCGTTGTTGATGATCTGCGCCCCCGGTGCCGCCCCGCCGCTGGTGATGAGGGAGAGATTTGCGGTGCCGCTGTGCGTGGCCACGCCGTTGTTGATCAGCGTCCGCCCCGTGTTGCCGCCATCGCCCAGCGTCGGGAAGCCGGTGAGCGGCAGTGCGAGCGTGCCATTCGCGATCGTCGTCCCCGCGCCGCCCTGCAACCCGTCGCTCCACACCATCGCGCCGGTGACGGTGATCGTCCCGCTGCCCGTCAGCAAGCCGCCGCTCTGCGTCAGCGACGCGAGCGTGGGATTGAGCGCGTTGAAATTCAGCGTCCCGCCCTGCTGCACGACCGCGCCGGTCAGAGCGTAGCTCTGCAAATTCACGACGGTGCCGGTGCTCCCGACCTCGAGCGTCCCCGCGCCGCTCAGCGTCGCCGCTGCCTGGACAGTAAGAGTCGCGCCCGCCACCCGCAGCGTCGCGCCCGCACCCACCGCGAGCGTGCCGATGTTCGTCGCATTGTTCACCAATTCGAGCGTGCCGGAGTTCACGTTCATCGTCCCCGCGTTGCTCAGCGGCACGCTGAACGTCGTCACCGTCCCCGCGCCGCTCTTGTTGAAAATCCCGCCCACCGCATTCGTGAAAAGCGGAGCCGGGCCGCCGAAATTGGTGAACGAAATGTCCGCGCCATCCACCACATTGAACGTGCCGTTGTTCACGAACTGCGACCCCGGCGTCGCCCCGCCGATCGAGACGAGGATCAGACTCCCGCCGCTCAGCGTCGCCACGCCATTGCTGATCAAAGTCCGCTGCGAGCTGCCGCCCAGGCCCAGGTTCAAGTTGCCCACGTTCGTCAGGTCGAGTGCGCCATTGGCGATCGTCGTCCCACTGCCGTTTTGCGTCCCGCCGCTCCACACCAGCGCGCCGGAGACGGTGATCATCCCGCTGCCGCCGAGCGTGCCGCCGCTCTGCGTCAGCGTCGGCAGCGTGCGGCTCAGCGTGGTGAAATTCAGCGACCCGCCTTGCAGCACGACCGCGCCAGTCAGCGCGTAGCTCTGCAAATTCACGTTGCTGCCGGCCGTGACCTCGAGCGTCCCCGCGCCGCTCAGCGTCGCTGCCGCCTGGACGAAAAAATTGTTCGCCGTCCGCAGCGTCGTGCCCGCACTCACCGCGAGCGTACCGCTTGAAAGTGTCGTGGCACCCGACGCTTCGAGCGTGCCGGAGTTCAGATTGATCGTCCCCGAATTGGTCAGCCCCGGGCCGATCGTCGTCACGGTCCCCGCGCCGCTCTTGTTGAAAGTCGCGCCCGCCGCATTGGAAAAAGCCGCCGGACCACCGCCCAGATTGTTCACCAAAATGTCCGCGCCATCCGCCACATTGAACGTCCCGTTATTGATGAAGCTCGACCCCGAAAACCCGCCGCCGCTCGTGCTGATGAGCAGGTTCCCGCCGCTGAGCGTCGCCACGCCATTGCTAATCAGCGTCCGCGCCGTGTTGCCGCCGCTGCCGAGAGTCAGGCCGCCGCTGTTCGCCAGATTCAGCGTGCTGCTCACCTGCGTGGTCCCAAAGCCACCCTGCGTCCCGCCGCTCCACACAAAAGTCGCCGTCGTCAGCGTCGCCCCGCCGGTGAACGTCCCGGTGCTCTGCTGGAATGTCCCCACACTTGTGTTGCTCGCCAGCGTGATCGTCGCGTTCGTCTGCAACACCGCCGTGTCCGCCGCGCCGGGCACGCCGCTGTCGAAGTTCCAGTTCAGCGGATTGAACCAGCTCGTGTCCGCGCCGCCGCCGGCATCCCAGATGAACGTCCCGACCAGCGGCAGCGCCGCGGAGAATTCCGACGTGCCGCCGGTCGCGTTCGTTGCCGTGGCGGTGATGAAGCTGCCGGGCGCGGGCGCGGTGCCGGGGGTGAAATTGAACGCGACGCTGCCGCTGCCGTCGGTCGTCACATTCGTCGAGCCGAGATAGGTGCGGCCTTCGCCAAAGCCGCTCGGATCGGCGGTGAGGCTCGCGAAGAAATCCAGCGCAAGGGTGGTGCCCGCGGTGCTGTTCAGCGTGCCGGAAATCGTCGCGGCGGAAGCGCTGACGATGACCGGGAAATTTTGCAGCCCGTTTGGCCCGGTGTCGCCGTCGCCCGTATCGTTCGCCGTCACGCCATCGCCGTTGAGGTCGATACCGATTTCTGTATTGGAAAAGATGGCATTCCCGCGCACCGCGTTGCCCGCCGAGGTGTCGAAGATGCTCAACCCGGGACCGCCGTTGAAGGCAATCGTGTTTCCGGTTCCGGCGGCGGTTCCGCCGATTGTGTTGCTGGTCGCACCGAGGAAGATGAGGATTCCCGCGCCGACATTCGGGATGCCGCTCGTGCCGGCTGGATTGGTGCCGATGAAGTTGCCCTGCACGGTATTCCCCGTGCCCGTTGTATCGGCGAACAGCACGCCCGACCGCCCGTTTCCCGAGATCAAATTTCCCGCGCCCGCCGTGGTTCCGCCGAGCACGTTGTTCTCGCCGTGGATGACGACGCCATCGAACGTGTTCGCCACGGCTGCGCTCCCCGCCGCATTCGTGCCGACATAATTTCCCTGCACCGTATTGCCTGCGGCGAAGATGGCGATGCCCTCGAAGTTGTTTCCCGAAATCACGTTGCGCGCGCCCGCCGCCGTCCCGCCGACCGTATTTCCAGGAGCGTTGACCGAGACCCCGCGCTGGCTGTTTCCGAGGTCGAGCGTGCCCGTCACATCGGTGCCGATGTAATTGCCAAGCACGAGATTGCCAGTCGCGGCCGTGCCCTGGAGATCCACGCCGCTCGCGTTGTTCCCGGAGATCACGTTGCGCGCGCCCGCCGCCGTCCCGCCAATCGTGTTTCCCGGGACGCCGAAAATCTGCACGCCGTTGAAAGTATTCCCGAGGTCGATCGTGCCCGTCGCATTCGTGCCGATGAGATTTCCCTGCACGAAATTGCCCGTCGCGCCCGCGCCCTGAATGTCCACGCCGCCCGAGGCATTGCCCGAGATCACATTCCGGGCAGCCGGCAGCGTGCCGCCGATGAGATTTCCAGCGACACCGCTGATGCTCACGCCGTTGACGCCGTTGCCGAGCACCGAGGAGCCTGCGGTATTCGTGCCGATGAAATTTCCTTCGATCACATTCCCGCCGAGGGTCTGGAGCAGGATGCCGCTGCCGCCAAATCCACCGATCGCGAGTCCGCGCACGGTGCTGCCGCCCGCGCTGATGAGCAGCCCGTGCTGGCCGATTCCCGCGCCCGCATTCACGCCGCTGAGCGCGATGAGATGCACCGAGTTGTCGCCAAGCCCCGGCCCGTTCGTATTCGCCGAAGAGCCCACCTGCGAAAAGCCGTCGATGATGACCGGGTCGGTGATCGCCGGCAGCACGCTCGTCGGCGCGATCGTTTGCACACCCGCGCCCGGAATGTTGAAACTGATGGTGTCGGTGCCGGTGGTGCTGTTCGCGGCAATGATCGCTTCGCGCAATGACACGACGCCGTCGGTCGCGTTCACCGTATCGAGCGTGGTGGTGACGACGAAGGCGCTGCTCGAGAGCTGCACGGCGTTGGAAAATTCCGACGTGCTGTTTGCTGCTGTGGTCGCAGTGGCCGTCACGAAACTGCCCGCCGGAATCACCGCCGGCCCGAAACTGAACGTGGCCGCGCCGGCGCCGTTGGTATTGGCCGTGGTCGAGCCGAGATACGTGCGGCCCTCGCCGAAGCCGGTGAGATCCGCGCCGATGTTTGAGTAAAAATGCAGCGTGAACACGGCGGACGCGGTCGTGTTCAGCGTGCCGCTCACGGAATTCGCGGTGACGCCCGTGATGACGGGGAAATTTTGCAGCCCGTTCGGGCCAGTGTCGGCGTCGCCAGTGTCGTTCACCGTCACGCCATTGGCCGGGTCCGCGGAGCCGTGGAGATCGATGCCGAGTCGGGCGTTGCTGTGGATGCTGTTCCCGGCAATGCGCACGCCGGAGATCGCGCCCGCGACCTCATCCATCAAAACGCCCTCCGCGTCATTGAACGCGATCACATTTCCCTCGCCCGCATTCACGCCGCCGATGATCGCGCCCGAAGTCCCGAAGACGCCGATGCCCGGCCCGCCATTCGCGAGCTCCGTCGTCCCGTCCACAGCCGTGCCGATTTTGTTCCCGAGCACGGTGATGTTGTCGCCTGGGCCATCGCCAAATGCGCTCCCGATTTCGATGCCCTGGAACGTGTTGCCCGAGATCAAATTTCCCTGCCCCGCACCGCTTCCGCCGACCAGGCCGGTCGTCGCGCCATTGCTGAAATTCACGCCGGAGCGCGCGTTCGCCAGCGCCGCCGTCCCCGCCGCATTCGTGCCGATGAAATTCCCCTGAATCGTCGTGTTCGTCCCGCCGGTATTGATGCCCCAGCCATCGTTTCCGCTGATGACATTTCCCGCGCCCGCCGTCCCGCCGCCGATGACCGTGCCGGTGCCGCCATTCGCGATGCCCGCGTTGCTGTTCGGGATCGCATTGCTGCCGGTTTTGCCCGTGCCGATCAAGTTCCCCTGAATCAGCGTGCCGAAGGAATCGTTCGTGAGCTGCACGCCAAACGCGCCGCCCGAAAGGACGTTGCGATCCGCGAGCGCCGTGCCGCCGATGCGGTTGCCGGTGAAATTTTCCACGCCAGTGAAAAGGCCCACGCTGACCTGCGCGTTCGCGTTCCCACGATCGAGTGTGCCCGAGGTATCGGTACCGATAAAATTGCCGGTGATGGTGTTGTTGTCTGAGCGCACTGCGATGCCGTGGCCGTTGTCATTGATCGCATTGGCCGCGCCCTGAATGATGAGCCCTTGCACCGTGCTGCCGCCCGTGCCGCCGAGCACCAGCACATGGCCCCCGCCCTGCACCGCCCCATTGAGCACCACACGCGGCACCGCATTCGTGCCGACGCTCGCGGTATTCACCGAGCTGCCGGCCTGCGTGTAGCCGTCGATGACGACTGCTTCGGTGATCTCTGGCAGCGGCGTCGCGGGGACGATCGTGAAAAAACCGCCCGGCCCGGCCAGGTTGAACGCGATCGTATCCGCGCCGGAATTCGCATTCGCGAGCGAGATCGCTTCGCGCAGCGACACCACGCCGTCGAGCGCATCGACGACATCGAGCGTGGTCGTGACGACAAAGTTCGCGGGACCGGCATTCGCGGTCGGGGCAAAAGTGATCGGAAAAGCGGTTGACGATCCACTCACCGCCGACTGGGTCGCGACAAAGTTCGCAGCATTCGTCCGCACGACGAGGAAGGCGCTCGACTGGCCAAAATTCACATTGTTCGGACTTCCGGTGAAGGCCGGGTGATTCGGGAAATCGAACCCGACGCTTCCCGGCGAACCCACGTCCCGATCCGCGGTCATGGCGGTCTGCAATGCGCCACCTTGTGCATAGCTGCCGAAGTTGATGCCCGACGTTCCACCGACGAGTCCCGCGAGCGTCGTAGTCTGCGCGACCGCGACCGGATCGACGCCCGGGACCTGCGTGTTGCTGAATCCGCCGGTCGTCTTAAAGCGGAAGAAATCCGCGTCGCCCATTGGATCGGGGCCAGGCGAGCTATTGACGAGTTGGTAGTAGAAATCCAATGCGACTCCCGCCGTGGGATCGCGATCGACCACGATCGTCCGGAGCGTGCCGGATGCGAAAGGCGTCGGCAGCGCGTCGTCCATAAATCCGACAACCGTGCCCGCGAGCCCGGTGGTGTTCGGATCGAGCAGCACGCCGGGAACCTCCGGCGTGGGCGAAGGAAGCGTGACGAATGCGGGCGCGATACGCTGCTCGAGTGCTTCGACCGCCGCCACCCGCATCGGTGGAAAAAGCGCGCGCCGCGAAGCGGTCATCGACCACCTGCGGCGGATTTGGGAAAGAAAGGGATTTTTCATGCGATAAGTCGGAATTGGACTGTGGCCGGCGATTTCTAGTGTTTCTGGAAAATTTTCTCAACGAAGTCAAGCTGAGACTCCATCTAAAACCGAGGTCTTGCGCCCAATTCAACAAGATGGATGCACCGCCTCCGCGCCGCGTCGGCAAACCTGCCAGCGGCGCGCCATTTCTCACGCTCCGCCGCGGTTCGGGCGGCGATCCTCTTCTTGGACTTCGCTTTACACCTACCACTCCTAATGGTGCGCAGATTTTCACCAAGCCACTACATCTTGTGCTTGCCGCAAATCGTTGGGCTCTCTATTTTTAGCGCCTCTACCCGGAAAGCACCACTTTTTACCCACCCAAATCATGTATCTCAAGTCCCTCGAAATATTCGGCTTCAAGTCTTTCGCGCCTCGCACGGTGATGGAATTTCATCGCGGCGTGACGTGTGTCGTCGGACCGAATGGGTGCGGAAAATCGAATGTGCTCGATTCGATCCGCTGGGTGCTCGGCGAGCAGTCGGCAAAGGCGCTGCGCGGCGGCGAGATGGCGGATGTGATTTTCTCGGGCACCGATTCGCGCGCGGCGGTGGGGATGGCGGAGGTGTCGATGACGTTTTCGGAATGTGAGGAGGCGCTCGGGCTCGACTGGCATGAGGTGACGATTACGCGCCGCGTTTTCCGCGATGGCGGCTCGGAGTATTTGCTGAACAAGACGCCGTGCCGGTTGAAGGACATTCATCAGATGTTCATGGATACGGGGATCGGGCGGTCGGCGTATTCGATCATGGAGCAGGGGAAGATCGACGCGATTTTGTCGTCGCGGCCCGAGGATCGGCGGGCGATTTTTGAAGAGGCTGCGGGGATTACCAAATACAAGTCGCAGAAGAAGGAGGCGCTGCGGAAGCTGGAGGCGACGGAGGCAAATTTGCTGCGGCTCGAGGACATCGTCAAAGAGGTGAAGCGGCAGATCGGGTCGCTGCAGCGGCAGGCGGGAAAGGCGCGGCGGTATCAGTCGCTGCTGTCGGATCTGCGGATGCTGGAAACGCACGCGGCGAAGCGGCAGTTCGATTCGTTTGAAGAGCAGCGCGCGGCGGCGGCGGCGGAGCACGCGGCGTTCTCGGACAAACAGATCGAGGCGGAGCAGGAGATCGAGCAGCAGGAGGCGCAGGTGCAAGTGCAGCGGGCGGCTCTCGAGGAGATGGAAGCAAGGCTGAATCAGGCGCGGCAGGCGGTGAACGATCTGCGCACGCGCATCTCGAATCACGAAAGTCGCGCGCTTTTTAACACGGAGCGGGCGGCGGAATTCGAGGGGCTCGTGGAGCGGTATCGCGCGGATGTGGCGGGTGCGGAGGAGAAATTCCGGGTCGCGGAAACGCAGTTGCACGATACCGATACGGAGCTGGCGCAGATCACGGAAATGCTCGCGGGTGAGCTGCGGCGGATGGAGGAAAAGCAGGCGGCAACGGCGTCGCTGACCGCGCAGCGGCAGGAGGCGGAGCAGATCATCAGCGCGGTGGCGAATGACACGGCGCGGGTCGAAAACAAGTTGAGCAGTCTGCGCGGACAAATCTCGGGCGTGATGCAGCAGCGCGATGGCGCGGAAGCGCGGCTGAGTTTCCTGTCGGGCGAGCTGGAGCAGCTCACGTTTGCGTTCACGGAATTCACGGATCGCCTCCGCAATACGCAGGCGGAGCTGGAGCGTGCGATCACCGAGCATGAGTCCCATACGGCCCATGTGACCCATGCCGAAAGCAGCCTGCGCGAATCGCAAGCCACGCTCGTGGGAGTGGATCGCGAGTTGCGCGACGCGCAGCGCGCCTTGGCGGAAAAGGAATCGAAACTCGAAGTGCTGCGCGCCTTGAACGAAGGCGGCGAAGGTTTCTCCGAAGGCACGCAGGCAGTGTTGCGCGGACTGGATAACCCGGAGTTTTTCAAGCCGTCGGTGATGGGTGCCGTGGCGCAGTTCATCGAGGTGCAGCCGGAATTTGTGACCGCCGTGGAAGCAGCGCTGGGAGCCAATTTGCAGGCGATCGTGATGAAAGATTCGATGATCGCGGAAAGCGTTTTGAAAACGCTGACCGCGCAAAAACTCGGCAAGGCCGCGCTGGCGCTGAGGGATTTTGGATTTGGGATTTCAGATTTTAGATTGAATTCCACGCTGCCTGACGGCGCTCTCGGTTGGGTGCTCGATAAAGTGACGGTGACGGAAAATGGCAACACGCAGAAATTGATCGAGCGACTGCTCGCGGGAACGGTGCTCGTGGCCAATTTGGAAACCGCGCTCCGCATCGCTGCCAATCTGCCGTTTCGACAAGCTCAAGGCTCTGAGCCTGTCGAAGGGAAATCTGAAATCTGCGATTTGAAATTCGTCACCCTCGCGGGCGAAGTGTTGAGCGCCGACGGCATCCTCTACGGCGGCGCGACGAGCGAGGCGGTGAACTCGGTGCTTCAGCGGAAGAATCAGATCCACGATCTCGAACGCGAGGAAGCGGTGATCGTGGAGCAAGTCGCCGCGCTGAATCAGCGCCGCGACGAACTCGCGCTCGAAATCGAAACGACGCAGGCGCGGCTCGATGAAGCGCGTGAGGAAAAGCAGAACGCGACACTGCAAGTCTCCACGATGCGCAATCAGCTCGCGATGACCGAACGCGAAGCGAAGGAGACGGAACGCAAGCAGCAGAATCTGGAAGGCGAACGCGCAAGCAGCGAGGCGCGGCATCAGGAAGCGGCGCATCGCGTTGGCGCGCTCGAAACGGACCTCGCCGCGAGCCAGGAGCAAATCGCCGCACTGCAAGCGCGCCGTGCCGAAGCGGCAAACGATCTCGAAGTCCTGCGCGCGCAGGAGAGCGAAGTCGCGGGCGAGTTGAATGAATTGAAGATCAAAGTCGCCACCGAGCGGCAGCGGCATTCCTCGCTCCATCATCAGCGCCTGCCGATGGAAGCCCGCATCGCCGAGCTGTGCGAACTCATCGCGCAGCGCCAGCTCGACATCGAGACTTACACCGAACGTGCCGCCGCGATGCAGGTGGAGAACGCCGAGATCAATGCGAATCTGGAGCGTCTCTGCGAGCAAGTCGGTGAAGGCGAGACTGCCGTCGGGGCCTTGCTGGAAGAGCGCGCGGGCATGGCCGGCGCGGTCGAGGAACTCGCGAACACGCTGCGGCTTCTCCGCCATCAACTCACCGAATATCACGACAAACGCAGCCGCCTCGAAGTGCGCCAGTCGCAGCTCGAGATGCGCAGCACCGCGATCCACGAGCACATCCAGAAACGCTACCAGCTCGATCTCCACGAATTCGAGCGCGACCTCCACGGGCTGCGCGTCGCCATTCGCGAAAACGCGAAGCGCGCCAGCGCAAGTAGCGCAGGCGCCCCGCCTGACGAAAGTCCGACGGGCGCCCCGCCCGTCGATCCCGGCACTGCGGGCGAGGCACCCGCAGAACTGCCGGCAGCCGAGGCGGCTGCCCTACTGGACGACGCCTTCGCGATCGACTGGGACCGCCTCGACTCGATCGTCAAAGACCTCGACACGCGCCTCGATTCCATGGGCCCCGTCAACCTCGACGCCATCCAGGAATACGACGAGCTCGAACAGCGCTACACGTTCCTCGAACAGCAAAACACCGACCTCACCAACTCGAAAACCGAGCTGCTCGACGTCATCGCGAAGATCAACAACACGACCAAAGTCCTCTTCGCCGACACGTTTGAAAAGATCCGCGTGAACTTTCAGGAAATGTTCACCGAACTCTTCGGCGGCGGCAAAGCGAACCTCGTCCTCAGCGACGAAAGCGACCCGCTCGAAAGCGGCATCGACATCATCGCGAAACCGCCCGGCAAACAGCTCACCAGCATCACGCTGCTTTCCGGCGGTGAAAAAACCATGACCGCCGTCGCGCTGCTCTTCTCGATCTACATGGTGAAGCCGTCGCCCTTCTGCGTGCTCGATGAAATGGACGCGCCGCTCGACGAATCGAACATCAACCGCTTCATCAAAATCCTCGATCGCTTCGCCGGCCAATCGCAGTTCGTCGTCATCAGCCACAACAAACGCACCATCGCCCGCGCCGATGCGATCTACGGCGTGACGATGGAAGAACACGGCGTCTCGAAACTCGTCGGCGTAAAATTCAGCACCCGCGAAAGGCCGACCAACGGCGACGATGGCGACGTGCTCAGCAGCAGCACCTCGGAGCATGTGCCGAGTGTCGCCGAGGCCTTTGGAAAAAGCGGCGACCTGCACAGCGAGACGCTCGAAACCATCGAGGGCGCGGCGTAGTGATTCCGGGTAGCACGCTCGTCCCGAGCGTTGGTCTTCGCGTCCCGCGGAGACGAACTTCCCGTCGCGTCCTCAACCCGAAACGCGAACATTGTTCCGCGATCCACGTTGCAAAAATTTCGTTCCGGCGGGACGCCCAAACCAACGCTCGGGACGAGCGTGCTACCCGGAATCCCCGACCACCTTCCCCATGAAAAAATCGCACCTCATCCTCGCGCTCCTCGCCGTCGTGCTCGCCTCTTGCGCCACACCGCCGACCAATGTCCCCTCCTCCTCCGGTCGCGATGCGCTCGGACATCGTCCGGGGCCGCGGGAATTTCGCACCGTCGTGATCGATGCCGGCCACGGCGGCGAGGATTCCGGCGCGCAAAGTTGGAGCACCGGCGAGCTGGAAAAAAATCTCGCGCTCGATGTCGCGCGCCGCCTGCGAAAGGAACTCTCCGGCCAGTTCAAAACGGTGATGCTGCGCGACAGAGACACCTTCATCGACCTCGACGAACGCGTCGCCCGCGCCAGCAAATATGGCGACGGCGTGCTCGTCAGCATCCACTTCAACTCCGGCCCGTCGCACCTCCACGGCCCCGAGACCTACTACTGGCGCGTGGACAGCTACAGCCTCGCGCGCCGCATCCAGCGCAAACTCGAAATCCTCTCCAGCAACGACGCGCGCGGCCTCGTCCGCCGCCGACTGCGCCTCACGCGCAATCCCGAAATCCCCTGCGTCCTGGTCGAATGCGGCTACCTCTCGAACGCCGACGAAGCCCGCTTCGCCTCCGACCCCGGCTATCGCGGACGCCTTGCCGGAGCCATCGCGCGAGCCATTCGCGAACAGGCCGCGCGGGGCGATGCCGACATGGGCCCGCTCCCGCGTCCGCTCAACGCACCGATGAGTCGCGCGACCGACGCGCGAGAGTGAGTGAGTAGGTGAGCCGCCAGCCCGGCGTCACACCTTCAGCTTCAGCAACAGCCGCGCATTCTCGAAAAGCATCTTCCGCGCCGCAGCCTTGTCCGGCGCGAGCCGCCGCAATGGCGCCAGTATCTGCGACCCCGAGCACGCCTCGCCCTCGCCGACCGCATCGTTGCAATCGCTCCCAAACATCAGCTTGTCCTGATGCCGCGCGAGAAACGCCCGTGCGTGATCTTCATCGCGCAGCAGCGCATTGAGGCCCGAGCCCGCGCTGAGGTCGCCAAACATATTTGCGTAGTCCGCGAGCAGCTGGTCCGTGATCCCGCCCGGCGTCACCGCGCCCTTCGGATACAGCACGGATTGCTCCGCCTTCGCGTCGATATTCGCCCACCACGTCTGCGCGTGGCCGATGAAATTCACCGTCGGATATTTCTCCAGCATCTTGTGAAAACGATCGAAGCTCGTGTTGTAGCGCGCGAATTGAAAATGCAGCAGCACCGGCACGCCAAACTCGC
>JANNWY010000152.1:0-31789 GCA_031409335.1 Chthoniobacteraceae bacterium | reverse complement strand
CGAGATCTTCGCCTATATCGAATCTTACTACAACACCCATCGGAAACATTCCTCCTTGGGCTACCTTTCACCAGCTCAATTCGAGTCAAATCTCTCCCAAAACATCTAACTAAAAATGGTCCAGAAATCGGTTGCACCTCATTTTCCTCACCGCAACTCGGCTGCTGCGGGAACTCGGACCCGCGCTCGGCGTTTGGCTTCACCACGACGAGCGGATGGGTCGAGCCGACGCACGCGCTGTTCGCCGATGGGCCGGGCGGCGGCAGCGTGGATTTCATCGAGTGGCAGACGCCGCAGCCGGTCGATCTCAGCGCGATTTCCCTGCACCTGCAGGACGATGGCAGCCCTGCCCGCAGCGCGCTGGATTTCAAACTTTTCGCCAGTCAGGACGGCGTCGCTTTTTCCCAAATCTCCAGCGGCGCGATCCCGAACGCGGGGAGCGGCTATCTCACCAATCCGCTGCTCATCTCGGACAACGCGCTGGCGGGCACGTTCTCGGCGGTGCGCGCTTTTCGTTTGGAAATCACGCGCGCGTCCGGTGCGGGGACGCGCGTCGTCGAGCTGGACGCCACGGGCACCGCCGCCGCGCCGGTCGGGATGTTTCTCGACCGCCTCGCTTTCAACGACGCCACGAACTCGCTCACCGGACGCGGCGGCGCGGGGAAGGACGATGAGGGCGCGGGCCTTGGCTCCCTCTACACTTTTAGCAGCGCGGTGCTTGGCGGCGCGGATACGGTGCGCGATGCGTTCGGTGGGAATCACGGCGCGGTCGAGCCGGAGTCTTTCATCTTCGGCGACGGTGGGGCGGTGGACAATGGCAACCTGACCCTCGGCGACGGCGGCGAGACGGTGGATTTCATCCAGTGGCACACCGCGCAGCCGCTCTCGCTCGCGGGCTTTCGCATGGCCCTGAGCGGCGACGGCGCGAGCCCGGACCGTGACACCGAGCTGGTGCGTTTCTTCATCGAGGGCATCGAGGTGGACTTGTTCGATAACAACGGTTTCGACGGCGACGTGACGCGCCATTTCGGGGGCGGTGCGGCGCTGGCCGACGACTTCCGCATCGAGTTCACGCGCACGGCCAGCAGCGGCGGGCGGATTTTTGAAATCGACGCGATCACCGCGGTGTCCACCGGCTGGCTGGGAACCGCCGGCAACAATGACTGGAGCAGCCCGGGAAACTGGGATGGCACCGGCCCCGCGGCGGGCCAGCGCGATTTGTTTTTCGGTCGCACTTATAAAGCCGCGGGTGCCACCGGCGCGATCACGGCGCGGAATAATCTCGCCGGTTACATCGGCAATCGCATCGCGTTTCAGGACAGCGACGCGACGGGCACGGGCGTCGATGGCGCGGTGGCGAACGACACGGGCTTCACGGTCACGGGAAATGGATTCACGCTGTCCGATCTCAACGGCAATTTTCCGCGCATCGACAATAACTCGTTCGTCACGCAGACCTTCAACCTCGACGCTGGCCAGACGCTGACGCTGAACGGCGGCGCGGGCAGCAGGGCGGAGATCAATCCGACAAATAGCGACCTGGTCTTCAGCGCCTCGACGCCGATCGACCTCGCGGGGACGACGCAGCTCCAGATTTCCGGGAACAATGGGAAGACCGTCACTTTCAACGGCGCGATTTCGAGCAGTGGAAATGGCGGCGCGAACGGCGTGATGATCGTGCAGAACAGCAACGTGGTCTTCACCGCCGCGAACACTTACACGGGAGCGACGACCATCAATACGGGCTCGCTCACGCTGAGTGGCGCAGGCGCGCTGGCCGATTCCAGCGCGGTGAACGTCGCGCGCGGCGGCGCGATTTTCGACATCTCGGCCATCGGTGGTGCGAGTGAAATCATCGGCTCGCTCGCGGGAGTCGGCGGCTCGTCGGTCGTCCTCGGCGGAAAAAATCTGACGGCCGGTGGCAACAACAGCGGCACGACTTTCGCCGGCGTGCTCAGCGGCAACGGCGGCACTTTCACCAAGATAGGGACCGGCATCCTGATCCTCTCCGGCGCGAACACCTACGACGGCCTGACCAAAGTCAGCGGCGGCATCGTGAAATATGAGATCCCGGTTTTCTACAACGGCTTCGTGAGCGACATCGAAAACAATGCGGCGATCGAGTTCAACATGAGCGGATTTTTTAACAGGAACATCACCGGCACCGGCACGATCTCGCGGAACGTCGGGGAGTTCATCCTCGGCGGCGGGACGACTGCCGATGCGCAATCGTGGGTGCTCACGGGCGGACGCACTTTTTACAACACGCAGGCGAATCTCGGCGGCGGCGCGATCTCGGTGGGCAACGGGGCTAAGCTGATCAAGAACACGGGAGGCGATCTGACGCTGACGAATGCGGTGACGCTGAACGACGGCGGTGGATTGAACAATCGCTTTGACGGAACGGAGACGATCGGCAACGTGACGCTCCCCGCGAGTGGCTTCGTGGTTTTCAATCTGGACGATCAGCCGACCTCGACGCTCAACCTCAATGGTCCCGCCGTGGTCTTGAGTGGCGCGGGGCTCACGGTCGCCGTGGGCGGTGGAAATGCGACCGTCGGCCCGGTGACGCTGAGCCACGCAATCGGCGGCACCGCGCTGACGAAGACCGGCCCCGGCCGGCTCACGCTCGACGGACTGCAGACCTACGCGACGCTCACGACCCAGGAGGGGCGCACCGATCTCGCGAGCGCGCTGGGGACGGGCGGTTCCACGGTGAACGCGAATGCGGAAACGAATTTCGGCGTCAGCCAGACGCTGGCCGCGCTGAATATCGGCGACGGTGCGGTGGTCACTTTGAGCGACCCGCTGCCCGCGGTTCCCGCGCTCGCGGATGGCTTTGGCGATGTTCTGGCGGCAGGCTCCGCGCAAGCCGTCCCCGAGCCCGGCAGCCTCGCGCTGCTGCTCCTCGGCGGCGCGTTGTTTTTGCGGCGCACAGTTCGCCCGGCGGCGGTCATGCGGCTGCTCGCCGTTTCGCTGGCCACGCTGTCGGCGGCCACGGCGGCACCGGTGTATCAGGCGGACCCGAATGCCGAAGGCGTGGGCACGGATATTTGGGATCTTTCGCAAGGGGCGCAGGTTATCTTTTCCTCACCGCAGCACAATGGCGCGGGCGATTCCGATCCGCGTTCGGCGTTTGGTTTTAACAGCGGATTTGCCGAAACAACGCACGCGCTCTGGCAGGATGGCGCGGCGGGCGGGATCGACTTTCTGGAATGGCAGACGCCGCAGCCGGTCGATCTGAGCGCGATTTCACTGCACCTTTTCGACGATGGAAATCCCGACCGCAGCGCGCTGGATTTCAAACTTTTCGCGAGTCAGGACGGCGTGAATTTTTCGCAAATCTCCGGTGGCACGATGCCCGCCGGGGCGGGCGGCTATTTCGATAATCCGCTGCTCATCACCGATAGCGCGTTCACCGGCACGACCTCGGCGGTGCGCGCGTTTCGTTTGGAAATGACGCGCACGACCGGCGCGGGGACGCGCGTCGCCGAGCTCGATGCCACGGGCGCGGTCGTCGCGCCGGCCACGACGTTCCTCGATCGCCTCGCTTTCAATGACGCGACGAATTCGCACACCGGTCGCGGCGGCGCGGCGAACGACGATGAAGGCGCGGGCCTCGGCTCCGGCTACACGTTTAGCAGCGCGGTGGCCGGTGGCGCGGATACGGTGCGCGATGCGTTCGGGGGAAATCACGGCACGATCGAGCCGGATTCGTTCATCTTCGGCGACGGCGGCGTCGCGGATAACGGGAACCTGACGCTCGGCGACGGCGGCGAGACGGTGGATTTCATCCAGTGGCAGACGAGTGCGCCGCTGACGCTGGCCGGCTTTCGCATCGGGCTCTCGGGCGATGGCGCGAGCCCGGATCGCGATACGCAGCTCATCCGCTTCCTCGTCGGGGGGCTGGAGGTCGCGCTTTTCGACAACGATGGCTTCGATGGAAGCGTGACGCATCTCTTCGGGGGCGGCGCGGTGACGGGCGATGATTTCCGCATCGAATTCACGCGGACGACCGGACAGGGCGCACGCATTTTCGAGATCGACGCGATCACGACCGCAGTGCCCGAGCCCGGCTGCCTGGCACTGCTCCTCCTCGGCTGCGTGGTGCTGGCGCGGCGGCGGGGGAAATGAAGGCGGCTCGCCTGCTCGCGGTTTCGCTGGCCGCGATTTCCGTGGCAAATGCCGCGCCGGTTTTCACGACCGGGAGCGGCGAGGGGGTGACGACGGATTTGTTCGATGTGGCGCAGGGCGCGCAGGTCATTTCGTCTTCGCCGCAGCATCCGTGCTGCGGGAATTCCGATCCGCGGCAGATCATCGGTTTCGTGAGCGGGGGAGGCTGGACGGAGCCGGGGCACGCGACTTTTCAAGATGGGAGCGCGGTGGGGACGGTGGATTTTCTGGAATGGCAGACGGCGGGGCCGGTGAATCTCACGAGCATCGCGCTGCGGCTTTTCCAGGATCGCGCGGGCAATCCCGCGCGCGGCGCGGGATCATTCAAACTTTTCGCGAGCGCGGACGGGGTGGGTTTTTCGCAGGTTTCCGGCGGGAATATTCCGCTCACCGGCGGCGCGAATACACACGTCCCGCTGCTCATCAGCGACAGCGCGCTCACGGGCACGACGGCGAATGTGCGCGCGTTTCGTCTCGAACTCACGCGGCTCACCACGTCGGGGCCGCGCGTGATCGAGCTGGATGCGGGCGGCACCGCGGGCGCGACGACGGGCACGTTTCTCGACCGCCTCGCTTTCAATGCGGCGACCAACACGCTGACCGGTCGCGGGGCTGCGGCGAGCGATGATGAGGGGCCAGGGCTCGCGACGAATTTCACGGTGAGCAGCCGCGTGCTCGGCACGGATACGGTCGAGGATTCTTTTGGAAACCGGAATGGTGCGGTCGAGCCGGAGGATTTTATTTTTGGCGACCGCGGCGTGCCGGATAATGGAAATCCCGTGATGGGCGACGCGGGGGAGACCGTGGATTTCATCGCGTGGCACACCACGCAGCCGATCTCGCTCGCGGGCTTTCGCATCGGGCTGAGCGGCGACGGCGCGTCGTCGAATCGCGATACGGAACTCGTGCGGTTTCTCGTTGGCGGGATCGAGGTGGATCTCTTCGATAACCACGGTTTCGACGGTGCGGTGACGCGGATTTTTTCGGAACGCGCGATCGTCGGGGAGGACTTTCGCATCGAGTTCACGCGCACCGCCGGGAGCGGGCCGCGCGTTTTCCAGATCGACGCGATCACCGGGCCGCTGACGCCGCTGAATGGCGAGATGGTCATCAATGAAGTCGTCAGCTCGAACAGGGAAACGCTGTCCGACGAGGACGGCGATGAGCCGGATTGGATCGAGATTTTCAACGGTCGCGATGTGTCCGTGGCGCTGGCGGGCTGGGGCTTGAGCGACAATGCGGGGCAGCCGTTCAAGTGGATCTTCCCCGCCGTGACGATGCCGCCGCACACGTATCTGGTCGTCTTCGCCTCGGGCAAAGACCGGCGCGTTCCGGGTGGAAAATTGCACACGAATTTCGAGCTGAAATCGACGGGCGAAGCGGTGGCGCTCATCGCTCCCGATTCGTCGTATGCGACTTCCGCGCCCGCCGCGCGGTTGCGCGAGGATGTGAGTCTGGGTCGCACGCCGAGCGGCATCGGCGCGACTTGGAAATATTTCGCGACGCCCACGCCGGGCCGCTCGAACAACTCGCAGACGGCGTACGACAGCGTCGTTTTCGATCCGCCTTTTTTCTCGCTCGCGCCCGGATTTTACACCGCCGCGCAATCGCTCGCGCTCTCGACCGCCGAGCCCGGCGTGACGCTGCGCTACACGCTCGACAGCGCCGATCCCGCGGAAGCCTCGCCCGCCTACACCGCGCCGCTCGCGCTCACGAGCCGCGCCGGACAGCCGAATGTGCTCTCGCTGATCCAGGGCACCTCGACCGCGAATCAGCACACCGACGGCTGGAAGCCGCCCGTCGGTGAAGTGCGCAAATGCACCGTCGTCCGCGCGCGCGCCACGCGGCCCGGCGCGATCCCCGGCCCGGTGGTTACGCGCACGTATTTCATCGGCTCGGACGCCGCGCGCGCGGACGGGCTGGCGACGCTCAGCATCGTCACGCCGCAGCCGGGGCTCTTCGATTACAACTCGGGCATCTACATGCTCGGCGCGGTTTTCGATGCGTATGTGGCGGCACATCCCGGCGAGCCGCTCACCGGGCACACGCCCGCGAATTACACGCAGCGCGGCGCGGCGTGGGAGCGCGCGGCTTCGCTGGAATGGTTCGAGCCGGGGGGCGCGTTCGGGTTCAACGAGCCGGTGGAGATCGACATTCAGGGACAGTCGTCGCGCTCGTTCCGGCAGAAAAGTTTCGGGCTGAAAGCGCGCGGCACGGAAGCTCCGGTGGACACGTTCACCTGGCCGTTTTTCCCCGGTCTCGTGAAGCTCGGCAACGGTGCGCCACTCACGCAATTCCGCCACGCCCGGCTGCGGAATATGGGGAACGATTGGGACTACTCGATGCTGCGCGATTCGTGGGCATACCGGCTCGGCGCGGGGATCGGGCTGAACGGGATGTCGTCGCGGCCCGTGAGCATTTTTCTCGATGGCGAATACTGGGGCGTGCTGGAGCTGCGCGAGCAACAGGACCCGCGCTATCTTCAATCGCACTACGGCATGAACAACGACGACGCCGTGATCCTCTACGGCCCCGGCACGCTGGAAGACGGGCTGCCGGGCGACGAGCAGCCGTGGATTGATTTGCTGAGTTATTGCGAGACGCACGATCTCGGCGTGCCGGCAAATTTCGACTACGTGGCCGCGCGCGTGGATGTGGAGGACTGCCTCTATTATTTCCTCACCGAAATCTATCTCGCGAACGCCGACTGGCCGCAGAATAACATCCGCATCTGGCGTCGCCGCCTTGCCACAAACGACCTTGCACAACCGATCGGCCTCGATGGCCGCTGGCACTGGTTCCTTTTCGATACGGATCTCGGCAGCGGCCACCCGTGGACGACTGGCGTGACGGAAAACACGCTCGCCGTCGCGCTCGCGCCCACGGGCCGCCCCGGCACGAACTCCGCGTGGGGCAACGCCGTCTTCCGCCGGCTGATGACAAATCCCGCGTTCAAAAACGACTGCATCAACACCGCCGCGGATTTGCTGAACAGCCTCTTCCAGCCCGCGCGCGCCGTCGCGCTGCTCGACGCGATGCAAGCCGAGCTCCAGCCCGCGATGCCCGAGCACATCGCGCGCTGGCAGAGCGGCGGCGGTAGCCTCAGCGCGTGGCAAACGCGCGTGCAGACCGTGCGCGATTTTGCCGCGCAGCGGGCGGTGCAGATGCGCGCGCATTTTGTCAGCCAGTTCGCGCTCGGCGGCAGTTCGCTGCTCACGCTGAATGTGAACGGGGCCGCACGCGGCAGCATTCGCGTGAACCGTCTGCTCGTGAACGCCGCACTACCCGGCGCAAACTCGAGTGCGCCGTATCCGTGGACGGGAACCTATTTTCGGGGCGTCCCGCTCGCACTCGAAGCCGTGCCGAATCCCGGCTACATTTTCGCGGGTTGGACGGGCGTCTCTTCCCCGAATGCGAACGCTTCACTGACGCTCAGCGCGAACGCGAGCGTCACCGCGATCTTCATCCCCGCGCTGGCCAGGATCGAAGCCATCACGCGCCAAACCGCGCAAGTGACGCTGACAATCCGCGGCACGCCCGGTGCGCCTTACACGATCCAGACCTCGCAAAATCTCACCGACTGGAGCGACGTGAGCGTCATCACTGCGAACGCCGTTGATGGGGCTGCGACGGTCGTCCATCCGACTACAGACACGCGTCGCTTTTACCGCGCGGTGTCGAAACCTTGAGAAACAAAAACGGGACTCGCGCGAGTGAACGCCTGACGGTTTCAATTCCATTCCCGCCATGAGTATTCGCCGCTCTATCATCGTTACCGCGCTCCTTCCGCTCGCGGCAATCGCGCAGATCGTTCCCGATCCGCACGCCGCGCATCATGCGCCGGTGGCGGCCGAGTTTCCCGTCAAACGCAAGCCGTTGCAGCCGGAATTCTGGCCTGCGTGGGATGCGCCGGTGAATCGCGAGCGCATCTTCGATTTTTACGCGAAGCAGGCGGAGTGTGCCCTGGCGCAGCCGCAGATGCCGGCGCTGCTCGCGGAATATCCTGGGCTCGACAGCGGGAAACACGGGCACTGGGGAAATCAAAATGAAGCGGTGTGGCGCGATGGGCGCTGGAACGAAATGGACCTCGGAACCGTGGCGAGCGGAGTCGTGCGTGGCGGCGGGAAGACGGTGGCAAAAGGGATTTGCGTGCGGCTGGGCGATGCCGGGGAAATGGCTTGCTGCTTTGATCCGCAGACTTTGACGATCCCGATCGTTTGGAAAAATGGCTTCGTGAAATACGATGCATTTCGTCATGGCATCGGGCAGGGCGTGGCGGTGGCGGGGGAAATCGAGACGGCTGATCCGGGCGCGGTGGTGGCGGGTGATTTTGAGTATCACGGCTTCTATCGACACGGGCGTCGCGTGATTTTCAGCTATCGGCGCGATGGCGTGGAGATGTTGGATTCACCTTGGTTTGAGGGTGGCAAGTTTGTGCGCGTCGTTGCGCCAGCGGCGACGCATCCGCTCGCAGCTTTGACGAAAGGCGGATCGGCGCAGTGGCCGCAAATCGTGAAAACCAGCGGCTCGCGCGGGACCACGCAGCCGTTCGCGGTGGATACGATCACGTTGCCGTTCGCGAATCCGTGGAAGTCGCTTTTCTTCATCGGCGATCACGATTTTCTCCCGAATGGTGACGGGGTGATTTGCACGATCATGGGTGAAGTTTGGGTCGTCAGCGGACTGGACGAAAAACTGGAGCGACTCCGCTGGCGGCGCTTCGCGACGGGATTGAGTCAGGCGCTTGGATTGCGCGTGGTCGATGGCGCGATCCATGTGCTCGGGCGCGATCAGATCACGCGGCTTCATGATTTGAACGGCGACGGCGAGGCGGATTTTTACGAGTGTTTTTCGAATGTCTTCACGACTTCGCCAGGCGGACACGATTACATCGCGGGCCTCCAGCGCGATGGCGCGGGGCATTGGTATTCGGTGTCGGCGAATCAAGGGCTCTTCCGCATTTCACCCGATGGGAAAAAGGTGAACGTGGTCGCGTCGGGCTTTCGCAATCCGAATGGCGTCGGACTCGGCGCGGATGGGACGCTGACGACTTCCTGCCAGGAAGGCGAGTGGACGCCAGCCTCGCAAATCTGCCTCGTGCCGCCCGGTGCGAGCGCGCTCTTTTTTGGATACGGCGGCCCGAAAAAAGATCGCACGACCACGCCGCCGCTCCTCTATCTGCCGCGCGGGGTAGATAACTCGGCGGGCGGGCAATGTTTTGTGGAGAGCGACAAATGGGGACTGCCGCGCGGGTCGCTGTTGAGCACTTCTTGGGGCACGGGCTCGACGCTGCTGCTGCTGCCGGAAGTGGTGGAGGGCGTGTGGCAGGCGGCGGCGGTGCAAGTGCCGGGCGAGTTTCGCAGCGGCGCGCATCGCGGGCGGTTCCATCCAGGCGACGGACAATTTTATGTGAGCGGTTGTCAGGGCTGGGGGAGTTACACGCCGGATGACGGCTGCTTTCAGCGCCTGCGCTGGACGGGTGCGCCGGTGCAATTGCCCGCGGAATATCACGCGCGCGACAACGGCGTGCTCGTGCGTTTTCCGCAGCCGCTCGATCGCGCGGTGGTGGGAAATGCGAAGTGGCATTTTGCCCAAGCGTGGAATTATCGCTACGCGCAAAGCTACGGTTCGCCGGAGTTTTCCACACGCTGGCCGGGCACGCCGGGACACGACCCGCTGGAAATCACGAGCGCGCATTTGCTCGCGGACGGGCGCACGCTTTTCCTCGAAATCCCGCAACTCCAGCCATGCGGGCAGCTCCATCTGCACATCAAAATAGGAGCCGATGCGGTGGACCTTTTCGCGACGCCGCACCGGCTCGGTGCCGCGTTCACGGATTTCGCGGGCTACCAGCGCGTGGTGAAAAATGCTCCTGCCGCGCAGCCGTCCGTTGCCGCTCCGACGGAGCCGAATCCGTGGGCGAAAGGTGACGCGGGCCGCGCGATTCGCATCGAAACGGCGAGTGGTCTGACCTTCGCCACGAAACGATTCGTCGTAAAAGCGGGCGAGCGCATTTCCCTCACGCTCGCAAATCCCGACACGATGCCGCACAACCTCGCAATCGCGAAACCGGGCACGCTCGCGAAGGTCGGCGACGGCGCGAATCGCATGGCCGCGCAGCCCGATGGCGGCGCGAAACGATACATCCCGCCCGGCGATGACGTGCTGTTTTTCACCGACATCATCGAGCCGGCGAAATCATCCACGATCCATTTCACCGCGCCCGTCGCGCCGGGCGAGTATCCGTATCTATGCACCTTTCCCGGTCACTGGCAGATCATGAACGGCGTCATGGCCGTGGAGTGATCGGCGTGACGGTGGACGCGGGCGCGTCGTCCGGCTCGATGGGCGCGAGCAGCTCGGATGGCGGGATGGTGCTTTCGAAATTGGTGATGAGTTCGAGCTTTCCCTCGAAGTCCTCGACGAGCGCCGAGGTGCTCTCGACCCAGTCGCCGCAATTGTAGTAGGCCGTGTCGTCGATCGTGCGGATGGCGGGCGAATGGATGTGGCCGCAGACGACGCCTTCGACGCGATCCTCCTTTGCGAGACGCACGATGCCCTGCTCGAATGCGCCGATGAAACTGACGGCTTCCTTCACGCTCTTTTTCACCGCCGCGCTGAGCGACCAGTGGCCGAGGCCGAAGAGCCGGCGCAGGTAGTGGACGGGTGTGTTTAACCGGAGGAGAAGTTGGTAGCCGATGTCGCCGATGAAGGCGAGCCACTTTACGTTTTGCACGACGGCGTCGAGTTCGTGGCCGTGCAGGACGAGGAGGCGGCGTCCGTCCACGGTCGTGTGGATGGCGCGCGGGACGATTTCGACCGCGCCGAAGTGGCCGAGAAAGCCGGAGACGAATTCGTCGTGATTGCCCGGGATGTAGATGACGCGCGTCCCTTTTCGCCCGGCGCGGAGGAGTTTCTGGATCACGTCGTTGTGCGCCTGCGGCCAGTAGATGCCGCGGCGAAGCGACCAGATGTCGATGAGATCGCCGACGACATAGAGCGTTTCAAATTCGCGGTCGCGGAGGAAATGAAGGAGCGCCTCGGCGCGGCTGCCGCGCGTGCCGAGATGCACATCGGAAATCCAGCCCGTGCGGTATAGCTTCATCCGGAAAGTAAGGGCCGCGCGCGCGGCTGATGTCAAAGCAGCGTGACGCGAAGTTTGATGATTTCACTTCGCTTTAACATTCCCGCCATGAGGCATACGCATTGCTACTATTTGTTCACTCTCATGACTGCGAACTCCTGGTCTTCGTCCTCCCCGCGGAAGGAAATCTCGAAAAAACAACGTCCGCCCTCGGTGAACGAAATCTTGAAGGCGGCGTATCAGAAATACGGACGCGATCGAGTGACGGTGCGGGCTGTGAAACATTGTCTCGGCTGAGTGGCGCGCCGCGGGCGGATTTGGCGCGCTCAATTCCTCGGCGCGTGACGGAAACGTAACATTCGGTGGATTGACCGCTTTCCGGGTGGCGTGTGACGTATTAGCAAAGCAACGCCGTGAAAAAACCGAAGAAAGCCGCCACCCATTTGAGCCCGGACGACCTGCCCGTGAAGCCGACGCTCGAGGAGCTTGTCTTTGTGCGGAAGGCGCTGCACGACACGATGACGCATTACCTGGCGCGGATTGACGGCGAGTTAAATTTGGTCCGCGAAGCGGTGGCGCACATCGGTGCGCAGAAAAAAGTGCCAGCAGATCGGGTAAAAAATCTGCGCGATCTGCTGCTGATCCTCCGCGAAGTCGAAGTGAAACCGGAAAAGGGCCGGCGTCGCGATTTGAAACGAATCGAGGCCGCCGTGAAGGACCTCCAGCGGATCGTGGAAAGCTGGGATTGAGCGCGGGATTCCCGCGCTGTCGAAATCAGTCCGCGAGTGATTCTATCGACATCCGGTTTCGATATACGCCAGCGGCATGGCCGACACTTTCAAAGCCACGCCCTACGCTTGTGGCGGCGAGCGTGACGAAAACCTGAGCAGTGGATTCTGCGAGTAGTGAAAACTCGATCGCGTTCACCGGGATGAGCCAGCCCGCGGTGGGGGAAATTTGCCGGCCAGTCTGTGCCGCCCAATCGGCCAGGGTCACTCGGAACACCGGAATGGCATCATCGAAAAAAATCATTTCCAATGGAGCGTCGTTTCGGATGGGACCGGAGGCGAGTTCGCGAAATGGCCCTTTCTCCGCACTGCGCGCTTCCACCACACGAAAGACATTTCCGGCATCGAGAAAGGCGAAGCGCGCCGGGCGACCAAATGGATAGTCCATATCGCGAATCTCAATGCGGGCATCGGGACACGGTGAAAACGAGACGGACAGCGCGCCCCCGGCGGTGACGACGAGTTGGGCAAAGGAATTGAGGTGCGACCAGACGGGCATCGGCAAACGCGAAATGGATTCGATGCGCGTGACACGGGAAGCGGCGGACGCATCCACATCGAGCGTCGTGAGATCATCATCGCGATATGAAATTGCGACCTGCGCGCCGAGCTGCTCGAACCCATTGATCTGTCTTTCGGGTCCACGCCGGGCCCTTCCCACGGCAAATAACGTCCAGCAACGATCGGGTGACCGGCTTTGAAAGGTCAGCATCGGCTCGACGGAAATCATCCGCGCGCCGGATTTCTGGATCACGATGCCTTCCCTGGCAATGACCTGAACGCTGTCACTCAGGATGAAAGTCGTAGTCGCCAACTCTGGAACCGCGCCGAGCTTCCGATCGCGAATTTCGCTATTCGCCGGACGTGTATCTGGAAAGCTGGTGCGCTGCGCAATTGGCACAACCACGCCACACGCGGAGGCTATTAAGACGGCTATGGCGACGGCCAGCGATCGCGATGTCGGGATACGCTTGGATTCCGCAATTCCCACGGTCCCAATCGCCATTCCCGCGAGAAGCGGTCCGATCCACAGAAACCGAAACGCGATCGGAAAAGTAAGTCGCGCGGAAATCGCCGCCGCGATCCAGAGGAACGCCAACGC
Source organism: Chthoniobacteraceae bacterium (assembly GCA_031409335.1). Lineage (GTDB taxonomy): Bacteria > Verrucomicrobiota > Verrucomicrobiia > Chthoniobacterales > Chthoniobacteraceae > JANLQB01. The sequence goes on along the minus strand of JANNWY010000152.1, from coordinate 18,642 downwards.
AGTCATGGTCGCAAGTCTCAGCGTCTCGCGCGGAAATCTTCCGGGAAAAAAGTGGACGACCGCCAGCGCGACAAGCAACCACGGCAGCACGCCATTGATCCAAAATCGTGGATGCGCCACTGGGAAACCGCCCGGCATTGCCCACCACCACAAAAGCGCAATCACGGCATGACCCGCGAGGATCAAAGCGGACAGCGGCCAAAGATCACCCGGTTGCTTCGTCATGATCGATTGTGACTGAGCCCAGTCGGCGGGGGATCGGATTTTCGAGACGACACTCGGAAAAACGATCTGAACGCTTCTACGCCAAAACACCCTTCACGATTTTCCCCGCGACATCCGTGAGGCGGTAGTCGCGGCCGCTGTGGCGGTGGGTGAGGCGCTCGTGGTCGAGGCCCATGAGGTGCAGGATTGTGGCGTGGAAATCGTGGACGTGGACTCCGTCGCGGATGGGCTTCATGCCGTGTTCGTCGGTCTCGCCGTGGACGATGCCGGGCTTCACTCCGGCTCCGGCGAGCCAGGATGAGAAGGCCCAGGAATGGTGCTCGCGGCCTTTGGCGTCGGCGGTGTTGTTGAAGGGCGTGCGGCCGAATTCGGTGGTCCAGACGACGAGCGTGTCGTCGAGCATGCCGCGTTGTTTCAGGTCGCGCAGGAGGCCGGCGATGGGCTGGTCGATGTTCTTGGCGAGGCGCGCGTGCTCCATCATGTCGCCGTGCGAATCCCAGTTTCCCGATGAGCCGGTGTCGATGAGTTCGATGAAACGCACGCCGCGTTCGGCGAGCCGGCGGGCGGCGAGGCATTGCCAGCCAAAGCCTGTGTTCTGGCCGCGCGCGAGGCCGTAGAGCGCGAGCGTGGCGTCACTTTCGCGTGAGAGATCGAACGCATCCGGCACGGCCATTTGCATTCCGAACGCGGTCTCGAACGAACGCATCCGCGCGGCGAGCGCGGGGTCGTTTGCGTGCGCGGCGAGATGGCTGGCGTCGAGGTCGCGTAGGGCGGCGAGTTCGATTTCTTGAACGCGTGTGGTCGCGGCGCGCCGCTGCACATCCGCGACGGGTTCCGCGCCGGGCACGACGAGCGTGCCTTGATGCGCGGCGGGCAGGAAGTCCGACGCCCAGACTTGCGAGCCTGCGTAGGGCATGAACGGCGCGATGGTGATGAAGGATGGCAGGTTGCGATTTTCGGTGCCGAGTCCGTAGCTCGTCCACGCGCCGATGCTGGGCCGCGCGAAGGCGAACGAGCCGGTGTGCATGCCGAGCGTGGCGTTGTAGTGATTCGAATGCGACGTGTGCATCGAGCGAATGAGCGCGATGTCATCGACGCATCCGGCGATGTGCGGGAACATGCTGCTGACTTCGGTGCCGCACTGGCCGTGCGGCGAAAAATCCCACTGCGGGCGCTTGATGAAAATCTTTTCGTAGCCGGGCCGGTTTTGGATTTCGGGATGATCGGCCTGGATTTGTTTTCCGTGGTCCGCGATGAGGCGCGGCTTTGGATCGTAGGAATCGACATGCGACACGCCACCGCTCGAAAACAGGAAGATGACGCGCTTCGCCTTCGGGGAAAAATGCGGCTGTTTTGGCGCGAGCGGATCGCCGCTTTCCGCGAACAATTCCGCGACGATGCCCGGCATGAGCAGCGAACTCGCGACGAAGGAGCGGACGAAATCGCGGCGGGAAAAAGTGGGATTCATTCAGTCGATGTGGAGGAGTTCGTTTCGGCTGAGGAGCACGCGGGAATAGGCGCTCCATGCGGTGAGATCGCTGGCGGATTCGCTGCGATAGGCGGCGAGAAAGCCGCTGGCGGATTGCGACTCGGCGTCGGTCGGGGTGCGCTGGAGGGTGAGGCGGTAGGCGAGCGCGAGGCGCTGTGTGTCGTCGGGCTGGGCGAGGAGGCGTTTTGCAAAAGCCTCGGCGCGGGCGTGGACGAATGGGTTGTTGAGAAACCAGAGGGCTTGCGTGGGGACGGTGCTCGCGGCGCGCGCGGGTGTGCTGGCGTTTGTGTCGGCTCCGTCGAAGAGGGTGAGAAACGGGTGACGCTGGATGCGCTGCGTCATGAGATAGACGCTGCGTTTCCGCGAATCGTACACGGCCTTGAACGGATTGTGTTGCGTGAAGGTCCAGGTTTTTTCCTCGGGAAACGGATGACCTGCGCCGGGCTCGCGGTCGAGTTCGCCGGCGAGCGCGAGGATCGTGTCGCGCAACTCCTCCGCATCGAGTCGGCGGACGGGAAAGTCGCTCCGCTGATACGCGGCGCTGAGCATGATGAGGCGGTGCATCGCTTTCACGCTCCAGCCGCTTTCGATGAATTTCGTGGCGAGGAAATCGAGCAATTCGGGGTGCGTGGGCGGCGCTCCGCGGGTGCCGAAATCATTTGGTGTCGCGACGATGCCGCGCCCGAAATGACCGAGCCAGATGCGGTTCACCATCACGCGCGCGGTGAGCGGATTCTGCGGATCGGTGAGCCATTCGGCGAGCTGCGCGCGACCGCTGCCGGTGTCGGGCGGGATTTGCTGGCCACCGAGCAGGTCGAGATTTTTGCGTGGCACTTCGTCGCCGGGTTCCTTCGGTTCGCCGCGTTTTTGAATGCGGGCGTTCGCCGGTTTTCCTTCGGCGACGGCGTAGGCCACGGCAAAGGCGGGCTTCTTCGCGGCGAAGTCGTTGCGCTGCGTCATCGCGGCGTCGAACGCGCGGGCGAGCGCGAGCGTTTCGCCGAGCGCGGCGGCGATGCCGGGACGTTGATCGAGCGTCCACGCGACGCCGTCGCCACCGCCGGGATCGATATCGACGACGCGCCCTTTCACCACGAACGCGCCATCGGCGGGACATTCCCACGCGACCGCGACACCGCCCGCGGGCGCGGGATGCACGACGAGCGAACGCGGTGCGAACACGGCGTTGAGGATTTTGATCGGGGTCGCGTTGGTGTTCGCGGTGATGACCGGAAAATCCGCGCTGGCCTTTCGGTGATGCAGGCCGGGTGTGCTCACGACATCGCGCGCCAGCCGCCAGAGCAGCGCCGGGCCGGGCGTGACATCGAGCAGGCTCCACGGGCCGATTTTGTCTTCGGTAAAATGCGCGACGATCTCACGCGATAGCGACCACGTGCGCCCGTTGGCGTCGGTGATTTCGAGTTCGAGCTGCGTGGAGTCCGCGCCGTGATTCGTTTTTGGAAGGACGGTGAGTTGGAGCATTTCGCCCGCTTTCATCCGCACGGGCGTGGCGGCGATAGAGAAATCCTGCGCGCCTCCGCTCGCCACATCGCCGCTCGTGAGTGCGACCGGTGCGGATGCGGCGAAGGATTTTCTTTTCGCCGCGAGTTCTTCGTCGATGCGCTTCACCTCGCCATCGAGTTTTGCCAGCTCCGTCTCCCACGGTTTCAGCCCGGCATCAGCCTCAGCGCGCGGGACGAGCGGCATGAGATCGCGCGGGCGCTGCGCTTCCTCATTGCCGGGAAAGCTGTAGCGCGTGGACGCGAAGATGCCGTAGAGGCCGTAGTAATCGCGCGAGGTGATCGGGTCGTATTTGTGATTGTGGCAGCGCGCGCAGCCGATGGTGAGACCGAGCACGGATTTGCCGAGCGTGTCGATGGTGTCCTCGATGGTGAGGTAAAAGTCGCGATCATCCTTGTTCCCGCCGAAGCGCCGCGCGATGGCGAGGTAGCCGGTGGCGGTGACGCACTCGGCGTAGCGTTCGCGCGGCTGCGCGGCGGCGAGGAGATCGCCCGCGAGTTGCTCGCGCACGAATTGATCGTATGGCATGTCGCGATTGAAGGCGTCGATGACGTAGTTGCGATAGCGCCACGCGAGCGGCGATGGGTAGTCGGAGTTATCGCCCGCGCTGTCCGCGTAACGCACGACGTCGAGCCATTTGCGGCCCCACTTTTCGCCGTAGGCGGGCGCGGCGAGCAGGCGGGTGAGGAGATTGCGGATTGCGGATTGCGGATTGCGGATTGATTCGGCGGCGAACGCGTTGGCTTCCTCGGGAGTTGGTGGGAGGCCGGTGAGATCGTACGTCATGCGGCGGATGAGCGTGCGCGCGTCGGCGGGCGGTGGGGACGGGGACGGGGACGGGGCTTTTGCGAAAAGGAGCGCGTCGATGCTCGCGTTCGCGTGCGACTTGTCGATTTGCTGAAATGCCCAGTGCTTTGCGGGGTCGGTCGCGCTGACGAATGCCTGCGGAATCGGCGCGCCCATTTTCACCCACGCGGCGAGATCGGCGATCTGTGCGTCGGAGAGTTTGCGATCCACGCCGTCTTTGGGCGGCGGCATTTTGAGATCCTTGTCGGCGTAGCGCACCGCCTGGATGAGCAGGCTTTTCTCGGGCTCGCCCGGCGTGAGCGCCGCGCCGGTATCGCCGCCTTTCAAAATCGCTTCGCGGGAATCCAGCCGCAGCCCGCCTTTGATTTTCTCGGCGTCGGCGCTGTGGCACTTTGCGCAGTGCTCGATAAAAAGCGGGCGCACGCGTTTCTCAAAAAACTCGTCGCCCGCGGAATCGGCGCGCGCGAACGCGATGGTCGATGCGATGAGGATTAGCGAAATCTGGAGACGCATGTGGGCGATGCTGGTTGCAGAAAACACCCGCGAACGCGGTCGCACTTAGCTCCGCGATTTGATCTACGCGAGGACACCCTTCACGATTTTCCCCGCGACATCCGTGAGGCGGTAGTCGCGGCCGCTGTGGCGGTAGATGAGGCGCTCGTGGTCGAGGCCCATGAGGTGCAGGATCGTGGCGTGGAAATCGTGGGTGTGGACGGGATCGCTGATCGGCCGCATGCCGTATTCGTCGGTCGCGCCGTGGACGATGCCGGGCTTCACGCCGGCGCCGGCGAGCCAGCAGGAGAAGGCCCAGTGGTGATGTTCGCGGCCTTTGGCGTCGAGGATGTTGTTGAAGGGCGTGCGGCCAAACTCGGTGGCCCAGACGACGAGCGTTTCGTCCATCATGCCGCGTTCCTTCAAGTCGCGAAGCAGGCCGGCGATGGCTTGGTCCGCGTTCATGGCGCGCGGTGCGTGGTCGAGCATGTCGTCGTGCGAATCCCAATTGCTCGATGAGCCGCTGTCGATGAGTTCGATGAAACGCACGTCGCGCTCGGCGAGGCGGCGGGCGGCGAGGCATTGCCAGCCAAAGCCGGTATTCTGGCCGCGCGTGAGGCCGTACATCGCGAGCGTGGCGTCGCTTTCTTTTGAAAAATCGAACACGTCGGGCACCGCGAGCTGCATCCCCGCGGCGGTCTCGAAGGAGCGCATCCGCGCGGCGAGCACGGTGTCTTCGGCGCGGGTGGCGAGGTGGCTGGCGTTGAGTTCGCGCAGCGCGGCGAGTTCGATTTGCTGAAGGCGTGGAGTGGCGGCACGCCGCCGCACATTTGCCACCGGCTCCGGGCCGGGGACGACGAGCGTGCCCTGATGCGCGGCGGGCAGGAAGTCGGACGCCCACACTTGCGCGCCCGCGTACGGCAGGAAAGGCGCGATGCTGATGAACGACGGCAGGTCGCGATTTTCGGTGCCGAGCGCGTAGCTGACCCACGAGCCGATGCTCGGTCGCGCGAACGCGAACGAGCCCGTGTGCATTCCGAGCGTGGCCTGGAAATGGTTCGAGTGCGACGTGTTCATCGAGCGGATCAGCGCGATGTCATCCACACATTGCGCGAGGTGCGGGAAGAGCGTGCTGACCTCGGTGCCGCATTGCCCGTGCGGGGAAAATTCCCACTGCGGGCGTTTCAGAAAAAGCTGCTTGTAGTCGGGCCGTCCGTTGACCTCGGGGTGATCGACTTTCATCTCCTTGCCGTGGTCCGCGAAGAGCCGCGGCTTTGGATCAAACGCGTCGATGTGCGAAACGCCGCCGGTGAGAAAGAGGAAGATGACGCGCTTCGCCTTCGGCGAAAAATGCGGTCGCTTTGGGAGCAGCGGATCGTCGGGAGAAGGCGCGCCATTTTCCGCAAGCAGCTCGGAAACGATGCCGGGCATCAGCAGCGAGCCGCCGACGAGCGAACGCAGGAATCCGCGACGGGAGTGGGACCGATTCATCAGTCGAGGTGGAGCATTTCGTTGCAGCCTAGCAGCACGCGGGAGTAGGCGCTCCAGCTTTCGAGCCGGCTCTGGGATTCACGCTGATACGCGGCGATGAGGGTGGCGGCGGTCTGCGCCTCGGCATCGGTCGGAGCGCGCTGGAGGCAGAGGCGGTAGGCGAAGGCGAGGCGCTGCGGGTCATCGGGCAGGACCAGCAGACGCCGCGCAAAGGACTCGGCGCGCGCATGAAAAAACGAATCGTTGAGGAACCACAGGGCTTGCGTCGGGACGGTGCTGGCGTAGCGGAGCGGCGTGCTCACCTTGGTATCGGCTCCGTCGAAGAGGGCGAAGAACGGCTCGGTCTGGACGCGCTGGGTCATGAGATAGACGCTGCGTTTCGGCGAATCGTAAAATGCCTTGAATGGATTGTGCTGGGAGAAGGCCCACAGGGCTTCATCGGGAAAGGGATGGCCGGTGTTCGGCGTGCGATCCAGCTCACCGGCGAGCGCGAGATAGGTGTCGCGGATTTCCTCGGCATCGAGCCGGCGACGGGAGAAGCCGCCTTCCGCCTGGCTCGTCTGCTGATACGCCGCGCTGAGCATGATGAGGCGGTGCATTGCCTTTACGCTCCAGCCGCATTCGATGAATTTCGACGCGAGATGATCCAGCAGTTCGGGGTGCGAGGGCGGCGCGCCGCGGGTGCCGAAGTCGTTCGGAGTCGCGACGATGCCGCGCCCGAAATGGCCGAGCCAGATGCGGTTCGCCATGACGCGGGCGGTGAGCGGATTTTGTGGCGCGGTGAGCCATTCCGCGAGCTGCGCGCGGCCGCTGCCGCCATCGGGAGAAACGAGTTGTCCGCCGAGCAGGTCGAGGTTCTTACGCGGGACTTCGTCGCCGAGTTCCTTCGGTTCGCCGCGCTTTTGCAAGTGGACGTTCGCGGGTTTTCCCTCGGTCACGGCGTAGGCCATTTCGGGCTTCTTTTCGCCGAAGATTTCGCGTGGCTGCGGGACATCGCAGATCACCTGCTTCTTCACGTCGTGAAACTTCATTTTCAGCAGCTCGATGGTGCCGCGTATTTTTCGCTTCACGCGATTCTCCGGGGCATTGGCTGCGTCGATCGCGGCCTTGGCGGCGGCGAGTTTTGCGACTTCATCCGGCGGGAGCAGCGGGGTGAGATCGCGCGGATGCAGGTGATGTTCGCCGCCGGGAAAGCTGAAGCGGGTGGAGGCAAAGATGCCGTAGAGGCCGTAGTAATCGCGCGCGGAGATCGGGTCGTATTTGTGATTGTGACAGCGCGCGCAGCTGATCGTGAGGCCGAGCATCGACTTGCCGAATGTGTCGATCGTGTCTTCGAGGTCGAGATGGACATCGCGGTCGTCTTTGCCCGAGCCAAAGCGCCGCCCCACGGCGAGGTAGCCGGTGGCGGTGATGCAGTCGGCGTAGCGTTCGCGCGGCTGCGCCGCGGCAAGGAGGTCGCCGGCGAGTTGCTCGCGCACGAATTGGTCGAACGGAAGGTCGCGATTGAAGGCGTCGATGACGTAATTCCGATACCGCCACGCGAGCGGCGTGGGGTGGTCGGTGTCATTGCCCGAGCTGTCGGCGTAGTGGACGACATCGAGCCATTTGCGGCCCCACTTTTCGCCGTAGGCGGGCGCGGCGAGCAGCCGCTCGACGACCTTCGCAAACGCATCCGGCGAAGCGTCCGCGAGAAAGGCGTCGCACTCCTCCGGCGTCGGCGGCATCCCCGTGAGATCGTAGGTGGCGCGGCGCAAAAGCGTGCGCTTGTCCGCGGGCGGCGCGGGCGGCTGCTGCGCGAAAAGGAACGCGTCGATGCTCGTCTTCACCCACGCCTGGTCGGCGGGCTCCGGCACGGTCGGATTTGCGATCGGTTGAAAAGCCCAGTGTTTCTCCGCACCCTCAGTTTTCACAAATGCCGCCGGCACCGGCGCGCCCATTTTCACCCACTCCTCGAGCGCCGCGATCTGCGCGTCGGAGAGCTTCCGATCCACGCCGTCTTTCTGCGGCGGCATCCGCGTATCCTTGTCGCCGTACCGCACGGCCTGGATCAGCAGGCTCTTCTCCGGATCGCCTGGCACGATCGCCACGCCGGAATCGCCTCCGCCCAAAATCGCCTCGCGCGAATCCAGCCTCAGCCCGCCCTTCACCTTCGGAGCGTCCGCGCTGTGGCACTTCGCGCAGTGCTCGGCGAAAAGTGGCCGAATCTTGCCCTCAAAAAACGCCACGCCGTCGTCCGCGCCAGCGGATGAAATCGCGAGCGCTGCACAGGCAAAAAATGGGAACCAGAAAGTGGAGCGACTCATCACAGCAATTGACCCGGACCATCTCACCATTCTAGCGACTATTTCAAGTGCGGCTGAGGCGAGCCGACCCACAGGGATTGAAAGGAAAGTGGGGAAGGGAAAGCCATGGGTTGTCGGAAGCGGCGCGCCAGCGGTCGCCATTGGGAGTCTCGGCAGGGTCAATCCCCCTGGCGCACTTGGTTCTCCGCATTTCGCACGATCGTTGACAGCCTGACCCGCAAGGCTGAGGCGATCCGGCACAGATTGACGAAAGTGGGTTTCCTCAAGTGACGTTCGATTAGGGACAGCGAGGTCGCGTGCAGGCCGGTGAGCCCTCCCAAATCCTCGTAGTTCAACCCCATTTTCCGCCTCGCCACCGCGAGCAAATCCACCACCGCAGTGGCAATTTTTTCGGAGTCGGAGCGTTTCACCGCTTCACGATGCAAGCAGTGGATGCCTCCAAGCCACCTGACTAAAGTCTGGATTCAGGTGTGAAAAACTTCTTGCCATCTGACGCGCACTTCTCCACAAACGAGGCGTCATCCAGCGCAACCGGCGCCGAGTGGTTGTTTCTCGGCGCGCAACCCATCCAAACGCCATGATCTCCCTGTCCCCAATTCACCGAATTGTTTCCAGGCTCTGCGCCTTCCTCGCCGGTGCGCTCCTCACGTTTCCGACCTTCGCGCAGGATCAGACCAATCCAGCGAACGCGGAGAAGCCGGAACGCAATTTCCAGGTGCTCAAACGGACCGTCATCAAACGCGGGGACCACTCCATCATTTACCAGCGCGTCGCTCCGCCGCCGGTAGCCGCGCCCTCCGCCCCGGCTCCGGTTCCGGTGGCGAAAGTGCTGTCTCCACAGGATCTCGCGACCCAGCGCCGCCGGGAGGCGAAACAGCATGCGGTGCTGTTCTTTTCGGCGACGGTCCTCGATCACAAGCTTACCGAGCTGCACTGGACCGAGGAGGGCAGGAGCTATCGTGCCTTTAGTAACATCGACTTCCAGTATTTCAGCGGGATGGGTGAGATCGAAACGGCGGATGCCATCTATACCCTGATGCTGGCTCTCGACGGTGGCACGCCGGAAATGCTCGCGGAAAGGACGCGCGAATTTCCGCAAATCGCCGTTCTGCCAAAGGACCGCGCCGGGTGGGTGCTGGCCGATGGGTTGGGGCAGACGAACGCGCCGATGATGACTGCGCTGGACGCGATCCACCCATACTACGACGCGCACCGCGAGGCCTTGATGCAGGCATACAGCGAGCGCGAAGCAGCCAGGGCGGAAGCGGAGCGGCAACTGCGCGAGAATCCGCCGCCTCGCAAGAACACCGTTATCAACTACTGGAAGAAACCCAGCCCTGCGACGCTGCCGCTCAATCGGGAGGCCGTGAAATGAGCCGCGTATTGCTCTGCGTCCTCTGTGGGCTGGTGCTAATCGGCGGTGCCTTCGCCCAAACGGCGAACGACGATAACGAAGGATGCCGGCTGAGCCAGGATGGCCTGGACTCGTACACCTTTTCCTTTTGGGGACGCGCAGGACGGTTCTATTTCATTCAGCATTCAAAGGATTTGGTCTCCTGGCACTATTTTCCGGACGCCTTCGCGCCGGGTGAAGATACGCCCAATTCGTACGGCTTCCAGGTGTCCGACGCCGATCGGTTTTTCGTTCGTCTGAAATACCTCGAGTCCTATACGGGCGATCCAGCCCAGCAGGATTTCGATGGAGATAAAGTGATCACTGTCGATGAACTCGCGGACGGCACCGATCCCTTCTCCTCATCCGACACCGATGGCGATGGCATTCCGGACGATTGGGAAATTCATTTCGGGCTCGATCCGGACGATCCCAATGATGCCACCGGCCCCACGGCTGATCCGGATGACGATGGCGTGACCAATCTGGTCGAGTATCAGACGGGAACACTGGGCACTGATCCGACCGATCATTACAATGGGAGCAACTACCCGGGGATTGCGATTATCGACTGGCCCAACCCATCGCCGACGGATGAACCGGGAACTCTACTGTCAGCGCCGTTGATCTTGGAGGTGACGGATGGGATGGGACCGGTGAATAACGCCCGCGTCACGGTATTCGTCCCGGGCGTCGATCAAGGCCAGGTCTCGCCTGCCAGCGATGGCAGCGGCCTGAAAACCACCTTGCATTTGCTGACCGGAATGGATGGGCGCACCCAAGTGTATTACAAGCACCCCTCTGCAAATCCTCCGGTTCCCACCCTGCGAACCATTACGGCAAAGGTGGGAAGCGCACTGCCGAACGGGAACGGACCTGAGGTTTCGGTGCTGCCGACCACACAATTTCGTTACGAGTATCCAGCCAACACCGTGGGCCTGAGTGCGAGCGAGGCCATCGACGATCGGATCGCCGCCGCACTCGCAGTTCCGACAGACCCGGAAGACGCCAAGCGGATCTTTTCGACGCAGACCCACGGTACCCAGACTTACATCCGGAATACCGCCTCGTGGTGCTACAACCTGCGACAGCAGATGACCTGTATCAGCCCGTGGAATAGCGAGGGACAGAATCTTTACGCGGGCACCGCCATCACGGCGCAACATATCATCAATTCGGCGCATGTTGAGTTGCAAGTCGGCCAAACCGTCCGGTTTATCACGGCGGACAATGTAGTTGTAACGCCTGACCGCACTATCGTAGGGAAAGCACGCCACTCGGCTTACTCGGGCTCTCCCAACTACAATAATGACCTCACGGTGTACACCCTCGATTCGCAGCTGCCCACAACCATCACGCCTTGCAAGATGCTCTCCGACAATTACGACGACTACCTCGGCTATCTGGAGAACGGAAGACCTCCGGTAATGGTTCTCGATCAAGAGGAGAAGGCACTTGTGTCCGAGTTGCGCGAACTTGGCTCTCCCGCACTTGGCCCTTCTTTCGCAGTCTTTGTGAAACCGGGCCTGCATCGGAACCGACTGAAGTTTTATGAAGACCTGATCCCTGGAGATTCTGGGAACCCCGCTTTCCTGATCATCAACGATAGTATTACTCTGGTCCCTACTCTGGTCCTGTTAAGCACGGCGACTTTCGCCAACGAAGGCAAAGGCACCTTTGTGACCAACCTCATCAATCCGACATTGAATGACCTGATCGTGGCTGCGGACACGGATGCGGGACTAAACACGGGCCTGCACGTGCAAACGATTGATTTGAGCGGATTCGCCACCTTCACTCCTCCTTGATAAACACCGCCGCATGCGACATACTAGCCGATATGGAATGCAGCAATTCGGAGATCCGCGAGGGTTTTTATCAAACCAAAAACGCCGGTTAAAGCTGCAACCCCCACACGCCAGTATGAAAACCACCTTCCCCTCGATTCAACCTCTCCGTTCGCGGCAGTTCCTGCTCCGCGATCTAAGCCGTGCTTTTTTGATCGCGTGCCTGCTCATCACGGCGACGAAGGCGAAAGCCGAATACACATTCACACTTATCGCCGACTCCACGGGACCGTTCGGAAACTTTGGCACGACGTCGCCAGTTTCCCTCAACGCATCGGGAACAGTGGCGTTTTCGGCGCTCTTGGACAACGGGAGCCGCGGAGTTTTTACCGGCAATGGGGGGCCAACAACAACAGTCACGATCTCTGCGATGCCATTCGCAAGTTTTGGGGCCCCTTCGATCAATCAGGCGGGCACTGTAGCGTTCTATGGGAAGCAAGCAACCGGTGTAGGAGAAGGCATCTTTGCTGGCAACGGTGGGCCATTGCTTACGATCGCGGACACGGCCGGTCAGTTTGATTCCTTTGGTGGTTACACGTCGATCAATGCGGCGGGTAAGGTGGCATTCGTTGCCGACCAGGACTCAGGGCCTATCGGGATTTTTGTCGGCGACGGCGGGGTAGCGACTCCGATTGTGATTAATTCGGTTTCTTTGAATCGAGTGAGCAGCGCCTCTATCCACGACGCAGGCACAGTGGCTTTCAAGGCTTTCCTGGGTCAGGGCAATTTGAGCATGGGAATTTTCACCAGCAATGGGGGGCCGATCGCGACAATCGCTGACAGCTCGGGACTGCTCAAATCTTTTGGCAACACACCCTCGATCAACAGCGCGGGAACGGTGGCTTTTGTCGGAGGCTTGGATTTCGACTCGGCTGCCTTCGGCATCTACACTGGCAACGGCGGGCCTTTGATGACCATCGCCGATCTCTCGGGACCATTTAGCTACTTCGATTTTAATCTTAACCTGCCCTCAATCAACGGGGCTGGCACCGTGGCGTTCATGGCGAGCTTGGACTCCGGCGGGTTTGGCATTTACATCGGTGACGGCGCTGACACGAGCGAGGTCATTGGCTCCGGCGATCCCCTCTTTGGCTCCACCATTACCTCGCTGAATATTTCCCCCACCAGCTTCAACGACCTCGGACAAGTGGCCTTTGGCTACACCTTAGCCAATGGCGCCACCGGCATCGCCATCGCCAACCCCGTCCCCGAGCCCTCTTCCTCCCTGCTCCTGGCGCTTTTGCTCGGACTGAGTCTCGCCAGGCGAACAACGCGGAAGTGCTGAGTGAAATGGAAGAGGAGTTGGATGACAATTCGAGCTTTCCGTTCGCGACTAAACTGCGCTTTTTTGATCGCGTGTGTGCTGGTGGGGGCAATCGCCGCAAAGGCAAAAGCCGAATACACGTTCACGCTAGTCGCCGATTCCGCAGGGCCATTTGGCACCTTTGACTTTGATTCGCCCTCCCTCAACGCCGTCGGTACGGTGGCGTTTCGCGCGACCCTGGACGCTGGAAACCAGGGAATCTTTACCGGCAACGCTTCCACCATAACAACGATCGCCATTGCTCCGTCCATATTCGCCTATTTTGGACCGCCCGCGATCAACCGGGCCGGCACGGTGGCGTTCGTCGCCTCCCCGAATAGTGGTTCCGGGGACAGCATCTTTGCCGGCAACGGTGGACCTTTAGTCACAATCGCAAATACAGCGGGCCAGTTCAGAGACTTCGCCGCTGGTTACTCCACCGCGATCAATTCGGCGGGCACGGTGGCATTCTGGGCTTCGCAGGACACGGGACCTGCTGGTATTTTCATCAACAGCGGAGGCACCGTGACGCCGCTTTTTCTCAATTCAGCGCCGTTGTTCGCGGATTCCAACGTTTCTCTCAACGACGCTGGCACCGTCGCGTTTCGAAAAACTAACGGGACCGGCATTGTGACCGTCAACGGTAGGTTGATGACTACGATCGTTGACAGTGCGGGACCGCTCAAATCTTTTGGCTTTGCACCCTCCATGAACGCGGTGGGCACAGTGGCTTTCGTTGCAGGCGTCGGAGATATAGACTCGGGCGGCTTTGGCATCTATACCGGTAACGGAGGACCGTTGACGACCATCGCCGACATCTCCGGGCCATTTCAGCCTCTATGGCAGCGTAGCGTCGATCAACGCAGCGGGCAAGGTGGCGTTCGCAGCAGGTCTGGATGCCGGAGGCGCTGGTATCTTCATCGGTGACGGTTCTGCCACAAGCGAAGTCCTCGGAAACGGCAGTCCGCTCTTTGGCTCTACGGTCACCGGGCTGGGAATCTCTCCGACCAGCCTGAACGACCTCGGACAAGTGGCCTTCTACTACGAGCTGGCGAATGGCACCACCGGCATCGCCATCGCCAACCCCGTCCCCGAGCCCTCCTCCACGTTGCTCCTGGCTCTTTCGATCGGACTGAGTCTCGCCCGCCGAAGAGCGCGGTAGTGGTGCGCAATAAAAACGCAGCAGCGATACCGCGTATGCAGGTGCGGCAGAGCGAGTTTCCGCAATTGTCGTCAGTGTTTCTCCGGCGAATCTCGCGTTGTTACTTGGAAGTTTCAAGATTCACAGACTGACCCTCGGCTCCGGACCCTCGGCTCCACGGTGTTCACCCAGAGTGCCGATTCGGGACAGATTTCGAAGACCAACGACCACAAGTGCCTGCCGAAATAAAGGGACAGGTCATCTATCAAAAAGGCGAAATAAAGGGACAGGTCATCTATCAAAAGGGCCAGAATACTTGAGCGAAACGCCCGCGCGTTCCGCAGCCTGCTCCTGCGTCCAGCCCCGTCCCTGGCGGGTGGCGGAGAGATTGCGACCGAGCAAATGGTGCGGTCGTTTGAGCTTCGGCATGAGTGGCAGAATCTTCCGATGTCCTTCTGCCAAGAACTCTCCAATTGACGGTATTCGCGTGCGCCTCCAAATCGAGGCGGATTCACTCGGTCTCATGCCGCGCACCTCAAATTTGGGATTGGGACACATGTTTCACCCCACTCCCTACTCAGTTCCGGCGGTTTGAGCGTGGATCGGCAAGACCGGGCAATGGCTGCGCTTCGTCACATCGAAACACTTGCCGCGCGGATCGGTAATCGCCGGACTTCATGGAAAGTGCGCTGGTGGCCGATGTCGCCGACATGATCGCAGAGGAAAGCCACCGCATTCGCGCAGTGATCGGGAAGCCTGGGTCACCGCGCGCGGGCTGATTGCCAGCCCCGGTCGCGGGCTCTGCGTGCGCCAGTTTTTTCATCCGCCGAAAGCACGAGTCGTGATGGAAAAGCGGTGGCGGAACGGCGAGGCGACGGCAGAACACCGCCTGTCCGCTTTACTTCGCGCGCCCGCGCCCCGGGCGGCCTTTCTTTCGCACCAATTTCCATCACAACGCGGAAACCACCGGTGACCAGCCGACCGGCCAGCCCGCGCGATTTCGAGTGCATCGCCGCAGACGCGATGGTTCACTCCCGTCTGGCAATATGAGCGAAGTTTTCGAACAAGCCTTTCGGATGGTGAATCTGCCCTTCACGGTGCTGCTCGGGCTGATCGTGCTCTACTGGCTGCTCGTCGCGCTGGGCGCGCTGGATGTGCATCTTTTTTCCGATGTCGATGCGCATGTCGAAGGCGACGTTCACCACGAGATCGATCACGACGCTGGCGGCGCCACCAAGTTCATGGACTTCGTCGGCATCGGCGATGTGCCGGTCATGGTCATCGTCAGCGTGCTCGGGCTCGCGATGTGGCTGGGCTCGATGCTTTCAAATTACTACCTCACCGGCGGCTCCCAGCTTTTCGCCCTCGCGATGCTCATCCCCATTTTCCTCGTGAGCGTCGTCGTCACGCGCTACGTGACGATGCCGCTGCGCCCGCTATTTCGCCTCATCAACAAGGACCGCGGCGCGGGCGAGGAAGTGCTCGGGAGCGTCTGCCTCATCACCACGAGCGAGGCCACGCCGACCTTTGGCCAGGCCGAGATCACGCGCAGCGGCGCGCCGGTGCTCATCAATGTGCGCACGCTTGGCGACGCCGTCCTGGTAAAAGGCGCGCGCGCCGCCGTCGTGCGGAGCGACTCAGAAAAGGGCGTCTATTACATCACGCCGATGCCTTCGCTCGAATCTTCACAAACCCAAAACCTACCTGACCTATGATCACCTTCGCATTTCTGGAGAACCTCTTCGGCATCGCTGGCACCATCCTTTTACTCATCCTGATCGGCGGGCTGCTGAGCATCCTCACCTGCTTCCGCAAAGTGGAGCAGGGCCGCACTATCATCCGCAACGGCCTGCGCGGCACGAAGGTTTCCTTCTCGGGCCTGACCGTTTTCCCGATCATCGACAAGGCCGAATACATGGACATCTCGGTGAAGCGCGTGGAGATCTATCGCCACGGGCAGAACGGGCTCATCTGCATGGATAACATGCGCGCCGATATCAAGGTCGCGTTTTTCGTCCGCGTAAATCAGACCGCCGACGACGTGCTGAAAGTCGCGCAATCGGTGGGATGCGCGCGGGCTTCGAGCCTGGAGGCGATCATTGATCTCTTCGACTCAAAGTTTTCCGAGGCGCTGAAAACGGTGGGCCGACAGTTCCAGTTCGTCGATCTCTACAACAGCCGCGACAAGCTGAAAGAAGGCATCCTCAAGTCGATCGGCACCGACTTGAATGGCTTCGTGCTGGAAGACGTGGCGATTGATTTTCTCGAACAAACGCCACTCTCGCTGCTGAACCCGGACAACATCCTCGACTCGGAAGGCATCAAGAAAATCACCGAACTCACGGCAGTGCAAAAAGTGCTGGCGAACCAGATCGACCGCGAGCGGCAGAAGACGATCACGAAGCAGGATGTCGAGGCGAACGAGGCGATCCTCGAACTCAACAAGCAGCTCGCCGAGGCCGAGCAAAAGCAGAAGCGCGAGATTGCCTCCATCACGGCGCGCGAGGAATCCGAGACGAAGAAAGTGCAGGCCGAGCAGCGGTTGAAATCCGAGCAATCGCGCATCGCCGTGGATGAAGAGCTGATGGTCGCCGAGGAAAACAAGAACCGGCAAATCATCGTCGCGACGCGGAACAAGGAGCGCACGGATGCAGTGGAAAAGGAGCGCGTGGAAAAAGATCGCCTCGTCGAAGTGAACGAGCGCGAGCGCATCGTAAAGCTCGCGCAGATCGAAAAAGACAAGGCCGTCGAGGTGCAGCAAAAGGCCATCCAGGACGTGATCCGCCAGCGGCTCGAAGTGGAGAAAACCGTGGTGATCGAGCAGCAGAAGATCAAGGACACCGAGGCTTTCGCCATTGCGGATCGTGAGAAGAAGGTGGCAATCGTCGCCGCCGAGCGCGAGGCCGAGCAGGTGCTCATCAAGGACATCAAAGCCGCCGAGGCCGCGAAGAAGGCGGCGGAGTTTCATGCCGATCAGGATTTGATGACGATCGTCCGCCACGCCGACGCGGAGAAACAAGCCGCCGAGAAGCTGGCGCAGCAAAGAGTCATCAGCGCCGAGGCCGACGAGCAGGCCGCGATCAAAACATCGTCCGCGAAGAAGATGCTCGCCGAGGCGCTCACTGCGGAAGCCGCCGCGCATGGCCTTGCCGACGCGCAAGTCCTCACCGCCAAAGCTGCGGCCACGAGACAGCAGGGCACCGCGGAAGCCGAAGTGCTCCAGCTCAAAGCTTCCGCGGAAGCGAAAGGCATCACGGAAAAAGCGGAAGCGATGAAGCTCTTCCACGATGCGGGCCGCGAGCACGAGGAGTTCAAGCTGCGCCTTGCCAAAGAACGCGACGTGGACCTCGCCACGATCCAGACCCAGGCGAATATCGCGAGCAGCCAGGCATCCGTCATCAGCGAAGCGCTCAAGCACTCGAAGATCGACATCGTCGGTGGCGACGCGGCGTTCTTCGATCGCATCACCGGCGCGGTGAGCGCGGGCAAGGCGGCCGATCGTTTCAGCGGCAGCAGCACCGTGCTCACCGACGTGAAGGACACCTTTTTCAACGGCGACCCCGAGCATTTCCACACTCAACTCCAAGGCTTCATCGACCGGTTCGGACTGACGAGCGAAGACCTGAAAAACCTCACCATCTCCGCCGCGCTCACGCAGATGCTGGGCCTCGCCGACGACACGCGGACGAAGGGCCTGCTCGCCGGATTGCTCGGCCAGGCCGAGCGCCTCGGCCTCGCCGGCAGCAAAGTCGCGAAAGACGGAAAACGCGCCAAGGCCTGACCGTTCGCGCTGCCGTCAAAGGAGATGAACGTGAAGCTGGAAACCGGCGCTTTGCCATCGAGTCGTTGCGGCCCTGCCGGCGGCTTAACTTCAAACGCCAACCGTCAAACGCCAAACGCCAAAGGATTCCCGGTCGCGTTCGCATTGGAGTCCGATCGTTTGGAGTTTGGAGTTTGGCGTTTGGCGTTTGGCGTTCAGCCGCCCGCAGGGCCGTCACATCCGGCAGCCCATCTCCCCGTTTTCGTTGCATTCCCCCGCTGATCTCCGCAAATGCCGGACCCCGCCGCCACCGCTCTCGATCAGGGCACCTACGAAATCCTCCGCGCCCGCCTCACCGCGCACGGCGCGGATTTGCGCACGCGCCTTGAAAAGCTGAACACCGCGCGCCAGGCCGTCTTCGGCGCGATCCCCACCGCGCTCCTCGCCACCGAGCGCATCACCACCACGCACAACTGCACGCCGCGCGACATGATTCCCATCGGCGGCGGACGCTTCCTGCTCGGCTACAACGTGCTCCTCGGCCTGCGCACCGAAACGCAGCCCGCCGATGTCTTCGCGCTCTACCAGCACGAGGATCACCAGTTCCGCGAACTCCCGCTCGCCCCGCTCGCCGATGCGGAATTCCACGCCGACTTCAAAGCGCTCTACCGCTATTACAAAAACGCGCGGTTCGCGAAATTTTCGACCATCGGTCCGCACCTGTTCATGAAGTTTCGCGTCGGCGAAAACGTCACCGACCTCAAGACCTTCAAGTGGCTCTGCGACGGCGGGCAGTGGCGCTATCTCGGCAATCGTTTCGACCACGAATACCGCTACCCGCCGCAGCACGAATTCGAGTGGACGCGCACCCAT
>JANNWY010000151.1:0-18754 GCA_031409335.1 Chthoniobacteraceae bacterium | reverse complement strand
CCCGAGCAAATCACCAGACTGCCGCTCGAGGGCGTGGTCTTTCGCCCGCTCTCCCCGCCGCTCCGCCGCGAATCGACCATCGCCTGGCGTGCGGACAATCCCTCTAAGCCGCTTAAGGATTACATCCAGATCGTGAAGGAGCTTTCCGCGAGCACGCGAAACAGCATCCCCGCGCCACGCTTGCTGCCATCATGGGTGCCGGAAAAGAGGGTGCCGCTGAGAGCGATGATACCTGAGAAAAGCTCCCGTGGTTTGAGCCGGTTGCTTCCGGCGATTTGAATAACTGCGCCCGCCTTCCGCCGCGGTTACTCACAACCTCCGCAGCTAGAGCCGGCCCTTTTTCGGGAGGGCCTCGCTGCTCCGGTTGCCATCGCCAGAACAACCGATTCGCGCGCGGTGTTTCGCATTGAAACATGCAGCGCGATCTTGCGTGCATGAGCCTTTGCGGCCAATATCGCACAAGCTTTTCGAGAACGATGCACCCACCACATTTCATCGCTGCCTATGCGTTCGCCGTGGTATTTATTTTTCTCGGCGGCATCTTCCTTTTGTTCCGAGTAGTCGCTCGGATTTTTAGATCACACCGATCCAGTCCGCGCCAAGAACCGCCACCGCATTTTCCCGATTCGCGCCCTCGTCAAACGCCATTATTTGTCCCTCCGCCCCCGCCGCAAACCGAGCATGAGTATTGGCAGGCCGAGCAGTATTGCTTCGATCACCAGCAGCCCGCGCCGCCTCCGCCGCCACGGCGCGAGCGCGAAGATTGGTAGTGGCGATTGGCGCGCAGCACCGTTCCGCTCACTCGACAAGCGAAGCGACGGATCGTTGCGGCTTCTTCATCATTGTCTCAGCGAAGGCGTCACGAAGGGTCTTTTTTGGATCGAGGAGAGGGTAGAAAGATTCGTGCGGAGTTTGCAGGACGCGCACCAGAAGCATCATCTGCCAGTCCTTCACTTCGCGGATTCGCATCTCAATTTTAGAGACCTCACTCCTACTGATGTCCCAGCCGGATTTCTGAAGCTCCCTCGCCAAATCCGCCTGCGACCAGCCGCGATTGTCCCTGATCCGTCCTACCTCCCTTCCGACAACATTCTTGTGATCCATGCCGGCGGCATGGATTCAAAAACCGCGTCGCCGCGCTCCGCCTCCGTCAAAACGACTTACATCCCCGGTGGATTTCTGCCTTTTCAGGCCCGCAGAAACGACCTGCGAATTAAAACTTACTCCTCCTTTTGCTCGCGACTGCGATCCAGTTCACGAGCCTCCTCGTAGCTCGAATATAGTTCTTCATTGGACAGCGTTCCCACCAGCGCGACGACCCGCTTTACCAGCGTCTCTCGACTTTCTTCCGCGAATCGTTGGGCGAAGAACTCAATGATTTCCTTGCGCTCCGGGAACGCGCATTCCCGCTTCATCTGCCCTGCGGTTTCGAGCACTCCCTCGATGAGTTGGTGCGTCGATTCGGGCACATCCTCCCGTTGCAACTCGGGACACCGCAAAAGCGCCTCCACGGCTTCGATGAGCTTGAAAGACGATTCTGGCGTTGGCGATTTCATGAGGTTCTTGAACGGTGGACTGCCAGCCATTCCACCCGGTGAATATCCAACGTCAGGCGCGGGCGCGACGCTTTTTCATTCCATATGGGATGGATGCAGCAGTCTTGTGCAGTGAGGTGGCGTGCTCTGATCTGCTACAAGCCTCAGAGCCGGTTGTTCATCAATCGCGCGAGACGATCATACGCCGGCTCCCCCGCTACATGAGCCGGGAAAAGCTCCTTCAACTCGACGCGCAGCACTTCCACGAGGTATTCGAGTTCAAAGTCCAAAACGAACTTCAAGCGAGCTTCGATTTTAGAAACGCCGCTTCGGGAAATATCCCAGCCCGCGCGTTGCAATTTCCCCGCCAATTTCGATTGAGACCATTGGCGAGCGTATCGAATTCGCCTCACTTGAGGCCCGATGATGTTGTAATATTTCAAGAGTTTTGCGCCTTTCCGGGCGCAAAACTAGGGAACTCCTTCGACGAAAGTGGCTCCGCATACGGAGCAGCTTTGCAAAGCTGCCTGCTCCAAAGTCACGCAGACTATCCATGCCGTCCGGTCTCGGCAAAAAATCGCATTTGCATTCCATTTCGGGCAGCTTCTCTCAATTTTGCGACTCACATGATCGCAACGCGAAAAAAGCGTTCCGTGCCAGGCATGACTTTCTGGACCATCTGCGACGAAACAAGCACTCTCCGAGAAACCGCCGGTCGCCCTTGAAACTTGGTTTGTTCGATTTCCGATTTTCCTACCAAAATCGTGGTAGGATTTGGCGGATAATGGCGTTTACGTGCATATTATCGGGAACTCCGCTCGAAATGCCCTGCCAACCGCAAATCAAGTATTGGCGGGCATTGGCGGAAGCTGCCCGCCAAAACACCCCTACCATTCCAAGAGTTCAACTCCCCTCGCCTCCACTCCAACACACTGTGGGAGAGGTCAATACGTGCGTGATGGCATTGTCACAAATGCCTCTTCAAGCCCTTCGGCAAGCGGGATTGGGCTTGTGTGAGACAAAGGCCACTCTGAACGCGATTGGAATTGTTCGGGAGGAGAGGGACGCTTTGCAAAGCCTTCATCGTCTGGCGCAGCAGGGGGATCGCCCTGATTCTGGCCGGCGATTCGGTCGCCGGAGGGGACGCTGAGTGGCCCACGGCCACGGCGGTCCCGGTGAGATTCGCATCAGCCATGATGCGCTGTTCGTTCTCGCCGGTCGGATTGTCGAAGAACGTCTCGAAGGCGGATTGCTACTCTTCGGCGGCTCGCTCATTGCTACCCCCAGACGTTCCAGTTAAAAACGACACCGTGGAAACCGCCGTCCCATCACTCGAAGATTCCCTGAAACGAAGCGCCGCCATCGCGCGACCCGTTGCTTCGGGCAAATTTCTCTTCGTCGGAGAGCAAAAGTTTTCACCGAAAGGCGTGACTTACGGCGCATTCAAGCCGGACGAGACCGGGAACGAATACCACGATCTCGATAAGATCGACGCCGACTTTGAGCAAATGGCTGCTGCCGGAATTAACACGGTGCGCATCCCGCACACGATGCCGCCGCGCGCCCTCCTGGATGTCGCGGAGCGGCACGGGTT
Organism: Chthoniobacteraceae bacterium; assembly: GCA_031409335.1. GTDB lineage: Bacteria > Verrucomicrobiota > Verrucomicrobiia > Chthoniobacterales > Chthoniobacteraceae > JANLQB01. The sequence goes on along the minus strand of JANNWY010000151.1, from coordinate 15,625 downwards.
GCGCGTGATGGTCGGCCTCTCCGCGGAGCAGTATGTGGGCTATCTCGTGGACCCGGAAAAGAAGGGGCCGGGCGTCGCGGCGCTGGTGCGAGCGAAGGTGCGGCAGGTGGCAGGACATCCGGCGCTGCTCTGTTGCGCGATTGGCAACGAGATCCCAGCCTCGGTCGTGCGCTGGCTGGGCGCGCGGACGATTGAGCGTTATCTGCGCCGAATTTTTCGCGCGATCAAAGCAGAAGACCCGGAAGGCTTGGTGACCTATGTCAACTACCCGACGACCGAGTATCTGGATCTCCCGTTCCTCGATCTCGTCTGCTTCAATGTTTACCTGGAATCGGAGCCGGTGCTGTATTCGTATCTTCTCCGACTTCAGAATATCGCCGGCGACCGGCCGCTGATCATGAGCGAGGTGGGTCTCGACGCGCTCCGCAATGGCGAGGAGAAACAAGCAGCCGTCCTCGACTGGCAAATCCGCACCGCTTTCCGTGCGGGCTGCGCTGGCACGATCATCTTCTCGTGGACGGACGAATGGTATCGCGCCAAGGAATTCGTCCACGACTGGGCATTCGGCCTGACAGACACATTGCGGCGGCCAAAACCGGCGCTGGCAGCAGTTTCCAAAGCCTTCGCCGAGACGCCATTTCCGCCCGACCGGCCCACGCCTCGCTTTTCAGTCATCGTCTGCACCTACAATGGCTCTGCGACGATTCGCGAATGCCTGGCGGGCCTCGCTCGCCTCACCTACCCAAATTACGAGGTCATCGTCATCAACGACGGCTCGACGGATGCGACGGCGGAGATCGCAGCCGAATACAAGGTTCGGCTGATCTCGACTAAAAATCAGGGTCTCAGCCAGGCGCGCAACGTCGGCATGGAGGCCGCGACTGGCGAATTTCTCGCCTACATCGACGACGATGCCTACCCCGATCCCGACTGGCTCGACTACCTCGCCGCCTCTTTCCTAACCACCGAACACATGGTCATCGGCGGGCCGAACGTCGAACCCCACGACAGCAGCCTCATCGCTAGTTGCGTCGCCAATGCGCCTGGCGGACCCGTGCATGTCCTGATTACGGACGAGCTCGCCGAACACGTCCCCGGGTGCAACATGGCCTTTCGACGCGAAGCCTTGGACGCGATCGGTGGATTCGATCCGAGATTCCGCGCGGCCGGTGACGACGTGGACGCCTGCTGGCGCATCCAGCAACGCGGCTGGACGCTTGGCTTCAGCCCGGCGGCCATGGTCTGGCATCACCGGCGCAGTTCGGTCTTGAAATATTGCCAGCAGCAGCGCGGCTACGGTCGCGCCGAGGCCTTGCTCGAGACGAAGTGGCCCGAACGCTACAACTCCGCGGGCCATCACACCTTCAACGGGCGACTTTATGGCAAAGGCTTCAGCCACATCCTCGGATTCGGCTCGCGCATCTATCACGGCGTTTGGGGGAGTGCGCCATTCCAGTCACTTTACCAGCGCGGACCGAGCACCCTCTTAAGTCTCCCCACGATGCCAGAGTGGCATTTACTCGTCTGGTTCCTGGGCGGGTGCGTGTTGTTGGGGTTGTCATGGCCACCGCTCTTTGCTGCGCTCCCACTGCTCCTCACAGCGATCATTATTACCATCGTGCAATCGCTGCGCGCGGGCTTCCGCGGGTCGTAACATTTTCCCCGGAGAGCGACTTTCGTGCGGCTGCAATTGCGGCTGCTCACCGCGTGGCTGCACTTTCTCCAGCCGCTCGCGAGGCTTTCCGGCCGCATTCATTATGGGCTGACCTTCTGGCGCCGTCGTGGCTTGCCGGGAACTGTGACGCCGTATCCGCGCAAAGACGCCCTCTGGACCAAGGACTGGATGGCGCCCGAAGAACGCATCGCCCGCATCCAGAAAACCTTGCGGGAAGAGCGTGCCATCGTGCTTTGCGGTGATGAGTTCGCGCGCTGGGACATCGAAGTCCGGGGTGGCATGTTCGGCGCCGCCCGTCTGTTACTCGCAATTGAAGATCATGGTGCCGGCGCGCAATACGTGAGGACGCGCGTGTGGCCGCAATACCGTCGCGGTGCTGAGGCAGTCATATTTTCCTTCGGACTGATTGCGACAATCGCCGCGTGGGAGGGAGCGTGGACCGCAGCCATCATCTGCGGGATCGGCTTCGGTTGGTTCGCGCTTTGGACCTTCCAGCAGGCGGGAAGCGCGATGGCGGCAATCCTGCGCGCCACGGCCGATCTGCGTTCGGAAAAGCAATCGCAGTGATGCAACCGCGCCGCTATTCGGACTTCCAGATTTACCGCCTGCTGCTGAAGCAGGCCAGGCCGTTGACGCCGCTCCTTGGAGGACTGTTCCTTCTGCAAATCCTCGCGACGCCGCTAACTCTGCTCATACCATTGCCGGTGAAGATCGCGGTGGATCACGTCATCGGCGATCTGCCGCTTCCGTGGTTTCTCGACATGGTCACGCCCGCATCGGTGGCTGCCTCAAAGGGCGCGATGTTACTGCTCGCGGTCGGCTTGATCGTCGCGACCACCTTCCTCCTGCAGGCGCAGAACGTCGCGAATCATATGGGAGAAAGCTACCTGAGCGAAAAGCTCGTGCTCTCGTTCCGATCGCGTTTGTTTCGTCATGCCCAGCGGCTCTCGCTGCTCTATCACGACCGGAAGGGAACCTCGGATTCGATCTACCGCATCCAATACGACGCGCCGGCCATTGAATGGATTCTGGTGCATGGCATCGCGCCATTTCTCATCTCGGGCTGCACGGTCGTCGGAATGGTTTGCATCATCACCCGCATCAACGTGCAGCTTGCGCTCGTCGCGCTGACTGTGATGCCCGTGCTGTTTGCGCTCGCGGAGTTTTACCGGAGGCGCGTGCGCACTCGCTGGAGCGAGTTGCAAGCAGTCCAGTCTGCGACCCTTTCGGTCCTCGAGGAAACACTCGGCGCCATTCGTGTCGTGAAAGCATTCGGCCAGGAGGAGCGGCAGCAGGCCGAGTATCTGGATAAAGCGAACCTGGGTGTCCGGCGTCATGTTTACCTTGCGTTTCTCGACAGCGGTTTTGGAGCGATCGTGGGAATCGCGGTGGCGTGCGGCACCGCTGCCGCCTTGTTCATCGGAGTCCAGCATGTGCAGTCCGGCGCGATGACCCTTGGTCAGTTACTCCTAGTTATGGCTTACATTGCGCAGCTCTACGGCCCGATGAAGACGATCAGCGGACAGATCGGCAAGATGCAGTCTTCGATGTCTAGTGCTGAACGTGCCTTCACACTGCTCGACGAAACTCCGGACGTCGAAGACCGGGCCGACGGCCAGACGGTCACGAGGGCGAGAGGCGAAATCGAACTCCACGATGTCTCGTTCAGTTACGAGCCGGAGACCTTCGTCCTGCACCGGATTTCTTTTCGAGTCCGGCCCGGAAGCCGCGTTGGGATCATGGGCACAACGGGTGCCGGAAAAACCACGCTGGTGAGTCTTCTGACACGCTTCTACGACCCGACCAGCGGCCAGGTTCTGCTGGATGGCCTCGATCTGCGCGAGTATCGGCTGGCGGACCTGCGGAACCAGTTCGCGATCGTGCTCCAGGAGCCGGTGCTGTTCTCCAACAGTATCGGCGAGAACATCGCCTACGCCCGGCCCGGCGCCTCCGAAGAGGAGATTGTCGCGGCGGCAAAAGCGGCGAACGCGCATGACTTCATCAGCGCGCTGCCGGACGGTTACCGGACGCTGGTGGGCCAGCGCGGCGCCCGGCTTTCGGGGGGCGAACGCCAGCGCATCTCGCTGGCGCGGGCCTTCCTCAAAGACGCGCCGATCCTCGTGCTCGACGAGCCGACCAGCTCGGTGGACGTAAGGACCGAAGGAGCGATCATGGAAGCCATGGAGAAGCTGATGCCCGGCCTGACCACTTTCATGATCGCCCACCGCCTAAGTACGCTTGAGAAGTGCGACATGAGGCTGCACTTGGAAATGGGCGAGATCGTCGCGGACTGAGAGCTAAACCTCCCTTACACTGACTCACCGGAGGCCCGGCCGGCTGACTGTAAGTCGAACGCGATGATCCGTTCGCTTTCCACCACGCTTCCGAACTGCGAACGCAAGTAGTGTTCAAACTCCCGGTAGTAAGCAAGCCACCAAAACGACGCCCAGATAAAGACGACAAACTCTGCCCCGTCCCGCCGCAAACGTTCCAATTCTGCGATTGCGGTGGCGGAATCAGGTGGATAACCTGCATACTCTCCGTTCTGCTCCAGGAATGGGAAGACACGATAGCCATCCAGTGCCTGACCAACCAGGGTGCCATCATCGACGAGGATCAGAGTGCTGGGCATCGGGATGGCACTGGTAATCTCCTGGACCAGGGGGGGTAACTCCCCAAGCCATCGTTGCGGTTCCATGTAGCCAAAAGCGATCGAGGGCGCGTAATATCTGATCTTGCGTTCAATCACTTTAACCAAGTCTTCCCGTCCGCGTTCCCGAAGCGGTGACAACAGTTCTTCATAGCAAGCCAGTGTGTAGTTGGTGCTCATCCCAAGGTCGTCGAGCATATCCGGGGTGACATCCCGCTTCGGGAAAGCGCGGCAATCACGCAATTTGCCCAATGCGAGCAGCGCGGTCATGGTTCGCATGCATTTCTCGCAATGGCCGCAATTCAAGTCCTCTGTAGGATTGCCAAAGCAAACGCGCATATTGTGCAAACCGGTATCCCAGTCGGCCACGTATCTGGTCTTCTCCAGGCGCGACAAATGAGCGCTCTCGTGAACGATCTGGAGACGCGAGCTGCTGAAGTATTGATCGATCAAAGGGTGCGAACCCCAAGGAGCCAGGTTGCGCGCATTATAGGTGAAAGCGATGCAGGTGCGCGTGATTCGTTTCGCAAACAGGTGAGTCACCGCAGCCAGGACACCGCCGTGCCATTGCTTCACGTAGAAATGCACGTCAGGATTGAGGGCCACGAAATTAGTGACGACCGGAATCACCGTTACCCCGGCATCATCCGCAATGGTCGCCACCGCTTTCTTCATTCGTTCCAGGCGGGTATCCTGATTGCCAAAACCGCCCAGATCGAAACCCTCGATCAGAAAACCATCGTGAATGGCGTCTGGATGGTCTCGCGGATAATAAAGCCGATTCAACCGGAGCATTGCCAAAGAATCAACGCCCCCCGAAAGCAGCATGGCTGTCCGGGGCTTCATTACGAAATAACGCGACCGGAAGCCTCCTTCGGGCTCAAGGACGACAGGCGGACGCCGAATGCCGCGCCACTGCCGGAAGATTCCCATGACGAACGCCAGACCGTCTGCAAGCCTCGGACAAAGGTCTCCCGGAACGGCCAGGCGACGTTCTCCGAGGAACAACGCGGGCACGGCACAAGCCGCCACAAAAGCATCGTAGTCGGGTGCCAAAGCCTCAGAAAAGTCGCTGCTCGTCTCAACAAACAGTGTCTGGGCTGGCCGCTGCACCTCTTCCCAAGTCGCTGTGACTTCAACGCGCGTCTTGCCGCCAATTTGGAATGTTCTGAGTTCAGATAACTTCATACGGCAGTGTTTGACACCCATCCCTGCTCGTCAAGAAAGCTCGCGAGCAAAGCGAAGATCAGGAGCTGTTGGTCAGTCTGTGGCCATCGCGTCTTCGATGAGGCGCCTCAAGATTTTGCGGGAATCGAAATACTCCTCTGCATGAGCACGCGCCGCCTTCGCGTGCCTTGTGTAGTCACTCTCGATGGCGCGGATGCCTTCGACAGCTTCTTCCATCGTGTTGAAGGCGAGAATACCTTCGCCGGCGGGAATAACGTCAGTAAACCCCGTGTCCTGCACTACCACGGGGCGGCCCGCCGCCAGGTAACATGCCGACCGGCAGCTAAACCAGCCGGTCCGATCGCGGACATATCCATTCTTGGCGACGCTCCACTCAGCCTTGGATGACCGAATGTAGTCACGGTAGCTGTCGAGATCGCTACAAACACAAAGGGGATCAGCCATACGCCAGCCCATGTGTTCGAGAAGATCGCCAGGGGTCCAATTCGGGTGCGTATGCACGAGCGACGCGGCGCGCGGAGGCAGGCTCATTTCCTGGGCCTCCCAGGTCACGTGATGCAGCCGACCCATCGCTACTTCGAGCTTACCGGGCCTCACCTTCTCCGGAAGGTCGAGGAATTTTCGAAACTCCACGTCCTTCTGTCCATACGTCCTGCCATTGAGGACGAGTGGCTTGTAACTCGTCCAGCTCATGACCGTGGTAAATACCTCACGCGGAGTTCCCGGATCCCACCACTCTGAGAGAACAATTGGCTGCCGGGTTGGACGCCAATGATGGCCGGTCACAGGAACCCCCGAAGAGGCCGCCTCACCGAATGTGAAATGCACGTCGTGAGCATTAACGCGGCGACAAAACTCCTCTTGCTGAAGGGCAAGCTTCGCCTGGGTAAAGCCGGGATCGCTGTCGATGTAAGCCAACCGCCGCACGTCCCGATACTGCTCAGGATGCTCGATTGTCCCGGAGACATTGATCAGGAGATCAGCCGTCTCCAGCACTTCTTTCCGCTTTTGGTCGGAAAGCCCAAACCACTGAGGCGCGACGGGAAAACGGTAAGCCCAACGCTCACTCAGGCCGTAACGCTCAAAGACCTTCGCAAGTGGCCGCACCGTATCCATCGGATCGCGCGCCACCCAGTCGTCGCCGCCCGGTCCGCCGTCGAGGTTGTAGGGCCACTCGCCGGAGTCTTCGAAATAGAAGACGTCGTGTCCGAGCCTCGCGAGGCCGAGCACATATTGCAGGTAATCCCAAGTCACCCCGCCGAGCGTCGGATGCTGAGCGATGAGACCAGTAACGATGATGCGAAGTGGAGAACTCATTGGGCAGCTCACGGCAGCCACGATCGAAGCTGAGCTGCGATCTGCTGATGCTGAGCTCTTGTGCGAGCGATGAACTCAGCCGGGTTTGGCTGGCCCGCAAGATCGCGCAGTCTCTGGGGGACGGAGCCGACTTCGGAAAGATCCAGCACCCAGTCGCTCAGCCCGGCGGCTTGCATGAACGACTCGACTTTGTGGTCGCCGGAGACAGCCAGGACTTTGCGGCCCATCGCGAGGCCGATGATGCAGCCGTGCAGTCTGCCAGCAAGGATCAAGTCGGCGTGTTCATAACGCGCCAGTACGGTGCTAAGGCTCTTTTCACTCCCGGCCGGGATGAGGTTGTTGATTGAGTGAAACGAGCGTCCGGTCGCGGCGGCGAACTCTTCCCCAAAAGCCTCCATCGCCTCGTAGTTAGCTTCTCCGACATTATCGAATGCATCGACGTGCAGCAAGCCCGCGCCCGGCGCCGCCGGCTCGACCAGGCTCATCGTCGGACACGCGACCGGCGGCGGAAGTGTGCAGCCGGATAATGCGGCGCGAGTAAGTTCGTCGCGGACGACACACAACCTGCTCTGGCTCACGATCTCCTCCAGCAACGCCGCGGGCAGCCGGGTATTCTGCCGCTTCATGTCGCAGCAGCCGACGCCCCAGATTGCAAACGGCACGCGCTCCGCAATGACGCGAAACCGTTCCCAGAACTCCGCGAAGTAGTCCATGAACAGCCCGCCGCCGCCAATGATGATCAGATCGCCAGGCCCGGCCTGCCGCAAGCGCGCGAGCGTCTCTGGAACGAATGGTTCATCACAAAGATATTCCGAGACCGGCTCTCGACCGAGCAGCCTCTGAATCGCGCGCGCAGAGAGCCAGTCGCCGATGTTAGACTTGTTCGCGAAGACGTGGTGGATCACAGAAAAAAATCGGTCGCTGCGGGGTTCGCGTCAGTCCGTTCGAGCGGGTGCTTTTCCGGCTGATCGATGCAGGCAGTGTTCGAGAGCTTCTTTGATTGCGAGGTCATCTCGTGCCGATCCCAGCGCGTCAGCGAGTTGCTGGAGATAGACTCTTTGCGTCGTGTTTTTTATCGGGATGTTGCGGACGCGATCGAGATCGATCTCCTTCGGCAAGGTGGTGCATTTCTCAAGCGCTCCCACGATGTGCAGACCGATCATGGTCATAAGACACTTGGGACATTGCCCGCAGTTGTAAGCGTCAGTCGTCTCGCCGGTAGCGCATACCCTGAGCGTGGTCAGCAGACCGGGAACTTCTGCAATGCCACGCATCTTGCTGAGCCGATTGGCCTCACATCCGTCGTGTGAAAACGAAAGCGTCTCGGTGGACCACAGCGGATCGAGCACGGGGTGGGATCCGAGGGGAAGCAGGTCGGCGTAGGTGTGGGTCGCCGCGATCAGCATGTGACGAAACCTCTCGCCAAGCGCCAGTGCCACGCTGGCAAGGGCCGCGCCATGGTAAAGTTGCACCCAGTCTGCAATCTTATCCGTGAAATCGCGCAGGTTCGTGCTCACCGGCAGGATGCTCTTTCCCAAGCCTGAACCAACCTTTGTGGCGTTTTCCAGCATCGCGACAAAACGCTGTCGTTCCGTGAGGTAAACATCAAATCCGAGGACGGTCACAAGATCGGTTACGGTTTCTTCGTCGGCTGAATGCTCGCGAAGGTTCTTAGCGAGGCTGTAGCCGGAGTCTACACCTAGCGAGAAGAACAGGCCGTTACGTCCTGGTCCGGTCTTCGCGTCTGCCCGCCGTGCGGTTTCGATCTCCACGTCCACCTCTACTAGCTTGAGTGCTGGCTTCCAACAGCGGTAAATCTCCTGGATCTGTTTGGTCGCCCGCAGAAGTGTCGGAGAGACTTTGCCTTCGATTTTGAGCGGCTCGCCCAGACACATTGCCGGCGCTAACAGAGCGGCAACATAGGGATCGGCATTTTGGGGATCCAGGAAATCATAATTGTCTGCGGGAAACCGATACCAAAGCTGGAATGGTCGATCGTCAAGAATCCAGCTCGTGTCGCACGTTAGCTGTGCCGTTAACTCGCACTCATTTGAGTGCTGCCTCACTTCAATGTCTGATAGGATCATATAATTCTTTGGTGTTGGCTCATTCGCATTAGTGGGGAGGATCACACGGGTGCCCTATCTTTCGAGCGACATGTGCTGGAACACCTCCGCATAGGGCCCGCCGGGCCAACTGTGCATTTCACCGCGGTAGCGGTTTAGCCCACGGATCGCCTCGACGAAGTCCATGATGTCGCACTGGCTCTTGTGAGCGCGAATTGCGTTCAACTTAGCATCGATCTGCGAGGAGATGTCTTCGACGTGGTCGATCTGCTGTAATGGCGTCCAGACTTCGTACATGAGCACGCTCGGTGCATGTTGGTTCAGCGATGCGACCGCCCGGGCGACGAGCTGGGCAGCAGCGCGGTGATCGGGGTGCATTTCCCCCTCGTGCGGAACATATACAATGTCCCGCTGGATTTCGTTGAGTTTGCTCACGAGTCGCGCAATAAGCTCATCATTCGCGTCAAGAGATCCGTCCGGCTGTCGCCAGAACTCAATCTGTTGGCACCCAAGAATCTTCGCAGCAGCTTCCGCTTCGCGTTCGCGAATCGGTCCGAGTTCCTCAGGCGATTGCGAGCGGCTCCCTTTCTCCCCCGAGGTGAGAAATATAACTTCGACGTGATCGCCTTGCACGATATGCCGCCGCAGTGTGCCGCCGAGGCCGATGGCTTCATCGTCGGGATGGGGGCTGAGAACAAGAACGCGTTTCATCTGCGGTGGTCGGTTTACCACGGTGCTGGAATGGGAGCGTCGGCTGGATATAGGCCAAAGTCGCGAACGGTTTGCGTGTGGGTTGCAAACCGCTGTTTGAACGGCTCGTCGCCGAGCCCGAAGTCAAAGGTGTGCGCGCTTTCCTCAATTGCGCGCAGGAGCAACTGGCGAAGCAGCACTTCCCCCGGCGAATGCCGCGCGAGTTCGATGGCGAAGGTAGGTTTGTACCACATGAAGACGCCATGATAGGCGAAGCCGAAATGAAACGCGATCGGGCGGTCATTCGATTCGACGCGCGTGAACCTGAGCCAGCCGCCAGTCGAAGCATACTGCGTCAGCGTGCGATAAAAGCGCTGCTGGCGGGCGTCGTGGAACAGACTTGGATGCGGCGTTGCGCTCCACCGCGCGATGTGTTGCTGGAAGAAGGCATCGAGGTGCGGTTCGATCTCTTCCGTCGTGGAATGGTGCAGCACTTCCAGCGATCCGGATCGACGAAAGTAGGCCTCGTGCCGGAGCAGGCTCTTCTTTTGCGTCAGCGCGCGATCGGCTGCGCTGTCCACGCCGAGCTGAGTCGCCGGCGCGGGTTGGACTCCCTCTTCGCGCAAGAGGAGACCGAGTCGGGAAGCAGACGCGCGGAGCAGGTCGCCGGTCGGCGATTTGTCCGGCAGATGATAGAGCCGAAACCCGTTGAAATCCGGCACGGCGTTTCGCGCGCCGAGGAGAAGCCCATCGAGCACTTCCGGATCACGGATTTCGCCCACGAAATCGAGGTAATCCGATCCTCCCGATCCTACGAAGTAGATCATCCCTTCTTCAGCGAAGAACGGCGCGATCGCGAGGAGTTCGCCGTTTCGTTCAGCTCCGAGCAGCAGCAGCCCGCGACGCTCGAAGGAATCCCACCAGGCTTTCTGCCATTCCCAGGTGAGGAAGATCGCGTCGGTGCCGCCGCGAGCCACGAGGGCGTTCCAAACCTCCGGTCGGCAGCGCGGGTCCTCGAAGCCAGTCAGCACCTCGATGTTGATCGTCGGCGAATTCATTTCACGGCGACTCGTCGATAGAATGCTTCGAGCCGGTTCAGGCAGTCCTCCCGCTCGGCGTAGGTGAGAACGAATTCGCGAGCGGCGCGGCCGATCGCCGCACGTTTTTCCGGATCGCTCAGCAAGTCGCGCAGCGCTTCGGCCAGCGCATCGACATCCCTGGGCGGCACGAGGACACCGGTGCGGTCGTGCGTGATAATCTCACTGACGCCGCTCCCTTCACAACCGATCGCCGGCACACCGCAGGCCATTGCCTCGAGGTAAACGAAGCCGGGTCCGCCTTCGTAAACTGACGGCGCCGCGAAGACGTGTGCCCGCGAAAGTTGCTCGGGAAGCTCTTCCGTTCGCGCGAAGCCTGCGAAGTCGAGAAGCGTGGAGCAACCCGAGGTGGTAGCCAAACGCCGGAGTTCCGCGAGCAAGCCCTCCTCTCCGTTGCCGAGCATCCGAAGCTGAAGATCGGGGAACTCGCGAGCCAACCGGCAGCATGCCGCGACGAGCGTCTCGACGCCTTTATTGCGCGCGATGCGGCCGACAAAAATCACGGTCGGCCGCGATTCTTTCGGGACGGGCCGTGGCGAGAAAAGCGAGGTATCGACGCCGGTGTGAATCACCGGCACCTCCTCGTGGCGGAGGTCGTAATAACGGCGGCACCAATCGATCGAACATTGGCTGGATGAGAAAACGGCGTCGGCGAGCCGCAGGCACGTCCTCTCCATCTCGGTGCCGATCCGATAGAACTCCGAATCGATTTCCGGCCACCCCATGGCATGGGCGAACATGACGAGCGGCCCGTGCAAATGGATGACGCTCGGAATGTGATTCCCTTCCGCTCGGTTGAGCAGATGCACATAGCCTTCCGCCGCCCACTCGGGAAAGTCGATGAGGTCGAGCGGGCTTTCGGCATGGAGCTGCGCGAGCACCGCGGCGACTTCCGCGCTGTAGGTCAGCCAGCCCGCGGGCTCAGTCCAGATCGGCATGCGTGGGTAAAAGCCCGGCGTGCGAATCACCTGTACATCGCCATCGCGGGTGTGCTGAAGTGCAGGTCCGGCCGTTTGCGAAACCACGTGAACCTCGTGCCCGCGCGCGGCCAGTCCATGCGCTTTCAGATTCGTCTGCGTCCCGAGCCCGCCCTTGGCTGTTTCAGGCGGATATTCCTGGGAAACGAGGGCAATTCTCACGGGCGCAATACGGGCACTTGGTTAAAAGCGAAAGGTCCAAACCAGCTTCGTCGTGATGTCGGTGGAGAGAGTCTGGAACCTGCCGTCTTCCGCATCGAAACCGTAGTTGAAGACGAGAAAAATCTGGCTGCCGGGCTGGACGATCCACTTCAGGCGGCTGTTCACACCCGCCGTTTGCGAGACGTTGTCGTATTGCACCACCGTGTTCCAGGAAAGGTTCGGCGTGAAGGCGAAGTTGACGCGCGCAAGGCCAACCACGACATCAAAGCTTCCTGCGGGAAGCTCGATCTGGCTGAGCGTCGCTTCCGTCGCCAGGTACACGTGCTCATTCAACCGCCACTCGAGCCCGGCACCGTATTCGCGGCTGTTCCCGTCGTAGAACTCGCCGATGTCGAGGCTGGCAAAAGCACTGAGCGGTCGGGCAGAGGTGGAGGAAAGCAGCGCAAACGCGCGGTTGAACCGGTAATCGCCACCCGGAACAAAAACGCCCGGATTGATCTCGAATCCTTCGCGGAAGTTTTCGCGATTGACGGTGAATCCGAGGTTCAGCGAATCCCCCGCTTCGTTGAGAAAATCGATCCCTGGCAAGGTCACCGATTCCGTCTCGATCACGCCCTCGAGATTCGTGACATAGAACGGCTGCACTTGCACACCCATCGAACGGATGTAACCGCCCGGGCGCCACCGATAGCCTAGCTTCCCTCCGTACTGACGGATACCGCGTCGTGGGATGAAGCCGAGCGCGGGGTTGAAATCGGCATCGATCTGTGAGGCAAAGACCTCTGCCGCCAGCGGTTCATTCGGATAGCGCAACGAACCGCCGAACGCCATCTGGCGTCCGTCGGCTCCGCTGGCATCGCTTTTCATCACCCATGCCTGCGCCTTGAAAGCATTGTTCTTAAACAAGTGGCTGTTTCGGTAGTTCACGTCGGCGCCGAACAGTGCGTTGTCGCCGGAGCTCCGCGGATCGCCGTAGGTGAAGATGCCGCCAATCGACGACTCCTCCAGCACGCGGTAAGAGGCGCGACCGACCGCCAGATTTTTCGACGGCACGCCCGCGGTATCATCGACCTGCACATCGAGCAGACCTAGATCGAGGTTCCCGATCCGGCCCGTGAGTTTGCCCCCGGCCAGGAGATCGACGGTTTCCCCTGCCGGGCCGAGACCGATGCGGCGCGAGTGGAACGCCAGCGGCCCCTTGTAAGCGCCGAAGCTGAAGAGGTTCGCGTCCTGGAGAAAGAAGTCGCGCTTCTCCGGGAAGAAGAGCGGAAAGCGCGTGAGATTCACCTGCCGCTTGTCCACGTCCGCCTCGGCGAAGTCGGTGTTCACGGTCAGCGCTGCCGTGAGCGATGGCGTGATGCTGTAGAAGAGGTCGAAGCCGGGCTCAAACTCGAGTCCTTGGTTCTTCCCGTCGCTGCGCTCCGCATAGCGCAGCACGGCGAATGGCTTGAATTCCAACCCGAGTCCCTTCCGCATCCCGGAGAGATCGCGCAACTCGCCCAAGTCGGCGAGTGACGTCACGTTTTTATTCTGGAAAGGCGCCGCCCAACGCACGGTCTCCTGTCTCCGGCGGATGACTCGCTCGACGTTGAATCCCCAGACATTCAAATGCGGATCGAAGGCGAGGCTCTTAAACGGAATCGCAATCTCCGCCGTCCAGCCGGTCTCATCGATGCCGCTGCGGCCAGTCCAGACCGTGTCCCATTCTGTTTTCTGGGCGCCATCGGCTTCCAGGAGAGCATCTTGGGTCGCGCCGCGAGGGGTGATCTTAAAGAGGTAACCCGTGCGCTTTCGCCCAAAGGTGTCGAAGACCAGCGCGAGCGTGTCGTCGGAGTCCATGTCGGCGTCGCGCTGCATCTGTTTGGCGACGATCCTGGCCGGCTCGCGGTCGAAGCAGCGAATACCGATGAACAGATAATCGCGGTCGTAGAGCATGCGCACCTCGGTGCGTTCCGACGGCACCGCACCTTCCACCGGCTCGACCTGCGTGAACTTGTCGATGACGGGCGCATTCGCCCAACATGCATCGTCGAGCCGCCCGTCGATGATGGGCGGCTCGCTCGTCGCCGAATTCTTGCCGAGTGGCGTGCGTGCGGAATCCGTCTTGGGAGTCACGATCCCGGGACTAAGCCGCGGTAATCCTTCCCGCTCCAGTGCGAGGCGCGCGGCATCCTTTGTCGAAGTCAACATCCGCGCCGCCACCGGGTCCGGGCCACCCGGCGGGATGGGTCTGGCGGCGGAGGCCACCGTCAAACCGGCTGCTCCAAGCACGCACCAAAGAGCCCCCCGTATTCCAAATAGCGTTAAGTGCTGATGTGTCTGCAAGTCGTCGGTGGGCCGCTGTGAAATCGTGGAAGCCGGCTCTCGGCCAGGCTCCGAACCAGCGCCGTGCTAGGTAGCACACAGGTTGTGTGGGTCAAGTTTTGCAAAAGTGGGGCCAGCCCCAGAGCGACACACGTCCGCGCTTCGGGTAAGGCGATGCGTGCGCCTTCAATTGCGGAAGATCCGCGAATTGCGCAGTCGATGCGTGTCGTTGTCAAAAAAAACGTTAGTGACGCGGCGCGGCGGGCATAGGACGCCTGCGCTTGCGACAACCGGCGGCGGCGACGCGACGCCCGGAACAACTCCGCGAACCTTCTGCGGTTCAATCGGTCTCGGGCGCTTCATAGCCTGCATCACCCGTTCGCAATCCACAGGCATACGCAGCCGGCGCGCATCGGCGATTCGACCGCCGGGAAGCGTGTGACAATCTGTGACAAAAACCGCCCAACCAAACCGCACTGGATGACGACCAAAATCAATTTACTCTGATGCACCGCATCAAATAGCCCGGTTTGCATCGGTTCGAGCGGGTTAAACTCCCCTCGCCTCAACTTTAAGTAACTCACATTCAAATACTTAAATCGTGACAAATACTGTCACAAATAGTGTCTCAGGGAATTGAGCCGATGGCGGAGAAGGTCTGGTTCGGTGATAATCTAACCCGGACGCAAACGGGGCGGCTCTTCGAGGATGTCCAGCAACGCCTGCGCGCAGAATACGCGGTCGCGGCGGGCCTCGCCGATCTGTTTCACGATCCGTAGCTTAACGAGACGACCAAGTGCCGCTGCGGAAGTGTTGTAGGCGACGCCGAGTTGGGCCTCGGCCTTGCGCACAGTGATGAACGGATTGGTGCCGAGCAGGTCGAGCAACCGCAGCGCGACGCCTGATCCGGTGCGGCTCACGCGCTCCCGCCATTGGTCGAGTTGCTGGTTAATGCGCTCCGCCCGGCTGAGCGCGTCTTCGCTTTGCCGCGCGACGCCGTTGAGGAAATACAGCAGCCAGTCTTCCCACGCGCTGCGCTCAGTGACGGCGCGCAGGCCGTCGTAGTAGTCGCGGCGCGTCGCCTCGAAGAATGCACTCAGGTAAAGCAGCGGCAAAGGCAGCACACCGCGCTGCATGAGCAGCAGCGTGATGAGCAGGCGTCCGACGCGGCCGTTGCCGTCGAGGAACGGATGGATCGCCTCAAACTGGTAGTGCATCAGCGCGGTCTGGACCAGCGGCGGCAGGGTTTCGTCGTGCAGGAACTTTTCCCACGCGCCCAAGTCATTGGGCATGTCCTCGTGCGGTGGCGGAACATAGGTCGCCTGCGCCAGCGTGGAGCCGGGCGGGCCGATCCAGTTCTGTGAGCGCCGCAGTTCGCCGGGTGTGGCGTGGTCGCCGCGCACGCCGGTCATGAGCTTTTCGTGCAACTCACGCACGAGCCGAATGGAGAGCGGCAGCGTCTTGAGCCGCGCGATGCCGTGTTCGAGCGCGGACACGTA
>JANNWY010000150.1:0-19632 GCA_031409335.1 Chthoniobacteraceae bacterium | reverse complement strand
AAACAGTAGTTCTTTGTTCATGGTGTGCTTGTTGTGTGTTGGCTTTATTATTGGTGACGCCGCTCCGGCGGTGATCCCGCACAGAATGCGGCTCGGCACGGTTTATCCCGCGCAACCCGCGACTTCGCCACTCCTTCAAGCGCACCGCTTCCCCTTTCAGAAAACGCCGCGCTCACATGGAGGGCAGCCATAAAGTCTAGGCCACACACATCATGCGCGAGTTTCCCAAGGTCGAGGCAGAGATGTTGTTTCTCACAGAAGCACAAGGCGGACGACAGCGGCCACCGGTCTTCACCGAGCCGATGATGTATCGGCCACACGTCGTCGTTGGTGACGGCGAGTATCTCGGCACGATCTTCCTTTCAGCGCCGGAGCGCGTTCAGCCCGCTTGCCCTTTCGTTGCGACGTTCGGTCTTGTTTATCATCCGCAGGTTGATTACTCAGCACTTGTGCCCGGAGTTGAGTTCACCGTTCGCGAGGGTGCGCGCGTTGTTGGTCTCGGGCGAGTCATCAAGAGATGGAGTGACCATGTGGCCTCCTGAATAACAGGAGTTAGAAGAGGTTAGACTGGAACGAGTTGCATATTGAGGGCTTTAGCTTGGTTTTGGAGGTGTTTGAGGCGGCGGGCGGCGCTGGCGGGAGTGGTTTGAAAGGCCTTTTTTTCGTCGTAGGGCTGGCCGGAGACGACCAAGGCCCAAATGATGCGGGCTAACTTATGCGCCCCGGCGACAATGCCTTCGGCTTTGCCCAGTCGGCCTTTGAAGCGGCGCACATAGTCGCCCATCGGGCCATCGGCGCGGCTTAAGGCGTGGGCGGCCATCCTCAGGATGTTGGCGATCCGGTTGCAGACTTTGCGGGTACCGGCTTTGAGGATGCGTCCGCCGCTGATGCGGTTGTCCGGACAAAGGCCCAGCCAACTGGCAAAGGCTTCGGCGCTGCGGAACTTTTCCCGCAGATGGGTGCCGGTGCCGACTTCGCTGAGGAGCACGCAGAGGACGCCGCCGCTGATCCCCGGGACGGCACTCAAGTCCACGCCGAGCAGGCGGTGGGCTTCGGCATAGATGGGCAGGCTAAGGGGCATGTTCTTTTGCACGCGGCGCTGGGTGGCCGGGGCGGCGGGCAGCGGGGCCTCGGTGATGCTGGTCAGCGCGGCGGTGCGGGTGGCCAGTTCCTGGTCGCAGTCGAGCAAGGCGGCGCAGAGTTGCTGCCAGCGTTGCTGGCGTTGTCTTTGGTGAAGTTTTTCATGGCGAATCCGACCTTTGAGGTGCCGACGATGAAGCTGACGGCGGGGCAGGGGACGACGCTGCGGGACGGGGCGCTGGCAGCGCAGGAGGCGGTGACGACGGCAGCGGTGGAGCTGAATACGATCGGGGATGCGTGGCAGACGGCGTATGAAAAGCTGGTGGGGGTGATGCGTGAATTGATCAAGAATCTGGAGGGGAAACTGGCGAAGGATGATCCGCGCTGGCTGGCATTCGGGCTGAAGATGCCGGCGACGAGTGTGACGCCGGGGCAGCCGGTGAATGTGACGGTGCAACTGGATGAGACGGGGGCGCTGGTGGTGCAGTGCGAAGCGGTGGCGCTGGCGAAGCGGTATCGGTGGCGGACACGGATCGCGGGGGTGCAGGACGATTTCCAACTGGTGGCGAGAACGACGGAGCCGCTGGCGGTGATCCGTGAGGTGATGGCGGGGCAGACGGTGGAGGTGATCGTGCAGGCGGTGAATGTGCGATCGCAGGGGGTGGCGAGTGAGCCGGTGTTTTTCACGCTGCCGGTGGCAAGAGCTGCTGGGTACCGGAATCTTTCGACCACGGAGGAAGAGCCTGCGGCGACCGAGAGCGCGAGCATCCAGGCTAACGGCAATGGCAACGGCCGTGCGCGCCACACAGAAGCGAGAAGTCTTTGAAAAGTCGCTGGAACTCAATCGCAACCAAAACACTGTGGCGGCTAGAGACCGCCGATGTCTCGTAAAAGTCGGTGTTGAATTTGTAGAGCGTCCATTCCCCTTGCTGCGCGCCGGTGCCGGCGCATCGAGGTGCAATGGGATGGTAAGTGCTTTGGCGGCGCGGAAATCGTCCTCGTCCTCCTACTCGTCCACGAAAGGGCCGCTTTTTTTCGAGGACGAGTAGGAGGACGAGGACGATGACGAGCCACTGCCAGCGGCTCCACTTTCAGTCACGCTCGGCAAAAATCTTCACCCGCAGTTTTTCTTGTCTCGGACTTTTCGCCCGTTAGCCTCCGCGCGAAATCGCCCGCGGCACCGATTCCGCTACGGGCGCAGGGAAACAAAATTACAAAAAGGGAAACATGCAGCCAATTCATACATTCAACGTCGTGCCGAGATTGCCACTCCCGCTGGAGCCACTGCGGGACATTGTCTTCAACCTGTGGTGGACGTGGGAGCCGAAGGCGCGGGCGCTCTTCCGCCATCTCGATCCGCATCTGTGGGACAATACCAATCACAACCCGCTGCGGATGCTCCAGCTTTGCAAGCAGGCCCGGCTGCACGAGGTCGCGGGGGACGATGATTTCATCCGCGAGATGAAGGATGTGCATCAGCGGTACGAGAGCTATCTCGGACGGAAGGACACTTACGGAAAACTGCGGACGAAGAGCCCGCTGGCGAAAGGGCCGGTCGCGTATTTCAGCGCCGAGTTTGGGTTTCACGAATCGGTCCCGAATTACTCGGGCGGCCTCGGGATTCTTTCGGGCGATCACTGCAAGAGCGCGAGCGATCTCGACATCAATTTCGTGGCGGTGACGCTGCTCTACAAGCAGGGCTACTTCCGGCAGCAGATCAACAAGGAGGGCTGGCAGGAATCCATCGGCCTGAATCAGAATTTTTCGCATCTTCCCCTGAAGGAAGCGCTCGATAGCAAGGGTGCTCCGCTGACGATCGGCGTCGAGATGCCCGGGCGCTCGGTCTCGGCGAAAGTGTGGGCGCTCGCGATCGGGCGGATCACGCTTTACATGCTGGACACGGATGTGCCGGAGAACTCGGAGGAGGATCGCGGCATCACGGCGCAGCTCTACGGCGGCGACACGGAGCTGCGCGTGCGGCAGGAGGTCGTGCTGGGCATCGGCGGCGTCCACGCGCTGCACGCGATGGGCATCGTGCCGAGCGTGTATCACATGAATGAAGGGCACTCCGCTTTCCTGAGCCTGGAGTTGATCCGCCGCCAGGTCGCGGATCACAAACTCGACTTTTACTCCGCGCTCCAGATCGTCGCGTCGGCAAATATTTTCACCACGCACACGCCAGTGCCCGCGGGGAATGATTCATTCCCGCTCGATCTGATGCGGAAATATTTCGGGAGCTATCCGGTCACGGTGGGGATCGACTGGACGACGTTCGCGAGTTTCGGCCAGTTCCGGCACAACACGAGCGAGCCGTTTTCGATGACGATCCTCGCCCTGCGCACGAGCCGCCATGCGAATGGCGTTTCGGAATTGCACGGGCGCGTCTCGCAGGGGCTGTGGAAGGATGTGTGGGCGGGCGTGCCTCAGAACGAAGTGCCGATCACGTCGATCACGAACGGCATTCACACCAAGACGTGGATGGCCCCGGAATTCGGCGACCTCTACGACAAGTATCTGCCGAACTGGGAGGAGAATTTGATGAACGAGGATTTCTGGCGCGGCGTGCTGGATATTCCGGATGATGAGATGTGGGCGACGCATCAGCGGCTGAAGTCGCGGCTGATCGAGTTTGTGCGCGAGCGGGTGCGCCGCCAGCGGACGCGGCTCGGGGAGACGCCGGAGAGCATCCGGCACGTCTCGCGGATGCTGAATCCCGAGGTGCTGACGATCGGTTTTGCGCGCCGTTTTGCGACCTACAAACGTGCGACGCTGCTCTTCGCGGACCCGGATCGGCTACAAAAACTGCTCACCAATCCCGAGCGCCCCGTGCAGTTCATTTTTGCCGGCAAGGCCCATCCGAAAGACGAACCGGGCAAACAATTCATCCAGAAAGTCTATCAATTCACGCGGATGCCGGAGTTTGAAAACCGCATCGTCTTTGTCGAAGACTACGATCACTACGTCGGGCGGCGGCTGTATCAGGGCGTCGATCTTTGGCTGAATAATCCGCGCCGTCCGCTCGAAGCCAGTGGCACCAGCGGCATGAAGCTGCCGCCATCCGGCGGGCTGAATCTCTCGGTGCTCGATGGCTGGTGGTGCGAGGCTTACAAGCAGAACAAAAAATCCGGCTGGGCGATCGGTTCCGAGATCGACGAAACGACCGAGCCGATCGACGAAAAATTCGAGGAGGCCGTGGATGTCGCGAGCCTTTTTCACCTGCTCGAAGCGCAGATCGTCCCGCTCTATTACGCGAAGCCGGATGGCAAGCTGCCCGTCGCGTGGATCCAGCTCATGCGCGAATCCATCCGCACGGTCGTCCCCGTTTTCAACACCCATCGCATGGTGAAGGAATACGCCGAGCGGCTCTACGAACCGGCAGCGGAAGCGCATGGCATCCTCGCGCCGAATGGCGGAAAAAAGGCGGTCGAACTTTCCAAGTGGAAGGATTCCATCCGCAAAAACTGGCCGCAGATTTCGATCAAGGAGGTGCAGCTTCACACCAAACCGCCGGGCGTTTTTGTCGGTGAAAAAGTGCGCGTCGAGGCCATCGTGCATCTGGGGCCGGTCGATCCCGAGTTTGTCACCGTGCAGGCGTATTTCGGCGAGGCGGTGAACAACGAAATCGAGCGGCCGGCGATGTCCGCGTTCAAACTGGAAAAGAAAATCGACGGTGGAAACCATCTCTACATCGGCGAAATCCCCGCCACCGACAGCGGCAGCTACGGGCTGAACGTGCGCGTCATTCCCACCCACCCAAACGTGACGCAGGACCACGAGTTGCGGCTCATCACCTGGGCGAAGTGAGCGCCGCTCCGGTCACGCGCCGGCCTTTTTCTTGATCTCCTTGAGCTGCGCGAATTCCGGGCGCTGCGTGTAAAACTTGTCGAGCGGGTAGCAGCCGCTGATGAGTCCGTTGCGCGGCGCGGTGGTGCATTCGCTGAAGGTGCGGCAGATGAGCTTCTTCTCCGGTGCCTTGCCCGCGATGGCATCGGTCAGCATCGCCGGATACGAGAGCACGGCGCGTCCGAGACCGATCGCGTCCGCCCAACCCTGCCGCACCACGGCTGTGGCGACGGGGGCGAGGAACTCCTGCAAATAGGTGTAGCCCGAACCGATGACATAGAGCCCCCGCGGCGCGCGCGCTTTCACCAGACGCACCGTTTGAATGAGCCGCGCGACATCGATGAGCGGGTCGTACGCTGCCTGGTAGCCATCACTCGGCGGGAACGACGCGGGCCGTTGTAAGTGCGGCGTGTAGTACGGCGAGCCAGCGCTGGTGTTCAGCACCTTGATCCCGAGTTCGCCGCATAGCTCCACAAACGCGAAGGTCTCCGTGAGATCGATCTCCGTCGGATTGTCCTGATTCACGCCAAAGCCGTAGCGATACGGCAGGCACGCCGAGAAATCCTCCGCGACACCCGGCCCGAGTTTGCCTGGCTGCGCGCGCGCGGCGTCCGGGCGATGCGGCACCTTGTCGAAAAGGCTCAGCCGCACACCGCACTCGATGGGATTTCCGTCCGCGCGAATGCCCGCGACGATCTCGCGCAGGATGCGGGTGCGATTCTCGAAGCTGCCGCCATACCTGCCCGGCCGGGTGTGTGCGCCGAGGAACTCGTGCAGCAGATAACCATGGCAGTGCTTCAAATCGACAAAGTCCGCGCCCACTTCCCACGCGACCCGCGCCGCGCGCACAAAGTCCGCGATCAATGCCTCCACTTCCCCATCGGTGAACACCTGATCATCGCTCGTGACGTGGAATTTGCGATCGAGAATCGGGTGGCGGAAAGCCACGCGCGATTCCCAGCGCGCCTTGTCATGCGGACGGCAAAAGCGGCCCGAGTGGGTGAGTTGAAAGCCGATCACGAGATCGTCCGCCGTGCCGTAGCGTTCGGCGTGGGCGCTTTTCAAAATGCCCGCCAACTCCGCGATACCCGCCTTGTTTTCCTCCGTGATGATGAGCTGATTCGGATTTGCGCGGCCATCGGGGCGCACCGCCATTGCCTCCGCGCCACAGATCATCTTTGCCCCGCTCTCGCCGAAACGCCGCCAGCGCCGCCGCATCTCATCGCTCACACCGCCCGTGGTGGTGCCATCCCAGCCTTCCATCGGATGAATCACGATGCGATTGCCCGGACGCCTGCCATTGATCACCACCGCGGCAGGCTCCGCGAGCGGGGAAGGCCCGGCGCCGAGCGCCTCCGTAGGCAGCGCAATGCCGAGCGATTCACAAGCGGCGTGAAACTCCTCCAGCGATTTCAAGGCTCCAAGGCGGACAACGGGAATGGAAACAGGCGTGCTCATGCGCCACCGATCAAAGCATGGCTCGTGGCACTGGTAAAACAGTGCTTTCCGTCGATACTCGCTGGAAATTCCGATGGAACTTTACCAGCTCGAATACTTCCTCGAAGCCGCGCGCCAGCGAAACTTCACCCGCGCCGCCGCGCATCTGCACCTCGCGCAGGCCGCGCTCAGTGAGCAAATGCGCAAGCTGGAGAGCGAACTCGGCGCGTCGTTGTTCAGCCGCGGCCGCCGCGAAACGGTGCTCACCGCCGCCGGCCTCGGCATCGCCATCCTCCCGCGATTCGCCACGTGCGAGGCCGCCGCCAATTGCATCGCCCTGCGCCTGCGTGGCGATCCCGTCGAGCGCCAGGTCGCCGTGCTCAGCCGTGCCGGTCACACTCCCTCGCCAGGTGCCGCCGGGTTTCGGAAAATTCTGAGTGGCTGCAAATGAGTCAATCCCGCGGGCCATCTGGTGAGGGCGCGCGGGTGATCTTCATTTTTCGCCCGATCAGGATGGAGAGCGCGACGATGGTGGCGGCGATGATCGCGCCGATGCCGAAGTGTTCGCCGAGGAATGTGGCGGCGAAGGCGAGCGTGAAGAATGGCTGGAGCAATTGGACCTGGCCGACGCGCGCCACGCCGCCAATCGCGAGGCCGTGGTACCATGCGAAAAACGCGAGAAACGCGCTGACCAAACTCACATACGCAAAGCCTGCCCACGCAGATGGCGTGGCCGCGAGACCGTGCTGCCAGACGAGGTATGCGACGGCTGGCACCAGCAGCGGCAGGCCGAGGACGACGGCCCAACAAATCACCTGCCATCCGCCCATCTCGCGGCCGAGCCTGCCGCCTTCCGCATAGCCGAAAGCGGTGCAGACCACCGCGGCGAGCAGCGCCCAATCGGCTGGCCGAAAGCGGCCATCGCCCGCGGCGAGCGCATAGGTGACGACGGTGAAACTTCCCACCGCGCTCACGCACCAAAATCCGCGCGATGGCCGCTCATGCGCGCGGAAAAAACCGGCGATGGCAGTGGCGAGCGGCAGCAGCCCGAGCACGACCGCGCCGTGCGATGAATCCACGCGCGCCATGGCCCACGCGCTCAGCGTGGGAAATCCGATCACCAATCCGAGCACGACGACACTGAGCCGGCGGAGCTGGGAAGCGGACGGTCGCGGCTGGCGCGTGAAGTAGAGCAGTGGCGCGGCGCAGCATGCGGCGACGAGTTCGCGACCGAGCCCGACGAAAAAGGGATCGAGCGAGGCGACCGCGACGCGGGTGGCGGGCAGCGTGAGGCTGAAGCAAAGCACGCCAAGCAGGCCAAAGGCGAAGCCACGCAGTTGCTGCCTGGCTGGCGTATCCGCGGGCATCCTCAAGACGCGAAACTTGATCGCGGAACAGTCATCGGACTTACGCGTGCAGCGTCTGCTTGAAAAAATCGATCGTGCGGGTCCACGCGAGTTTGGCGGCGGCTTCGTCGTAGCGCGGCGTGGTGTCGTTGTGAAAACCGTGGTTCACGCCGGGATAGATGTGTCCGGTGTGGGCGATGCCCGCTTGTTTCAAGGCAGCCTCGTACGCAGGCCATCCTTCGTTCACGCGCTGGTCGAGGCCCGCGTAGTGCAGGAGCAGCGCGGCCTTGATTTTCGGCACGTCATCCACCGCTGGCTGGCGACCGTAAAATGGAACCGCCGCCTTGATGACATCGGGCAATCGCACCGCGAGCGTGTTCGCCATTCCGCCGCCGTAGCAAAATCCCACCACGCCCACTTTCCCATCGCAGCCAGGATGTTTTTGCAGCCATTCCGCGGCGGCGACGAAGTCTTCGACCATCTCGCCGGCATCGCGCTTCGCTTGCAGGGTGCGGCCCTCGTCGTCATTTCCGGGATAGCCGCCGAGCGGAAAGAGCGCATCGGGGGCGAACGCGAGAAACCCCTCGACCGCGATCCGGCGCGCGACGTCTTCGATGTATGGATTGAGCCCGCGATTTTCGTGGACGACGATCACGCCGGGAGCCTTCGCGCCGGCCTCCGCGGGCTTCACGAGATAGCCGCGCATTTTTCCCGCGCCCTTTGGCGAAGGATACTCTTCGAAGGCTGCCGCGATGCGTTTGTCATCCTTCGCGATCTGCTGCGCGAACGCGTAGTTCGGACTGAGCGATTGCAAGATCGCGGAGGCCGTGATGCCGCCGACGGCAAACTTGGACGCGCGCTCGAAAAACGTGCGCCGAGTCACGCGGCCATGCGCGTAGTCGTCATAGAGGTCGAGGATTTCCTGGTCGAATTCAGAGGCAGTTTTGCGTTTCATAAACCGCGACTCTGAGCTTTTCCGGTCCCATTGGAAAGTCACCATCGTCTCCACTTTTCCACCCGGACGGCAGGGCGCGCGCCGCTACTTTTCGGCGGAGTCCGCGGACTTCCCGCCTTTCAAAGACGCCAGCTCCCGCGGCGTCAGCAAGCGCCATTCGCCGGGCTTCAATTTCCCGGCTTTCAAGGGGCCGATGCGGATGCGGCAGAGCTGCACGATTTCGTAGCCGAGTTCGTAAAGCATCAGCCGGATCTGGCGTTTGATCCCCTGTAGGAGGACGATCTTGAGAAGCTGCGGACCGACGACTGTGACGGACTCGGCGTTGGCGCGACCGCCGATGATACGAAAGCCGCGCAGCAATTTCTCGCGATGCTCGGGGACGAAAGGTTTGTCGATGCGGACTTCGTATTCCTTTTCGATCTTGAAACGCGGATGCGTGAGCGAAAGCGAAAGCGCGCCGTCGTTCGTGACGAGGAGCAGGCCTTCGCTTTCACGATCGAGCCGACCCACGTGGTAGATGCGCGGCCAGTTCGCGGGGAGCAGCTCGAAGATGGTGTGGCGTCCGAGTTCATCGCTCGCTGTGCAGACGAAGCCGCGCGGCTTGAAGAGCACGGCGGTCAGCGACTCTTCGGTCTTCACCACGCGACTGCCGACTTTCACCGAATCCTCGGGACCGATCACTGTCGCGAGATCGGTGACGACGCGGCCATTCACTTTCACGCGCCCGGTGAGAATGATTTCTTCCACGCCGCGGCGTGAGCCGAGACCGGCGGAGGCGAGAAAACGATTGAGGCGCATACGCGGAGAGTGCGCGGTTTTTTTGGGAAGGAGCAATCCTGATATTTGGCCCGGTGGGTTGTTTGCGATTTGCACGGAGTCCTGCCACGATCCGCGCATGACTCTTCTGCTCCGCCTCGTGCTGATCGCGATCCTCGCTCCCGCGGCCTGTGCGGAGACGAAGCTAAATTTCCTCGTGGTGCTGATCGACGACATGGGGATGACGGACCTCGGCTGCCATGGATCGAAGTTTTACGAGACACCGCACATCGACCGGCTGGCGAAGGATGGGGTGAAGTTCACCAGCGCCTACTCGGCCTGCACGGTTTGCTCGCCGACACGCGCGGCGCTGCTCACGGGAAAATATCCGGCGCGGCTGCATCTCACGGATTGGATCGCGGGGCACGAATTCCCGAAGGCGAAGCTGCGCATCCCGGCGTCGACTCAGGAGCTGAAGGCGGGCGAGATGACGATCGCCGAAGTGCTTCGCGAAAAGAGTTACGCGACGGCGCACTTCGGGAAGTGGCACTTGGGCAAGGACAATGTGGCGACGGCGCACGGTTTCGATTTGAGCGTGGCGGACAATGGACGCGGGCAGCCAGCGACCTATTTGTCGCCTTACAAAAACCCAAATCTCGCGGACGGCCCGGACGGTGAAGATTTAAGCGGGCGGCTGGCGCGCGAGGCCGCGGGCTTCATCGAGAAAAACCGGGAGCGTCCGTGGTTTGTGTATCTGCCGCACTTCGCGGTCCACACCCCGCTCGGTGGCAGGCCGGAAGTGATCGCGCGCTTTGAGGCGAAAGCTGAACCGGACGCGCCGCAGAAGAACGCGAAGTACGCGGCGATGGTGGCCGCCGTCGATGACAGCATCGGCGCGCTGCGCGCGAAACTCGATGAGCTGAAAATCGCGGATCGCACCGTCATCATTTTCACCAGCGACAACGGCGGGCTGCTGCCAGTCACCGCGAATCTCGGAATGCGCGCGGGCAAGGGCTCGGTGTACGAAGGCGGCGTGCGCGTGCCGGCGATCGTGGTTTGGCCGGGGGTGGCAAAGCCGGGGAGTGAAAATGCGACCCCGATCGTGACGATGGATTGGTTCACGACGATCGCCGCTGCGAGCGGCGCGGATACGCAGAGCGACGGAGTCGATCTGCGCCCGCTGCTGCGCGGCGATGCGATCCCGCCGCGGCCGATCTACTGGCACTATCCGCACTACCATCCCGGCGGCGCGACGCCCTACTCGGCGATGCGCGATGGCGACTGGCGGCTCGTGCATTTCTACGAAGACGACCGCGTGGAACTCTACAATCTGCGCAACGATCCCGTGGAGAAGAACGATCTCACCAAGACGCAGTCGGCGAGGGCGAAGCGACTCCTCACTCAACTTGATGCGTGGCGGGCGAGCGTCGGCGCGCAGGCTCCGGTGGCGAATCCAGACTACGATCCGGCGGTGGACGCGCGCGGCGGAAAGTGACGCGCTGTTACTTCCGCATCCCGCGGTAGCGCCAGGCGGAATAGCCTTCGTCGAGCATCTGCTGGAGCGGGATGTCGCGGCGGACGACGCGGGCTTTGGCCTCATACACGTGCGCCGTAGTGCGCGCGGCATCGGCCCATGCGGCGAAGAGGCGGACGTGCGAATTGTGCGTGTTAAAGATGTCGCCTGGCTCAAGTCGCGCGAGGTCCGCGATGGGCTCGCAGAGCTGCGGAAGCTCGCGCGTCGAGTAGCTGCGGGGCAGCCGCCAGCAGCGCGAGATGTAGCCGCTGCAATCGATCCCGACGGCGTGGGTGCTCACCGCGTCGTCGAGCAGGCGGCGCTTTTCCGCGCTATACACATCACCCGCAAACCGGCCCGCGCGCAGGCCGCGATCGAACTCCTCCGGCGTATCGAATCCGCCCCATTTGTAGGGCAACCCGACATTGCGCTGCCCCGCGATCCACCAGCCCCGGTCGTCATCCGCGGGCTGAAAATTCGCATCGGGTGTATCGACGCGGATGCCATCGGGATCGACGCCATGAAAGGCATTCGCCTCGGCGGGAATCCATCCGTGCGTCACGTAGCTCTCCGCGATCGCGAGCGTTTCCCCGCGGGTGATGCGCGACGGGGCGCTGGGGCGGCGTTTGATGTAAAACCAAGCCGCCGCGATGATGACCAGCAGCAGGAGAATCGCGAAAGTTCGCATCGCGGCAATACGCCCCGGGAAAGGCGGCGTGGACAAGGCGTTTTTTTTGAAATCCGACGCTGTCGCACGTTCCGGCGATGCCGCTGAAAACTCTTCCCGCCTTTCGCTTTCACCCACAATCTCTCCTCACCGTCCAGCTTCCCATGATCCGAACTTTCGTCCTCGCCACCCTCTTTGCCGCCACATCATTCGCCGCTGACGACTACGGTAAATCGACCGTTGCGCCCGTCATTCCACCACCGCAGCCCGGCCCATCCTATCTACAGCTCGCGCCCATGCTCGGTCATGTTTCTTCGACCGATGCGCGCATCTGGATCCAGGCGACCGGCGCGGCGAAATGGAGCGTGCGCGCGAGTGAGCAGGCGGATCTGGCCGCGCCGCAAACCGTCGAGGGCGCATCGCTCGAGGCGGCATCCGCGTTCACCGGCATTGCGTTGCTCAAAGGTTTGAAACCAGCGACGCGCTATTTCTACGGCGTGCTGTTGGACGGGCAGGCTGCGACTTCGCGTCCGTGGCCGTCATTTGTCACTGCGCCAGAGGATGGGTCGAAAGGGCGGGTTCGTTTTGCGTTCGGATCGTGCGTCGGCAAGGAGCCGTGGCTGGATGCGGCGCTGTGGGCGGATGTCGATGCGCGCACGCCCGTCGATCTCGTGCTGCTGCTCGGCGACAATCATTACGCAAACACTCCCGACCCGGAGAAACAGCGCGCGGCTTTCACCGCCCATCGCGACAACGCGGGCTTCCGTTCGCTTTTCCAGCGCACCCCGATGTACGCGATCTGGGACGACCACGACTTTGGTGTGAACGACAGCGATGGCACGCAAAAGGACAAGGAATCGTCGCTGCGCACGTTCAAGGAATTCTTTGCCAATCCCGCGTTCGGCGAGCCGGAAAATCCCGGCGTCTATTTCAAATTCACGCGGGGCGACATCGACTTCTTCCTGCTCGACGACCGCTACCATCGCTCGCCGAACAAAGCGGCGAACGACGAAAACAAAACGATGCTCGGCGCGAAACAGCTCGCGTGGCTGAAGCGCGAACTCGTCGCATCGAAGGCCACGCTCAAAGTGCTCGCGGCCGGCGGGGAATGGCATGTCAATGGCAGCGAGGATTCGTGGAAAAGTTTTCCGCGCGAGCGCAAGGAAATCTTCGACCTGCTGGCGGAGCACGGGATGAAAAACGTGCTGCTGCTTTCCGGCGACCGCCATTTCACAGCGGCGTATCAACTCCCGGAAGGCTTCATCGAAGTCTGCTCCGGCCCGATCGGCAGCCCGAACGCTCCCGCGCAAATCGCACCCGGGATTTTTTCGCTGCACGATCATGGCAAGATGATCTGCGTCTTCGACATCGACACCGCTGGTGCCCAGCCCGCCGTGGCGATCGAGATTTACGAGGCCGGCGTCGGTTTGGTGGAAAAGCGAAAACTCTCCTGGGATGAAGTGACCGGCGCCGCGAAAATTCCGCCGCTTCCGCCGAACTATAAAACGCCGACGATGAAAGCGGCGGCGGCGAAAACAACGCAGGCGCAGTAACCAGCGATTGCCCGGCGACCGCTTCGCACGCATCCTCTCCGCGCTTTGCAAACCGCCGCACCGCTGATTTTCGATTCCGCCTTCCTCGCGAAGCTCGAACAACTTTACCTGCTTTCCAAAAAGCTCTTCCGCGGCGCGCATCGCGCGGAACGCAAAAGCCGCCAGAACGGCTCCAGCCTGGAATTCGCGGACTACCGGAACTACAGCATCGGCGACGACCTGCGCTCGATCGACTGGAACATCTACGGGCGGCTCGACCGGCTTTTCGTAAAGCTCTACGAGCAGGAGCAGGACTTGCAGATTTACCTGCTCATCGACGCGAGCGCGTCGATGCGGTGGAAAGCGGCTGGCGATTCCACGACATCCAAATTCGACCAGGCACGCCGCATCGCCGCGTCGCTCGCCTACATCGGCCTCGCCAATCTCGACCGCGTGAATGTGCTCTGGTTCGCCGATCTGCTGCTCGGCGACATGGGGCTCACGCGCGGCAAATCGCAGTTCCACAAAGTCCTCGATTTCATCCAGCGCGCCCCATCGCCAAACGGAGCCAGCACCGGCCTGCTGCCGAGTGCGAAGGCTTTCGCGCAGCGGATGAAACGGCGCGGGCTCGTCTTTCTCATCAGCGATTTATTCGATCGTGCTGGCTACGAGGAAGCGCTCGCGCTGCTGCGCTACAACAACTTTGAAGTCCACGTCATCCAGCCACTCGACCCCGCGGAATTGCGCCCGCGCGACAGTGGCGATCTGCGGCTGGTGGAGGCGGAGACCGGCGAAATCTTCGAGGTCACCGCGAACGAGGCGATGCTCCGCCGCTACGAGCGCGAGATCGATTCGTTTCTGGAAAACGTCGAGGCCTTTTGCCTGCGCCGCGGCGTCGGCTATGCACAGGTCACGACCGCCGTGCCGTTCGAGGAACTCGTCCTGCGCGTGCTGCGCGACGGCATGATTTTGAAGTAACGAAGGCGGATGGCACCGCTCTGTGGCGAACCGGCTACGCCTCCTTCATCGCGTCGCGAATCTTCGCGTAGCCGGGTTTGATCACTTTGTAGATCAGCCGCAGACGGTCATCGAATGGGATGAACGCGCTCTTGATCGAGTTGATCGTGATCTTTTCCAAATCCGCCAGCGTCAGTCCGAATTCATCGACGGCGATTTGGAATTCCTTCGTCATGCTCGTGTTGCTCATCAGCCGGTCGTCGGTGTTGATGGTGACGCGGAAGCCGCGGTCAAAGTAGAGCCGGAACGGATGGTCTTTCATCGTGGCGACGGAGCCCGTGTGGACGTTGCTCGAGAGGCACATTTCGAGCGGGATGCGGCGGTCGAGGACGTATTGCGCGAGCGTGCCGAGCTTCACGATTTTCCCGTCGATGATCGTCATGTCGTCGGTGAGCCGCGTGGCGTGGCCGAGACGGTGCGCGCCGCAGAGTTGCAGCGCCTGCCAGATGGATGCCACGCCGAAGGCCTCGCCCGCGTGCAGCGTGCTATTGAAATTTGCCTGCTGGATCGCCTGAAACGCGGCGACGTGTTTCTTCGGCGGATACCCGGCCTCTTCACCCGCGAGGTCAAAGCCGACGACTCCACGCGAGCGAAAGTCGATGGCGAGTTCCGCGGCTTCCAGCGAGTCGGTCATGTTGCGCATCGCGCAGATAATGATGCCCCACTCGACGCCGTAATTTTCTTTCCCGCGATTCAGCCCGTCGATCACGGATTGCACGATCGCTTCGTCGGTGAGCCCGCGCTCCCGATGAAAGCACGGCGCGAAACGGACTTCGGCGTAAACGACCCCATCGTGAAACATATCCTCGATGAATTCAAACGCCACGCGCTCGATGCCTGCCCGCGTCTGCATCACGGCGATCGTGTGCGCGAAACCTTCCAGATAGAGTGGCAGCGAGCCGCGGTTTGCGCCGCGATGAAACCACGCGCCCAGCTCGTCGGCATGGTCGGTCGGAAGCTGCGCATAGCCCACGGACTTCGCCAGATCGATGACCGTCTGGGGCCTCAATCCTCCGTCGAGATGTTCGTGAAGGAGGACTTTCGGAAGCTGCTGAATGTCAAATGCCATGTGCGGATGATGCCGAAACTTTTCGGAAAGCCAATCGTGCGATCATCCGCGCCACTTCATTGCCTGAATGTGAGCGCGGTGGGACTCTCCTGCTGTGCCAACTGAAGTCACAGCCTACTTCGCGTCACAGCGGCTCCGCCCGCTGCTCGCGGGTGCGGACTCCGAGGTTTCCGTAGCGGTGGTAGGAATGGCTGACGCTCTGTTCGCGCAGATACCAAAGCATTTCCACGCGGCCTTCCACAAGGACCGGCGCGTCCGCGATGAAGAAGCCGCTCTCTGCAGCGGCGCTTCGCACGATCGCGGGCACGCGCGCCGGGGCGGCGTAGCGAATGCGGCGCGTGCGGTGATGCTGGATCGCATTGGCGAGATGTTCGTCGGTTTCCTCGATGAATTCGATCGCGCCCGCCCACGGCTCCGTGAGGCTTTCCAGGAGGAGGACGGGCGCAAGGTCGAGATCGGGCGGGCTGCTCACGGTGATGCGACATCCCGCCGCCTTTGCCGCGCAGGTGCGCGCGAAGATTTCAAAAAACGTGTCGTCGGGATGAATGCGGATGCGCACTTCCCGGAACGCGGGATAGCGCCGCACGTTGTCCTCGCCGATCAGGCGAAAGTGATCGTGCTCCTGGCTAAACTCATCCGTCCGCGCGCGGTCGTAGCTCTCGATCGCGGTGATGAGTCGTCCCATTTCCGGCTCATCCGGCGCGCGTCCGCGGATGTGCATTCGCAAATGTTCGAGCCGCGGATGTTCGATATTCCGACCGGGAGTTTCGTGCAGGTGTTCCTCGAATGTCATGAATTGCGCGAGGTAGTTTGGCCCGCCCGCTTTCATGCCGGGGCCGATGTGCGATTTGCCGAATCCGCCGAAGGGCTGGCGCAGCACGATCGCGCCGGTGGTCGGGCGATTGATGTAAAGATTGCCCGCGCGGACATGCGCGCGCCAGTGCTCGATCTCGCGCTCGTCGAGACTCTCGATACCGGACGTCAGCCCGTAGCCGGTTTCATTCACGAGATTGATCGCTTCATCGAGTGAAGTGAAGCGCATGACGCTGAGCACGGGGCCGAAAAATTCCGTGCAATGCGAGCGGCTTCCGGCCTGCACGCCATACTTCACGCCGGGCGACCAGAGGTGCGGATTCACCGGATCGCGGCGTGGTTTTACCAGCCATTCCTCGCCTTCATCGAGCGAGGTCAGCGCCCATTCGAGTTCGCCGGATGGCGGGCGGATGAGCGGGCCGATGCGCGTGGAAAAATCCCACACCGACCCGACGCGCAGACTTTCCACTGCTTCGCGGAGTGCATTCCGAAACGCGGGATCATCGTAAATCTCGGCCTCCAGCAGCAGCAGCGAAGTCGCGGAACATTTCTGCCCGCTGTGGCTGAATGCCGAGTGCAGCACATTGCGAATCGCCTGCTCGTGATCGGAGAGCGCAGTGACGATCGTCGCGTTTTTTCCGCCGGTTTCCGCGACGAGTTGCAGCGCCGGTTTCTCGTGAAGCATCCGCAGCGCGGTATCCGTGCCGCCGGTGAGAATCACGCCATCGACATCCGCGTGGAGCACCAGCTTTTCCCCGACGCTGGCACCGGGGCAGGGGAGGAATTGCAGGGTCTTTTTTGAAACTCCCGCGCGCCAGAAACACTGGCACAATTCCCACGCGACGAGCACCGCGTCGGACGCGGGTTTCAGGATCACCGTGTTTCCCGCGGCGAGCGCGGCGGCGATTCCACCGCACGGAATTGCGATCGGAAAATTCCACGGCGACACGACCACGATCACGCCCTTGCCACGTGTCGCCACCTGTTTCAATCCGGTCCAGCGGCGGGCCGAGGCGCGGTAGAATTCCACGAAAGCGACCGCCTCGGAAACTTCCGGGTCGGCCTCGCCGATCGTCTTTCCTGCGTTCGCGAGGGCAGCGCCGATCAGGTCCGCGCGCGCGCGGCGGAGTTCGTCCGCGACCTTCCCGAGAATCGCGGATCGGGCGTCGAGGGACATCGCACGCCAGCCATCTTCGTCGCGCACCGCGCACGCGACGGCCCGCTCGACGGCCTCGTCGTTGCCTTCGGAACGCGAACCAAGCGAAACGCCGGGGCGCGACGGATCTCGGCACTCGCGCCGTGTTTGCCCGTCGCGAATCTCGACGCCATCGACGACCAGCGGAATGTCCGCCACGCGCGCCAGCCATCGCGCCGCGAGTTGTTCCGCCCATGCACGTTTTGTGGCAGCGTGAAATCCGTGTCGGGCTCGTTGCGAAATTCATTCCACTGCATCTCGGGAAGTGGCGCGGGCGCGGGCGTGGTGAGACGATCCTGCGTTCGCCGTGGAGCGTCCGGCACCGCGGTGAACGCCGCGCGAAAGCCGCGCTCCAGCGCGAGCCAGTCGTCGCTGTCCACGACGAGCTTGAACGTGTGGCGCAGGAAATTTTCCTCGCCCGTGTTCTCATCGAGACGACGGATCAGATACCCGATCGCGTGAACGAAATCCGCCTTCAGACAAGCGGGTGCGTAAAGGAGAACGCTGCGCGTTTCCGCCTCGATCGCGCGCCGCTGGTGATTCGCCATGCCTTCCAGCATTTCAAACTGCACGCGATCATCCGCCTTGTTTTCCGCCGTCAGCATGAGCGCGAATGCCACATCGAAAAGATTGTGCGAAGCCACGCCAATCCGCACTGCCGCGAGGTTCTCCGGCTTCATCGCCTCCACGAGCATCCGCTTGTAGTTCGCGTCGGTCTCACGCTTCGTTTTGAACGGCGCCTGCGGCTACCCGCGCAGGCTCGCCTCGACTCGTTCCATCTCCATATTCGCCCCTTTCACGAGCCGGATCACCACCGCCGCACCGCCGCGCGCCACCCGCTTCCGCGCCCATTCATTGATCGTGCGCTGCATCGCGGCCGAGTCCGGGATGTAAGCCTGGAGAGCGATCCCGGCCTCCACACGGTCCAGTCCGGGTCGGTCGAGCGTGCGCATGAAAGTCTCCGCCGTCAGCCGGAGGTCGCGATATTCCTCCATGTCGAGATAGACGAATTTTGGGACGCTCGTGCCATCGGGACGCACGAAACGCGCGCTCGCCGCCGCGCGATAAAGCACCTCCAGCCGCGCATACAAAACGTCGATCGTCACCTCGCGAGCGAGTGGCGAGATTTGCGAATACAGCGTCGAGATTTTCACCGAGATCACCTCGATCTCCGGCAGCGCCAGCGCCTCGAGGTAACGTGCGAGCCGCCGCTCCGCCTCCGCCTCACTGAGCAGCGCCTCACCGAGGAAATTCACATTCATCCGCAGCCCGGCCTCCGTCCGTGAGCGCAAATGTGGCGTCAGCATTTCCGCCTCCGCTGGCAGTACGACGTTCGCCGTTTCCTGCTGCATCCGCTCCTTCACCAGGGGCACCGCGACCCCCGGCATCCATCCGCCGAAGGATTGGAATCCGAAAAGCAGCGCGCGATCGAGCGGACTGAAAAAGCGCGGGATGCCCTGCACATCGAGGATGTGCGTGAATTGATTGACGGTGCGCGCCGGCGTCTTCGAGCGGAACGATTGATCCGTCATTTGTACCAGCGTCGCGAGATCGCCGGGCGTCTGCAGCATCCGATCCAGCTCCGCCTGCTGCCTGCGCTCGGGCGGCGTCTGCAGCTCCGACGCACGCAGTTGCAGGACGCGCGCAAGCGCGACGGTGCGATCGATCAGAGTGGGATCAAAGTCAGCGCTCATAAGCCGAGAGTTTAGCGCGTCGGGAATGGTGCTGCGCAAGCTCGCAAGCGTTAGGCCATCTGGAATCACACCTTGCGACCGAATCTTCTCAACTTGCGGGATCGTCAACTAGCGGAATTGTCGCCAGCCCTTCGACCGGCGGAAAGCCCTTGATGTCGTGACGCCCTGGAACGGGCACCATGACAAGATGGGGCGCGAGGCCGGCGGCGGCGGCTGGAGTGATGAGAAACGGCAGCCCGAGCGAGCCGGCGAGCTTTTCGATGCGGAAGGCGAACGCGAGGTCTCCGCTCATCAGACGTTCCTCACCGAGCGTGGGTGCTCCGCCGACGGCCACGACGCCGCGATGAATCACAATGCGAAACGCAAGATGCGCGCAGCTTTGCAAATCGCGAAACCCGATGAGCGCAGCGGAGACTTCCGCAGGCGCAGCGGCTCCGTCGCGCCAGAAAGCCGTCGCCCATCTATTTGTTGAGGGTCTTAGTAACTTTAGAGGGGTTCTGAGCGGAGGTTTTTGAGGAGGAAGAGGTAAAGATTATCGTGACGATGGTTCCAACGCCATTCGGATTCCTTGAGGTGTGAGGTGGACCCCGGAATCCGGCCAGAGTGGCTAGCAATTAAGCTATGGCGGGGTGGCGTGTGAGAGTGGTGGATGATTCGGGGATTGAGGTCAATACGGGAGCTGCTTTGTGGGTGGTTCTGCCGAGGGGGCTCCGCT
>JANNWY010000149.1:0-41454 GCA_031409335.1 Chthoniobacteraceae bacterium | reverse complement strand
CCCCGCCCGCAGAACGTCCTGCGGGCGGGGCGCCCGCGGAACTTTGGCCGGCGGGGCGCCGGCCC
Organism: Chthoniobacteraceae bacterium; assembly: GCA_031409335.1. Taxonomy (GTDB): domain Bacteria; phylum Verrucomicrobiota; class Verrucomicrobiia; order Chthoniobacterales; family Chthoniobacteraceae; genus JANLQB01. Next base: position 41,389 of record JANNWY010000149.1, on the reverse strand, counting down.
TACTTGCCCGCGCGCTCTGCCGACGAGACTCCCTTTTGCCCGTCATCACAAAGTGCTGATTCCTGCACCTGCCATTCTCACGGAAGATAAAGGAAGATAAAGGGACGTGAGAAGATAAAGGGACGGACCAATAGTGTGGACGTGACCTATGGATAAATCGGATGGGCGGCGGAAAACGCATCGCTCAAAAACTCACCTGATACTCACCTTACGCGAAGCCAAGAGCGGCGATGGCGATGATGCGTTTCATGCTTTGGAAAGGCTGCGCTGCTCAGTGCGCTCCGTTGGTCCCGTTCTTCGGCAGCGTGACGGCGAACTCCGTCCAACCGTCCTCGCTGCGCACCAGCGCGATGTCGCCGCCGTGGGCCCGGGCGAGTTCGCGGGCGAGGCTGAGGCCGAGACCCTGGCCGTTTTCCTCGGCGGTGTGCTCGGCGCGGAAGAACCGCTCGAAGAGCCGCGCGCGATGCTCTGGGGCGATGCCCGCGCCGGTGTTGGCGATGGCGAGCCGCCATGCTGCGCCGCCGTCGGCCAGCGACACGCGCACCTCGCCATCGGCGCGGTTGTATTTCACGGCGTTGTCCAAAAGGTTGCTCGCGATTTGGGCAAAGCGGAGCGGGTCCACGCGCGCGGTCGCGGCGGGCGGCAGCGCGCAATCGACCCGCACGCCGCGCTCCTCCGCGACGATGCGCGCGTCTTCGGCGCAGGCTTCGGTGAGCGCGGCGAGGTCGTGCTCGGCGAGATCGAGCGTGAGGCGTCCGGCGTCGGCGCGGGCGAGGAGCAGCAGGCTCGTGGTGATATTGGTGAGGCGGCGGGTCTGCTCCAGCAGGCTGCCGATCGCGGCGCGGTCGTCGTCGCCGAGGGTTGGCGAATCGAGCACGGCCTCGATGCTGGAGCGGAGCACGGTGAGCGGCGTCTTCAGTTCGTGCGAAGCGTCCCCGCTGAAACGCAGCGCCTGCTGGTAACTGAGTTCGAGCCGGTCGAGCGTGGCATTCAGCACGCGGGCGTGGCGCTGGATTTCATCCGCGACGGGTGGCACGGGCACGCGCTGATCGAGATGTTCGGCGGTCACGCGCTCGGTCGCGGCGGTCATTTCCTCGACTGGCGCGACGGCCAGCGCGGCGAGCCGGCGTCCGCCAAACCACGCGAAGGCAAGCGCGAGCGGCAGCCCGGCAAGCAAGGCCAGCGCAAGCGTGCCGGCCATCGCCATCGCCTGATCGAGATCGGCGGCGATGACGAAAATGACGCCGCCCTGTTCCACCGCGAGCAGCCGCAGCCCTTCTTTCCCGAGATGAAAATCGCGCAGGCCCGCGGTCTCCGCGGCAAAGCCGGGCGCCGGGAGATTCGCCGAGCGCCAGCGCACTTCCGCGCCGGTTCGGATTTCCATGAAGCGCGGTGGATTGCGCAGCGGCAGCCACTCGCGCATCTCGCTCCCGATTTTTCGCCACTCGAATTTCGCGCCGCCGTGGTTTTCCAGCTCGGTGAAAAAGTGCGCGCTCTCCGCGCGCAGCTCCGCGTCGATTTCCGCCACCTCGCGCTCGTGGACGAACCACGCCGCGCCTGCCCCGCAAATGACGATGGAGACCGCCGCGACGAGCGTGGACCAGACGGTGAGGCGGCGGCGGAAGGGCAGCCGTTTCATTCGTCCTTTCTCAGCACGTAGCCGACGCTGCGCACGGTGTGGATGAGCTTCACCGCGTGGCCATCGTCCACCTTGTTGCGCAGCCGCTTGATATAGACTTCGACCACATTCGAGCCGGTGTCGAAGTGCCACTCCCACACGTTTTCGATGAGCTGCGTCTTGGAAAGCACGCGCCCTGGCGAACGCATCAGATATTCGAGCAGCGCGAATTCGCGCAGCGGCAGTTCGATCTTTTCCGCGCCGCGCCGCACTTCGCGGGTGATGAGATTCATCGTCAAATCCGCCACGCGCAGGAGAGTCAATCCCTGGCTGCTCCCGCGCCGGGTCAGCGCGACGACGCGGGCGACCAGCTCATTCATCGCGAATGGCTTCGCGAGATAATCGTCCGCGCCGAGCATCAACCCCTCGACCCGCTCGGAGACTTCGCCGCGTGCCGTCACGATGAGCACCGGCGTGGCCACGCGCTTTTCCCGCAGGACGCGGAGGATGCTCAAGCCGTCGCGGCCCGGCATCATCACATCGAGAACGATGGCATCGTACGGCGTCTGCGACGCGGCTTCCAGCGCCTCGTCGCCGCGATGCACCATGTCCACGGCGAAGCCCTGCTCGCGCAAAGCCGCGCGGATGTGCAGGGCGATCTTCTTTTCATCTTCGGCGAGGAGGACGCGCATGGATTCGGAGTGTATCTCGGATACGGATGGAATCATGGGTGGATAAATAGGGCGACGCTGATAACGCGAACGGTGGTGCGATGCTTACTGCGCAGTTATTTTCTTCGACCGCCTGCGCGTAGGGAAAAGACCAGTCTCTTCGCCGGTCCCGGCCCGCAATTCCCAAACACGCCGCGCAAAGGGCACCCGATGGTCATGCCGGTCGCCGAGTTGAATTGCGAGCGGATGACCCTCCTCGCCTGCGCCAAAAAGTAATGCCAAACGGCTTCCGCTTTCCTCATCACCATGAATGACGACTCTCAACTCCGTGAACCTACTGCTCCTGCGACGAGGACGAGGAGGAGGATTCGCGCTGTCGCATTTCGGCTCCGGGGTGAAGTGTTTGCCCTCTCCGCGCGGTTGGTGTCACGCTCCCGCCGAGCCCATGAAATCGCAACCCAAAGCCACCGGCAAGAACGTGCAGATCAACGAGCGGGTCGGCACGCAGCACAACCACTACTACGGCACCGTGCCCACCTTGCCGCCTTCCGATGAAGCGTTGCGCGCCGTCTTTGCGGGCTACTGCAAGTCGCTCGCCGAGCAGTGCAAGAACGTGAACGTCGTCGGCTTGAACATCGCGGCGGAGCGCGGGCAGCGGGCGCCGGGGCTGGATGTCGTGTATGTCGCGCTGGAGACGAGCAGCCACCTGCCGGGCGACAAGGGCAAGGAGGTGGGAAGCCGCGCGCTCTCCGCGTGGGACGCGCTCTTTCTCCCGGACGCAAAGAAGGCCGTCTTCACCGGCGAGCCTGGCTCGGGGAAGAGCACCTTCGTCCAGCACGTCGCGCTGCGGCTGGCGGGGGAGGAAAAAGGCCCGGTGCCCTTTCGCATCGTCCTCCGCCACTTCGAGCGCGACCTTGCGCCGGAGGCAAAAGGCACGGCGGCGGAAGTCCTCGCATGGCTCAAGGCGCAACTCGCCAAAGCCTGCCACACCGCCGCCGAGCAGCACCTCGAAGACTTGCTCCAGCGCGGGGCCGCCGTGGTCTTTTTCGATGGCCTCGATGAAGTCCCTCAACTCCGCCTCCCCGTCATCCGCGAGGCTATCCGCTCGTTTGCCACGGGCGGCTTTGCAAAGTCCCGCATCGTCGTCACCTGCCGCATCGCCTCGTACGAGCAGACCGGGATGCCCATTCCCGGCTTCCCCGACCCGCACCAGCTCATCCCTCTTTCGGATGCGCTCCAGCAGCGATTCATTGCGGCTTGGTACCAAGAATCCAAAGACTGCGGCTTCCTGAAAACCGACGCCGAACAGGAGCAATGCGAGCGCACCCTGCGCAAAGCCATCCGCGCCTCCGAGGATTTGCAGGACATGGCGGGCAATCCTTTTTTCCTCACCGTCATGGCCCAGCTTCACCGGCTGGAAAAGCCCCTGCCGGATACCGGGGCCGCGCTCATGGACCAGCTCGTGGATGGCATCCTCCGCGATTCGCGAAAAGCCGACGACCCCACCCAGCCCCGCCCCATCGCCGCGGACCCGGCGAAACTCCGCTCCCGGCTGGAGACGATCGCCTTCCTCCACCGCGAGCGCACCGCCACCGTGGAGCGCGAGGGCGGCAAGTCGCTCCCCGTCGATATAGACCTCTTGGAAAACCGCCTGCGCCTCGACCCGAAGTGGACGGACGACGACCGCGCCGCCCTCATCGCCGCGCTGCGCGACCGCGCGGGCATCCTGCAATCCCGCGATAGCGAGGCGCTGGAGTTTCACTACCGCTTCGAGGAATTTCTCGCCGGATGCCACCTCACGAACGATGCGCTCGCGGAGGGGAAAACTTTCCCCAAGCGCGTCATCGAGACGCTGGAAAAGCAGGGCGACTACGCCCGCAAGACAGTGCTCTGGGCGGCGGGCGTGCAGGCCCATGCGCGGAAGAATATGCAGCACCACGTACTCGCCCTCATCGCCGCGCTCATGGCGAAAGGAGACGACCTGCTCGCTGCGGAGATTGCCCGCGATGCCCGCATCGCCACTTGGGATGATGAAGATGTCCCCACTTCCAAGCGCACCATCGCCGACTTGCGCACCAAGCTGCTCGGCATCCGCGACAGCGCCGCCCCGGCGAAGCAGCGCGCCCTAGCCGCCGCTGGCATCGGCATCCTCGGCGACGACCGTCCGGGCGTGGGCTGCACCACCGTCGCCAAACTGGAGCTGCCGGCCATCGAGTGGTGCAAAGTCGCTGCCGGAAAGTTCCCGATGGGCAATGACACGGCCCCCTACGACGATGAAAAACCGCGCATCCTTTTCGACATCCGCGAGGACTACCGCATTTCGCGATACCCCATCACCGTGGAGCAATATGCCGCGTTTATGGCGGCGGGCGGGTATGAGGCTGAGGCGCTGTGGACGAAGGCGGGCTGGCGCTGGCTGCGCGCGGAACGCATCACCGGCCCGGAGCGATTCGACCGCATTTTCCAGACGCCGAACCATCCCCGCGTCGGCGTCTCGTGGTACGAGGCCACTGCCTTTGCCGCATGGCTGCACACGCAGCGCGTCGCCCTCGGCTTGCGCGATAGTGACCGCATCGCTCTGCCCAGCGAGCCGCAGTGGGAACGCGCCGCCCGGCATACCGATGCGCGGGAATATCCGTGGGGCAAGGCAGCCCTCAAGGACCAGGCAAACTGGCATGAAGTCGGCATCGGCCACACCTCCGCAGTCGGGCTCTTCCCCGCTGGGAAAGCGGAGTGTGGCGCGGAGGACATGGCGGGCAATGTGTGGGAGTGGTGCTCCACGCGCTGGACCGACAACTACCGCGACTACCAGCCGGATGAGAACCCCGAGAGCGACAAGGCCGGCGTGGTTCGTGGCGGGTCGTGGGGCCTCAGCTCTCCCGTCAATCTTCCGCGCTTCGTGTCGCTTCGACGGTCTTCCCGGCAACCGTGTCGTCGATTTCGGTTTTCGGGTGGTGGTGGTGGGTGCGGCGTGCTAGTGCTGGGTGTCTTGTTTACCCTTTAGTTCTTTTACACTCTTACCCTTTTAGAAAGGGCGTGGCTTTGCAAATGGCATGGAAAGCAGTCTGCGCAGCAGGGAAATTTTTTTGAAGATTTCGGTCGGTGTTCCTTTCGGGGGATGCCGGCTGGAAGTGAGCGGATGGGGCCGCACCGGCGTGGTTCGTGGCGGGTCGTGGGGCAACAACAATCCCGACAATCTCCGCGCTTCGTATCGCAACAACAATCATCCCGGCAACCGTAACAACAATATCGGTTTTCGGGTGGTGGTGGTGGGTGCGGCGCGCAAGGCGGCGCAAATGCTAAAACAGAAACCGGCGAGATGCCGCGTGGGGCGGACGCTCTGCGCGGCCCGTGCCAAGATGCCCAGCCTAACCCCACCTGCCACGCCCCGCGCCAGCCCGGAAGGATGAAAGGGTGGTGCCGCGAGTGCCGCAAAGACGCGGGGAAAATACGCGGCGCAGGCCGTGGCCGGTAGTGCCGCCTCCGGGCGGCGATGAAAGCCACCGCCTGCAACTTTTTCACTTCGATAGCTGCCGCAGCCAGCCGCCCGTCATCCGCCCGGCCTCGTCGATCTTTCCGATGATGAAGACGAGCTGCTGCTGGCTCACCCAAGCCTGCCCGTGGACGAGCCGCCAGAGCACGCGCAGCTGCTCCAGAAAAAGATTCAGTTCATCCAGAAACGCCGCCTTTTTCCCCCGCGCAGCGTAGGTCGCGCGGATGCAGAGCATGAGCGCATCGAGCGAGAGATTCTCGATGCGCTGGCCAAAGGTGAAGCGGTGGCTCTTGGGGATGCTGGCGGTGCGCTGGAGCGTCCAAGCGATGAGGTCGCAAAGGGCGGTGTAAAGTGGCGGATGTTCCGGTAGTGGCATCTGCACACACAAGCAGCCCGATGACACCACGCCAGCAATCCCGTATCTGCACGATGGAAGCCGTCGCTTCGTGGGAAAACCTTTTCACCGCCGCCGACAAGGCCCGCCGGGGCAAACGCCGCCGCCCGGATGTGGAGGCGTGGTGGATGCGCCGGGAGACGGAGCTGGCCGCCCTGCGCGAGGAACTGCGCTCCGGCAGCTACCGACCGGGGCCGTATCATTTCTTCGAGATTCGGGAGCCCAAGCGCCGGATGATCGCCGCTGCGCCGTTTCGCGACCGCGTGGTGCATCACGCCCTCTGCAATCTCCTCGCCCCGGTGATGGAGCGGCAGTTCATCGCGCGCAGCTTTTCCTGCCAGCTCGGCAAGGGCACGACTGCCGCCCGCGAATGCTGCCGCAAGCTGGTGAACCAGTATCGCTTCGTGCTGAAATGCGATGTGCGGAAGTTCTTCCCCAGCATCGACCACGAGACGCTGCTCGGGCTGCTGGCGCCAAAGGTGCGCTGCCCCGCGGTGCGTGGGCTGCTCGGGAGGATCATCTCCAGCTACCGCACGGAAGGCGCGGCGCGGCCATGCGGCCTGCCCATCGGCAATCTCACCTCACAGCTTTGGGGAAATCTTTACCTCGATGGGCTGGACCACATCATCACCGAGCAGTGGCAGTGTGGCGCGATGGTGCGGTACACGGATGATTTCCTCATCTTTGCCGACGACCGTGCGGCGCTCGGGGCGCTGAAACACGCCGTCGTCGCAGAATTGGCGAAAGTGCATCTGCTTTTGGCGGAGCCAAAATCGCGGCTGCTCGCAACGAGGGAAGGTGTGCCGTTTTGCGGCTTCCGCTTTCTGCCTGGGTTGCGCCCCCGCGTGCTCGGGGCGACGAAGCGGCGCTTTGAGCAGCGCAAGCACAGGCTGGTGCTTGCCCGCGACTACCAGCGGGTGACGCAGACGGTCTTTGCATGGTACCAATTCAGCAAAGAAGGGAACACCGAGGGGCTGCGAAAGGTGTATTCCAGCGGGTAGAACAGTCGTTTTTTTCCGCAAAAAATTTTCCAGCTGCGCAGGCTGCTTTCCATGCCATTCGCCAAGCCACGCCCTTTCTAAAAGGGTAAGAGTGTAAAAGGAACAAAGGATAAAAAGACACCCAGCGCTAGCACGCCGCACCCACCACCACCACCCGAAAACCGATAAAGTCGTAACGGTAGCCGGGAGGATAGAAGGTGCGAAACGAAGCGCGGAGATAGTCGGGATAGCCGTAGCCCCACGACCCGCCACGAACCACGCCGGACTGGTCGCTCTTAATTTCGGCGACCGGCTTGCTGGCATCTTCGGAGTCGTCGTTGTAACGGCTGGCGCACCACTCCCACACATTGCCCGTCATATCGGCGATGCCCTCGGGCGTGTTGCCCGTGGGGAATATGCCCACCGCCGACGGGTGCCCGATGCCAGTGCCGCCCATATTGCAGCGTATGGAAAGCCCGTCGTCCTTCGCATCGCTCCACGCAAACTCACGCCCCTTTTTCCCATCACCCGCCGCCGCCCGCTCCCACTCAGCCTCGGTGGGCAGGCGGATTGCGTTCTTCGTTTGTGCGGAGACCCACGCGCAAAACGCGGTAGCCTCGTACCACGAGACGCCGACGCGGGGATGGTTCGGCGTCTGAAACTCCGCCTGCTCGTAGTCCTTCGGCCCGGCCTCGCGATAGCCCGCCGCGAGAAAAGCGGCGAACTGCTGGACGGTGACGGGGTAAATACTCATGCGGTAGGCGTCGAGGATGCGGCGCTTCTTTTTGCCCTCGCCGAGGGTGAAGTCGCCCGCTGGAAACTCCGCGCTCCATTTGAAAACGGGCACGCCCTTTTCGCCGCAGCCGACGCCCTCGCGCAGGTCGCCAAGCTGCCCGAGCACCATGCCCGCAGCGGCGCGGTCGCGAGCCTCCAGCCGCTCCGTGGTGAGCAGCGAAGCAAGCACCGGGCGGACCGCTGCAAGCAACTCGCAACCCAGCGGACGCGCCGCGATTTTCTCCTTCCCCAGCTCGCCGAGAATCTCGGAGGCGAGCTTTGCGCGGGCGATGTCGCAAGGGGACATCGCCGCCGGGTCGCCATTGCAGAGCGCCTTTGCGAGAGCGAGCACGAGGTCCGGTCTTCCCAAAATATGCACCCACTGCTCGGCAAGCCACTTTGCGACTTCGCGCCACTGCTGCCGAAACTCCGTCGTGCCAAGCAGCCGGGACATTTCGTCCACACAGCGGGGCTGCCCGGCGAGGTGCCACGCGGCGAGCCATTCCTGAAAGCTGAGGTGCGGGCAGCAATATCGGTCCCGCGCGCGGCTGCGGAGAAGGCCGGGGCGCTGGGTGAAATTCTCCACCAGCTCATCCGCCCACGGTGTATCGTCGCGCAGGCGCTTGGCCATCTCGTGAAGCGCGCTGCGCGAGAGCATGGTAGGCGGGGCATCCGGCGGGTGATGCTGGTGCGCATCGAAAAACATCCTGCCGAGCGAGTGGTGCAAATCCGCCTCGCTACAGTGCAGCCGGTCGAGCACGGCATCGAGCGGGCTCTTGAGGTGGGCTTTGTCCTTTGCACGGTCGCGCTGGAAGAGGAGCTGGTGGATGACGGCTCTCCATAGCTCGGCGCGGTTTTCGGGCAGCGGCGTGCCCCCGGCGCGGAGGAGGACGATATTGGTGAGGTTCATCGGATTGCACGCGAGTTCCCGCAGGCGGGGCTGCTTGCCAAAAGAAGCGAGGATTTCCTTCGCCAAAGCGGGCTGCCCGATGACGGAGAACCATGCTTCGACGAACTCCTGCACTTGGTTGGACTTGCGCTGGGACTCGGTGCCGTCCGAGAGGCTGGCGAGCCGGGTGACGTGAAATTTGGCATCAAGTCGCCATTCCGTTTGGGCGTAGGTGGCCTCGCGACACGTCACGGCAATGCGGCAGGCCCCGCGTCCGCTCTTGGAGAATTCATTGATGGCGCCGATGACGAGCTCGCGGTGGTCGTCGCTATACACTTCGTCCAGCCCATCGAGGAAAAAGACGATGCGGCCCGCGAAGGTGCGGTCATTGAGCACATCGCCAAGCGGCTCCCATGCGTCCTCGTAGCTCTTGAGCACCTCGGTCTTGAGGTATTCCCACAGGTGGCTTTCGTCCGCCCGCTTGATGTTCTTTTTCGCCATCCAGTCAGCGAACCATTTCAACTCGACGGAAAATGGGAGGCACTTGTGCAGGGACGCAGGCCACTTCTTCACGCTCGCCTCTTCATTCCCCAAGCGTGCGCAAGCGAGGCAGTGGGCGACGTAGCGGAAAAAGGTGGATTTCCCCGAGCCGGGGTCGCCGAGGATGACCAGACGCGGCTCGCGCCCGAGAACATCGAGCGCAGGGAGCAACTCGCGCGGCTGTTGCTTTTGCGGTTCATCCACTTCCTCGCGCTCCCACTCCTGAGTGTCGAGCGAGACATAGACTTTCGCGAGTGGGATGAGTTTGACGCTCTTGGGAACAAGGCTGCCGAACTGCTCCAGCTCGATACGCTCGCAATCATTTGTGACACGCTGGAGGTAAGGGCTGAGGTTGCCCGTCTTGCCCGCGCCATTGACGATGGTGACGGAGCCTGCCTGCTCGATGATCTGGATGCTCTTTGCGCGTTTGGATGCCATGGGCTGCGGCTGTGTATCGCGGGCGGTGGGCGGCTTCGCAAGCCTGCGGGGAAAATGCGGTTTGTCGAACGTGGTGCAAGCGGCAGGATCGCCCGCGCAAGCGGGCATAACGTAGGCGAGATTTGCAATCTCGCTTGGCGATGCGGCAGTTCGGAATCCTGCACGTTTTCGGTGAGAACGACGCCTGCCAAGCGAGATTGCAAATCTCGTGTGCCAACGAAGCGAGATTGCAAATCTCGCCTACACTGGGCGCTTCCCGCTCGGGTCAGTTCCGTGGGCTCGTTCCTCACCCACGGCTATTTTTCAGTGGTTGTGGATGGTGAGCGTCTCGATGCGTCCGGGAATCACCGTCACGTTCGTCGCGTTGATGATGTATCTTGCCGACGGCCCCGAGGATAGTTCGTGGTCGAGCAGCGCGGCGATTTGCTCCTGCTTCTCCGGCGGGAAGCTGCGGATTTCGGTGATGAGGTCGGTGAGGTCGAGCAGTTCGATGGTGATGCCGGGAACTGCTTTGACGCCGGCGGGAGTCTTGGGTGCTTTGGCGGTAAAGAAGAAAATGAGCAGCTTGCCGATCTCCGCGCCGAGGTTGTGCTTCAGGTCTGCGGCTGTCTTGTAGGTATCGCTGATCTTTGTGGCCTTGTCGTTGATGGTGACTTGGATGCCGAGCCGCTCATTGTCATCAATGAGGTCAATGGCCGGGGTGTTGGATTTGGCGGCGTTGGCGTTGGTGAGGCTGTATCCGTACACCGCGTCGAGCAGCGGGATGCAGAAGTCCTCAAGGTGCGCGGCGGGGGAGATGAAGCCCTGCGCGGAGTTGAGCTTCAGGTAATACTGGAGGCTGCCGAGGGCGGCGAGGATGCGGTCGAGATGGGCTGCGCTTTTGAGCATGGGGGAGGCTATCCCGCGACCGATGATGCACGAAAGGCGGAATTGCGTTTCATCGCCCCGCCAGCCATTCCGCAGTGGCCATCGTCCACCTTTCTGCGAAGGCGCTGGAGGTAAACCTCGACGACATTCGTGCCGGTATCGAAGTGCCACTCCCACACGTTTTCGATGAGCTGAGTTTTTGAAAGCATGCGCCACGGCGAACGCAGGCGATACTCGGGGAGCGCGAATTCGCGCAGGGGCAGCTCGATCTTCTGCCCCGCGCGCCGCACCTCGCGCGTGGTGAGATTCATCGTAAGATCCTCGACCTGCAAAAGCGTGAGGCCCTGGCTGCTGCCGCGGCGGGTCAGCGCGACGACGCGCGCGACCAGCTCATTCATCGCAAACGGCTTTGAAAGATAATCGTCCGCCCCGAGCATCAGCCCCTCGACGCGCTCAGAGACTTCGCCGCGCGCCGTCACGATCAACACCGGAGTGGCCACGCGCTTTTCCCGCAGGATGCGGAGGATGCTTAAACCGTCGCGGCCCGGCATCATCACATCGAGCACGAGCGCGTCGTAAGGCGTGCGCAGCGCGGCTTCCAGCGCCTCATCGCCACGATGAACGAGATCGACGGTGAAACCCTGCTCACGCAAAGCCGCGCGAATATGCAGGGCGATCTTCTTTTCATCTTCGGCAAGGAGGACACGCATTGAGTCTTTGGCTGGAGCTTGATCCGCTGACTGAATCATGTCGCGGTCAGAAAGACGAAACAGATGGCGTCGGGCGCGCGATGAGGCTGACAATGCCGTCATTTTTTGCGAATCTACGGACACGCTGAAAAATGCCGGAATGCGCACGCGCCGCGACTTGCCGATGTCTTGCTGGATGCGGGATCACGGAAATATCAACATTTTGACATTTACGCATCACACATTTTTCGCATTCTGGCGCCGTCGTCTGGCGGGAGACGGCAATCTCAACCCCTTCCCGCTCCCTCAACCAACCAAAAAACCATGAAAATCCCCATGTTAAAGTATGTCGCTGCTCTCGGCCTCACGGCTAGTGCTGCCTCCGTCGCTTCCGCGCAGGATTCTGCGCTGATCGACATCCTTCAGCGCAAAGGCATCCTCTCCGCCAAGGAAGCCGCCTCGGTGCGAGAAGAACTCGCGCACGGCCAGAACGAGTCAGCGTCGAAAATCAAGCTCAGCTCCCCCGTCTCCGAGTTGAAAATCTACGGCGACCTGCGCCTGCGTTATCAATACGAGGACAAGGACGCGCAGTTGCTCCCGCAAAACGGCGGCGGCTCGAATGTCTCGCAGTCCTCCCGCTGGCGCTACCGCCTCCGGCTGAATGCGGACTTCAAGCTCGGCGAACACGTCTTCGGCGGCGTGGAACTCCAGACCAACAACCAGTCGGACAGTCCCAACCAGGCCTTTGAAAACGGCTTCGACGACTACGACATTTTCATCAGCAAAGCTTTTATGGGCTGGAAACCCACCGATTGGTTCACAATAACTGGCGGCAAGTTTAATAACCCGTTTTACACCACGGAGCTGACCTGGGATCCGGACATCAATCCGACGGGCGTGGCGGAAGTCATCGCCTTTCACAAGCTGGCCGGCGGCGAATCCAGCGGTGGTGGCGGCGGTTACTCGAAGGACGGCAAAAGCATGAAGGAAGTCGCCCCGGCGGAACTGCCGTGGGAACTTTCCCTGGTCGCCGGCCAGTTTCTCTTCGAAAACAATACCGAGTCGAACGGCCCGGACAATGACTCCTCGACCGATGCCTATCTCTTCCAGACGCAGTTGATCGGCAGCTATAAATTCGGCGGGACGAAAGTAACGGTCGCGCCTGGCTGGCTGACTTACATCAATGGCTCGCTTAGCGGTTTGACGAATACCAATTCCTTCACGGACAATGGGTTCGTTTCCGGCGCGACGCGGAATCTCAACCTGCTGCTGGCACCCGGCGACATCAGCTTCAAGGCCGGCGGCTTGAAGACGAAAATCTACTGGGACTTTAGCTATAACATCGACGGTGGCGCGCGCGTGCAGGACATCTACGGCCTCGCAAATACTGTCGGGAATCCCCAGCACAGCACGGAAGATGACTTCGCGTATCTCATCGGCTTTCAAGTTGGCGAAAACAAGAAGGCGGGAGACTGGTCCTTCCTTGCCAACTGGCGTCAGACTGGCCTCGGCGCAGTCGATCCCAATATCAACGACGGGGATTTCGGCAGCGGCGAGTTGAACACACGCGGTGCCGAAGCCAGCGTTTCCTATAACTTCACCGACTTCGCCATCGGCTCGGTTACCTACTCCCACGCATGGAATATTCGCGAATCGCTGACCGGCGGGGAAGTCACCGGCGGTAACAGCATCGGCGACGCCAACGGAGCCCAGCTCCTCCAAGTGGATCTCAGCGTGAAGTTCTAACTCCGGGGCACGCCAGAAAAACTCACGAGCCCGGTGTCGCTAGCGGCGCCGGGCTCCTGTTTTTCAGCCTGAAATCTCCACCGCCGTTCCCGTCGCCGCGTTCTTTTTCACGCAGACAACGTGCTCGATTTTTCCGTCGAAGGCGTCGTCGTGCGACACCAGCAGCAGTTGATCGAAGCCGCTGACATTCCGCACATCCACGATCGCGTCCGCGAGTTTTTCGCGACTGTCGGCATCGACGCCGTAAGTCGGTTCATCGAAAATGCAGAAGCGCAGCGCGCAAAACTCCCGAATCATCGCCAGCGCGAGTTTGGTCTGCTCGCCGCCGGAGAGCATCGCGACGCGCCCGCCGCCCGGGCTCAAAGGCGGGAAAGGTACGACGCGCTTTGTCCACTACCGCCAAACCGCCGCGCGGATTCGAGATTGTTCTTCTGGGGTTATGGTCTTGCCGCGTAGCCCGCATCCAGCATTTTACGGACATGCTAAATGTTCTTGTTGGTCTCGTGATTGGAGTTCTCCTTGGCGGGGTCATTGGCTGGCTGTTCGGCCAACGTAAAGCTGCCACGGCGACGGGTGTGGACCTGCAGCCGCTCACCGATGAATTACGCCAGCAGCTTGCGGTGCGTGAGGCGGCGCTTACACAAGCACAGCTAGACTTCGCCACAGTTCAAGCGTCGCTCGCCTCAACACAAGCAACGCTGCAGGCGGTGGAGAGTTCTGCGCAGGAACAACGCGCGGAGGATAAACAGGCACTGAACGACGCACAGGAGGCGCGCGTGATCTCGGAATCGCAATTGGCTGAGGCACGCGCGCAACTTTCAGAGGAAAAATCTTCACGCGCCGCAGCGGAGGCTCGATTAGGTGAGGTTGAAAAATCTCTCGCGCAACTCCGTGACGACGCGCAGCAAGCAAGAGCGACAGCCGCCGCATTGAGCGAACAAGTTCTGACTGCCGAAAAAGAAAAAAGTCATCTCACCGCCCGCGTCGAATCGCTCGACGAGAAGCTCGCACTGGAACAAGGCCAACGGCAGAATATGCAAGAAGCCTTCAGCAAGGAATTCGAGTTGATTTCCAATCGTCTGCTTGTTGAAAACGCGAATCATTTCAAAGAACAGAGTAGCGAAGGCCTCGCAAAGATTCTCGATCCCCTCCGCGAGAACCTGAAAGACTTCAAATCACGACTTGAGGAAACGCACTCCGAATCCGGGAAGCAGAATGCCGTCCTCAAAGACCAGATTTCCCGAATCAGCACTGAAGCCGCGAACCTCGCCCGGGCACTCAAAGGTGACGTGAAGGTTCTTGGTAATTGGGGCGAGCAACGGCTTGACCAAATCCTCGAAAAATCCGGCCTGCAACTTGGCGTTCACTATGAACGCCAGCAATCCGGCATCGACGGCGATGCAGAGCAACGGCGCTTCCTCGACGTGATCGTGAATCTGCCCGACCGCCAGCACCTTATCATCGACTCAAAAGTTTCGCTCACGAATTACGAAGCGTACATCAACACAGAGGACGACACCGTGCGCACCTTTCAATTGCAGAAACATATCGACAGCATCCGTAAGCACGTAAAAGACCTCGCGGGGAAGCGCTATCAGGACCTTTACGGCATCAGTTCACCTGATTTCGTACTCATGTATGTGCCGCTCGAAGCGGCTTTCTTCGCCGCCGTTGCGCACGAGCCTGATCTCTTCAACGAGGCGCTAGATAGGAATGTTGTACTTATCACAAATTCGACGCTGCTCGCAACGTTGCGCACCGTGAGATCCGTCTGGCGACTAGCGGATCAGCAGAAAAATGCGGCAGATATCGCTCAGCGAGGTGGCGCGCTCTACGATAAATTCTGCGGCTTCATCCACGATTTAGAAAGCCTCGGCGATTCGCTCGGTGCGAGCCAAAAGCAATACGACGACGCGATGAAAAAACTTTCGCAGGGCAAGGGGAACTTGGTGCGGCAAACAGAGGAGTTGAAACGACTTGGCGTAAAAACGAACAAGAGTGTCCCTACGCCATTGCTGGAAAAAGCATACGATGGGGAGGAAGAACTCCCGTCGTTGAACTGAATTCGGCCTCGTTCTTGGACAAATGTAACCCTTGCTAAGCTTCGAGTAGTTTAACGGGTGGGCAAGTGAAGGTCCGTCGATGTCAAAGGCACGGTCGCCACGGAATCAACGTAGCGAATGACAACTGCACCATTGCGCACTGACACGAGTTTGACTCGCGTACCCGCCTGAAGAGTGATTGTGCCGGACGGATTGCCGTTGATCGTAACGGGAATTCTAATCGGTGTTGTAAGCGAGATTTCGCTCGGAAGCGCCGGAGATACCGAGATCGCGGACGGTGTATGCCCCTCTGATGGCGCATTGGTTACGAGTGTGCCTCGAGTGTCTCTACCGTTATTTTTTTGCTTCGACGACCAGATGAAGAACCCAATACCCAGTAAAACGAGCATGGAAATGACTAGTCCTCGCCTATCAGGATTGCGTTCCGGGATTAGTGGAACCTCAACATCTGAACCGGGGCTAAATGCAAGTTTACTCCTTTTGCGGTCCAGCTTGCCACTACAGGTCGGACATAACCGCGCCTTCCGGCCTCGAATATTCCAAGTATAAATCGTCCGCTTAAAGTCAGTGCCGCAGATGTCACAGCCGGCACGACTACCACCGAACAGACCTACCGTACAAATAACTAGGAGGAGTATTCCATAAAACATAGGGTCCCACAGCGATATCAACAGTTAAGAAGAGTTTGGGTGCGAGTGAAGTTTTGCAATAGCGGCGGTGGAGTTCGTGACGATGAGGGATGGGAAACCGCAAGTAGAGCTCGCTCTCGCGAACGCCGCGTAAATCCTCCGCCGTAAATCCCCCGCCTTCGACGACAAAATAATCCGGGCCCGCGTGCAGCAGCAGCACATGATCGCGCCCCGCTTCGAGCCGTTCGAGAATCTGCCGTACCTTCGCCGGAGTCGCCGCGCCGAGATAACCCGCGCCGACAAAACGCACGCCGCCGAGGTCGCAAATCGCACCGTCGAGAATCGCGCCGCTCGCATCGAACCGCGGCTTCAGCAGGCGAAGCAGGCCGTCGTCCGCGAGAAAATCGAGCCACGTCGCTTCGCTGAAATGCAGCGATGCTTTGTCGTGATTTCCCTCGATCGGGATAACCGGAATGCCCGCTGCGCGCAGACGCTCCAAGGTCGCCTGCGCCTGGCGAAGGTGCGGCGGCTCGACTTGCGCGCGGTCAAAAAGATCACCCGCGAGGAGGAAGACATCGGCCTTCCCCTCAATCGCAGCGCGGGCGATGTGCTCGAAAGCATCGGCGAAATCCGAGTCGGGAAGCCGGCCATCCAGGCGACGGCGACCGAGGTGAATGTCGGCGGCGTGGAAGAGTTTCATGTTACGCGCGCGCCGCGGATTCCGGGTAACACGCTCGTCTCGAGCGTTGGTTTCGGCGTCCCGCCGAAATGGACTTTGCAAAAGTGTCGGAACAGATTTTGTGAACAAAACTGCGGCAGCGCGTGAAGGAAGTTCGTCTCCGCGGGACGCGAAGACCAACGCTCGGGACGAGCGTGCTACCCGGAATTGCAGCCACGCGCATCACTTGCCCGGTTTCATGAAAAGCAGCCGCAGGCTGTTCAGCACGACGACGAGCGTGCTGCCTTCATGACCAAAGACGCCGACGGTCAGCGGGATTTTTTCAAACAACGCGCAGGCCACCAGCACGACGATGACGCCGAGTGAGATCGTGAGATTTTGCTGGATGATGCGGCGGGCGCGGCGGCTGAGTTCGTAGGCGGCGAGGAAGTTTTCGAGGCGGTCGTTCATCAGCACGACCTCGGCCTGCTCCAGCGCGGCGTCGCTGCCGCGCGCACCCATCGCCACGCCGACATGCGCGGCAGCGAGACTCGGGGCGTCGTTGACGCCGTCGCCGATCATCGCAGCTTTGATGCCGTCTTTGCTGAGGCCTTCGATGATCGCGAGCTTTTGATCCGGCTTCAATTCACCGCGCACGTCGTCGAGGCCGAGTTCGGTTCGGAGATGATCCGCCGCGCTCTGGCGGTCGCCAGTGAGCACCATCGTTTTTAAGCCGCGCGCATGCAGCGCCTCGATCAGCCCGCGCGATTCGGGCCGCACATCGTCGCGCAGCAACACCCGCCCGTAGAGATCGCCCGCCGCGAGCCAGACTTCGGAAACGCCGATCCGCTCGGGCATCACCACGGCGGCGCAAGTCGCGCGCGCATTGTCCTGCAACCAGGTGCGGCGTCCGAGCCGCACTTCCACGGTGCCAATGTGCGCGCGGATTCCCATCCCCGGCGTCTGCTCGAAGCCCGTGGTTTCCTCCGCCACGACGCCGCGCTTTTTTGCGTGGCGCACGATCGCGCGGGCGAGCGGATGCGTGGAATGGCGGTCGAGCGAATAGGCGAGGCGCAACACTTTTTCCTCCTGCCCCGAAGGAAAGCTTTCCACTTTCTCGACCCGCAAATCGCCGCTCGTGAGCGTGCCCGTTTTATCCATCGCGACGAGTTGGATCTCGCCCAGTTCCTCCACTGCCGCACCGCCGCGGAAGAGGATGCCGCGCTTCGCGCCCCACGCGATCGCCGCGAGGATCGCGGACGGAATCGAGAGCACGAGCGCGCACGGCGAGGCGACGACGAGCAGCGTCATCGCGTGGTAAAATGCGCTTGGCGCCGTGGCAGTGGAAACGAACGGCGCGTGGTTCATCGCGAGCCACCAGACGAAGAACATCACCAGCGTCAGCACGAGAATCGCGATGGTGTAGCGGCTGCCGAATTTGTCGGTGAAACGTTGCGCGGGCGCTTTGTTGCGCTGCGCACTTTGGATGAGGCGGATGATTTTTTGCAGCGCGCTTTCCTGCGCCGGCCGCGAGACGATTACCTCCACGAGCCCACCCTGATTCAGCGTGCCCGCGAGCACGGAATCGCCCGGCTGTTTCTCCACCGGCGTCGCTTCGCCAGTCAGATTCGATTCATCGGCGGTCGTGTCGCCTTTCACGATTTCGCCATCGACCGGGAACAGCGTGCCCGGCTTCACCGAGAGCCGCAGGCCCGTCGTCAATTCATCCACCGGCGCGATGCGTTCGACACCGTTTTCATCCAGCACGATCGCAGTCTTCGGCGCGGAGTCGAACAGCGAGCTGATCTCCTTTTGCGTGCGCTCCATCGCGAAATGCTCGAGCGCGCCGGAAAAGGAAAACAGGAACAGCAGCATCGTGCCCTCGCCCCATTTCCCGATCGCCGCCGCGCCGACTGCCACAGCGAGCATGAGAAAATGCACGTCGATCTCGCCCTCGCGTAGCTTTTCCCAAGTCTCCTGCGCCGTGTACCAAGCGCCCGCGAGATACGCCGCGAGGAAAAAGGGCAGAGCCGCGGACGGCCCGGCGGCATACGCCGCGAGCAAACCCAGCACCGCGCACACGGCGCTGGCGATGAGCTGCGTTTTCCACTCGCCCTCGTGGTGGTGGTCGGCGTGATCGTGATCGTGGTCGTGGATTTCCACTTCGCGGGAAGTGAAGCGTGGAAACCAGCGGCGCGTTTCCTTGGTTGGAGCAGGAGCTGACATGGCAGCGCCGAACTTCGCTGAAGCCGCGGCGATGTTCACGCGAGAAACGCGCGCAAGCCAAATACCGGAAACAATCGCGCAAGATTCAGTTGGTTTCGCCACTCGTGGTCCATAGGTTCGCCGCGCGTGAGCATTTATTTTGTCGAGACCGAAGACGGCGAACGCGAGTTCTTCGAGCAGGCGCTGCCCGATCGCGGGATCGCGTTCGTCGGCACCCTCGCCGATGTGGGCGACGATGCGGAAGTGGTCTGCGTGTTCCTGACCGACAAAATCGACGAGGCATTTGCGGCCAGTCATCCACGACTGAAGCTCATCTGCACCCGCTCAAACTCAACCGACCATCTCGACCTCACGGCCCTCAAAGCCCGGGACATCGCGGTCGCGAACATCAGCAACTACAGCGAAACGAGCGTCGCCGAGCACACCTTCGCCCTCATCCTCGCGCTCTCGCGCCGCCTCCGCGAAGTGATGGCCGCGGCCAAAGCGCCAACGCGATTTTCATACGAGGAAACCCGCGCGTTCGATCTCTGCGGACGCACCATCGGCATCATCGGCATGGGCCACATCGGCCAGCGCGTCGCGTCGCTCGCCCACGCATTTCAGATGAAAGTGATCGCGCACGACGTGGAGACGCCGGAGGACATCGCGCGCACCCTGCAATTCGACTTCGTGACGCTCGATGAACTCCTCGCGCAATCCGACGTCATCTCGCTGCACGCCTCGCTGTCCTCGCGCACCTATCACCTGCTGAATCGCGACACCTTCGCCCGCTGCAAACCCGGCGCCATCGTCATCAACACCGCCCGCGGCGCGCTCATCGACACTGCCGCGCTCCGCGAAGCGCTCGACTCGGGCATCATCGGCGGGGCTGGCCTTGATGTGCTCCAGGACGAGCGCGTCCTCCGCGACACCGCTGCGCACATCATCACCGACGACATCATCAAAAACCTCCGCTCCGACGCCCTCGCCGGAGAAGCGCCCGACGCCGAGCGCGTCCGCGAACTCGAAGAACTCATGCTCTCCGACGCCGTCCTCCAGAGGAAAAACGTCGTCTTCACCCCGCACGTCGCCTTCAACAGCGAGGAAGCCGTCCTGCGGCGGAATCAATGCACGGTCGAGAATATCGAAGCCTGGTTCGCAGGCCGGATGCTCAATCGCGTCGGCTAGCGCAAACGCCTAATCTTCCGTCCGACCAATGCCGGGCACGAAGAGCATCAACATCTTGAGAGGCAGGAAAAGTAACATGCCTTCTTCAGTAGCAGCCCGCAGGCCAGCTCTTCCTTTCCTGGCACCCACCGTCGCTGAGTCAGCGCCCTTGCAGCCATTCTTGTGTCTGGCCGAGCTGAAAAGCTGAGGTTCAAATGAACCCATCGTCCCATCATGATGGGATAATTTGTTCCTTGCGACCGGCACAGGGCGTGCGTTTATTTTCGGACGCTTATGTCCACGCTCCATCCGCTCGAGAAACTGCTCCGCGAACGCATCGCCATCATCGACGGAGCGATGGGGACGACCATTCGCACGTATGGGATGACGGAGGCGGATGTGCGCGGGGAGCGGTTTAAGGATGTGAAGAAGGATATTCTGAATTGCGGCGACTTTTTTTCGCTCACACAACCGAAGATGATTTGCGACATCCACCGGCGCTTTCTAGAAGCGGGCGCGGACATTATCGAGACGAATACGTTTGGCGTGACCTCGATCGCTTTGAGCGACTTTTTTGTCGAAGACCCGCGCGAGCATGGCGGACGAAAGGACCCGGAGTTTTTCCAGAAAATCATCGAGGACCCATTTTTGAGCGATCTCTCGTGGGAAATGAGCGAGACCTCGGCGCGGCAGTGCCGCGAATGGGCGGATCGTGTGGGAAATGCGACGGGGCGGCAGCGTTTCGTCGCGGGCGCGGTGGGACCGATGCAGGTGTCGTTGAGCAATTCACCGGATGCCGATGATCCCGGTTTTCGCGTCTGCACGTTCGATCAGGTGAAGACAGCCTACATTCAGCACATTCGCGGGCTGATCGCGGGCGGGTCGGATGCGATTTTGGTGGAGACGATTTTCGATTCGCTGAATGCCAAGGCGGCGCTCGTCGCGGTGCAGGAGGTTTTTGAAAAAGACGGCGTGCAGCTTCCAGTCATGATCTCCGCGGCGGTCGGGCGCGGTGGAGAGACGATGATTTCGGCGCAGACGGTCGAGGCATTGTGGACTGCGGTGAAGCATGTGAAGCCGCTGTCGATCGGGCTGAATTGCTCGCTCGGCCCGGATCTCATGCGACCGCATCTCGAAGAACTGGCGTCCAAGGCGAGCGCCGCGATTTCCTGCTATCCGAATGCCGGCCTTCCGAATCCGCTTTCGGCGACGGGTTTTGATTTGAAACCAGACGACATGGCGCAATACCTCGGCGATTTCGCGGAAAGTGGTTTTCTGAATATCGCGGGCGGCTGCTGCGGCAATACTCCGGAGCACATCGCCGCGATCGCAAAGGCGTTGGACGGACGACATCCGCGTGAGTTCAAAACCGCGCGGCATTGAGCGCGCTCGCCATCCGGATGAGACAACGCCCCGGTGCCAGAAGGCATCGGGGCGTTGCGAGTGTTCAGTGCGGGAGGGCAGGACCTCCATTTACTGGCTCCGAACGGACGCGGCTTTTACCACGGTAGCGGCGCGTTGCAACCTGGATTTCGCATCCACTTTTTGAGCGCTTGGCAAACGCGGAGGTGTCGCGGAAATTCGTCGGTGAATGCCTGAATCGCCCGCAGAATCGCAGCCGCCGGGAAAGCCAGTGGCGGCCAGCTATTGCACGACGTTTTTGAAGCCGGAGATGCGGCACATTTATCGGCAGGTGACCGGACTGCGCAGGTATCAGACTTTTGTGATGACGCGGGAGCGGCAGGAGCAGGCGCAGTTTCCTTTCGCCGATGTGGAGGTGATCCCGCGCGCGCGGAAGAATTTCGTGAAGCGGTTTTGGCTGAAGTATGTGATGCAAAAACCGCCGGTCTATTACCGCGGCGAATTGCAGGTGCTCATCAAACTGCTGAAGCGGCGGCCCGCGGATTTGATGCACATTTATTTCGGGCACACGGGCGTGCATTTACTGCCGTTCATTCAGGAGTGGAAGCGGCCGTGCGTGGTCTCCTTTCACGGCATGGACATTCAACCGCGACCGCAGCAGGAGGGCTTCGACGCGCAGATGCAGGAGCTTTTGAAAACCGTCCCGCTCGTGCTCGCGCGCTCGCATTCGCTGATGGCCGGGCTGCAAATGCTGGGCTGCCCGCCGGCGAAACTGCGGCTGAATCGGACGGGAATTCCGCTGGCAGATTTTCCATTTTGCCAAAGGCCGATGCCCGCGGACGGCGCGTGGCGGTTCGTCCAGGCGTGCCGGTTGATCGAGAAGAAGGGACTGAAAACGGCGCTGCGGGCATTCGCGGAATTTCACGCGGGACATCCGAAGGCGAAATTCCTCATCGCGGGCGATGGGCCGATGAAAGCCGAACTCGACGCGATGATCGGCGAACTGGAGCTGCGCGAAGCCGTGGAGTTGCGCGGTTTTCTCGGGCAGTCGGACTTGGCCGCTCTCTATCGTGGCGCGCACGTTTTCCTGCATCCGAGCGAAATGCCGCCGGACCAAAATCAGGAGGGCGTGCCGAACTCGATGCTGGAGGCAATGGCCACTGGCCTGCCCGTGGTGGCGACGACGCACGGCGGAATCCCGGAAGCGGTGACGCATCAGCGCACTGGCCTGCTCGTGCCCGAGCGCGATCCGTCGGCATTGCACGCGGCGTTGTGCGCGATCACATCGGACAGCGCGCACCTTTACATCCTCGGCCAGGCGGCATCCCGCGCGGTGCGGGAGGAATTCGAGCAGGGCAAACAGATCGAGCGGCTGGAAGGATTTTACGACGAGGCGCGGGACATCGGGACGCGATGACCGCGGACGGTTCACATTCCTTCGCCTACCTCTACGAACGATTTCCGTCGTTCGTTCAGACGTTCGTGTATCGCGAGGCGATAGAAATGTTGCGCCAGCAAATGCGGCCGTGGCTGGTGTCGATTCGGCAGCCGGAGGATGCGGGAGATGTGGCGGCGGACCTGAATGCCGAGATCTTTTACCTTCCCGCAGCCGACGCGATGCGGGCGGAGATCGACGCGCAAATCGCGGACAATCGTGCGCGGTCCAATGTGCGTCGCACCGTCGCGGAATGGCGCAAAAAGCCGGACTCGAATCGGGTCTTCGAAGCCGCATGGCTGGCTCCGCGACTGAAGGAGAAAGGGATCACGCACATTCACGCGCACTTCGGCGGGATGGCGGCGCGAACCGCGTGGCTGCTGAAAAAGCTCCACGGCTTCACCTACAGTTTCACGGGTCACGCGAACGATATTTTCTGCGAGAATGACTTTCCCGTGACGAACGAAATGCTGGTGCGCGGGGCAAAGCTCGTGGTGACCGAGACGGATTTCGCGCGGCGGTGGATGGAGGAAAAATATCCGTTCGCCCGCGGCCGGATCGTGCGCGTTTTCAATGGCGTGGCGACGGATGGATTCGCGCCGCGTGTTCCGGCAAACGGGCGACCGAGAATCGTGTCCGTGGGACGATCGGTGGAGAAAAAGGGGTTCGCCGATTTGATCGAGGCGTGCCGGATTTTACGCGATCGCGGGCGGACTTTTGAATGCTCGATCGTGGGCGGCGGTCCGCTCGATACGATTCTTCAGACGCGGATCGAACGGGCAAATCTGGGAAGTTTCGTGCGCTTGCTCGGTCCGCGCACGCAAGGTGAAGTGCGCGCGCTACTCGCCGAGTCCCATGTCTTCGCACTCGCGTCAGTGCCGGAGAGCGGGGGCGGGAGCGACAATCTTCCCACGGTGATCGTGGAGGCCATGCTCGCCGGAATGCCCGTCGTCTCGACGCGCATCGCGGGCATTCCCGAAATGATCACCGATGGCGAAACCGGCTTCCTCGTTTCGCCGAAAGACCCGCCCGCGCTGGCGGCGGCGATCGAGAAGCTGCTCGCCGATCCGGTGCTGGCGACGCGCTTCGGGATGCGGGGACGCGAAGCCGCGGTGGAAAAATTCGCGGTCGAAAAAACAACGAGCGCGTTAAAGCATCTGCTGGTCAGCCATTGCGGCGTGAGAGCACCAGGCGCTGCCATGACTTTCGATTCATCGCTTCCGCGCAGTTGGTGGTCCCGGATTTTCCCGGGAAAATAGCGCGGCTACTGAGACTCCCAATTCCCTTTGTCGTCTGGCGTGCCTGCGATGCGATCAGGACCGGATGAAAACAAATCGAAGTTGTCAGGATTGTGGATCCCTGGCTGAACGTAGCCGTATTCCATCCCGTAAGGATCAAGCGGGACACTATCCATCAGCTTTTGCCAATTGCGCGGCTTTGGAGAGCTTTCCGGCTTGGTCACCAGAGCCTTTAGGCCCTGCTCAGTCGTGGGCAAGAACCCGTTGCTGGAGCGATAGACCATCAGCGGAGTGCCCAATGACTGTATATCCCCCTTGATTCGGACATTGTTTGCCACCTGAAGGTTTCCACCCATCATGTAAATCGCCGAGCCCGCGAGGAGCGCGATGATCATTACCACAAGCATGATTTCGAGCAGGGTGAAACCGGCGGACCGGAGGCGGCGGGAAGATTTCATACGAAAGTTAGTGGACAAGTTTGTAGTCGAGGTGTTGCCAGTGGTGCTTTAGCTGCATTTCGACAGCACGCACCGCAAGTCCGTTCGATTTTCCATTGAGTCGCAGCGAGAGCTTGTTTTTCCCGACGCGGAGCAGGCCGAGTGGGATCGCTTTCTGGCCATGAAGCCAGCCGTTGTATTGAAAACGCGGCAGCGTTTGGTCTGGCCGGACGATGGCTTGATAGGCCGGATCGGCCAAGTCTGGCAGGCGAATGGCTGCCTCGCCTACCGGGGTGCCGTTGATGACCCATTCTGGCGGAGATTGCGGGTCCACGTTCAGGATTTCACAGGTGATGACTGACAGGAGCGGAATCGCATCGAGTTCGATTTCCCACGTGACCGAAGGGGCATCTTCGCGCGAGAGAGCTATGGCACCGGCTTCGAGACCGGCTTTTACCCGACCGTAGAGATAGCTGTCATTTGGCGCAGGAGTGGACGCGGCAAGATTCGCGAACGCATCATCAAGTTCCGCAGGCTCGGCGAAGTCGATTGCGTGGAGAGTTTCCGCCTTTCGCAACGAAGCGAGAAATGCCCCGCGCACGTTGGTGCCATTGCCTGGGACGGACACGTCGATGTAGTCGATTGATTCGGCAGAAATGAGGAGAGACTCCGAAGTGGCAAGGGCGAGGCCTGAACCGAGCGGCTCAGTAATAAAGTGTTTCTCCCCCGTCTCGGACCAGCCGCTGATGACTGGCGACGCGCCCACGATGTCTTCAAAGAAGAGGCGGAGTTGAAGTTGATTATTTAACTGGCCAACCCGGCGCAAACGAATGCGAAAAGTCGTCCTGACCGGAGCGTTTGTATTGGCGGGCTGTGGAGCCTTTTGGACGGATTCCAGCCAAATGGGAAGAGCCTGTTTTACGGAATGCGGTGAGCCGATCGACTGAAAATCAACCCATGCCGAGAATGGGGTCGGCTGCTCGTGAAGCTCCTGCGCGCGTGCGGCTAGGAGTGGTAGCAGCACGCAGAACAAGAGTTGGCGGAAGATACTGCCAGGCATCATGCTTTGTGAAACCGAGGACTTGAGTTGAGGGCGAAAGGCCCGGAAACAAACCAACCCACGGCAACGCCCTGGGCTGGCTTGTTGACGCACCTTCGTTGCTCAAGACTGGCGCTCTCGTGTGCTTCGAGATTCACAAAACCTGATGCGCTGGAGTATATCATGGAGTTGTGGGTGTGACGGCAGCGGGAATTGGCTTGGTCTTACCCGAGCGCCCGCCCGGTTGCAAGTTGCTCGTCATGCCAAACACGGCGGAGAGGATTCCGAAAACGACGAACCCGACCACTGCGGCAATCACGACCATGATCATCGGAGGAATCAGTGACGAGACGATTTTCACCTGTTTGTCCAACTCGCGCTCGTACACCTGCGCGATCATCTGCATCGTGTCGCCGAATTTGCCGGTTTGTTCGCCGACCGACATCATGTCCACATATAGTTCGGGAAAGATTTTTTCGTTCGCCAGCGCGGCCGAAAGGGTGGCTCCATCGACGACTGCATTGCGGACGGAAACCATTCGCTGCCGGATGAATTCGTTGCCGGAGATTTCTTCGAGTAGTTCCAAAGCGCGCAGCAGGGTCACGCCATTTTCGGTGAGGGTTCCGAGCGTCCGCGCGAACTGCGCGTAGTATCGGTAGCGAATGATCATGCTGAACACCGGCATCCGCCAAATGAACGCATCCCATGCCTTACGACCGTCCTGAGTGCGCGTGAGCGCCTTGAAGACCATGAACGCGGCTCCACCCGCGAGAATGCCGACCCACCAGTAATGGGTAAGGATGCGATTCGCTTCGAGCAGGATTCGGGTCGGTGCGGGGAGTGGTTGCCCCGTTTGGGTGAAAAATCCGGTGAGTTGTGGGACCATCACCGTCATGAAAACGATGATCAACCCGATGCCTGCCACGACGAGGAGGGCAGGATAGATGAGGGCTTGCTGAACGCGGTCGCGCAACCCTTTAACATCGGCCAAATGCACGACCAACCGTTTCAGAATGTCGGAAAGTGCCCCGCTCACCTCACCCGCCGACACCATGTTGACGTATAGTGGCGAAAAGATTTTCGGGAAATCGCGCATCGCCTGCGAAAGACTCCGACCGTCGAGCAGCCCCTGATGCAATGCCTGCGACAAACCCTGCAAGCGCGGATGCTTCAATCGCTTGACCAAAATCCCAAGCGCCTCATCCAAAGTCATCCCCGCAGAAAGGAGATGCGCGAGCTGCTCGGTGAATAGGTAAAGATGCGAGTGACTGAGGCTTTGAATCGGCCCTGTGGGAGCCGGCGAACTTTGCGGGCCTGAGTGAGTCGGCGATGTAGAGCTACTAGTCGTTGGGCTTAGCGATTCGATCTTAATCGGTATCCCACCATGCAATTCAACCTGAGCGATCGCCGACGCTCGATCATTACACGTCAATACGCCATCAACCAACTTTCCATCCACCTTA
Organism: Chthoniobacteraceae bacterium; assembly: GCA_031409335.1. Lineage (GTDB taxonomy): Bacteria > Verrucomicrobiota > Verrucomicrobiia > Chthoniobacterales > Chthoniobacteraceae > JANLQB01. Next base: position 14,594 of record JANNWY010000149.1, on the reverse strand, counting down.
CGGGCGGTATATCGAAATTGCGGCATTGCTCTAAATGACAAAAAAAAGTGGAGGCAAGTCATTGGACTTGCCTCCACTAAATACGTTCAAAATCGCCTTTTAAGAGCGGCGGCGCTTCATACTTATAAGTGCTCCGATCGACAGAAGCAACAGACTGGACGGCTCGGGAACAACAACAGGATTAGCTATCGGTGTGATTGTCGCCACCGTTGTGACGCTAGAAAGGAGAGCCCCACTACTCAGTAGTCTAGCATTGGCATTCGTAAATGCTATGCTGATACTTGGGTTAGTCGGTGGCTCCGCAGGATTTTGCCAGAGCCAGTCTGGACTCACAACCGTCTGTGAGAACCACCCCCGCGAATTACCTGCATCCAGAGCGGTAGCGAGAGTTTGATTAAATATCCGAATCCCAAGTGGAGTACCGACTGCTGGCAACCGCTGAGTGGTCGTATCCAATGAAAGCTGGAAACTAGCTCTATTTGGAGCACCGGAGTTAATGCCGTCACCCACAGTCGTATTGAATTGAGGATTAAACGAGCCTCCTCCGGTTAGCGGCACCCATTGCCCCGCAAACAAATTCGACGCTGTCCCTTGGTCAAAATAGCCAAGCTGCAGAATAGCACCATCGCCACTGACACCAGTGACACCACTAGGTAGCGCCAAAGCAGGAGTGTTCTCGTCAAATAGTTGCTTCGCGATGACGACATTAATGGTCGTTATGGCTGCACCAAATGAAACGTGACTTAGGACTGAAAGCGCAGCAGCTGCTCCGAGTAGCGGATATTTTCTCATATTATTGTACTTACTGGGGGTTATTTGATTGGTGAATGTTTCAAGGAGTGTATGGCAAAGTCTGAGCTAATGACTGTAGAACTCCGCCCTTGCGAATGACGAAGAGCGCAGAAGTCGCCGGAATAGGCGTGGAGTCCTGTGGGTCAAGGGAACTGGCGCTTGCCCAGGCACCTTGAGCAGGACCGTTAAAGTCGGCATCATAATAGTATGTATCCCATGTGCTTCCGTTCCAGAGCAAGGCGTTATCGGCCGCCGCAGGGTCAGCATTCTTAACCCATCCCGGGAGATTTTGCAGCGCCACGCTACCGAACGTGCTATTTACAGGAAATCGATTAGAAAGGAATGTGAATCCCGGAGCCGACGGCGTTCCTCCGGCAAGTGCCGACTTCTCTGCGGTCGAAGGTACTGTTCCCATCAAAACCAAAGGCACCGGAGATGTTAGTCGGTGAATAATGAACAGTCCTTCATCAGGGAAAATCACAGTCGCATCTTGAGGATCAAGAGAGCTGGCGCTCGCCCACGAACCTTGGTTAGGGCCATTAAAGTTGGGATCATAGTAGTATGTTTCCCAAGTCGTCCCTCCCCAAATCAGAACATTATCTGCGGTTGCAGGGTCGTCTGTTTTTTTAAGCTGAGGCAAAACGGACTGAAAAACTGTTCCCAAAGTGTTCGCAGGAACAATCTCGCATGTGTCAGCCACGGATACAACGGTGTTAATGTTGGCAACGCCAGACGGAAGAGACACTGTTAGTTTGTTGTTTGTGTTCGCCGCAATCAGGAAAAATCTACCAACGTGCGAAGAAGTGGCGCTTGTTTTGACGCGGACAAAATGAGGAACGGTGACAAAAGCACCCGGAGTAAACACGGCCCCCGACATCGTAAACTCAGTTGCTGAAACCAATCCGTCGACCGCAGACGAAAAAGCCGCTGTTTGATAAAGTGGAATGGAAACCACGCTGTTCGACGGGTTCGATAAGCTTGGGGCCGCAGGAATAGTCGCGGTTATAAACCCAACCGGGATCGTCGTTGCCGTGGTTTGAGCGATTACCTCTGTGGAGAAAAGGGCTGAAGCTGTCAGCACCAAGGCCGCAGAAATTGAGCGTGAGCAGATGGAGTGTTTCATAGAGGGTAGATTTCTGGCGTGTTTATGCGGCTAACCTGCGGAGAGTGCAAGGGAAAATTTGATAAATTGTCGTTCATTTGCGAATTCCGGTTCGATGCCGAGATTCTGAAGGATCGGTCAGTCAATTTAGGGTGGTTTGTCAGAGAGATAACAAAATTAACAGATTTTGCGTCACCTCGGGTGTGGGTTTCACGCTTTCAATCGGGGTCTGAGCCAGGGTGTGATACCACTTTTCCATGGAGAAAGAATAAACCTAAAAGCGGGATTGGGATTTCGAACGCAGAGACGCAGAGAGCGCAGAGTTACGGAGCCATCGCGGATCAGAAAATATCCACCCGCTGGGTGAGCCTTTTCAGCAGCGTGCTTCCCCCCATTTCTCTGCGTCTCTGCGCCTCTGCGTTTTCCATCCCATCGTCGAATTTAGGGTAAAGGCTCAAGCGAGACGCGCAGCGCGGGCCGCCTCCTAAAATAGTCAGCGACGTTAGTCGTCCACGGTCTTGCGGCAGTTTTGCCGACTAAAGTCGCAGACTACTTTGCCGCCCTGCTCGCGCGCGGTCACTCCACGTCGTTCCGCTCGCGATCGCGAATTGGTATGATTCAAAGCGCAACCCGTGCGGGGAGGCAAGCAGCTCGCGCGGCCCCCCGCCGAGTAGGAGGAGGGGGCCGCATGAGCTACCTGGCTGCTTCCGTGCGCTGGTTCCGCTATTGAACGATTTTGCACAGTCTGGCTGCGCGAATGCGAAGCGCGCGGTGCCTTGGACTGCGGCGGGAAGCGTCAGCGCCACGTCGCTTTCGGATGATTTTCGGGCGGGAGACGCGCGCCTCGAACCCACCCGCAGACCTTCCAAAAGCGGTGTCGCGCTGACGCTTGCCGCCGCAGTCCAAGGCGCTCCGCGTTCCCCATTCACGCAACCAGACTGTGTCAGTTGTATCAATCACACCTGAATCACAATCCTCCACCGGAATGCCGCTTGACCTCGCCAAACCGGGCCTAGAGCCTCCCGGCAAAATGGAGCGTGACGCATGGCCTCAGCCAACTGACACCGCGCCGCCCGCGCCGGGCTGGCACGAAATCTTTTCCCCGGATGCGGTGCCGCGACCGATTTTCCGCAAAATCCTGCGCGCGCTTTCGGATCTTCCCGCGCCCGAACTTCGCGCGCTCGACGATCGCATGGAGGCGGCGCTTCGCGAAATGGGGGTCACTTTCGATGTGATCCGCAATGACCCGTGGGGGCGGCCGCCGTGGACGTGCGATCTCCTGCCGCATATTTTTGCGAGCGCGGACTGGCAATTGATCGTCAGTGGCTTTCGCCAGCGGCTCCGGGCGTTCGAGGCGTTTCTCGACGACGTTTATGGGCGGCGCGAAATCCTGCGCGCCGGGGCGGTGCCGATCCATGTGGTGCTCGGCAGTCCGCATTACCAAAACGCCGCGATCGGGCTGAAACGACCGCTCGACGCCTTTCTCCATCTGAGCGGCATTTGCATTACGCGAAACCGCGACGGCGGCCTGCAAGTCAAAAGCCATTTCTTCAGCCATGCGACCGGGCTGAGCTACATGATGCAAAACCGACGCGCCCTTGCCCGCGTGATCCCGGAACTTTTCCACGACATGCCCGTGCAAGCACTCGCCGAAGTGCCGCTGCTCGTTTTGGAAAGGCTGCGCGTCACGGCGGCCAGCTTTGGCGGTGATCCGACGGTCGTCCTGCTCTCGCCCGGCGCGGGCGCGTCGGTTTCCACCGAGCAGAGCTTCCTCGCGCGGCGCATGGGCATCCCGATGGTGCAGGGCGGCGACCTGCTGGTGCTTGGTGATCGGGTGTATTTGAAAACGGTGCGCGGGCTGGAGCGCGTGGAGGTCATCTACAATCGCGTGGCCGACGCGTGGCTCGATCCGCTCGTTTTCCGGCGCGATTCCATGCTCGGCATTCCCGGGCTCGTCCACTGCCTGCGAAAAGGCACGGTCGCCCTCGTGAATGCCGTCGGTGCCCAACTCGCGGACGATCGCAGCCTGCTCGCTTTCGCCTCGCAAATCATCCGCTTTTACCTCGGAGAACAACCAATCCTTCCCACCGTCCCCACGCTCTGGCTCGGCGACATCGATCAGCGCGAGCTGGTCCTCGAGAATCTCGACGACTATCGCATCCGCCCGATCCTCCGGGAAAATGCGAGCGGCTCCTGGGAGCCGGGCATGTCCGCGGATGCCACGAATCTGCGCGCGGAAATCCGGCGCGCCCCGGCGGAATTCATTGCCCAGCCGGGCGAAGAAGGCGCGGCAACCGTCTGCTTCGAGGAAGGTCGGCAGGTTTCGCACTCGCAGGATCACATGATTTTCGCGGTGCGCTCGGGAAAGGACTTCGACGTTTTCCCCGGCGCGCTCACCCGCGTCTTCTCGCGCACCGCCGCGCCGGGCGATTTCGGCTTTGGCTGGACGAGCAAGGATTCCTGGGTGCTGAACGACGCCACCACCGCGCCGCTGCTGCCGATGCTCGCGCGCCACGTCCCCGATACCACGCTCCCGCCGCGCCAGGTGACGAGCCGCGTCGCCGAGTGCTTTTACTGGATGGGCCGCTACCTCGAGCGCGCGCATCATCAGGCCTACCTCATCAACGTCATCGAGACGCTGGAAACCGAGGAACTCAACAGCGCCGAGCGCCGCCACTATCGCCCGATGTGGAACCGGCTGCTGCCGCCGCTCGAAAAATCCGCCGGCACCAGCCGCCGCAGCATCACCAATCGCCTCGACCGCTATCGCCTCATGCTCTCGCCCGAAGTCGGCTCCGTCGTCAGCACATTTCTGCGCGCGCGCTTCAATGCCGAATCCGTGCAGGACAGCCTAAGCCCCGAGGCGTGGGCCACGATCACCAACCTGCACACGCGATTCCAGCGCGCCCGTTTTCGCGAGGATCTCGTCGAAAACAAAGCCGCCGCGAACACGAGGCGCACCGCGGATTTCGTCACGCAAGTCATCCCGCAATTCTTCGCCGTGTGCGCAAACACGATGCTCGCCGACGATGGCTGGCGGTTTTGTGAAATCGGACAATTCATCGAGCGCGCGATCATCACCGCGAACTCCGTCGTTTCCATCGCCAGCGCACTCGTCGGACGCGAAAGCACAGCGCAGGCGAGCGAGATCGAACTGAGCGCCTTCCTCCGCCTGCTCGGCACGCGCGATGCCTACCGCCGCATTTTCCAGATGCGCACCGAGCCGCGCAACGTCCTCGAACTGCTCCTCCAGCACGCCGAAGTCCCCCGCTCCGTCCTGCGCTGCCTCACCCGCTGCGGCACCCTTTTGCGGGAAAGCACCGCCCAGGAAATCGCCAGCGCCGCCACTGCTGTCGCCGGCGTCGAAGCCCTCATCCGCCGTCTCAAAACGATCGACTGGACCGAATACGTCCGCCAGTCGCAGGATGAAGACCGCGTGGAATCCGGACGGGACGCGCCCCGCCCCGCGCGCCCCCACGATCTCGAGCCCCTGCTCAAACAGTTGCTCGACGCCACCGCCGGGATGGACACGCTCATCGCTGACACCTTCCTCAACCACCAGGCCCGCATCGCCCAAGTCTCGCAACCGGTGCTGCAAGGATTGGTGCCGTAAGAGATTCCCGTTCGCGCGGAGATTACCGCGTTTGTGCAGACAGAAGTTTCACTCCAAGGTATCCATTTTTTCCTCACACCACTTGCCCTTCGAGATTGCAACCGCGGCAGGCTTCCTCGCTCTCGACATGCCCGGCCCATCCGTGCTTTTCTCCGCACCCGTCCGATGAATTGCCTCCGTTTCGCCGCCGCTCTCTCGCTCTCGCTACCGCTTTTTTCAAAAGGCGCGGAACCCGCATACGCAAATGATTTCCAGTCAGCGGAAGTCGGCAAGGTGCCAAAGGATTTTCTCGTCGTCTCCGGTGCATTCACCGTGCAGCAGGACGGCGCGAACAAATTTCTCGGACTGCCGGGCGCGCCGCTCGACACCCACGGCGCGCTGTTTGGCCCTGCGCAAATGGACGGGATGAGCGCGACGGCGAAGTTCTTCGGGACGAAGACCGGGCGGAAATTTCCCGCGTTCGGGCTAAGCCTGAACGGCGCTGGCGGCTATCGGCTGCAAGTGAGCGCGGCGAAGAAACAGCTCGAAATTTTCAAGGGCGACGAGGCGCGATTGGGCGTGGCTTTTGAGTGGCCGGATGCGACGTGGGTGAGTCTGCGCATCCAAGCGCGCAAGACGCCCGCGGGCGCGTGGGTGATCGAGGGCAAAGCCTGGCCTGCATCGGGCGTGGAGCCGGAGAAATGGAGCATCGCCCTCGAAGAAAAAGACGCGCCCGCCGCGGGGCGTCCGGGCATCTGGGGCAGCCCGTTTTCGGGGACGCCGATTCGTTTCGACGACATCATCATCAGCGCGATGCGCTGAACATTTTCTTTCAAAAAACCTCATGAAAATCCCAACCATCCTTGCCTCCCTCATCGTCACCACAATGTCCGTTCACGCACTCGACTGGCCGCAATATCGCGGCGCGACGGGCGATGGTCGGACTGCGGAAAAAGTCGTGAAGCCATGGCCGGCGAGCGGTCCGAAAGTCTTGTGGAAAATACCCGCGCCCGGTGGCTTCAGTTCGTTCAGCGTGGCAGCGGGGCGCGCATTCACGCTGGCGCTGCGCGAGATCGATGGGGCGAGCCAGGAGACATTGCTCGCGCTGGATGCGAACACCGGGAAGGAGCTTTGGATCGCGGCGCTCGGTTCGGTGAAATTCGACGGTGGCGGCGATTCCGGCACGAATGACAACAAAGGCGGCGACGGCCCGCGCTCGACTCCTACCAGCGACGGCACCCACGTTTTCACGCTCTCATCGAAGCTCGCGTTGCAGGCGTTCGATGCGGCATCGGGCAAAGTCGCCTGGGCGAAAGACCTCATCGCCGAGCACGCCGGTCGGAATATCCAATGGCAGAATGCCGCGTCGCCGTTGCTCGAAGGCGGCTTGCTGTATGTCGCGGGCGGCGGTCCCGGCGAGTCGCTGCTGGCGGTGAATGCGAAGGACGGCAAGGTCGTGTGGAAAGCCTTCGATGAAAAGATGACGCACGCGACGCCTGTGCCGGCGACGATCCTCGGCCAGCGGCAGATTATTTTTTTCCTGCAATCCGGGCTGCTGGCCGTCGAACCACAGACCGGAAAAGAACTGTGGCGCTACAACTTCAATTACAAAATTTCGACCGCTGCCTCGCCAGTCGTTTCCGGGGACATCGTCTATTGCTCGGCGGGATACGGCGTCGGAGCGGGCGCGGTGCGGCTCACGAAAAGCGGCGATGCGTGGACTGCGACGGAGATTTACCGGATGCGCGGCGACAAGCCGCTCGCGAATCACTGGAGCACGCCGGTGCTGAAGGACGGTCATCTTTACGGCATGTTCCAGTTTAAGGAATACGGCGGCGGCCCCGTGAAATGCATCGAGATCGCGAACGGCACGGTGAAGTGGGAACAGCCAGGATTCGGTCCCGGCCAGGTGATCCTCGCGGGCGAACAAATCATCGCGCTGTCCGACGCGGGCGAACTCGTGCTGATCGCCGCGAAGCCCGATGGGTACAAGGAACTGGCGCGCGCCGACGTGCTCGACGGCAAATGCTGGTCCACGCCGATCCTCGCCAATGGCCGCATCTTCGCACGCAGCACAAAGGAGGCAGTCTGCCTCGACGTGAGCGGGAAATAGCGAGCCAGCGCGTTACTCTTCCGATCCCGCCTTGCGATAACCCGCGACGAATTCCCGCCGGAATTCCGCGAACGTTTCGGCCTCGATCGCCGCGCGGATGCGGCGCATGAGTTCCAAATAAAAGTGCAGGTTGTGCAGCGTGATGAGGCGCAGGCCGAGGATTTCCTCCGACTTCACGAGGTGCCGCAGGTAGCCGCGCGTGAAGGGCAGGCAGCCGGGGAATTCCCAGTCGCGCTCGATCGGCTGATCGTCGAGGCGGAACTCGGCGTTCTTCAGATTGATCGTGCCGCGCGAAGTGTAGGCGGTCCCATTTCGCGCGATGCGCGTGGGCAGCACGCAGTCGAACATATCGACGCCGCGCGCCACCATCTCGACCATCTGTGGCGGCGTGCCGAGACCCATCGCGTAGCGCGGGCGATCGTGCGGGAGAAAGGGCACGGCGCTCTCGATCGCGGCGATCATCTCCGTCTCCGGCTCGCCGACCGAGACGCCGCCGATCGCGTAGCCATCGAAGCCGATTTGCACGAGCGACTCCGCGCTTTGCCGCCGCAGCTCGGGAAAAATCGCGCCTTGGACGATGCCGAATTTCATCCCCGGCGTCGGCACCGATTTGCAGCGGCGCGCCCAGCGCAGCGTGCGATCCCAGCTCTGCGCGGCGTAGTCGTATTCGCACGGATACGGCGGGCATTCGTCGAAAAGCATGCAGATGTCCGAGCCGAGCGCGGCCTGGATTTCCATCGCGGTTTCCGGGCCGATGAAGCACGGCGCGCCGTCGAGGTGGCTTTGAAAATGGACGCCTTCCTCGGTGATCTTGCGGAGCTTCGCGAGGCTGAAAACCTGGAAGCCGCCGGAGTCGGTGAGGATCGGGCGATCCCACGCCATGAAGCGATGCAGGCCGCCAAAGTGTTTGATCACATCGGTGCCGGGCCGGATGAAAAGATGGTAGGTATTCCCCAAAATAATCTGCGCGCCGAGCTGGCGCAGCTCGTCGGGCGCCACCGCCTTCACCGTCGCCTGCGTGCCGACCGGCATGAAAATCGGCGTCTCGATCTGGCCGTGCGCGGTCGTGATCCGGCCCCGCCGCGCCGCCGACGTGGCATCGGTCTTCAGCAGCTCGAACATCACTGCGGCAAATTTGCCGCGAGCGCCGCGGCGCGTTCGCGGACCTGCTCCTCGGCATCCACGAGCGAAAGGAAAACCTTCTCCAGTCCGCCCACTTCGCTCGACTGCGCGCGCAGTTCGCTCACGTCGCCGAGCGCGATGATTTTCCCGCGATGAATGATCGCGACGCGGTCCGCGACCTCCTCCGCCACGCTGAGCTGGTGGGTGGAAAGAAAGATCGTCATCCCCGCCTGCGCGCGCTCCCTGAATTCCTCCTTCACGATCCGCGCATGCATCGGATCGAGGCCGACCATCGGCTCGTCGATGATGAGCACGCGCGGATCGTGCAGCAGCGCGGAGGCGATGACGAGGCGCTGGCGCGTGCCGTGCGAGAGGTTTTCCGTCAGTTCGTGCGCGTAGTCTCTCAGGTGAAATCGCTCGAACAACGCGTCGCGCTGATCGTCGATCAGCCGCTGATCCATGGCATACAGATCGCCGACAAATTGCATGAACTCCATCGAAGTGAGCTTGTCGTACAGGAACGGAAAATCCGGCACGTAGGCGAGCTGGCATTTGGCGCGTTCCGGGTCGCGCTGCATGTCCACGCCGCAGATTTCCACGGTGCCCTCCGAGGGCCGGAGCAATCCGGTGAGCATCTTGATGGTCGTGGTTTTCCCCGCTGCGTTCGGGCCGAGGAACGCGAAAAATTCACCCTGCGCGACATCGAGATCGATGCCGTCGACAGCGCGCAGGGAACCGAAAGATTTGGCGAGAGATTGGGCACGAATCATTTTTGGGGAAGGTTGGAAATTGGGAGTTGAGAGGCGCGCTCAGCGAGTCGCGAGCTTTTTCACGATCGCGCGAGCCTTCCTGAAAACCGCCACTCGACGCTCAACTTCCCGCGCCCATCACGGCGTCAGATCTTCCTGCATGAGGTAGTACCCAAAGAGCGTCTTCACGCGCTGCACCCTGCCGAGTTCGTCAACGTGCGCTTCGATCAGCGTTTGTCCGCCCTGCCGCACTTCGATGAGGTATGTCTTCGTTTTTTCACCGTGAATCACGAGGCTACTTTCGTGCGCGGTCACGATAGTTTTCGTCGGCGCGCTGCTGCGGATCGTGTCGTAAATCGCCGGATCAAGATCCGCCTGCGCGAGCACTTTTTTCAACCCCTGCTCGTCGAGCGTAAATTCGGCGGACCTCAACTCCTTTTCCATGACGTTCTTCAGCTTGAAGAGCACGCGGTTCTCGTCGGGGAGGACGGTGATCTCCGCACGATCCAGCGCGACGTCGTGCATGCTGAGCCCGAGCACCATTTTGCGCATTTGCAGCGCCGCATCGAATTCCATCACGCCGTCCCACGAGACTCGCTGCCGCTGCGATCCTGGGAGGCTCACCCGCAAATTTCCCGAGCACTCAAAAATGCGGGCGCCGTCGCTATCTCGAATCTTCGGATACAGCCGCAAATGGCCGACCCGCTGGCTGCCGCTCCAAACCACGAGATCGCTTGGCTCATGGTGAAACCACATCAGTTTCGCGACTTTCTCGACGGGCAGGCTGCGCAGCGACGAGCGATCGGGCCACAATTCCGAGCGGACGAGCAGCGTCGTCATGGTGATCCAAAACAGGACGATCGTCAGGGTGACGAGACGGGTAACCATGGGAACGAATTAGTTAGAAGAAAGTCCTCATCGGCTCTGGCACACCCCGAAAGTAGCGCAGGAAATCACGAGGGCAAAACAACTTCTCATTTCCCTGCGCGCGCCGATTGCAGAAGAGTCCGCGCGATGCCGCACACGATCCACTACGAATGCCAGCGCTGCACGAACTGCTGCCGCTGGCCGGGTTTCGTGAAAGTGAGCGCGCCGGAAATCGCGCGGATCGCGGCGCATCTCGGCATCGGGGAAAACGAATTCATCCAGCGCTACACGCGACTCCGGCCCGAGCGCGACGGCCTCGCGCTCATCGACAAGGGCGAGTCGCACGAGTGCATTTTCCTGGAAGGTCGCGACTGCGCGATCCAAGCGGTGAAGCCGCTCCAGTGCGCGGGATTTCCAAACACCTGGAACTTCCCCGGCTGGCGGGAATCGTGCGAAGCCGTCCCGGCTTGGGCCGGAGATTCCACGGGCCAGGGACCAAATTCCAAATAAATCTCAAACTTCGGCAGGGCGCACAATTTCAAACCAGAAGGACCATTCGCGCACGGCGTCAGGTTTGAAATTTGAAATCTGGATTTTGAAATTTATTTGGAATTTGGCTCCTGGAATTTGGAATCTCCCTCAAGTTTGAGGGTGACGACGCGCCGGTTTTTCGTGTCGGCGACGCGGATGCGCATCTGCGAATCGACCGTGATCCCCCACGGCGTCGCAAATTCCCCCGCGCCGCTGCCCGTGCGTCCGCAGCGGCCGAGCAGCGTGCCATCCGGCGCGATCCGCGACAGCCGGCCCGCGCCGTATTCGATCACGTAAAAATTTCCGTCGGGCGCGAACGTGATGTCGTAGGGAAACTCGAAAGCGAGCGGGCGCTCCGCTTCGCCAAGCAGGCCAAGATGTTTTCCCGCGTCGGTGAAGATGAGCACGCGATGGTTGATCGCGTCGGCGACGTGGATTTTCCCATCGTGCCAGGCGAGCCCCGATGGTCGCTGGAACTGGCCCGGCGCAGTGCCGAAGCTGCCAAACGCGAGAATGAACTCGCCCTCGCGCGTGAACTTTTGCACGCGGTCGTTGCCGCCGTATTCGCAGATGTAGAGATTCTCCGCGGCATCCTTGCAAATGCCGACGGGATACTCGAATTCACGCGGCCCTTTGCCGCGCTGGCCGAAGTTTTTCAGCCAATTTCCCTCCGCATCGAAATAGACGATGCGATGATAATGCGTGTCGCAAACCACCACGCGCCCGTCTTTCAAAACGACGATCCCTTCCGGCTTGCCGACGCTGACATCGAGCATCTGCCAATGCCGCAGCAGCGCGCCATTCGCATCGTAAATGAGAACGCGACCCGCGGTGTCGAGCACGGCCAGTTCGTCGCGATTTCCAGTCGCGACGCTGCGCGGTGTTGGCAGCGACGGGCCGTCGGGTGGAAGCTGGAAATTGTGCCACTCGCGCGGGGTGAGTTCGCTGGGAGGACGCCCGCAGCCGGCAACGAGTGCGAGCAATGCGAGCAAAGTGAAAAGAGCGACGCGCGGAGTTCCGGGTAGCACGCTCGTCCCGCCAAGACGAACTTTTCTGCGTCGTCGGCATTGGATTCGCGAACGATCTTTGCAGCGATGCGACAGGAAAGTTCGTCTCGGCGGGACGCCGAAACCAACGCTCGGGACGAGCGTGCTACCCGGAAGAATCATGCGCGCACCCCAATTTTCACGGACATGTTTTCCCGCAGGGACGCGCCGGCGGGGCGGTGAAAAAACGTTCTTCCGCCGATTTGCGCCTGCGCGATCGATCCGCAAAACCGCGCCGACTCGATCACGAACGATCCGCTTTCGCACGGCTCGATCGCGAGTTGCTCCGGGCGGAAACAGCGCGCGGCCGCGATCTCGATCCCGAGCCACAGCCGCGCTTCTTCGGGCGTCAGCCAATTGCCCGGACCGAAACATTCCATCAATTCTTCCGTCGCCGGATTTGCGTAAAGCTCCCCGACTTTGCCCGCGTGCAAAACACGCCCGTCGCGCAGACAAATCACGTGTTCCGCCTCGCTCAGAACGGCTTCAGGTTCATGCGTGGAAAAGATGAGCGATGCCCCGGTCGCCACGACGTGCTCGCGTATCGCACGCCAGTATTTTCCCGCGCGCGCCGGATCGACGTGTACGAGCGGTTCATCCATGACGAGCACTTCGGACTCCGCCGCCAGCGCGCGCGCCACGGCGAGACGCGATTGCTCGCCTTCGGAAAGTTCGCCGGGCCGAGCGTCCGCTTTTTCCGCAAGATCGAATGCCCGCAAAAGCCCGTCGCTTTTCGCATCGGCGCAGCCCGCGATTTTCAAATGCTCGCGCGCCGTGCAGTGCGGCCACAGACCGCCATTTTGCGGCACCCACGCGACTTTGGCCGAGCCGTTGATCTTGCCCGCGTCGGGATTTTCAAAACCCGCGAGTAGATTCAGCAGCGAAGTTTTTCCCGCGCCGGACCAGCCGAGTAGCGCCGTGACTCCACGCGGAATCCCGAGCGTGATCCCGCGAAGTCGCGCAGGCGCGAGCGACACGGATTCGAGTTGCCAGAGGTTTTCAACGGCCATCGCGGCGTGCATAGATTCGGCCCGCGGCGACGGTCAACAGCAGAAGCACCACCGGCACGAGGAAGGCCGCGAGCATCATCGCGGAAAGGACGGCGGTCTGACCGTAGTGCGCGAGATTGTGCAGGCGGACGAAGACCGGCGTCATGCCAACGGGCGCGAGGATCGAGGCAGCGGTGAAATCGAAATACGCCCAGCAAAAAAGCAGGCCGAACGCGGCGAGGCGCGGCTGCCAATCCAGCGCCCAGGCCAGTTTGCGGCTGCCGAGCTGGCGGGCAATGTGTCGCATGGGACTCATTTGACGCATCCGCAAAAGCGCGCCGAGCAGCAGGGCCATCGGGAGCAGGATGATAACCAACGCGAGCAGCAACGGGAGCGGTGTATCGTACGCCGGACGCACGAGCGGGGTTTGGAAAATGGCGAGGACCAGCAGCGCGACAACCAGCGAACCGAGCAATCCGGGAAGCGCGGTGGCAGCGAGCGTCCGGCGGAAAGCCCAGCCACCCGCGATCACTGCGGAGGCAAACGCGAACAAGACGCTGGCGACGATTTCATGCGTGAGGACGAAGGTTGCCGCGATCACGCGGAATCCAGCAACAGCCTGCACGGCGAGCAGCGCGAGCGGCAGCGCAGTTACCACAATCGCGGCGACCCCGATGTAGCAAAACGCCGTATTTCCACCGGTGCGGATGCGCGAACTTGCAACACCCGAGCGGCGCGTTCGCGTGGCCAGAAACGCGAGCACAGCTACCTGGATCGCGAGCGGCAATGCCGCGAGACGCAGCGATTCGCGCCAGTGCATTCCGCCCGTTTGCGCATCGAAGATCGCGACTGTCCAAGACTTGATGCTCCACAGCGAAGCCAGCTCGAAGTCCGCGAACGCGATCAGGAAAACCAGTCCGCCCGCAAACCATGGCCCCGGCCCCGAACCGCGCATATCGAACCGGATGCGCGTGGAGAACGAAGGCGCGGCGAGCGTTCGGAATGCGTGCCGTGCTTCTGCTGAAAGCGGCGATGGCAGCAGCGTGCGCGCGATCACCGCGACGGGGACGAGCTTCAGCAAAAGCACCGCGGCGTAGAGCGCCTGATGGCTCCACGGCGACGCCACGAGCGCGATCACGAGTTTGGAATACGCGTAGCTGATGAGCAGCGACGGCGTGAGAAATGGCGCGAGCAACAGCGCCCACGCGATGGATTTCGCTCGACCGCGCAACCCGCCCAACCGTCCCGCCAGCCCGCCGGAAATCACCACTGCCACACCGCCGATGATCGCCGCCCGCACCAGCGCGGAAGCAGTCTGCGCGGCAATGCTCATTTCAAATACTCCGACTTCAGCCAGGCCAGACATTCCGCGCGAGCCGGGCCGAGTAGCGTGAGATCGATCGCGTCTTTTGCGTGCGCGGTGAGGTCGCGAACGTCCGCCGGGAGCGAATCCGACGGCACCGGGCCGAGTGGAATTTGCCGGGCCTGCGAGCGGGCGAGCGCGAGTTCCGTTGCTTCGGAAAGGAGGAAGTCCGTGAGTTTTTGCCCGTCAGTTTTGCGCCGCGTGCCGCGGATGATGGCGACGGTGTTTGGGATCACGATCCCTGCCGCGGTGGGGTGGGGCGCCACCCCCGCGCCGGGGGCGGGGGGGGGGGTCTGGCCCCCCCCCCGCCCGGGCCGCCCGCGGGGGG
>JANNWY010000148.1:0-23557 GCA_031409335.1 Chthoniobacteraceae bacterium | reverse complement strand
CGAGGTGCGCGAGGTGCGCGAGGTGCGCGAGGTGCGCGAGGTGCGCGAGGTGCGCGAGGTGCGCGAGGTGCGCGAGGTGCGCGAGGTGCGCGAGGTGCGTGAGATGAGCGAGGTGACGGCGGAATCCGCTACGCAAATAGCGTCGCGAGCGACAACTGAATCGCGGGAATCGAACCGCATTCGAGATGATCTTCGCCCGCGTAAATCAGCCGCTCGCGATATTCGCCCGCTTCCGGCTGGCGATAGACTTCCACCTGCCGCTTCGCGGCGAGCACGATCCAGTATTCCTTCACGCCCGCCTCGGCGAAAAGCGCCGCGTTTTCCCGATCCAGCGCCACGCTGGAGACGGCCACCTCGATTACCAACTCCGCGGTGGAAGGATGCCGAGCGTCGAAGTCCGCGTCTTGTCCCGCCACGACCGAAATGTCCGGCAGCGGCTCTGAGTCGCGCAGGGTCATCGGAGACTCTTGGAAAACCACGAAACCCGGCAGCGCCAGATCCTGTAAAAAGTCGTAGAGCCGTTTGTTGAGTTTGCGGTGCAGGGGCGTCATGGGGAGCTTGTCAAAAACGATGCCGCGAATGAGTTCCGCGCGCTTTCCGTAGATGCCCAACTCGCCGCTGCGGTGAAAGTTTTCGACGGACAAATGCGCGACCAGCGAACGGGCTTCGGGCAGTTCGAGGATCGCACTCATGGGTTTAACCTAATCGGAACACCGCGTTCGTCGAGAATCGAAAACTCACGCCCGCTCCTTTCCCCGCTGCGGGATCGGCGGTGGCGTGATTTTTTCTCCGAAGCCCGCGCGCTGCGCCGTGAGCGGCAGGTCGGCGGTGAGTTCGCGGAATTGATCCATCTGCGAGAGCCACTGATTGGTTTGCTCGAGATGCTCGACGGTGGCGTCGATGCGCGCGGTGAGGGCGGCGGAGTTTTTGGTCGCGATGGAGTCGGCGCGGATGAGTTTGATTTGCTGGTCGAGCCGCTCCTGCTCGGAGCCGACGAGCGCGAGATTCGACTTCGCCTGGTCGAGCCGCTCCACGCGTTTCGCCAGCGTTTCGAGCAATTCCTCGCGCGAAGTCAGCAGCCGCGTTTTCGCTTCGCGCGCGGAGCCTTCGCCGAGCGCGGCGACTTCCGCGCGCAGCCGCTCGACTTCTTCGCGCGCTGCTTCCAGCCGCTTCGGCACATCATCGCGGATTTCCGTTTCGAGGAATTGATCGAGCGATTGCTCCATCGTGAGCAGGCGCAGGAAGGTCCACATCAGTTCCTCGATTTTCCGCACGCGTGGATCGTCCGCCGATGCGCCGACGCCGATTTCCTTGCACACTTTCGCCAATGCAAAATACCGCTCGCGCCGCGCCGGCGTGAGGCTGTCGATCAGCGCGCCGCGCTGCTTGTTGAATTGCGCGAGTTCCCCGCTCTCCACCGCGAGTTGGGCCGCGTCGCTTTTGTTTTTCAGGTAACGCTGAAACATCGGCAGCCCCGGCACGAACACCCAGCCGACCACGTACGCGGCGGTGCCGGCGATCAGGTAAAGTGGTTCCGCGGAAAGGAAGCCCAAGCCCAGCGTCGCCGCTGCGATGATCGCATGGTGCGGGCTGGAGATGAACTCGCGCCAAGAAGGCTTCATTCCGGACTGGGTAAACGGATGTCGTTTCTGCGGAACATCGAACATCGAACATCGAACATCGAACATCGAACGGCTCCCGAACGACGCGCTTCCGAACTTCGATGTTCGATGTTCGATGTTCGATGTTCGACGTTCATCCTATTCCAACGTGAACCACTGCGCTTCCACGCGCCGGTTCTGATCCATGTCCGCGCCGAGCGGTTCCTCCCAGCCGCGGCCCAGCGGTTCGAGACGCACGGGATCGATTTTCTCGCGCTCGACGAGCAGCCGCTTGATTTCCGCCGCCCGCTTTTTACTCAGCTCGATCGCCTCCATCGCGCGCTGCCGCAGGAACGGTTCGCCGCCCATCTTGCGGAACTCTTCCACCTTCGAGCCATCGACGTGGCCGCGCAGGACGAGCTTTGAACCGGGGCTGACTTGCAGCAGTTGCCGGAGGTCGCCGAGGCTTTTGAGATTGTCCTGATTCGCGATGTCGAGGTCCGCGCTGTTGGGTTTGAAAAGGAAGCGGATGTTTTTGCTGAGCAGCGGATTGTCCTCCACGCCACCCACGCCAGCGGTCTTGATCGGCGCGATGGAAATCTGCTGCCCGGCAAATGCGCCCGCGGTTTCCAGAGCTTTGAGCGCGGAGGCATCGACGAAGCGTTCGCCATCGACCGGATCCTTGATGAGCTCCTTGCCGTAGGCATAAACCGCCGACTGGTAGATGCCGCCGAAGCTGCCCGCGGCGTCGATCGAGCCGTTAAAAAACGCCAGATTTTCCGGCCCGTTTGAGAGATGCACTTTCGCCAACTCCTGTTTTGCTTTTGCACGGTCCCATTTCGATGGCTCCGTCATGGCGGCCTTCGCGATTGCATCCAATTTCGTGAAATCCGTCGTGAATGCTTTCGCAATAGTATCAAGGTGCGCATCGGAGTTCGTTCGCACCATATTGTTACCCTCGAGTAGTCCGGCGACGAGCCCCTCGACCATTTTCGGCTGCGCCTGCGCAAAGCCTTTGTTCACGATCAGCACGTCGGCGATGACGAGCAGGTTTTTGTTCGTCGTGAGCAGCGTCGCCTTCCCTTTGCTTTCCTCCACGGCCTCCGTCGTGCGCGGCGCCCACGTCACGCAGCCGAGGATGCGCTGGTCGCCACCATCGAGTTCTTTCATAAAATGATCGCACGCGACGAAGGCGTCGTCGGCATAGACGAGGTTGATTTTATCCGGGTCGGGTTTGTCGCCGAGGCCGTTGAGCATGTTCACGCCGAGGCCGGCTTCCTGCGCCAGGTAGCGGATGAAAAAGTCGCTCTCGGTGAATTGCGCCGCGGCCAGGACTTTGCCTTTCAGGTCGTTGATCCGGCGCACGTCCTTGCGCACGACGATGCCATCCGCGCCGCGCGAAAAGCCGATCTGCACGGGCACGACGACGTTGAACTGCCGCCCGTAAACCGCGAGCACATCGACGGTCGTCGCCGACGCGGCCATCTTGCCGCTGTTCAGCGCGCTCCAGCTTTCCTCCTCGCTGAGTTTAATGCGCACTTTGAAACCGAACTTTTTCGCGAAGATCGAATTGTCATTCGGATCGAGCCCGCCATTCGCGGCGATGAGCCCCGCGTAGCCCGCGTATTCGCTCAGCTCGATGTCGATGATGTTGTCCTTCGGCACGTAAACGCCGGGCGGATCGAGCTTCGGCGGTTCAAATTGTGTGCTGGCAAACTGGAGGTCGCCCGCATCCTTGTCCGCACCGGTCGCGGCCTTTTCCTCGATTTTGGAAAGGGGTCCGCTGGCCGGCTTGAGCTTGCCCCACCAGCGCACGACGCCGAATCCGACGAAGAGGAGGAATAGGAGCGTGAAGATAATTTTTCCGCGAGTGGTCATGGTGTGGAGTTGGGTGAAAACAGGGAGGCGGATTTTCGGAGCGCGCGCGTGTTGCGCGTCATCTTCACTCCGCGATCTTCTGGCGCTCGGGCGCGGGCGCTTCGGCCACGGGTTTCGCGGCTTCGGGCTGCACCATGCCCATCTTTTGTTTGTATTGATCGAACAGCATTTTGCCGCGCGCCTTCCGCATCTCCTGCTGCCGCGCGATGCCGGAGCCGACTTCCTTGGCGATGTCCATCGTCGAGCGCATCTGGCCTTCGCCTTTCGCGGCGCTTTCGCGGAGTTGCTGCATCGACTGGCTCATCTCGCCGCCCAGCATTCCCTCGAGTTCGCTCACCGAGCTTTTCATCAAACCCGACAGGCTTTCGAGCTGCTTGCTCACCGCCACGCGCGCCTTGGTCTGGGAAAATTCGCGCTCAAACTTTTGGATCTCGCGGATGCTCGTGCCGATGATTTCCGTGTTCTGTTTGTAAAGCGTTTCGAGGCTGGTGAGCTGCTCGTTGTTGTCGGCGATGTCCTGCTCGATCTGCGCGAGTTCCTCGGCGTAGTGCGAGCCGTTTTCCTCGTCGCCCGCCGCCGCCGCCGCCTGCAGCAGGCCTATGATTTCCTGCTGATTGCGCGACTGCTTCTTGATCTGCTCCTTGAGCAGCGAACTCTGGCTCGCGAGCTGCCCATTGGCGAACCCGGCCTTGTCCGCGCGCTGCTTCGCATCGCGGATGCCGCGCTCCACCACGGCGGCGTTGATGGCGTCGTTTTCGGTGGCCTTTTCAGCCATGAGGCCGAGGAAGATGAAGAGTCGTTTGATGGCGCGGAACATGGGCGGAATTTAGGAGTTAGTATTTTTGATTTAGAATTTGCACGGCGGAAGCGTCAGTCTTTCTCGAGCAGGATTTTTTCTTCGAGGATGAAATTCAGCTTTTGATTGAGCTGCGTTTCATCGCTGGCGCCGACCAGGGTGGCACCGAGTTTTTTCACTCCGGCGAAAACCTTCGCGTCCACGTCGAACGCGACGAAATGGAAATAGACCGGCGTGCCGCTTTTCATGGCCTGGTCTTGGAGCGCGGGCAGTACGGCTTCGGGCGCGGGGCCGGCCGTGTTGATGCCATCGGTGATGACGAGCACGTGATACGCGCCCGCTTTCACCTTCGTCAGCGCGCGTGTCGCCTCCGCCACCGCGTTGCCGAGCGGCGTGCCGCTGGTTGGCTGGCCGAGGCCATTCACCGCGGCGCGCATCGCCGCGGCGTCGAACGGTCCGGGCTTCACGATTTCGCGCGCGCCTTGCCCGGCAAAAGTGAACAGCCCGGCCTGAATCTTCCGCCCGCCGGTCGTCGGCACTTTTTCCAAACGCGCCACGATCGCGAGCAGCGCACGGTTGGCGATCTGCCATTTCGGTTCGTTGCTGCCTTTGCCTTTCACCGCATCCTTCATGCTGCCCGAGCTGTCGCAGACGATTGCCACGGCCACGTCGTTTTCATCCGCGAAAACGCCGGAAGCTGCGGCGAGGAGCGCGCAAACCCAGGCGGGAAATTTGGCGGGTGTATTCATGGCTCCGAAGTTCGCTGCATCGTGTCGCGTGCGCGCGCGGGTGTCAATGTGGCTGCGCAGCCACTATCCGCCGACTTTGAACGCCACGTTCAGGTCGAAGTATTCGCCATTCCCGAGCCCGGCGGGCAGTGGGTCGATCTGCTTCATCTTCTCCAGCGCACTCATCACCGACTCATCCATCTGCGGATTGCCGGATGATTTTACGATCTCGTGTTTCGCGATCGTCCCGTCTTTCAAAATGCGCAGCTTCACCGTCGCGATCACATCCTGCCCGATGCCGATCGGCTGCTCCCATCGGCTGTAGTAGCGATCCCTGAGCATATCCATGTACCAGCCGAATTGCGACGTTGCGTCCTTGCCCGTCCCGGTTTTTCCCTTGCCCGTCCCGTCGCCCGTGCCACCACTCGTCGCGACCGATTTTTTCGCGGGGCCTTTTGCCGTCGCGCCGCTTTTTTCGCCATCCTTTTTCGCGACGCCTGGCGTGCCGGTGGGTTTCTTTGCGACCGCTGATTTAGTTTTCTGCGAAGATTCCGCCTTGGGCTTCGGCGTCGCCGCCGGAGTGGCCTTGGCCTTCGGCATCGCTTTGGGTGTCGCTTTCGGCGCTGCCTTTGGCGTCGCGGGTTTGGGCGTAGCCGGTTTCGGAGTCGCGGGTTTCGGAGTCGTCGGCGCTGCCTTTGGTTCCACGATTTCGCTTTCGGGGGATTTCTGTTCCGGCGGTGGTGGAGTCGGTTCGGGGATCGGCTCTTCCATCGCCTGTTTCGGCGGCTCGGGTTCCGCGACTTCAGGCTCGGGCGCGGTTTCAGGCTCCGCGATCACCGCGCTCTCGCCTCCACCAAGCGCGCCTTCGTTCAGCCACACGACTTCATCCTGCTTCACCTTCGGTCGCAGCATTCCCACGATAAAAAGCGCGAGCAGGATGAGCGCGTGCATCACCGCGACACCGATCAGATTCTTCCGAAAAACCCGCTTCTCCCCCGCGCCGGAGTCTTCGCGCGGCGGCGGCGGCGACTTCGGTGGCGGGTCAAAAAGCGTGTTCATTTTTCGGGATTCGTCACCAGCCCGACCTTCGTGATTTGCGCCCGCTTTACCGCGTCGAGCACCTCGATCAGCTTCTGCACCGGCAATTCCTTATGCGAGCGCACCGCGACCGCGAGGTCTGGTTTATCCGCCTTCCGCGCGGCGAGTTCCGCGACGACCTGCTCGATCGTCATCTCCGCGCCGCTGACTTCGATCACTTCACTCCGACCGATGGAAATCGTAATCACCGACGCGGGATCGACCGCGTTTTTCGACGCATCGCCGGTCGGCAGCACGAGGTCCGTCTTATTCTCCATGAGCGGCGTCGTGATCATGAAAATGATGAGCAGCACGAACGCGAGATCGAGCAGTGGCGTCACGTTCAGCTCACTGAGCGTCTGCATGTTTCCGCGATCGGAAAAACGTTTCATCGGGATTGCGGATTGCGAATCGCGGATTGCGGATTTTCCCGCAGCGCCACCTTTTCTCGAAAAACGCGCCGCAGCTCCAATCCGCAATCCGCAATCCGCAATCCGCAATTCTTCATGGACGCGTCCACGACTTTGCGCGCTCCCCGTGGTCCACGTATTTGTGCTCAAACTCGCTCGCCAGTTCCGCCGCGAAATTATCCAGCTCCACGATCATCCCGCGCACCGTGGTCACGAGATAGTTGTAACCGAACATCGCCGGGATCGCGACGAGCAGGCCGGTCACGGTCGTGATCAGCGCCGCGCTCACACCCGGAGCCATCGCCGCGAGACTCGCCGAGCCCGCCATCGCCACGCCGCCGAATGTATCCATCACGCCCCACACCGTCCCCAGCAGCCCGAGAAATGGCGCGCCGCTCACCGCCGTCGCGAGCAGGATCATCTGCGATTCCAGCCCCAGCGCCGTCTCGCCCACCGCGCGCTCCATCGCCGAGCCGACCACGCGCATCTGCGCCGGCGAAATCTTTTCCGCAATATCCAGCCGTCCGCGAAAGGTTTCATCCACCTCCGCCGAACCGAGCAGTTGAAACGCCATCTCGCGGCAGCCCATGCGATACACCGCAAACACCGGCGCACCATCGAAGCGCTCGCGATCCGCGAAAAGCCGCAGCGGATTGCGATCCGCGCGGAAGCGCGCGAGGAAGCGTTCGCGCTGCCGCTGCGCGATGCGGATGATGCGATACTTCGTCACCATCACCGTCCAACTGAACACCGAACCGACGAACAGCAGGAGCATGATCGTCTGACCCGGAAGAGTGGAATTCTCGAACGCGTAAAACAGTCCGTTATCGGAGGAAGCGAGGATGATGCTCGGAAAAATGTCGGCCGCCATGGCTGCGCAAAGGGTTAAGGCAACGCGGCGAAAATACAATGATGCGAACGAATGGCTGACTCGACAGCTCCGAATTCTGCCGCATAGGTTCGCCGCCATGCAAATTCACATTGCGCGCGAAGGGCAGAAGATGGGTCCGTTTGCCATGGAGGAAGTAAAAAACCGGCTCGCGGCGGGCGAGTTGCGGGGCACCGATCTCGCGTGGTCGGAAGGGCGCGCGGAATGGTCTCCGCTCTCCACGTTCCCCGGCATCGCAGTCGTTCCACCGACTCCGCCGCCACTGCATTCGCCCGCTGTGCCGCCGCCTTTGCAAAAGGTGCCGCCGCTCTTGAATCCGCCGCCGTCGGGGCTGGCGATCACGAGTCTCGTTTTCGGCATCCTGTCGGTCACGCTGCTCCCGTTGCTCGCATCGATCCCCGCGATCGTCTGTGGCCATGTCGCGCAGTCCCGGATCAAACGCGCGGCAGGAACGATCGGAGGTGGCGGCATGGCGTTTGCCGGGATGCTCATCGGCTATCTGAGCTTTGCACTTCTCATCCCGATCATCGCGATCCTCGCCGGCATCGCGCTGCCGGTATTTGGTCAGGTCCAGCTCAAGGCCAAGCAGGCGAAGTCGCTATCGCAGGCAAGACAAATTGCGGTGGGTTGTAAAATTTACGCATCGGATCACGAGGGAGTTTTCCCAAAAACACTCGAAGAACTCGTGCCCGAGATTCTGCCGAACCGTGACGTTTTCATCTGCCCGCTGTCCGGTCCTGCGGAGCCGATGGGATACATTTACTTTGGCGGAAAGGAAACTGATCCCGATGATAACATCTTGATCGTCAGCAAGTCCGAGGATCGCCGTGGAAAACGGATCGTCGTGCGGGTCGATACGTCGGGAGCGATTGAGCATTACACGCCAGCGCTGCCCGCGCCGCCTCGGTAACGCGCTACTTCTCCGGCAGCGAGTCGAAGTATTTCTGGATCGCGCCGTGATAGCCGGGCGGGACTTGCTCGGCGACGATCGCTTCGCTCACGCGCTGCTTCACGTCGCGCACCGCGTCGCGGAAATCCTCCGCCCGCGCGCCGGTCTCGCCGACTTCCTGGGTCTTCCATTGCAGCAGCGTCTTGCCGCCCGCGAATTTCATCTGCTCCTTCTCCGTCTTGAAACCGCTCGTCAGCGAATCGTCCTCGGGCGCCTTTCCGCCCGCGCCGGGATTTCCGCCCGGACCCATGCCGGGGCCGATCATGTTATTCTTTTTACAAAGCGCGGCGTAAAGCGCAGCGTATTCGGCCATGCCGTTGCATTCCTTGCACGCTTCGCCATCGAGACATTTCGCGTCGGCGAGCATCTTCGCCATTTGCAGATTTTTCAGCGCCTCTTCCAGCGATTTCAGATCCTGCATCGACTGCGCCAGCTTATCCAGTTCCTCCGCGCTGAGGTTCAGCGAATCCTGTGCGGCATCGAGCGCGTCCTTGGAAAGCTGGCTGAGTTTTGAGAGGTCGAGCTGCTCCATCGCGCGTTGCAGCGCGGCGTTCAGCGACGGCGAGTTGAGCTGTTGCTTCAGGCCTTCCGCCAGCGCGTTGAGCTTCTGCTGGAGCTGCTCGCGCAGCGCCCGCTTCTCCGCGGATTCAGGCATCGCCGCGAGTTTCTTCATCTCCTCACCGAGTTCCTGCATCTCCTTTTTAACGCCCGCGGTTTCCCCTCTTTTCAGTTCCTCGCGAAACTGCTCCGCCTTCTTCGGATCCGCCTGGCCAAAGCCCTGCGTGCTTTTCTCAAACGTCTCCTTCGGCGTTTCGTTGCTCGCCTTGCGCCACATCTCACCGAGTTCCTTTTGGTGCTCGCCGAGTTTCTTCAAGTTCGCCTCGCGCTCCGTCGGCTTCGCGGCCTGGAAAGTCTTCTCCAATTCCGCCAGCGCCTTCTCCACTTGCTCGGTCTTCGGCGTCTCCGCGATCTGTGCCGCGCGCAGCGCGGTGATCTTCTTCGTCTCGCGCAGGCGCTCTTCTTCCTTCGCGATCTTGCGCCGCTCCTCCTCTTTTTTGAAAGGATCGAGCTGCGGCAAAAACAGCGTCGCCACCGCCACGATCGCGGTCACGCACGCCACATCGCGCAATCCGCGCTGCCACAGAAACGGCAGCACTTTCCCCGGCTCCAACTGCGCCGCGCGCGCCTCGGCCTGCTGCAACACGATCGGGTGAAACTCGCCTGGCGACTGCGCGATCATCGCCGCGGTGAGAAAAAGTTCCTTGCTCCCGCTGCGTTCGTCGATCAGCCGCGCGGTCTGCTGCGCGGGGATGCGGCGTGTGAAAACGAGCGCATAGACGAGCGCCGTCGCCGGGATCACCAGCAGCGACGCAGGCGAGAACCAATCCGGCAGTAGCGCGAGCAACCGCGCGACCAGCAGAAGGACAAAGTAGGCTGCCGCCGCGCCAAGCATTCCGCCGCGCAAACGATCCGCAAAAGCCGCGATCTGCTGCCGGTGCGCGACCTGCGCCACGAGTCGCTGCGTGCGTTCGGTGCTCATAGTGCGCATTGGATAAGCCCGACGCGCTTCGCGTTCAACGTTGGATTGGTTTCATCATCCTGCTCCTGCTCCTGCTCCTCTGAAACGCGGAGGGATCAAGATCAAGAGCAAGATCAAGAGCAAGAGCAGGACTGTTAGCCCTGCGCCTTGCGACGCTCCTTCGAGCGGTGCGCCACGCTGCGCCTTTTGTCGCTCAGGCGCGTCTTCCGTTTGCGGAGCTGGCGCGCGAGTTTGTCCGTCACCTTGTCGAGCGCGGCGTAGAGATCGGCGTCGTGGTCTTCCCCGTGAATGTCCGGCCCGGCGACTGCGAGATGCACCTTCACGCCGTAGCGCGCGGCGGGCTTTGCGGTGTCATCGTGCAGCAGCACCACGTGGGCGGCGATGATGTCACTGCACAGGTCTTCGAGGTGCCCGATTTTTTCCGCGGCATGGGCATGAATGGCGGCGGTGAGGCGAAGATTGCGCGGACTGAGATGGATTTGCATGATCCTGAAATATCGAATCGCGCGCCGACCGCAATCCGGCGCTGCCATCTGCCACTGAACTTTTATCGCAGCTTGTTGTCTGATCGCTGCCGCTCCGCACGTATCTTATTCAAAAATGCCCTGGTCTTTCAAAATCGCGCGCATCGCCGGAATCGAAGTCCGCATCCACGTCACGTTTTTCCTCCTCCTCGCCTTCCTTGGCTCCGCATATGGCCGGGAAGGCGGCGCGTCCGCTGCCTTCTCCGGCATCCTGTTCACCTGCCTCGTCTTTGGCTGCGTGCTGCTGCACGAATTCGGCCACGCCATCGCGGCGCGCCGCTACGGCATCCGCACGCCGGACATCACGCTGCTGCCCATCGGCGGCGTCGCGCGGCTGGAGCGGATGCCGGATAATCCGATGCAGGAAGTCGTCGTCGCCATAGCCGGCCCGCTCGTAAATGTCGCCATCGCCGCAGTGCTTTGGATTTATCTCATGATCGCGGGCGGCCTCCACGAGATGACTTCCATCAGTCACTTCGCCGCCAGCCTGCCGGTCCGCTTGCTCGCGGTGAATGTCGGCCTCGTCGTCTTCAATCTCATCCCCGCCTTCCCGATGGATGGCGGGCGCATCCTCCGCGCCGTGCTCGCGATGCGGATGGACTACGCGCGCGCCACCAACATCGCCGCCTCCATCGGCCAGGCGTGCGCGTTTGCATTCGGCATGTTTGGCCTGCTCTCGCATCCGATGCAGCCGATGTTCGTGCTCGTCGCCGTCTTCATCTACTTCGGCGCGGCCAGCGAGGCCTCGCTCGCGGAGATGAAATCCGTCTCCGCCGGGATGCGCGTGCAGTCCGCGATGGTCACGCATTTCCGCGCGCTCACTTACGATGCCACGCTCGATCAGGCGGTGGAGACGCTGCTCAGCACCTCGCAGCACGAGTTCCCCGTCGTGGATGCCGATGGGAAAGTCCACGGCCTCCTCACGCGCGACGACCTCATCGTGGCCCTGCGCAAGTCCGGCCCCGACGGGCTCGCGCGCGACGCGATGCGCGTGAACATTCCATGCGTGCATCCCACGATGCCGTTCGATCGCGCCTTCGCCATCATGCAGGAGAGCCAGTGCCCCGCGCTGCCTGTGCTCGATTCCGCGGGAAAGCTGGTCGGCCTTTTCACGCCGGAAAATGTCGGCGAACTGATGATGGTCCACAGCGCCCTCGCCAAGTCGCGCAAGGCCGCGGGAACGCCCGGTGGTCCCTTGCCGCCGCCGCTCCCGGTGCGCTGATTTGCGTCAGGCCGGTGCGCGCTCGGAAAGCTGCGCGACATGGCGCAGCACGCGCAGATGGATTTTGTGGATCAGAAAATCCGACCACATCCGCCAGTAAAACGCCGGCCACATGTGATGGCGATACCACGTCGTCCCCTCCAGCCGCGTCCCGCCATTTGGCAGCGCGATGAGGTGAAACTGGCCGCCTTCCGAAACGAGAAAGCCATGCAAGTGCGCAGGCTCGACGTGCGGATACGGCGTCCACTCCTGCATCGGCGCGGGATTTGAAGTGACGGAAAACTTCAGCAGGCGCGGCTCATCCCAGACCTCGATCGGCTCCACAAACGGCCCGGTGGAAAACTCGCAGCGGCGGATCGCGCCGACCCCGGTGCCGGAGATGCTGGCGCGAATGGGATAGGCGATGCCGAGTTTGAAAATCCACTCGTGCGGCGGCGGCAACTCCGAGAAGGAAACCACATTGCGCCACACCCGCTCGGGCGGTGCCGCGACCTCGACCGAACTCGTCACTTTCAACAGCGGATCGACCGGCGGCTTCGCATCTTCGAGCCACATCAGCCCGGGCATCGCGAGCAGCGCGACGCACGCGAGCCGGCCAGTTTCGCCGATGTGGATGCGCGGACTTTGCACCGCGTGCCCGAGGCACGCGCCCAGCGACGTGAGGATCGCGGCGAGTGGCGCGGCCATGATGAGGCAAAGGATGCCTTCCACCGCAAACGCAAAGAACGCCGCACCCGTGCACAGAATCGAAAGATTCGCGACACCGATGCAGGCGCTGAGCGAACGCTTTTCGTGCCTGCCATGGAAAAGCGCCGCGAAGAATCCCTGGCAAAACGGGATGCCGATGAAAAGCGAGGCCGCGTAGCTTTGCAGCACGGTCGTACACAGCCAGCCGAGCAGCAGCGCGGGGATGAACGTGGCCACGATCGCCGCGAGCGCGCTGCCGAGACTGCTCCGCGGAAGCAGCGAATCCCAGCGCGCGCCCGGCGCGATTTCCGCCGACCCGCGGCCGGGCAGCACGCACAGGATGGCGAAAAACAGGAATTTCACCAAAGGCACGAAAAACAAAACCGTGAGCCAGACTGGCAGCCCGGCGGATCGCAATCGCTTCGATGTCAAAACCACGCCGATCCACAAGAAGGGAATCGCCGCTGCGACCATGATCGCCGCCTGCTGCGCGTCCAGCGGATGCAGATCCGTGCGGAACACAAAACTCATCGCGAATTCTGAATCAAACGGCGACCAGGTGCGGCCGAGGAGGCGCGCGTAGAGCAGCCGGTCGAGGTTGAATTTCAACGCCATGAGACACGCGCCGATGAGGAAGAATTGGCGGCGTCCAATCGTCCCACCGAGCCGCCAAAGGCCGGCGAGTGAATCGTTCATCCCCGCTTCGTGTCGGGTGAGTCCCGATCCGTCAAGGGTGTTCCCTCGGTGCTTGATCGCGCACTCGATTCCGGCGACGAAAGCGCCCATGCAAATCCGACTGGCGCGCGAGAGCGATCTCGCGGCGATCAATGCGATCTACAATCACTACGTCATCCACTCGACCTGCACGTATCAGATCACGCCCGAGCCTGATGACGCGCGGCGTGCCTGGTTTTTTGCGCACGGGCCGGAGCATCCGATCACGGTCGCCGAGCGCGATGGCGAAGTGGTCGGCTGGGCTTCGCTGAACCGCTACCACCCGCGCGAAGCGTATGCGCGGACTGTCGAAAACTCG
Organism: Chthoniobacteraceae bacterium; assembly: GCA_031409335.1. Taxonomy (GTDB): domain Bacteria; phylum Verrucomicrobiota; class Verrucomicrobiia; order Chthoniobacterales; family Chthoniobacteraceae; genus JANLQB01. Next base: position 10,223 of record JANNWY010000148.1, on the reverse strand, counting down.
ATCTACGTGCGCCACGACCAGCAGCGCCGCGGCGTGGGTCGCGCGCTGCTGGCGGATCAAATCGAACGCGCGCGCCAGCTCGGACACCACGCGATTCTCGCCGGGATTTCAGCCGAGCAGACGCCGAGCATCGCACTGCACGCGGCATTCGATTTTCAAAAAGCGGCGCACTTCCGCGAACTCGGCTGGAAGCAAGGCCAGTGGCTCGACGTGGTCTTCATGCAGCTCATTTTATAGTGCCTCGCTAGCCGCCGGCCGATGCGTCCTGGCCGATCCACAATCGGTTCCCGTCCGGGTCGTCGATTCGGAATTCCGTGAGGCCGTAAAAAGTCACGGCGAGATCCGGCACGGCCAAACCTTTCGTCCGCACCTGTTCGTGATACGCGACGATGTCATCCGGGTAGAGATACAGGATCGCGTCGCGAAACGTGCCCGGGTGCGCATTGATCGATTGATCCAGCATCAAACGACATTCGTCGAAGCGAACCATCGCCCAGCCCCACTCGTCATTCCTTTTCTCGACCTCGAAACCGAGCATCCCGCAATAAAAGTCCACACTGGCGGCGACGCTTTTGACCGGCAGCATCGGGATGAGTCTCGTCATCTTCATTGGACTCGGAAAATCGCTACGCCGCCGCGATGATCCGCACGAGGAGCTGGGAAAGCGCGCCTTTCTGGTCGGAGCCAGTGGTGACGAGTTGCACGTTGGTTTGCAGACACGCGGCGAGGGCGGCGCGGAGTTCGGCGAGCTTGTAGCGCTGCACGTGGCTGGCGGCGATGCCGAGGCTGTAGGTGTTGATCGTGCCGTCTTTTTTTCGCGGCAGATGCGCGATGGCATCGGCGGGGAGGCGCTCGAGCGTTTTGCCGAAAAAGAACGGCTGCGCGGGGCGCGCGAGTTTGTGGCGCGTCATCAGGTCTTTCGCCAGCAGCAGATTGCGCACGGTCGGGATGATCGCGACGAGGATGATGCCGATGGCGGATTCGCCCTGGAAAAGGAGCTGGTCGAGCAGCGTGAGCGCGCGGTGGAGATTGCGCTCGGCGACCGCATTTCCCAGCTCGAAGACGACCCCCTCGCGCGACATCGGCACGAGCAGCCGCACTTGCTCCGCGGAGACGGGCGTCGCGTTTTTGCCGAGGTAAAGACTGAGTTTTTCGAGTTCGTTTTCGATCACGCGCCGGTCGCCGCCGGTTAAGAGCGTGAGCAGCTCGAGGGCTTCGCCCGAAAGCGCCAGCTCTCGCGCCGCAGCGAGGCGTTGCACGAGCGCGGCGGCTTCCTCTTCCCAGCCTTGTTTGCTGGAATCGAGCCGGTCAAACACCTCCACTTTCGCGAGCTTTTGCAGCGATTTGTAAAACGTGCGCCGCTTGTCGATCTCCGTCGCGCTGAGGAGAAAACTGATGCTCGCGGGCAGCCCTTTCGTGAGCGTGGCCGTGAGGTTTTCCAACGCCTCCACGATCGTGGGCGAACGGCCCATCACGCTGTCGCCAAGAAAATTCGCATTCTTCAGCCACACCAGCTTTTCCCCGCCGAAAAACGGGAACGTGAGCAGCGCATCGACGGTCTGATGAATCTTCGTCGCGGCCTGATCCACGTTGTCCGCCGCGCCGTCGATGATGTCCGCCCCAAAGTCCCCGCCCTCCGCCGGCGTCAGCTCCGCCGCGAGATCGCGCGCCGCGCGTTTCACCTCCGATTCGTCGCTGCCGACGACCGCGTGAATCTGCGACTTTGCCTTGGTTTTCGCCGCAGCCATTAGCGGGCGGAGGCGGGTTGAAGGATGAGGTTATTGAGTGGCGACGGCATGGTCCTTGGACGCATACGCCTTAAACTCCGTCTCCAGCGCGTCCAAGCTCGAAAACCGCGAACCGAAGCCTTTGCTGAGCGCCGAGTCGAGCCGGTTGCCTTTGCTCAACGCCTCGAAAAACACGCCGAATCCGCGCTTGTCCACGCTGCTCAGATAGCGCGCGAGTTTTTCCGACTCCGCGTAAAACGTCGCCACCTCCAGCACATCCTGCGGATACGCCGCCAGCGAAGTGAGCTGCGCGAGCGGCATGAATTGCCCCGGTGGCAGCGACCGCGAGCGCGGCCGCGATGCATATCCGCGCGCCCGGTAAAAGGCCGCGTAATTCCGCGACGCCGCATATTCCGCATAGCCTTCGTTCAGCCAGAGCGGCACGCCATTCCCAAAAAACCGATGCACCACGAGATGCGTCACCTCATGCCCCAGCGTGCTGCCCTGCCACTTCTGCTCAGGATTGCGCAGGATGAAAAGCTCGCCCTGGCAATGCAGCCCGCCGGTCCACGGATCGAGCGCCCCCTTTTTCTGAAAAACCGCCCAATCCTCCGGCTTGTCGAAAATGTAAATGTGCGACTTCCGCTCCCACTGTGCCGTGTCCTTCTCCAATTCTTTCGCCACCACCCCATAGTAAAATTCCGCCTCCACCGAAACCGGCCCGGCCACATGGCTTTGGAAAAAGTGATACACAAAATTCTTCGTCTCCGCGTGTTTCCACTCCGCCGCCCGAATCCCCAGCGCCGCCTGCCCCAACGCGCCGAGCGTCCGATCGGAGAGCTGGTAAATGGTGAGTTCTGGAAACGCGCCCGCATTTTCCTGCGCAGCAGCGGGTGACACCGTGAGCAGCAGCGCGCAGAGGTTTGGAAAAATGCGGAGATTTGGCATGCGCGAGAGGACTCCCGTGAGCCAGCCCCGTGCCCATGCATCGCGGAAAAAGGGTCGAAAAAGGGTTTGCAATCCAGACGACCCCCGTTACTTTCGCCGCCCATTTCCTATGGCAAAAACTAGCTGGTTAGAAAAAGAAAAACGTCGCGTCGCCACTGTCGCGAAGTATGCCGTGAAGCGCGCCGAACTCAAAGCGGCGGGCGATTACATCGGCCTCTCGATGCTGCCGCGCGATGCGAGCCCCGTCCGCCTCAGCAAGCGCTGCCTCGCCACGGGCCGCAAGCGCGCTTACATCGGGCGTTTCAAATTGTCGCGTATCGCATTCCGCGAACTCGCCTCGAACGGATACATCCCGGGCGTTACGAAATCGAGCTGGTAGCCAGACCGCAGCAGTCTTTTGATCGAGTCGCGGAGCTTGCTCCGCGACTCGTTTCTTTTTCAGCGAAATGTCCAGTTTCATGAACGCTCCGAGCACCCTGGCTGCGATCGCCGGGCCCGCCACCGAGTGGGAGGCGGGCAATGTTATCCTGCTCAAGCTCCTGGGCATTCTCGTCCTCGTTTTCCTCAACGGCTTTTTCGTCGCCGCCGAATTCGCCCTCGTGAAAATCCGCGGCAGCCAGCTCGATCCGCTCGTGGATGAGGGAAACAAGACGGCTGCTCTCGCAAAACAGATCACGACCCGGCTCGAGGCTTACCTCTCCGCGTGCCAGCTCGGCATCACCCTCGCCAGCCTCGGCCTTGGCTGGATTGGCGAGCCGTTTCTCGCGCAGATGGTGGAGCCGGCCTTTTCCCGGCTGGGCGTGCAGTCCGCGGCGATCATTCATGCGGTTTCGTTCGCGCTCGCGTTTTCCGCGATCACTTTCCTCCACATCGTCCTCGGCGAGCAGGCCCCGAAGATTCTCGCCATCCGCAAGCCGCTCCCTTCGACGCTTTGGGTGAGCCGCCCGTTGCAGATTTTCTATGCCATCTTCCGACCCGCGATCTGGTTTCTAAACATGTCGTCGAACGCGCTGCTCAAGCGTCTTTTCCGCATCGAGCCCGTGAGCGAACACGAACTCGAGCACAGCGAGGAGGAACTCCGCGTCATCCTCGCCGAAAGCGCCGAGAGCCAGGAAGTGACGCCGCTCGGGAAGGAAATCCTCATCAACGCGCTCGACATGCGCGACCGCGTCGTACGCGACATCACGACGCCACGCGGCAATGTGGTCTTTTTGAACACCGAGGATTCCTTCGAGGAGAATCTCAAGACCGCGCAGGAAAGCCGGCACACCCGTTTCCCGCTTTGCGAAGGCCATCTCGATCAGACGATCGGCCAGGTTCACATCAAGGATCTCATCACGCTTCTGCGCGATCCCGCGCCCGACCTTCACCGCATCAAGCGCGACCTCCTGCCCGTGCCGGAGATGATGTCGCTCGAAAAGCTGCTCTCCTTTTTCCTCAGCAAACACGCCCACCTCGCGCTCGTCGTCGATGAATACGGCGGCACCGTCGGCATCGTCACGCTCGACAACGTGCTCGAAGAACTCGTCGGCGACATTCAGGACGAATTCGACGCGGAGAAGCCTGAGCTGCGCAAAGTGACCGAGGACGAATTCGCCGTCGATGGTTCGCTCGGACTCTACGAGCTGAACGACTTGATGGGCCTCGAACTCGAGAGCGCCGACGTGAGCACGATCGGCGGCTACGTCACGCATCTGATCGGCCATCTGCCGAAACAGGGCGAGCGGACGCGCATCGACGAATACGAAGTCACGGTCGCAAAAGCGGACGGACGCCGCATCATCGAAGTCCACTTCAAGCGCGCGGCCAACGGCCCGAATTAAACGTCGCTCCGCAACCCATCGCGAAACGGATCGCGATCATCGAGAATCAGCGTCGCCTCCGCCGTGATGAATGCTGTGCCGGTGATCGTCGGCACGATGCGCCCCGACGCACGATCTTCCCATCGGAACGTGCCGTGGAACTCACTGCCGATCACACTTTCCTGAATCCACGTTTCGCCTTCCGCGAGTTTTCCATCCGCGGCGAGACAGGCCAGCTTCGCGCTCGTCCCGGTGCCGCACGGCGAGCGGTCGTAGGCACCGCCCGGACACAGCACAAAGTTCCGCGCGCCCGCGCCGGGCTTTGCCGCTGGGCCAATCAACTCGACGTGATCCACCTCCGGAAATCCCTGCGAATTCACCGCCCGCCGGATGCGCGACGCGATGTCCGTCAGCTCCGCGGCATTTTCCAGCCGCAGCGTCGGCTCCGAGTGCTCCACGAGAAAAAACCAATTTCCACCCCAAGCCAGATCGCCCGTCACGACGCCCAGCCCCGGCGCGTCCACCCGTGCCGCTTTTTCCCGGCGATAGCTCACCACATTCTCGACCGAAACCCGCCCGTCCTCGTGCAGCGTCGCCGCGACCGTGCCCACGCAGGTCTCGATCCGATGCACACCCGCCGTGATTCGGCCGAGATGCGCGAGCGTCACGACCAGCCCGATCGTCCCATGCCCGCACATTTGCAGGCAGCCCGTGTTGTTAAAAAAGATCACGCCCGCCGCACACGCGGGATCCACCGGCTCCACGAGCAGCGCCCCCACGAGCACACCCGACCCACGCGGTTCATTCACCACTGCCGAGCGAAACCGATCATGCCTTTCCCGGAAAACCGCGAGCCGATCCGCGACGCTGCCACCACCCAAGTCCGGCCCGCCACCGACCACCGTACGCGTCGGTTCCCCGCCAGTGTGCGAGTCAATGATTTGAATCACGTCCACAGCCGTAAAATCCCGTAGCGATCCCACAACGCGTCGGGCGTCAGCACCGTAAGCCCGTGCCGCAAGGCCTGCGCGATCAGCATCCGGTCAAATGGATCGCCATGATGCAGCGGCATTTCGGCCACCATCTGCGCCTCCGGCCAGTCCGGTGCGAGCATCGTGAAGCCGTTGCGGACAGCCATCCGCGAGATGTCTGGATGCAGCGAGCGCCCGAGATCGAGTTTGCCGAGTCGGGTCTTGATCGCGATTTCCCACGGCGAAACGAAGCTCACGAAAGTTTCCGTCCCGTCCGTTTCGAGCAGATCCTTCAAACGATTGGGCATCCTCGGCGAATCCGTGACAAACCAGATGAGCGCGTTGGTATCGAGTAAAAGCCTCATGTTTTTTTGCGCGCTTTTCCACGCGGCGCAGGTGGGTCTTCCGCGACGCGAAGCGGCCCTGTGTCAAAGTCCGGCATATACTCGGCGAACTCTGCGAGCGGAGCATCGAAATCCTCCGCCATGTAAAAATTCGTCGATTTCAGGCAACCCCTCTGCGCCTTGTTCTTCGTGAGTGGCTTGCGTAATTCCGCCACAGGTTTTCCATGCCGTGTGATCGTGATGACCGCGCCGCCCTCCACGTCCCGCAGCAACGTCGAGAGCTGCGTCTTCGCTTCGTAAATGGATACCAAATACTTCATGCGGGAATTTTGGTCAATTTGACCAGAATCGCAAGCGCCTATTTCCGCTTCGGCAATTTGGGCCGGTTCGCGATCCCATCGTGGATCACCTTCAGCACCGCCTTCCGTTCCGCGCCCGCCAGCACCAGCCGCGGCGCGCGCACCCACTCCGTCCCGAGCCCGGTTTCCTGCACGCACAGCTTGATGTATTGCACGAATTTCACATGCACATCGAGATGCAGCAGCGGCGTGAACCAGCGGTAAATCTCCACCGCCTTCTTCCATTCGCCCGCCTGCATCAGCTCCCAAAGCGCCTGATTTTCCTTCGGAAAAGCGATGCCCGTCCCCGCCACCCAGCCATCAATTCCCAGCACCGCGCTTTCCAGCGCCAAGTCATCCACGCCCGTGAAAATCGCATACCGATCGCCCACCACATTGTGCAGATCGGTGATGCGCCGCGTATTCCCGCTCGACTCTTTCAGCGCCACGAAATTCTTCACCGGCGCGAGCTGCGCAAACATCTCCGGCGTGATGTCGTTCCCGTAGCTGATCGGGTTGTTGTAAATCATGATCGGCAGCCCCGTCGCCTTCGCCACCGTGCGGAAATGCGCCAGCGTCTCCACCGGATCGGACGTCTTGTAAATCATCCCCGGCATCAGCATGAAGCCATCGCCACCCATCCGCTCGCAGTCGCACGCATACTGGCAAGCTGCCGCCGTGCTCGATTCCGCCACGCCGCTCAACACCGGCACACGTCCATTCACCGTCTTCACCGCGTGCTCGAAAACGCGCCGCTTCTCCGCCGCATCCAGCGACTGATTTTCCCCGAGCGAACCCAGCATGATGAGCCCCGTGACTCCCGAATCGAGCAGCGCCTCGATGTGACGCGCGGTGCCGTCGAGATCGAGCGATTGATCGCGCTTGAGTTGAGTCGTGATGGCGGGGAAAACGCCGGACCAAAATGGTTTGGCGGAGCGGGCTTTGGAGGCAGTGGGCATGGTCTGCGGAAGCTGCCGATTCCGTTCCCCGGTGACAATGCTTTTGAAATCTCCACGCCGAACGATGACACGGAAAGTATCGTCCTGATTCGTCGCCTATCCTGCTTCCGGTGAGATGTGGACATCAATGCCGCTTGCTTCCGCCGGCGCGGTGGCGATTCGGACGGGCAGGAATTGCCGGATGACTTCGATGTTGGTCTGCGCGTGGCGGGAGATGCCGACGGCGCGAAAGCCTCCGCCGCCCGATAGCGCCAGCGGGATGAGGAGTTGGTCGGCGAGGTATTCGCCGACTGGGGCGGATGCGGCGAGATAGTGGCGCACCTGGTCGATCGCGTGGTCGGCGACTTGCCCGGCGCGGACGCCGCGTTCGCCGAAGCCGGTGAAAGTTTCGACGATGTGACTCGAGGCGACTTCACAAGTGAGGACGAAACCGGGGCCGCATTCGGCGGGATGCTCGACGATCTCGCAACACGAACGCGGCCAGCGCAGTCGTTTTTCGATCTGCTCGAAAGCGCGTTCGGCGATGTCCGCGGGCAGCGCGGCGAGATGCGCGATGACGCGGCGGCCTTCGTCGGTGCCGCGTTCCATTAGTTCGATGGGTTGGAGTTTTGGCACCGGCGCAATCGCGATTTCCATCTTCCCGCCGCCCGCGGGATAGAAGCCGGGGCGCAGCAATTTCGCTTCGATCTTTGGGCCGAAGTGGGCGAGCTGCGGGAGAAAAGTGCGCGCGAGGAAATCGAACGGCGGCGCGAATGGATTGTGCGTGCCGCCTTCCAAAATCACGCGCGACGGCGCGCTCGCGAGCATCAGCGCGGGCAGGATCGTTTGCAGGACGAGCGTGGTGTTGCCGGCAGTGCCGATGGCGAAGTGGTATTCGCCAGCGCGGATTTTCTCCGGGCGGAAGACGAGTTCCGTCGAGCCGATCTCCGCGCCATCGGAAACGGCATCGCCGATCTCAGTCGCCGCCTGCACCGCGGTGAGATGCTGGCGCAGCAGGCCCGGCTTCTTCCGTCCGGCGCGGATATTCACGATGCGAAACGGCTGCCCCGTGACGAGTGAGAGCGCGAGCGAAGTGCGCAGGATTTGCCCGCCGCCTTCGCCGTGTGCGCCGTCGATGGTGATCATCTCAGTTTTTTTCATGTCATGCCTCAGTCATCCGCCTGCGACGAATCCTTGATCACGAATCGCGCCCGCAATTTCGCGATCGTCTTCGCGAGACCGGCGACTTCGACGCTCTTGAGCACTTCGGCGAAATCCTTGTAAGCATCGGGCGCTTCGTCGCGCGGATATTGACGGCAATTCGTCAGGATGTCCGCGGCGTCGAGTTCGGCATCCACCACTTTCTGATCAAGCGTGCGTGTCGCCACTTTGCGACCCATCGCGCGGCCCGCGCCGTGGTTCACGCTGTAGCAGCTTTGCTCGGCACCGGCCTGCGCCACCATCACCACGGAGCCGTCGCGGGGATTTCCCGGCAGCAAAATCGGATGTCCGGTTTCATAGAAGGGCGTATTTTTCAGCGCAAAATGTCCGCCGGGAAAAGCCCGCGTCGCGCCTTTTCGATGCACCCATGATTTCACTCCGCCGACGATTTCCTGACGCGCGATATTGTGGCTGATGAAATAGACCAAGCGTCCGGTGGCGCCGGGCAGCACTTCCTGAAACGCCTCCAGCACTAGCGCGTTGATGAGCATGTGATTCACCGTCGCGAAGTTGGAACCCAGCGCCAGGTCGTCGAGGTAAGCGTTCGCCTCGGGAGTCCCGAGCGGCGCGTACACGAGCTTTTTGTCGTCGGCGGGAAACGGCGTGTTCCATTGCTGGAACTTCTCTTCGAGGTCGCGGAATTGCGCGACGGCAAGGATGTTCCCAAACCCACGCGAACCGCAGTGCGACAGGAATGCGACGTGGCGATCGCGCATTCCGAAGACCTCGGCGGCGCGGCGCGCATCGTCGCGGTCGGCGACCTCCACGATCTCGCATTCGCCGAAATGATTCCCTCCGCCATAGCTGCCGAGTTGCTGCATCTTTTCGCTGAAATTGCGCACGCGCCCCGATTCACGGACCCACGCCAGTCGGCTCTCCAGCGCAGTGCTCGTATTGTTGTGTCCGAAATGCGCGGCATCCTCGCAGCGCTCCGCCCACTCGGGCGGGATGCCGAGGGCTTCGCACACCGCGCGACTCGCCCCATGCACGCACGCGAGCGCGCCGATCTCCGCATCCACGCGGCGGGATTTTTTCGCCGAACGCTGGCCCTGCCCCGCGCCGGTCGGCGTGCGCTCGACGATGGCGTTGATCAGCGCCCGCCGTACCGTCTTGTCGCGCACGGCGTCCTCGGGAATGTCGAGTTGCAGCAGGCTCATCGAGCACTTGATGTCCACGCCGACGGGACCGGGATAGATGTGCGTGGGCGACGCCATGACGCAGCCAATGGGCGCGCCATAGCCCGCGTGCGCGTCCGGATTCAAAACCAAATCGGTCACGCCTGGAGCCCCGCGCGAGTTCATCGCCTGCTGGAGACACATGGCATCAAAGCCCGCGCGAATCGCCTCCGTCCCGATGACGTTGATCGGCTTGCCCCGCGAGCCAGGAGCCGGGATGAAGCCAGTGGCTTCGCCGGTGGCGATGATGGAGTGCGGGGTGAGTTCGGTGTTCATGGATCGGCCTTCTTGTTTAGTGAGTTGAGGTGATTGAGGAGACGCTGGCGAGCCTGCCAAACGAGGTCTGCATTCAGATTGCGTCGAGTCTTTTCAGGTAGGTCCAGCCACAGCCGATAGACGGACGGACCTTGCGACGCATAGTGCGCGCGGTTGACGAGTTGAACCGCGTAAGTCCAGAGCGTCAGGTCCGCCGCCAGCGCGGAACCTTGGGCGATAGGTGAGGCGGCGACCAAGTTCTGCGCACGTTCGCTCTCCGCCGCCAGCGCCATGAAAGCATGTTGCCGGAGGACATCGGCGGCTTTCCGTTCTTTTGCCTGCGCATGACCGGACTTTTTGGGATTGCTCAGTAGGTATTGATTATGATTTTGTGAGCAGGTAAAAGAGGATGCTGGCGGCGAGATTGGCGAGTTTCTTGGTGTAGCAATGGGTCTTGCGGCGCAGGCGGGCGAGGTAAACGCGCAGGCGGTTGTTGTGACTTTC
>JANNWY010000147.1:0-4264 GCA_031409335.1 Chthoniobacteraceae bacterium | reverse complement strand
GCCGATCTGAAGCAAACTTGCGCACAGCTTTCCGCCAATCCGCAATCCGCAATCCGCAATCCGCAATTCTCATACGGTGTCCATCGCGGTTTGCTCGGCGCGATTGAAGAGGGCGATGCCGAGGAAAAGGACGATGCAACTGACGACGCTGCTCACCGCGAGATGCCACGGCTGGATGAGCGAGACGCCGAGGAAGGCGTAGCGGAACCACTCGATCGCGGGCACGACGGGATTGAGAAAGAAGAGGAGCTGATCGCGCGGATCGGTAATTCGGGAAATGGGGAACACCACGGCGCTGCCGAACATCCAAAGTTGCAGCCCGACTTTTACCCCGAAGACGAGATCGCGAAACCGGCTGGTGTACGCCGTGACGATGAGGCCAAGGCCGAGGCCGAGCGCGGCGAGTTGCACGAAGACGAGCGGCGTGAGGAGGATGAACCAATTCGGATGGACGAACGGATTTCCGCTCGCGAGATAGAAGGCAAAGCCGAAGAGAAAAAGGGCGAGCTGCACGGCGAGCGGCACGAGATTCGTGAGGATGCCGGCGAGCGGCACGCAGAGGCGCGGGAAATAGACTTTGTTGAAGAGGTTCGCGTTGGCCGTGAAGACGGTTGAAGTCTTGTTTACGTTTTCCGAGAAGAACGTCCAGAGCACGAGGCCGCTCATGTAGAAGAGATAATGCGGGATATCGTTCGTCCCCATCTGGCCCATGCGGCCAAAGAGGTAGCTGAAAACCGCGGTGACCATGAGCGGCTGGAGCACAAACCAGAACGGGCCGAGCACCGTCTGCTTGTAACTCGCGGAGACATCGCGCTGCGCCATCATCCAGACGAGGTCGCGATACTTCCAAAGCTCGCGCCACGGGATGTCGAAAAAGCGGCGGTTCGCGTGAATGACTTGATCCCAGCTCGCATCCGCATCCGCGCCCTCGTCGGCTGGCGCGCTCACAGTGCGCACGCGTGCGTCCGGCCCTGGTGGGTCGGGAGATTTGGCGGAGAAAATGGTGGGAATCGTTTCACGCGGAAGCCGGAAATCGTCGCCGCACGGCGCGAGCGGTGGCAAGGCATTTGTGCCCGGCCGCTCAAGCCGTGATTCCGTAAAAGCGCGCCGCGTTTCCGCCGAGCAATTTCTCGCGTGCCGCCACGGAAAACTGCGCCGCGAAATCATTCACGAGCGCGAACACGCGCGCGTATTCTCCCGCCAGCAGACACACCGGCCAGTCGCTGCCAAACATCACGCGATCCTCGCCAAACGCTGCGAACACCACATCGAGATACGCGGTGAAATCCGCCGCCTTCCAGCGCGCCTGGTCCGCCTCGGTCACCATGCCGGAGACTTTGCAGGAGACGTTTGGCAGTTTCGCCAGTTCGCGAATCTGCTCGCGCCACGGCGACATCGCGCCGGCCTTGATGTCCGGCTTTGCGATGTGATCGAGCACGAAACGCTGCGCGGGAAATTTGCGCACGAGTTCGATCGAGGCGGGGAGCTGTTTTGGAAAGACGAGGACGTCGTAAGTCAGGCCAAATTGATGCAGCGCCGCGATGCCGCGCTGGAATTCCGCGCCGAGCAGGAAGTTCACATCGGGCTCGGATTGCACGACGTGGCGCACGCCGCGAAATTTCGCGTGCGGCGCCAGCTCCGCGAGCTGGCCCGCGACGTTTTCATCCCGCAAATCCACCCAGCCGACGACGCCGCGAATGATCGGTGAACGATCCGCCAGCGAAAGCAGCCAGCGCGATTCCTCGAGCGTCTGCCGCGCCTGCACGGCGATGCAGCCATCGAGCCCGGCGGCTTTCAGCAAGGGCGCGAGATCGTCCGGCAGCCAGTCGCGATGGAGCGGCGTGCCTTTGGGAATCCACGGATATTCCGCGGCGTCGTATTTCCAAAAGTGCTGGTGGGAATCGAGTTTCATGGGGCGCGCAGTTTGGAAGAATGGCTCATAGAATGGAAGCGCGGAGCCCTCGCGCATCGCGCGAGTGATCGCATACGCTCGGCAAATCGTGCGCTCGTCACTGTTCATCTTTCTCGGCCTCACAATCGTCGCGGGAGTCGCCGTGACGATGAGCTTGATGTTTCCGCTTCTGCATCGGCTTTCCATGCAGCAATCCGCGCTCGTTTTCGTCGTCCTCGCCCCGCTCATTCTCCGGGCGCTGTGTCGGCGGTTTCCGACTCCGCGATTTCAAGACATCGCCCGCCGCTCCCTCGCGATCGCACTGCTGGTATTCGAGGCGGCAAATTTCACCGACAAATTTGCCACCGGCGCAGGCTTCGATACCGCGCTGCCGATGCACCTTTGCGATTGGGCGCTGCTGGCAGTCGCGGCGTCGCTGTGGTTCCGCTGGCTGCTTGGATTTGAACTCGGCTATTTCTGGGGACTCGCCGGGACGATTCAGGCGCTCTTCACGCCCGCGATTGATCCGGCAGAAACGTGGTGGCGGCTGTTCGGCTTCTTCTTTTTGCACGCGCTCATCGTCGTCAGCGTGCTGCATTTGCTCATCACCGAGCGATGCCGCCCGTGGCCGCGCTCGCTGCTGCGCGTGTTCGTCTGTTCGGAAATTTACGCCGCCGCGGCGCTGGTCGTGAACGCCGCGACCGGCGGCAACTACGGCTTCCTCGCGCACCGCCCCGCGCAAGCCACGCTGCTCGATCACTTCGCCGACGACCGCTGGCTCTACGTCGCGCAGATCAACGGTCTCGCGCTCCTGCTCTTCCCCGCGCTCTATCTGCCGTGGTGGATTTGGGATACCGCCGTCAAAGCGCGGCGAGGAAACGCTCCCAATCCTCCGGCTTGAAGCCGACTGCGCCAGCATTGGCCGAGAGTGCAAACGGTCGCTTCACCAGATTGCCGTTGCCCGCGAGCAGCGCCAGCGCCTCATCCGCGCCGAGCTTGGGCAGGCGCTCTTTCATGTTCATTTCTTTGTAATCACCGCCGCTCGTATTGAAAAGTCGGCGCAAGTCCCCGCCGACGTGGCCGAGCATCGCGCGCAGTTCTCTCGCCGTCGGCGGCTGGTCGCGGATCGGCACCACTTCATACGCAATTTTTCGCTCGGCGAGAAACTTGAGCGCCTTCCGGCAGGTGTCGCAATTCTTGTAGGCGAAGACGCGCAGGCTCACCGCGCGAGCCCGAGATTGCGGACGATTTCCACCGTCGAACGCGGTTTGTTGAGCGTGTAGAAATGCAGGCCGGTCACGCCGAATTTCAGCAGCGCCTCGGACTGCTTCGTCGCGTATTCGATGCCGAATTGCGTCACCGCCTCGTCGTCGTCACCGAGTTCATCGAGCCGCTCCACGAACGCCGTCGGCAGCGCCGCGCCACACAGCGCCACGAAGCGTTTCGTCTGCCCGCGCGAGAGCACCGGCAGCAGGCCTGGAATGATTGGCACATTCGCGCCGAGCTTCTTGGTGACGTGATCGTGGAACTCGTAAAAATCCTCGTTGTCGAAAAAAAGCTGCGTGATGACAAAATCCGCGCCCGCCGAAATCTTCTCGCGCAGATAACCCCAGTCGGTGTGCTTCCCCTCCTTGCAAGCGATGTGGCCCTCTGGGAAACCCGCCGTGCCAATGCTGAACCCGCCGAGTCCCTTCAAGAACGCCACGAGTTCGCCCGAGAACTCGAAGCCGCCATCGGTCTTCTGAAAATCTTTGCCATCCGGCGGATCGCCGCGCAGCGCGAGCAGATTACGAATGCCGCGCCAGCGCGCCGCTTCCACCACCGCGCCGAGCTGCTCCTTCGTCGAATTCACGCACGTCAGATGCATCATCGTCGTCAGCCCATGCTCGCGCTGGATGCGATCCACGATGTCGATCGTCTTCTCGCGCGTGCTGCCGCCAGCTCCGTAAGTAACCGAGCAATAGTCCGGGCGAATCGCCATCAGCGCCGGGATGGTTTTTTCAAAAAGACTGCGATCTCCCTCGTCCGTCTTCGGTGGAAAAAACTCGAACGAAATAGCGGGCCGGCCGGTGGCCTGGCATTGCTCGTGGATGTCGCGGATGAACTTCATGAGGGCGCGGAGTGTGCAGGCTTCGGGCCAGAGGCGGCAAGACTTACGCGGTGGGGTTTGTGAGGAATGGGAGGCGCCTGCGGCGGGCTGAACATGGAACATCGAACGCAGAGGGTCTTTTCCGACTTCGATGTTCGATGTTCGACGTTCGATGTTCAGCCCGCCGCAGGGTGTCATTAATTGTGGTGCATGCTTGGGATGGGTTGGTGAGGGGGCCAGAAGGCGTCCCAATGTTGGTTGGCGCGCAGGACGCGGAGTTGGGC
>JANNWY010000146.1:0-43627 GCA_031409335.1 Chthoniobacteraceae bacterium | reverse complement strand
GTAGCTCGATGCGAGCACGCGCACCTCGGGCTTCACGTTCATGTCGTAGTAAATCTCGTCGTCGAAGTTGAAATTCGACGCGCCCGTCGTGATCGGGTGCCCGCCGCCGAGCCGCTGATTCTCCGTGAAATAAAGATCCATCTTTCCCTCGCGCCATTTCGTCGTGCCCGGCTTCCAAGCGCCACCGAGCGTCTCGCGCCACCAGCCCGGATTTTTCATCGAAACCGCCGCCGTATGAATCACCACGAGCCCGCCGCCGCGCTTCGTGAAATCGTTGATGAGCGCCTCCTGCTCCGGCGTCGCGTCACCGCCCTCCTGCGCATACGCCACGATCACGTCCGTGTTTTTGATCTGCTCCGCCGTCGGCCAGTCAGTGTTGCCGTCCACTTTCATCCCGCGCTCGGCGAGCAGCGTTTTCCATTCAGCGAGGAAACGCGGATGCGCGTGGACTTCATTGCCGCGGTTCGCCGCCCCGCCGCGGATGAAGACGCGGAGCGGATCGGCGGCTTCGGCGTGGATTAAGACGAAGAGGAAGAGGAAGAGGAAGGTTGGGCGTTTCATTGGTCGGTGGAAATACGTTTGGGGAAAGGACGGTAGTTGCGTGATAGCGCGGCGGAGAGACAACCGCCAGCATTGTCCGCGTCTTGGCCGGAAACATTGCCAAAACGCTCGTGAGACAATCCACGCGTGGGAAGGCCGGTGTCCCGCTTGCGCCGTTACTTCTTGGGCTTTTTCGCTGGCGGCTCCTGCTTCGCCGGTGCGGGTACCGCCGCGCCGGGGGCGGCGGGTTTGCTGGCTTCGGTGAGTAGTCTTGCCGCCTCGGCAAGTTGATCGGGAGTCAGCTTTTCCTTAATTTCCGCAGCCTTTTTTGCAGCGGCTTCGATGCCGTTTGAGGCGGCGCGCGTGTAGTTCACATACGCGTAAACCGGATTCGCCTTCGCGCCTTTTGCCTGCTCAAAAAGCTGTGCGAGGAGATACTGCGCGGGACCGAAATTCTGTTTGGCCGCGGCGGCGTAGTGCGAGCCCGCCATGTCCAAATCCCGCAGCACGCCTTTACCAACTTCGTAGCAATTGCCGAGGTTCACGTGCGATGCCGGCAGGCCGCGCTGCGCGGCGACGGTGAACCAGCCAATCGCGGCGATCTGGTCCGGCTCGATGCCCTGGCCTTTCTGGTAGCGGACGCCGATTTCGTTCATCGCGAGCGCGGAGCCGGCGACGGCTGCGCGCCGGCAGGCGTCGAACGCCTTTGCCGCATCGCGCGGTCCGGCGATGCCATTGTCGAGAAACCGCGCCAGCGCGAGCAGCCCATCGGGGTTTTCCTGCGCCGCGGCTTTTTCGTACCAGGCGCGCGCGGCGGCCATGTCGCCCTTGTCCTCGCCGCCTTCCTCGGCGAGCTGGCCGCTGGCGACTTGCGCGGGCGCGTAGCCTTCCTCGGCGGCCGAGCGGATCAGGAAAACGGCCTTGTCGGGATCGGCCGGGACGCCTTCCGCGCCTTTGCGGAGAATCACCGCGAGATTCAGCATCGCGGGGGGAAACGACGCGTCGGCGGCCTGTTGAAACCAGCGCGCGGCTTCGGCAGCGGACGCCTTCACGCCGTAGCCGGCGAGATTCGCCTCACCCAATGCATTCGCGGCCTCGGCATTGCCCTTGCCGGCTTCCGCTTCGAGCAAAGTCATCGCTCCCGCGAAGTCGCCGCTGGTCGCGAGGGTGCGGGCGCGATCCAGCGGGCCGGTCGCGGGCGCGGCGGGCGGCTCGGCGGCGTGGAGCGTTCCGAGGATCGCGAATACCGCGGCGAGTAAAGTGCGTTGGTTAAAGGAGCGGGTCATTTTTTGGCGGTGCGTTTGAGAGGGGCAAGTTTGAGCACTTCGGCTTTGCCGTCGTAGGCGGTTTCGGAGGAGCTGCCGTCCGGCCACTGTGCGATCACCGCGCCGGGCGCGTCGTTTTCTCCCGTGCCGAAAAACGCGGTCGCGCAGTCCTGCGAGAGGCAACCGGACCCGGCGTGGAGTTCGATGAGTTGCGGCGGCAGCTCGGCGCGCTTGAGGGTGAGCCGCGTCCCGGCGGCACTGCCGGCGGGCACGGTGACGCGCAGCCAGCGGGCGGGGGATTGATTCACGAACGCGGCGGCGGCTCCGTTGTTCACGGTGATCGCGACATCGGGTTTGCCGTCGTTGTTCAAATCGGTGAACGACGCGGCCTTCGCGTCGCCGGGAACGGCGATGCCGCATTCACGGATCGCGGCGGCGCGAAACGCGCCTTTGCCATCGCCGAGCAAAAGCTGGCCGAGGCCGCCGTCGAAGCGCGGGATTTCCGCGATCGGGCTGAAGGAATTTTGCGAAAGAAAAATGTCGGGATGGCCGTCGCCATTGAAATCACAGACCACGGGGCTGTTGCCCGGTGCGATCTGCGCGATGCGTTCCAGGGGGCGGAAAGTGAAGCGCCCGGCGTCGTTCACGAAGATTCCGCTCTGGAGTTCGTTCGCTTCAAAACGCTCCGCCTTGCTCAGCTTTTCCGGCGCGAAAATGTCGTCGATCGTCGCCTTCCCCCACGCGTTGAACGTCGGAAACGCTTTTTCGATGAATGGCATCGCCTCGGCGAAAACCGCGCGGCTGCGCTCGGGATACAGCGCGTCGTTCTCGCGTTGCACTTCCACGATGTGCCGTTTCCCGGAGCCGTCGAAGTCGCCGTGATACATCCACTGCGGACGCTCCTTCGTCGCCTGCGGATACTTCGTGTTCAGGCCGAGATTCCCGCCGATGTAGTCGAGGTCGCCATCGTGGTCGATGTCGATCGCCGCGAGCCCGCGCCACCAGCCAGTGACTTCCGCGAGCCCTGCTTTTTTCGTCGTGTCCTGGAGTTTCCCTTTTTCGTTTTGGAAAAGTTTCACCGGTCCCCATTCCGTCGCCACGAGCAAGTCCACCCAGCCATCGCCATTCGCATCCGACCATATCGCCGCCGTCACGAGCCCCGCGTTTCCGAGCCCGGCGACCGTGCCCGTTTTGTCCGAAAATTTCACCGCTGCCGCCGACGATTCGTTGTGCAGCAGCAGGCTCTTCCCGCTGCGCGGCCAGTCGCCCGGCACCGCCCGCGCGCCGACGAAAATATCCGGCTTCCCATCGCGATCGTAGTCCGCCACGCAGACCGCGCTCGCGAATTCCAGCCACTCGGGAATCGCCCCGGCGGGCGCGAGTTTGAAGGTGCCCTTGCCGTCGTTCAGATACAGCCGCGAACGCAGCGACTTCGAGCCGACGTCGAATTCGTTCGACCCGCTCGCGACGAACAGATCGAGATCGCCATCGCCTTCCGCGTCGAAAAATACCGCGCCCGCGTCTTCGCAATCCTTGTCCGCGCGGAATGCGTCCACCCATTTCGCGACGAATTTTCCGCCGCCCTTGTTCACGCGCAGCTCGCCGATCTCCCCGGCGCTGCCGCCGATGTAAAAGTCATCGAGCCCGTCGCCATCCACATCGCCCCACGCCAGCACCGGCCCGAGCTGCGAGAGCGCGAAGGGCAGGAGCGGCTGTTTCTTGAAGTCGCCGTCGCGGCCCGCGTCCTTGTGTTTCAACGTGGAAAGCGCGTCCGATTTTGCAAACAACGGCGTGATCGCGGGCGGCAGCGTCACCGGATCGCCGCCATTCGCGGGCTGCGCGATCGTGTAAAACATCCCGGCTTTCAGCCCTTTGATTTTCTGCTCGCCCGCGCCCGGCCAGCGCACGGTCAGTTCGTCGATGACGGTATCTTTTCCCAGCCCGAAATGGATTAGCGGCTCATTGCACGAAAGGTAGCCGGTCTGCGGCTCGAGCTGCCGCGTCTGCGGGCCGGCGGCGGTGCGGATTGTCACGGTCGCGCCGAAGCCGAGTTTGTTCGCGCCATTTCCCACGAGCTGGATCAGCACCCGCTGGCCGTCCGCCGAGTCGTTGCGATACACGAAATTCGGTTCCTCCAGATTCACCGTCACCATGTCCAAATCGCCGTCGCGATCGAGGTCCGCGTACGCCGCGCCATACGTGACGCCCACATGATCCAGCCCCCACGCCGCGCTCACATCGTCGAACTGCGCGCCGCCCGTATTCCGGAAAGCGCGGTTCATTTCCCTGCGCATCGGCCCTTCCTTGAAAAAGTCGAACATGTGTTTCCCCTGCAA
The DNA here is from genome assembly GCA_031409335.1 of Chthoniobacteraceae bacterium. Lineage (GTDB taxonomy): Bacteria > Verrucomicrobiota > Verrucomicrobiia > Chthoniobacterales > Chthoniobacteraceae > JANLQB01. The sequence goes on along the minus strand of JANNWY010000146.1, from coordinate 39,486 downwards.
CATTTCCATCGACACGAATTTGTCCGAGTCATTCATGTGCCGCGAAATGCCGTTCGTGCAGTAGATGTCGAGCCAGCCATCGTTGTCGAAGTCCGCGAATTTCACCGCCCACGTCCAGTCCGTGCTGGATACGCCGAAGAGTCGCGCGCCTTCACGGAAGTGGCCCGCGCCCGTATTCAGCAGCAGCACGTTCTGCATATGCTGTGCGGGCTTTCCGATGAGAGCGCGCTTCATGTCCATGCCTCGCATCACACCCATCGTGGTGGACGCCTGGTAGTGCGTCGTCACCGACATGTCGGCGACCAGCAAGTCCGGCAGCAGATCATTGTCGAGATCGCCAAAATCCGCGCCCATCGAAAACCACGACGTGTGCGGGATCATCTCCGGCGCGACATCCGTGAACGTCCCGTCGCCGTTGTTGCGGTAAAGTTTGTCGGTCGCGATGAAATCGTTGCCGACGTAAATGTCGGGCCGACCGTCGCCGTTGAAATCCCACACCGTCACCGAAAGCCCGTCGCCGCGCCCCTCGATGCCCGCCGCTGCCGTCACATCCTTAAAGCGCGGGATGCCATCCGGCCCGTTGCCTTCGTTGTGGTAAAGGCGATCCGGCGTGCCGATCGATTCCGTGCCCCAATTGTCGTAGTCGTAGCGCCACACCGCGTAGTATTTCTCCGCATCGGGCTGGATCGAGACGGTCCCATTCGGGTGCTTGATGATCGGCATTTCCTTCGGCGTGCCGTTCGGATCCTCGATCCGGTTCGTCAGCAAATACAGGTCGAGCCGCCCATCGCCATCGTAGTCCAGGAACGCCGCCGTCTGGCTGAAATCCACCGCATCCAGCCCCGCGACTTTTGCCGCCTCCCTAAACACGACCGGCTCGCCTTTTGGCCCCGGCCCCATGTTCAGATAAAGCTGATTCGGCTGCATGTAGCCGCACACATAAATGTCGAGCCGCCCGTCGCCATTCACATCGCCCGCCGCCGCTCCCGTTCCCCACGCGTCCCTTCCGTCGATCGGCCCTGCGGTTGCGCTGATGTCCTCAAATTTCAAATCGCCCGTCTGCCGGTAAAGCCGGTTTGAGGAGGTCGAGCCCGCGAAGAAAAGGTCCGGCTTCCCATCGCCGTCGAAGTCGCTGATGACCACGCCGCCCGTCGTGACGCCGCTGTGATACATGAAATTCATCGGATGCTCGGCCTGGAGCTGGTTCACCGCGCTCAGTCCGGTGTGATCCGGCAGCAGCATCGTGAAAAGTTTGCCGCCCGAGCCGCGTGAAGGCGCCTTCAGCGCCACCGCGGTCACGCCCGCGGGCAGCTCCGCGCAGACGGCGGTGGTCCCTGGCAGAAATGCCGCCCACACAGCCAGGGCGCGGATGATTTTTTTCATGACGGGGTGTGCAAAAGCAGTGTTCGGAAAGGTGGCCCGGTCGAGCCGGTCATAAGAGCACCCACCCTTCCGGTGTCAAGTTTGCCCAGTTTGCATGGGATGGGTGTGAAGAAAAGTCGGGCTGGTGCTTCGTCAACAGTGGGATGCCGGCTGGGGAGAGCGCACTTTGGACTGCGTCCGATCGTTTCCAAGCTGCTCGACGACCTAGACAACGGTGGAGGCACCGACCTCACTACCACCTGATGGTGGCGACCTACCCTGCCGAATGGCCGGACTACCCCAAAATAGCTAAAACTAATGTATTGACTTTTTTTCTCAAAAGTGGCGTCCTCTCAACGACTTCAAAGAGACCCCACTTTCTAACTCGGCGAAGTAATACGACGCCGCTGGTGGAAAAGCTCCTTCGGACGCAGCCTCGGTAACCCACTCGTTTACTGTCTGCAAAATTCCCGCATTCGCGTTATGAAAAAATCAAACTTCCGCTCCTCGCTTCTCGCTGCCGCCGCCCTTTCCGTTTCGATCGCGGCGCATCTTCACGCAGATGTTTTCCCTTCCGCCGCCACCGGCGATTGGAGCAACCCGGCGTCGTGGACGCCGCCGGGTGCGGCGCCTTTCCCGAATACCTATGGCGCGGACAGTGCCGTCATCGGTGCCGGTCACACGATCCATTACGACGGTCTCGGGACGACGTTTCCATTTGGAAATCTCACGGTGGCGAACAGTAACGCGATCACTATTAACGGCGGGACGCTGGATCAAACATGGGCACCCGCAGTGCCGCCCGCCACTGGGACGGCGATTGCGATTGGTGTTACCGGGGCGGTCGATGGCAAGGGGGAGTTGAATCTCAATGCCGGTGGCAATTTTAACTCCGGTACAGCGAATGCCGTGGCCGTAGGCATTACCCTCTCCGCGCTCGGCGTCGCCACCGGCGATGGAACGGTGAATGTGAACAACGGGACGTTCCTCATGGGTCCCAACTCCGGAGTCAACCCCAACCCCGCCGACCCCCCAAACAACTTCACTGGCGATGGATTGGGAATCGGCATCGATACCGGCGCGGTTGGTCGTTTTTTCCTTGGAGATGGTTTGCCCGGAGCCGCCATCCTTGATGTAAGAACGAATAATGCCTTACTCACTGTGGGCGGAACGTTGAATGAGGCAACGGGCGGAACCGGCTTTCTAACCATCAAATCCGACGGCGAACTCCTGGCCGGTCCCAGCTCGATCAATATAGGTGACGACGGCGGAACTGGCACACTGACGATCGACCCCCTCGGTAAACTCACCGGGATCGGCACGCCATCCCCGGGTGTCGGTGGAACGACGGGCGGCATTTTACGAATCGGCACAGGTGCCAATAGCTTGGGGACGATGACCTCCCGTGGCGTCGTGACGGGTGTCGGTGAATTCGTCATCGGCAGGGACGGCTCCGGGACTCTCGTAACACCAAATGTCGCCACGATCGCCGCGGGCTCCTTTAACGCACAAACCACCTACGTCGGTCGCAATGGCGGAGTCGGTATTCTGAATGTGACCGGGGGAAGCTTTACGACCGGGGAGGATCGTCGGGACGGGGGCTCCAGAGGGTTGCGAATTGGCGTCGATGGGACGGGTTCGAACGGAACCTTGAACGTTTCCGGTGGCGGCGTTGTTCATCAAACCGGATGGATGGATGTTGGCTTGGGCGCGGGAAACACGGGTAAGATCACGGTTTCTGGAGCCGGCAGCCAGTTTCTCCACGAGGACTTGGGCGCAAACAATGATGGGAGCATTGGCCGCGACGGTGGCACTGGAAAGCTGGAGATTACCAATGGTGGCAGGTTCATCACCAACTTCTGGCTGAATGCCGGTCGCGGCGGCGCATCCTCTGGCGATATTCTGGTCGATGGTGTGGGTTCACAGTTGATTCAGAACAATACTGGTTTGGCTCCACACATGAATATCGGCGAACAGGGTGCCGGCACCTTGACGATCGACAACGGCGGCGTCGTCAGATCATGGGAAATGTGGGTCGGCAGGAATAGCGGCGCGACTGGCAGGGTCGATATCAAGAACGGCAGTTCACTGAGCCTGAATCACTGGCTCGCAATCGGCAACGGAGGTGGGACCGGCGAAGTCAATGTCGATGGCCCAGGCTCCAAACTGACCATGCTTCCGGTCGCTGCGGATCGGGGCGATACGCAGGTCGGCATCGCTGGCGGAAACGGCAAGATCAATGTGACGAATGGCGGCAATTTTACCACCTCATGGTGGATCAATATCGCCCGCGACGCAGGCTCCACTGGCGCGATCAAGATCGAAGGACCAGGATCGACTGTGCTGCAAGGCAGCATTGGCGGCGACATGAGAACGAATGTCGGCGAGCATGGCACCGGTAGGATCGACATTTTGGCCGGTGGAAAGTTCCAAAAATTCGCGGGCTCCGAAACCGCGATTGCGCGGGAAAACGGCTCCATCGGCACCGTCATCGTCGATGGGCCTGGCTCCCTCTTTCACCAGCGGGCCGGCGACCTGATCATCGGCACACGGGGGCAGGGAAGGATGGAGGTCAAGAACGGCGGCGAAGTGCGCGTGAACACTGGTGGCGTCGGAACGGTTCTAGTCGGCGCTTGGAATGGGGATGCCAATGGCTCAGGCACTTTGATTGTGGACGGTCCCACCAGTGCATTCAATGGCCTTCGCGATCCGGAAGTCCCAGACTTTAATGCCGCAAACGGTGCCCGGCTGAACATCGGCAACGAATCCGCCACGAGCGGCACAGTAAGGATCACCAATGGCGGCACGGCTTCGTTTCTGAGTGTCACGCTTGGCAATCAGGGCCAGGGGACCATTAATCAGGACAGTGGGACCCTGAACGTCGGCCAGTGGCTTGAAATCGGCCAGGATCGCAACGCGGACGTTGCGAGCGACCTTCCCAATGGCATCCGGGGGAACGAGGCAACGTATAACCTCTCGGGTGGAACTCTGAATGCCCGTCAGCTCATCATCGGTTCCCGGCGCAAAGGCACGATGACGATGAGCGGGGGGACGATCAACATGGGCAGCAACGGGACCACGACCATTGACGCGGGCGCGTTCGCGATCGGATTCTTTGGGAACCCGGATGGAGGGGGAGCGCATGGCGATGGGCTTTTCGTGCAGACTGGAGGAGCTATCAATTCTTACGGGAAGAACCTCCAAATTGCTTTTCAGGGAGGCACCAGCGGTCAATACGACATGGTATCGGGGACATTGAATCTGAACCCGGCCTTGGACCCTCTGGGTAATCCCAACGCCTATCCTGGCCTTCGCAACATTGAAGTCGGCCAGAATGGCATTGGCACCTTGAATGTCGGCAAGGTTGTCGCACTCGGAGATCCGGTTCCCACCGACCCGGTAATTTCCGGCGTCAACTATTTCAATGTCGCCGGCAACAATGGGGAAGGCGGCGCTGGCTCGACCGGGACGCTGAATGTGAACTTTAACAACCCCGCGAGCACGCTGCATTCACGGGAATTCTATTCCGGCTTTGGTACGGGTTCCGTCGGCGTGACTCTCGTCAAAAAGGGAATCTTACAGACCGAAGGATTAGTCGAAGTCGGGCGCAACGGTGGCACGGGCACAGTCAATATCGACGGGCCGACCGCGGTGTGGCAGCGCGGTTTATCTGCCGGGGGATTCAACTCGGACATGCAGATCGGTTTTAGTGGCGGCACAGGGAATCTAAATGTCACCAATGGTGGCACAGTAACCAACAGTTGGTGGATCAACATCGCCCGCGGCGCCACTTCAACCGGGAATGTTACCGTTGACGGGGCGAATTCCAAGATTGTGCTGACCGGCGGTGGCGACATCAATCTGAACGTCGGCGAGGATGGCATCGGCACGATGACGGTAAGCAACGGCGGCACGGTGACTCACAACGATGCCCAGTCCTATCGGACGCATGTCAGCAGAAACAGTGGCAGCACCGGCAAGCTGGAGCTGAACACGGGCGGCAAAGTGGATGTGACCGAACTTTTTGTCGGCAGCGGCGGGGGCACCAACGGTGAAGTCAATATCAAGAGCGGCGGAGCCATGACCGTCCAGAATTGGCTGGCAGTCGGCACCGGCGTCGGCACCACTGGCACGATCACGGTTGACGGCCCCGGAAGCAGCTTTGTTCACAAGAGCAATCTGTATGGCCGCAACGGTGGCGGCGGCGGCGACAACCAGATCGGTTTTCAGGGCGGAACCGGCACGGTCAACGTGACCAATGGCGGCAAATTCGAAGCCGGATGGTGGCTGAACATCGCGCGAAATGACGGCACGGCCGGAACGAAAGGCTTTGTCAATGTCACGGGTGCGGGATCGCTGCTGAAAGTGGACGGTAGTGGGTTCATCAATCTAGGCGAAGACGGCGAAGGGACGATGAACGTCACCAGCGGGGGTAAGGTGGATGCAGTGGGCAGCGGCGACTTCGTGCTCGGCAAGAATGCGGGATCGATGGGCACGCTGACGGTCAAAACCGGAGGCATTGTCCTAACACCATTCCTCCGCGCCGGTGCTGGCATGGCCAAGCTCACCCTTGAGGATGGCGGCATCCTCCAAGCAAGCCGGGATGAAGCGAACTTCCTCCAAGGCTTTGACAATGGGGCGTTGCATTCGGCGATCCGACTGGAAGGGACGGGTGGCACGATCGATTCGAACGGCCGTCGCGTGCGGGTTATCGCAGGCAATGTCATTGCCGGGCTCGACGTGAATCCAGCCGACGGGCTGCTCGGAACCGCCCTGACCATTGCGGGAGACGCCACCCTGTTCAACAACACAGACAAGGTCACGCTGGAAGTCCCGGTCGGGACTGGAACGTTGTCCATCCATGTCTTGAGCGGCGGCTTCCTCGACCTCGAAGTGAGTCAGACTCTGGACGCTCTGGTGATCGATGCAGGCGGCTACGTCGAACTCTCTGCGCTCAGTTCTCCTCCGGGAGCACCCGCCGCCGCGCCGCTCTTTGACGAGGGTATGCATGAAGCAGCGCCTGCGTCCCCCGGCTTGGACGCCTTGGCGACGGCCTCAGTTCAGGGAGTCCCTGAGCCTGGCACGATCGCTCTCTTGCTGGTCAGTGCGCTGGGTATGCTAGGACGCCCGACTCGCCGCAAGCAGGGCTAAACGACGATCAGGATTCCCTGGCTGCTGGTGAAAAACCGTACACCCGCGCGGCGACGCGGGGCTTGTCGCGGCATGGCGCTTCCCTAAAATGACCACTTGGACTTGCCCCGCCAAATTCTCTACGCCACGTCCGCGCGCATCGGCGGCCCCGGCCTTGATGCCGTGGCCTTTGAGTCGCTGCGCGCAGCCCATGCCGCGGGCTGCCTTGGTCGCGCGTTTGCGTTTGGGAATCGGCAGGGCGAAATCCCGGCGGAGTTCATCCACACGCTCGCGTGGCATCCGGTGCGGCTGCTCTCGGGCATCGGCAGCAAATATTACTACGCGGCGAAAAAGCATGCGCTCGACAAAGCCGCCGCGGCCGAGCTTGCGGCGGGGTCTTACGATCTCTTCCACGGGTGGTCGGGTGAATGTGTGCGCACGCTCGGCGAGGCGAAGCGGCGCGGGATTCCGAGCGTCATCGAGATCCCGACGTGGCATCGTCACAAGGGAAAAGTGAAGCCCGTGCGGCTCACGAAAAGTGAACGCGAGCGGGCGGAATCGCGCGGCTGGGCGGGGATGAAAAACCGGCTGCTCGTGACGCGCCAGCAGGTGCTGGAGGAATACGATCTCGCCGATCTGATCCTCGTGCTTTCCGAAAAGGCGGAGGAGACCTTCCTCGCCGCGGGTGTGCCTGCGGAGAAACTCTTCCGGCATCATCGTGGCGTGGACATCGCGCGCTTCACTCCCGCGGAAAAACCGCCGGAGATTTTCCGCGCGGTGTTTGTCGGCGCGCTGATTCAGCGGAAGGGCGTGCATCATCTGCTGGAAGTGTGGCATCGGCTGAATCTGAAGGATGCGGAACTCGTGCTCGTGGGTTCGCTGCACGATGAAATCCGCCCGTGGCTGGATGAGTTCGGCGGCCACAATGTGCGGCTCGCGGGCTTTGTGGCGAAGGTCGAGGACTGCTATCGCGAGGCGACCGTCCACGTTTTCCCATCGACCTGTGAAGGCAGCGCCAAAGCGACCTACGAAGCCGCCGCGTGCGGCCTGCCACAGATCGTGACGCGCGAATCCGGCGACGTGGTCGCGGACGGCGTGAATGGAATCATCATCCCGCCGGACGATCCCGACGCACTCGCCGCGGCGATCCAGCGGCTTTACGACGACCGCGAACTTTGCGCGAAACTCGGCGCGGCGGGGCGCGAGCGGGTGGTGGAGAATTTCACCTGGGCGCACTTCCGCGCGCGGCTGCTGGAGGCGTATGGCGTCGTGATGCAGCCGTGAGCGGGATTCCGGCAGCGCCTCGCGCGAAGTCGGTCTTCTCCGGGCGCCGCGCGGCGCCCATCCTTTTCAAAAAAAAAGCTGCCCGCGCCGAAGCGCGGGCAGCTTGAGGAATTTGCCTCGCCAGCAAAGGCTGGCCAGTAGGTGGACGTTACGCTTTGCGCGACCGGCGCAGGCGGAGCAGCCCGGCACCCACGAACCCGAGCAGCAGCGCACTGGGCTCCGGCACTGCTTGCACGGCAATGGTCCGGACGTTCATGCCGAGCGGTCCCACCAACGTGGCCGCGCCGGTCGTGAGGTCGATCGTGGCGAATATCCCGAGGCCGCTATCGGTGCCGTAGGCAATGCCATCCTGCCCGATGTCGAAGCCGACATCATTGCCGACCGGCGCTCCCAGTCCGAGACCGACCTGGGCGATGGTGTTGAACGTGGGTCCGCCGCTGTGAATCATCAAGGCGTCCAACGTCGTGTCGATGCTGTAAAGCGTCGTAGTCGTCGCGCCGTCGAAGTTGTTCGTGTAGGCGCTCCCCACCAGCTCCCGCGTTATGTCCGAGAAAGTGCCGTCGATGATCACCGTCCCAGCCGTCCCGGCTGCGGAAGGCGCGGTGGTGAAGTCGGGCACCATCCGATAGTTCTGATCGACGCTGCCGAAAAGGCGCATCCGATCCGCCACGGGATTGAAGTCGAGATCGGTCAGTCCGGTGAGCGCGGTGAGGGGCGAAAAACGGAGAGTGAGTGCCGCGTTGCTGAGATCGACCGTATAGGTGACCCCTGTTGAAGTGAGGCCATAGAGCAGGCCATTTGCCGGAAAGAAGTCGATGTCCACCAGCGAGTCGCTCAACGGCCCAACGACCGAGACCGTGCCCGGCGTGGCTGAGTCGAAGCGGACGAGATTATCCGGCACGCCTGGATTGATGCCGTAAACGGTAACTGCGTGGAGGGAGGAAACGGTGCTGGCGAGTGCCAGCGCTGATGCGTAGATGACTGTTTTCATATGTATTGATTTAGTGGTTTTCTGGGTGGCAGCGCACGGACGTCGCGCGCTTAGGCAAGTGAACACTATTAGGAGCCCTCTGGCAACTGATGTTTGAGTTGAGTGAGTGGGCGCGAATGGGCGTCGCTTGTTGTTCTTCGTCCAGCGCGCATCGGTGTATTTCCACGCGAGCTTGCGGCGGCACTTGTTTGCGCCAGTTTTTAATCTCAACCCTTGGGGATACCCCATGTTCATTTCCTAACGCCATTTGCGAACGACTCCGCTAGACTGCCAAACTTGAAACCTCTCCTAGACACAGTTTTCTTTAAGTCCGCGCACTTCCGCGCCCGGCTGCTGGAGGCTTATTCGGTGGCGATGAAGGTATGAGCGTGGGCAGGGAACTCCGGGTAGCACGCTCGTCCCGAGCGTTGGCGAAGGCGTCCCGCCTTCGTGGACTTGCGGACGCGCGCGGTTTTGAAAGCGCGTGGAGTTTTTCACCAACAGACACGTTGGGAAGTTCATTTCGGCGGGACGCCGAAACCAACGCTCGGGACGAGCGTGCTACCCGGAGGTCTGCGCGAAGCTCATGAGAATCCTGGCACTTCAACTCAAGCGCATCGGCGACTTGATCCTGACCACACCCGCGCTTGACGCACTGCGCGCGGCGCATCCTGCCGCGGAGATCGCGCTCGCGGTCACGCCGACTTGCGCGTCTTTGCTGACGGCGATCGACTCGATCAGCTCGGGCATCGTGCTCGGGCGCGGGCGTGGTTTTGCACCGTGGCAGCAAGTGCTCGCCGGGCCGTGGGACGCGTGCTTCGATTTTACCGCGAGCGATCGCACGGCGCTGGCCACCGCCGCCTCGCGGGCGCGGGAACGGACGACCTTTGCGTGGGTGCAGCGCTCAAAGATGCGGGCTCTCGCCTACACCCAATTTGTCGCGTCGCCCGTGCGGGAGCGGCACACGGCCGATCACTACCTCGATCTCGTCGGCGCGACCGGCGCGCCATCCGAACCGCGCCTGGTCCTTCCGCAAAGCGCGCGTGACGCGGCGGATGAAATCCTGCATTCATCGGGCATCGTCAGCCCGTTTGTGCTCGTTCATCCCAGCACCGCGCGATTCGAAAAATACTGGCTGCCGGATCGCTGGGCGGAAGTCATCGCGTCGTTGAAATCGCCATGCCTCATCACCAGCGGCCCCGATGCCTTTGAGCGCGGACACGCCGGGAGGATCAAAGCGGGCAGCGGAAATGGGAAAGTGGAAATCGTGCCGCCATCCGACTTGCTCACCCTCGCCGCGCTGATCGAACGCGCCGCGCTCGTTATCAGTTGCGACACCGCCGCCGTCCATTTCGCCGCCGCGTTTCAGCGACCGCAAATCGCCCTTTTCGGCCCGACCAATCCCTTCCACTGGCGGCCCCGCCACGACCGCGCGCTCGTCCTTTCCGCCGCAAAGCCCGATGCGCCGCTCACCGATTTCACCGCGCGGATGAAGGGCGCGCCGATGGAGCGCATCTCGACCGCGCTGGTCATTGGTGCTATTGCGTCGCTCACTCCGAATCTGAATTGATGTCCGCCAGCTCAAAGATCGCCGGGAAATCGACCTCGTTGCGAGTATTCGCGTCGGAGTCAGTGCAGCCGCTCAGGCAACTCGCGCCGTTTCTCAAGCCGTACCGCAAGCAATTCATCTTCGCGATCTTCTGCGGTGCCCTGGCTGCCGTGATCCAGGGCGGCTACGCTTTGGTGGTGAAGCATGTGATGGAACATGCGGGATGGGGTGGAAAGGCTGCCCAGGCGGGAGCGAACGCGCCAAAGATCGACGACATCCTGTGGATTTGCGCACTCATCCCCGGGATGGTGGTCGCGCGCAGCACGTTTGCGTATTTGAACGCCTACTGGATGGCATGGACCAGCCTCCGCCTGCTCGTGGATATCCGCACGAAGCTCTTCCGGCACATCCTCCAGCAGTCGCTGGATTTCTTTGCGAAAACGCGCTCCGGCCAGCTTCTCTCACGGGTCAATAACGATGCGCGGATGGCCCAGCAGGCATTGACCAGCGTGAGCGCCGACATCATCACCCAGCCGTTTGCGATCGTCGCCTCGGTCGCGGCGCTGTGTTACATCGACTGGAAATTCACCGTCTGCAGCCTGGTGCTGTTCCCCGTTTGTTTGATCCCGATCATCATCTTTGGGAGGAAAGTGCGGCAGGCTGGGAAGGATGAGGAGAACGAGGCGGGCGCGATGATGGTCATCATGCAGGAAGCCTTTGCCGGCATCCGCGTCATCAAGTCGCTGTGCCGCGAGGAGGATGAGATGAAGGAGTTCGAGGAATCGAGCGCGACGCAATTTCGCAACAGCATGAAAGTGCGGCGTGCGATCGAGATCGTCAGCCCGATGATCGAGTCGGTGGCCGCGCTCGGGGTGAGCCTCGCGTTGTTTTACGTCTGGTACTATCAAGTCAGTTCCGCCACCTTCGTCGGTCTGCTGCTTGGTCTTTTCACGCTGTATGATCCGGTGAAAAAGTTGAGCAAAGTCAGCGGGCAGATGCAGCGCTGCTTTGCCTCCACCTCGCGCATTTTCGAACTGCTCGAGCTGGAGCCGAGTGTGAAGGATTTGCCGGATGCGAAAGTGCTGCCGAAGTCGCGCGGCGAGATTTATTTTGAGGACGTGTGGTTCCAATATCCGACCGGCGAATCCGTGCTGAAGGGCATCAAGCTGCGGATCGAGCCGGGGAAAACGGTTGCGTTGGTCGGCGCGAGCGGGGCGGGAAAAAGCACGATGCTTTCGCTCATCCTGCGCTTCTACGATCCGACCTACGGACGCATCTACATCGACGGGCAAAACATCTGCACGCTCACCACGGAATCCGTGCGCGCGCAGATGAGCATCGTCACGCAGGAGACGTTTCTGTTTCACACGACGATCGCGGAAAACATCCGCTACGGGCGCTTCGACGCGACCGATGAGGAAGTGCGGGAAGCCGCGCGGCAGGCGTTTGCGCACGACTTCATCGAGCGGCAGCCGAAGGGCTACGAGACGGTCATCGGCGACAAGGGCTGCATGCTTTCCGGCGGCCAGCAGCAGCGCGTTTCCATCGCGCGCGCGCTGCTGAAAAATGCGCCGATTCTGTTGCTCGATGAAGCGACAAGCGCGCTCGATTCCGAGTCTGAGAAGGAAGTGCAGCGCGCGATCGACACGCTCGCGGAAGGCCGCACCGTCATCGCCATCGCGCACCGTCTTTCCACGATCCTGAATGCCGACCAGATCGTCGTGATGGATCGCGGCGAGATCAAAGACGTGGGCACGCACGCCGAGCTTTACGAATCGAGCGCCTACTACCGCCGGCTCTACGACCTTCAATTCAAGCGACACCACGGCGGGGAAGTCCCCGCTGCGGAACTCGCTGAAATCGGTTAACTCATCTAAAAATCCGCCATGAAAATCCTCACCACGCTGCTCCTGCTCGCGCTCGCGCAATTCGCGAACGCGCAGTCTTCCACCGATGGTGCGATCAAAGTGACTGTCACGATGCTGACCGACGGGCGACACAAGAGCACGATCGTGAATCCTGAAATGCGCACCTCGGAGGAAAGGATTGAGGACAAAAAGGGCAATATCTTTAGCAAGACGCTGTATCAGCTCGACGATCGCGGACAGCCATACGTCGCGACGTTTTTCGATGGGAAGGGGAAGGCGCTTTACAAGGCCGAATACCAGCGCGATGGCGCGGACCGGATCATCGGCGAATCCTACATCTCAATGGCCGGCCAGTCGCTGGGTCGCCGGGTTTACACCTACAGCGCCGGCGGGCGGAAAGTGACGAAGATGGACTCCTACGATGCCAATGGGAATCTGATCGTGCCGGCCAAGCCAGTCAGTCGCGGGCGGCCGGATAAGAAGAAGTAGTCAGTGCAGCGGCGAGATGTAGATGCGCATCGCGTTCACCTGCCCGCCGGGAAAGTACCAGCGCTTGTCGAAATCGAAGCTGCGGCGCGCGGCGACGTAGCGCAGTGAAGTCGGCGCGGCGGGGTAGTTCGGATCATAGACGGCGAAGTGCAGATCGCCACCGGGCTCGCGGTGCAGGCGATAGACGATCACGGCGTGATTCATGTGCGGGAAGCGCGAGAGGTAGAGCGCGCGGAGGCGGCCCGCGTCGAGCGAGGCCGCCAGCCAGTGCGCGACCTTTGCCTGGCCGGCGCGCGGGTGGCCCATGATGAGCCGCCAGTTTCCCACGCGAAAATAGCTTGGCAGCCAGTTGCCAAGGCTCTCTTTCAGCATCCCCTCGTAAGCGATGCTGAAGCTGCGCAGATCGCGAAAGCCCGGAATCACGATGCGGGCGCGCGGTCCGCTGCTCCACACGGCGATGCGGCAGATCGCGCGCACCCGCCGCCGATATTCCTCGCGCGAAATCTTCGGTTGCTCTGGGGCAAAGCGCGCGAATTGCTGAAACTGCAGCACGGCGCGCGTGAGGACGAAGCAGCGATGCGCGAATTCCGCGGGCTTTTCGCGCGAGGAAATGTGCAGCTTTCCCGCCTCGTCCACGCCGTATTTCCACGCGGTGTCATTTGAAAAAGCGAACGTGTCGCGACGCAGATCGAACGGGCGGGCCTGCGCGGCAAACAGCGCGGTGAGCGAAAGCGCCAGGCATAGGAAAAATTTCATTGCGGCGAGTAGATACGAGACGGCGCTGCGCGGAAACCTTTTGACGCGATGGCGCACCCGCCCGCACTTTCACGCCTTACATTTTTCCAATGAACTACGATCTCATCGTCATCGGCGCCGGACCCGCGGGTTACGTCGCGGCCATCAAAGCGGCTCAACTCGGCAAGAAAGTGGCGTGTGTGGAGAAGGAGCGCGGCGGCGGGACTTGCAACAACTGGGGCTGCATCCCGACGAAGGCGCTGCTCAAGAACGCCGAGATTTTTCACACGATGAAGCACCGCGCGGCGGAGTTTGGCTTCAAGATCGCGGGCCTCGAATACGACTGGAGTGCGATCATCAAACGCTCACGAGTCGTCTCGGACAAAGGCGCGGCGGGCGTGGACTATCTTTTTAAGAAGAACAAAATCGACTCGATCAAAGGCGACGCGTCGCTCGACAAGGCGGGCGAGGTGAAGGTGGCGCTGCCCGATGGAAAAGTGGAGACGCACACCGCGAAAAACATCCTGATCGCGACGGGCTGCGTGTCGCGGCCACTGCCGGGGCTGGATTTCAACGGCGGGACGGTGATCGGATCGAAGGAAGCGCTGCAACTTACGGCGCAGCCGAAGAGCATCGTGATCATCGGCGCGGGCGCGATCGGCGTGGAGTTCGCGTATTTCTTCAATGCGTTCGGGACGAAAGTGACGGTCGTCGAGATGCTGCCGAATCTGCTGCCGGTCGAGGATACGGAGGTTTCGCAGGCGCTGGAGAAGTCGTTCGCGAAGCAGGGCATCACGGCGCTGCTCGGCCACAAGACGACGAAGACGGAGGTGAGTGACCAGGGCGTGAAGATCACCGTCGCCGATCCGAAGGGCGCGGAGAAAGTGATCGAAGCGGACATGGTGCTCGTGGCGATCGGCATCCAGCCGCTGCTGCCGGGCGGCGCGCTGAAATTCGAGCTGGTGAAAGGCTATCTGCAAACGAACGATCGCTATCAGACGAGCGTCCCCGGCGTCTTCGCGGCGGGCGACATCATCGGGCCGCCATGGCTCGCGCACGTCGCGAGCTTTGAGGCGGTGCAGGCGGTCGAGGGGATGTGCGACGCGAAGTTCAAACCGAAGAAAGTCACGATCTTCCCCGGCTGCACCTACTGCCACCCGCAAGTTGCCAGCGTCGGCCTCACCGAGCGCGCGGCGAAGGAAGCCGGGAAGAAATTCAAAGTCGGCAAATTCCCCTTCATGGCCAGCGGCAAAGCCCGCGCGATCGGCGAGAGCGAGGGTTTTGTGAAAGTGCTGATCGGCGAACCGCACGGCGAAATCCTCGGCGCCCACATCATCGGCCCGGAAGCGACCGAGATGATCGCCGAACTCGGCCTTGCCATCACGCTGGAAGCGACGTGGGAGGAAATCGAAGCGACCATCCACGCGCATCCGACCCTGAGCGAAGGCGTGAAGGAAGCGGTGGAAGTCGCGGCAGGCCACGCGATCCACGTTTGAACCCGTCACCCGCCGCGCAATCTCGCCGCACCACCACTCACCACCCGCATTGAAAGACCGACCGAAGCGACTACAATCCCGCGCCATGGCGCGCACCCCGGACCAATCGAACCACACGACCAACGAAATCGTCGCGCTCTCGCTGCTGGTTTTTGGGGCGCTCGTCTTCCTCTCGCTGATCTCCTACGCGCCGGGCGATGTGCCGACGTGGTTCCCGCTCAGCTCCGTGTCGCGCGCCGGTCGCGGCACCGCAAATTTCATCGGCCCATTTGGCGCGATCATCGCCTGCACGCTCTACTCTTTTCTCGGCGCCGCGGCTTATCTTTTTGCGGCAGCGCTGCTCGGCTTTGGCGGTGTGAAGCTGATGAATCCTCAAGTCGTGGTTTCGCGACGGCTGCTTTGGTTTGCGGGATTCGTGCTTTCCGGTGCGTGCCTCGCGCAGTTGCTCCAGCTCGGGATGATCGACGCCGCGCCGCTGAATCTCGCCGGGGAAGGCGGCTGGATCGGCAAATGGCTGGGCGAAAATCTTTTCAGGAAAATGCTCGGGATCGTCGGCGCCGTGCTCGTGCTCGGCCTCGCTTACGTCGTCACCTTGATCCTGATGACCGGCCTGCATCCGATCGAACTCATGCGCCGCGCCATCGCGCTCCCCGGCGTCTGGGAGGCGCGACGGCTCGCGTGGAAAATGGAGCGCGCCAATGAGCAGGAAAAACTCGCGCTCGAAGCCGAGCGGATGGCAAAGGAGCGGAAGAAGATCGAGCGGACGCTCACCAAAAAAGGCGTCGCCCTTCCCACTGATGCCGCGCCCGCGGATGCCGATGCGCCGGTGGCAGCTCGCGAAGAGGAATTCAAGCTCGTGGCGGAAGACGACGTGCTGGTGCTGCGCCCCGCGCCGCAGATCATCGATAGCAACGCACTTTCCCCCGAACCGAAAAAGGCGAAGAAGAATCAGTTCCAGCCGCTCACTTCGATCTCTTGCGAAAACTACGCACTGCCCACGCTCGACTTGCTCGATCCGGTCGATCTGGAGAATCGAGAAACCGCGAAGCCCGAGGAATTGCTGGCGATCCAGGAGACGATCATCGAGACGCTCGCGCAATTCGGAATCGTGGTGACGCGCGGCGACATCACGCGCGGCCCGACCATCACGCGCTACGAGGTGTATCCGGCAAATGGCGTGCGCGTGGACAAGATCGTCTCGCTCGAACGCGACATCGCCCGCGCCACCCGCGCCGAACGCATCAACACGCTCGCGCCCATCCCCGGCAAGGACACCGTGGGCATCGAAATCGCCAATTCCAAGAAGCAAAAAGTGACGCTGCGCGAGTTGCTGGAGTCCGACGAGTTTGTTCACAGCAAAGCAAAAATCCCCGTCGCGCTCGGCAAGGACGTGTATGGAAAAACGATCATCGGCGATCTCGCCGCGATGCCGCACGGGCTCGTCGCCGGCACCACCGGCTCGGGCAAAAGCGTGTGTATCAACGCGATCATCGCGAGCATTCTCTACCGCTTCACCCCCGAGGATCTGCGGCTCATCATGATCGACCCGAAAGTCGTCGAGATGCAGATGTACAACACCCTGCCGCACCTCGTCGTCCCCGTCGTCACCGATCCGAAAAAAGTGCTGCTCGCGCTGCGCTGGGCGGTGGATGAGATGGAAAAGCGCTACACGATTTTCGCCAAAACCGGCGTGCGCAATATCGGCAGCTTCAACGACCGCCCGCGTCCCAAGACGCAGGCGCAACTCAACGCGGAACGTGCCAAGGATGGAGTGATGGACGACGGGCTCGATGAGGCGAAAGCGGCGGGCCCTGCCATCACGCACACCCCCGCGCCCGTGCTCATCCCCGCGCCGCCAAAGTCCGAGCCGCTGGAGATCGACTTCAGCGCGATGGAGGAAAACGAGCTGTTTGTCGTGGATGAGAAACCAAGAATCAACGTCCCGCGCGAAGCCGAGGAACTCATCGTCCCCGACCGGATGCCGTTCATCGTCATCATCGTGGACGAGCTCGCCGACCTAATGCAGACCGCGCCCGCCGACGTGGAAAGCGCCATCGCCCGCATCACCCAAAAAGCGCGCGCCGCCGGCATCCACATGATCCTCGCCACGCAGACCCCGCGCGCGGATGTCATCACCGGCGTCATCAAAGCCAACGTCCCCTGCCGCATCGCCTTCCAAGTCGCTTCACCGCTGGATTCCCGAGTCATCCTCGACGAAAACGGAGCCGAGCGCCTGCTCGGCCAGGGGGACATGCTCTACCGCCCGCCCGGCACCTCGCGCATGACCCGCGCCCAAGGCGTCCTCGTCACCGACGAAGAAGTCCACCGCCTCGTCGAACACGCCACCAAACAAGGCGGCTCATCCTTCGAGCCCGCCATCCACGAGCGCCTGCAAAGTGCGGGCGCTGGCGATGAAGAGGAAGTCAGCGGCGAAGACGAAGAGCTGGTCGAGAAATGCATCGAAGTGATGCGCCAGGAAAAGAAAGCCAGCACCTCCCTCTTCCAACGCCGCCTCCGCCTCGGCTACACCCGCGCCGCCCGCATCCTCGACATCCTCGAAGCCCGCGGCTACGTCGCCGCCGGAGAGGGAGCGAAACCGCGTGAAATCCTGCGCGATTTGGATGCTCTCTGATGAGCGTCCGCAGAGCGTAATCCTAAGTTCTGCGGTTGTCCGCTTTGTAACTGCTTCTCAGATGAACCATTGTAGAACGGATTTTGTGACAAAAAGCGCGAGCCTTGCTTCCCTTGCGAATCCTTGACGTTTGGCGATTATAAAACTTAAAAAGGAGATACCCAATGAATCCGCAACCAGCACTTCTCGAAGAAGAACCCATCGCGCCCGCTGATGCGCGTTTGTTACAGGTTATGGAGAAAATCGTCGAAGAATACGGCGGTGACATTGGAGCATATATCGAAGCTCTTCGGCGTCGTAATCCGTTGCCGCCTCCGCTTGCCTCTGAAAGAGGTTCACTTCATGGAGAGGCACGAAACTTTCGGCGGCGGACCATTTGAAGCCAGATCCAAATTATCGGGAAAATCACAAGCGCGCTCTGTATCTAACAGGTGAGATTTCGCCTGAAACTGTGGCGCAACTAACGCCGCAGATACATGCGCTTCGTGAATCGACCGAGCCGATCACGGTTTATATCAATAGTCCGGGTGGAAATGTGGTGGCAGCAGATCGGTTGCGCACTCTGATTCGGATGCCCGATCAGGACGGCATTCCGCGAAGACTTATTACTGTAGTTACCGATGAGGCGGCGAGTGCCGCTGCGGATTTCCTTGCGCTCGGCGACTATGCGATCGCATATCCCTCCGCGTCGATTGTCTATCATGGAACCCGTCGGCCATTCGGCGGAGTGGTCACAGCCGAGAGCGCCCGATCGGTTGCTAGCGACTTACAGCGCACAAATGAACGTTTTGCCTTACGACTTGCTGACAAAGTCATTGGACGAATCATCCTGGCGTCCGGCCAGATCGGTAAAGGATTGTCAGAATATAGGGAAATTCCGGCAGGGGACGATTGGCCCAATATTGAGCCGATCGTAACCGCGCAAATCAAAGAACTGATCTTTGACGACGTTTTAGATCTCGCTCGAGCGGCAATGCAGAGGCAGGACTCGATTAGGAATTTGACAGAAGCTGTTGTTGCTCACCTCAATGGACTTCCGACACCGCCAAGTTGTGAGAGCGAAAGGGATATTGAGATTTTCAACGCAGTTTTTCATCAAAGAGGCAGCAGAAAAATCTTAAGGAATGGAGCTTTACGGAGAATGGACTGCCGGAGGTAATCGCGGACTTTGAGTTGCTGAGAGACTATCATTTCGGCAACCATCGTTCGGAATTGGCGCGGCTCCTTGCGCTGTATGGAAATCTTTTTCTCACGACGGATGATGCGAAAAGTGCAAAAAACTTGGATAGACAAGAGCGTCGCCAATTCTTGGTAAGCGCCGCAGGTAATAAGCTGCGAGGTCTTTGGTATTATGTGATGTCTGCGTGTCGATTATTGCAGACAGCAGATTTTACTTTCGATGCAGAAGAGGGATTTTGGTTTGGACTAGTGGACGAGGTAATAGGAATGCCCCAATTAGTAACTCACCGAATGTTAGCTGAACAACAGCCGGCACCTCCGTCCCATCTATAAATTTGGATTGCATTGATGTTGGGTGCAAGAAAAGGCGTTTGTATCGAGAAACCAAGCCATGCCTCGATGCTAGAGATCCAATGGGGCAATAGGTGCGGGCGGTGGGTCGGCGGGCTCGCGGAAATTCTCCACGTCGGCCAGCGATCCCGCCGTGCGCTCAAACCATCCGGCGGGATACCCCATCGCATCGCGAACTCCCGAGGCTCGAATGCGGCTCTTTCCAGCGATGCGGCGCGCGATCCACTCGGAGACGGTCAGGTTTGCCCGGCGTGCCTTTTCGGCGGCCAGCCGTGCGTCGTCGTCCCCAATCTCGATCATCAACGTCGTCATAGCGCAGACATTACACCTCGCTCCATGCCTGACAATGACGGGAGTGGATGAAATAGAAGATATGGAATGACATTTTTTCGGCGGGTGAATCCCAGCCCAGAGTCGGTTGAATTCGGATGACAGATTCACATCGCACATTCCCCAGAAATCCCTCGCGCGCGCTTTGGAAAGTGATGCTACAATCCGCCCCGCTTTCCGCGAACCGAATTCGACAACATCACCGTGACCACTGGCCAAAAACTTTCCCAAGCCCGCCTCGCGCAGGGCCTGTCCGTCGATGACGTGGCTCATGCGACGAAGCTGCGCCCGGACAAAATCCTGGCGCTGGAGCACGACGATTACACGCGGTTTCCGAACAACGCTTACGTGAAAGGTTTTCTGCAAATCTATGGGCGATACCTCGGCGTCGATGTGAGCGCGGCGGTGGGCGAGCTGGAGAGTCCGAGCCCGGTCAGCATTTCGGATTACCAGTATCTCAACAGCGCCCCCGCGAAGCAGCCGGAGCGGCTGGCGCTGCGCCGCAAGTCGGGCAAACCATCGCTCGCGCCGCTCATCGCATTTGTCGTTCTGTGCGTGGTCGTCGGAGGCGGCGGCTATCTTTACCTGAATGCGCAGCGGCTCGGAAATCTGGATCAGATTTCCACAACGGAAACGGTGGTGGAGGCTCCGATCCCGACGCCCGGTCCTGCTCCTGAACCTGCCAAAGACCCCGCGCCGGAACCGGAGCCACCGCAGCCGGTGACCGCGGAAAATCCAATCGAATCCACCACGCCCGAGCCCGCTTCGGCGACTCAACCAGCGCCGATTGCGACATTGAACGACGTGGCGGCGGCGGATCACGAATTCATCTCCCAGGCGCAACCTCCCGCACCCGATGGGCCGCCTGCCGCGGTGAATGAAGTCGTGATCGAGCCCGTGCGGAAAACGTGGGTGACCGTGCGCACGGGGGACATGAGTTCGACGCCGATCTTCGAGGATTTTCTCTACACGAATGCTCCCGCTCTGAAGCTGCGCGGCCCACGCTTTTTCATCGAAGTACGCGATGAGGGCGCGGTGAACATCCGCAAAAACGGCGCGCCAATCGCGTATCAGGGCGCGGGCGTCACCATCCAGTAACGTTGGCGAAGGCGCGCGTTTCCGGTCCATCACAGGGCCGTCTGGAAACGTGCCTTACCGTTGTTTTGTCCGAAAGCTGTGCGAGGCTCCGCTCCCCCATGATCCGCCGCCTCTGTTTCTCCCTCTGCCTTCTGTTGTGCGTCATCAATGCGCCCGCCGCCGAGTCCGTGATCCTCTCGGAGTTCATGGCGGAAAATGAGACCGGGCTGAAGGACGAAGACAACGCGTACTCGGATTGGATCGAGATTCAGAATGACGGGACGACGACGGTGAATCTCGCGGGTTGGGCGCTCACGGACGATGCACAAGAGTCGGCGAAATGGATTTTCCCGGCAGTGAATCTCGCGCCGGGACAATTCCTGATCGTCTTTGCGTCGGGGAAAAATCGTGCGGTCGCGGGCTCGCCGTTGCACACGAATTTCAGCCTCAGCTCCGCGGGCGAATATCTCGCGCTGATCAAGCCGGGCGGCGCGATTGCGACGGAGTTCGACGAGTTTCCAGAGCAGTTTGCGGACAAGTCTTATGGCATCGGGCAGAATGTGAACGTCACGCAGCTCGTCGCTGCCGATGCCGCGGTGCGCGCGCACGTGCCGGTCAGCGGCGCGCTCGGCACGTCGTGGACAGCACCCGGATTTGCCGATGGAAGCTGGACGGCGGGGACGCAGGGCACTGGCTACGAGAGTTCGGTCGCGGGATTCGGAGTGACGAATCACAAGGCAGTCGGCGGTGTGCCGAGTCTTGCCGAGGCGGAGAGCGTGATCGCCACGCCCTCCAAGCGCAGCGCGACTTACATCGAGAACAAGGGCGTCATCAATTACTTCAACAGCGGCGGCGAGGGGCATTACGTGAACAACAGCACGTTCCCCGGTCTTTCATTCGCCGTGGATGCGGACAATTTCGTCGTCGAGGCGCTCGGCATGGTCACGATTCCGGCGGCGGGAAACTGGAGCTTCGGCGTGAACAGCGACGACGGTTTCGGACTGACGGTGGGCACATTCGCGACCTCGTATCCGTCACCACGCGGTCCGGGTGACACCATCGCCACGTTCAATTTTCCCGCCGCGGGTAACTATCCGATCCGGCTCGTTTTTTACGAGCAGGGCGGCGGCTCCGGGCTGGAACTCTTCGCCGCGCAGGGCGCGCTCGCGGGCTGGACGGCGGCGTTCAAGCTCGTCGGCGACACGGTAAATGGCGGTCTCGCCGTGCGCTCGAACCCGGTCGGGACTGGCGGCTATCGCGCGCTGCTCGGCACCGACGTGCAAACCGCGATGTTCGGCGTGAACGCGTCGGCCTACGTGCGCATCCCGTTCACGGTCGCCGACGTGGCGCAGCTCCAGTCGCTCACATTGAAAGCGAAGTATGACGACGGCTTCGTCGCTTACATCAATGGCGCCGAAGTCGCCCGCCGCAACGCGCCCGCGTCGCCTGCGTGGAACTCGGCCGCGACGGCTCCGCATGCGAATGCGCAGGCGGTGATCTATGAAAGCATCGACGCCAGCGCGGGGCTCGGCGTGTTGCAAAACGGCAGCGCGAACGTACTCGCCATCCACGGCCTCAACGCCGCAGCGAACGATGCCGATTTTCTCCAACTCGCGGAGCTCGCGGAATACGAAACCACCGGGACTGGCTCACACTATTTTGCCATCGCAACGCCAGGCGCGTTCAACTCGTCGGAATACTTCGCGTTCGTCGAGGAGCCGCAGTTCAGCGCGCCGCGCGGTTTTTACTCCGCCAACTTCAACGTCGCGATCACGACCGCGACGCCGGGCGCGACGATCCGCTACACGACGAATGGCAGCAAGCCGACTGCGACGACCGGCACGGTCCTGGCCGGCCCCGTGGCGATCACCGGCACGACGGTGCTGCGCGCGGCGGCGTTCAAGACGGGCTTCGAGCCGTCCAAAGTTCACACGCAAACTTTTATCTTTCCCACGCAAGTCGTGCAGCAGCCGGCGCTGCCCGCGGGCTGGCCAGCGACTTGGGGCGCGGGAGTGAACGCCGACTACGAGATGGACCCGAACGTCGTCAACGATCCGGCGTACAGCGGCGTGATCGTGAACGCGCTCAAGTCAGTGCCGACCGTCTCGATCGTCATGAGCATGGACGACTTCCTCGGGCCGTCCGGGATCTACGCGAACCCGACTGGCGAAGGCGTGGCGTGGGAACGCGGCGCATCGGTCGAGTGGATCGATCCGACCGGCGGCGGCGATGAATTTCAAATCGACTGCGGCATCCGTCCGCAAGGCGGTGCGAGCCGCAACCCCGGCACGTCGCCGAAGCACGGCTTCCGGCTGCTTTTCAAGGACGTGTGGGGGCCGTCGAAGCTGAAGTTCGACCTGTTCAAGGACTCGGCCGTGGATGAATTCGACACGCTCGTGCTGCACGCGCGCTTCAATGATGCGTGGGTCTGGAACGGCGCGAGCGCGGAATACATCCGCGACATGTGGTGCCGCGACACCCAGCTCGCGATGGGTCGTCCGTCGGCGCACGGCAATTACGTTCACCTCTACGTCAACGGCGTTTATTGGGGCATGTACGATCCCGGTGAAAAGCCGGACGCTTCGTTTGCCGCGCTCCATCTCGGCGGCGACAAAAGCGAATACGACGCGGTCAATTCCAACGAGTTCATCGATGGCGATGGCACTGCTTGGAACGCGATGTTCACCCTCGCGCGCAGCGGCCTCGCGAGCGACGTGGTTTACGCGAATCTCCAGCAGTATCTCGATGTGCCGGGCTTCATCGACTACATGATCGTGAACTTCTACGCGGCGAACACCGACTGGCCTTCGCACAATTGGACCGCCGCGCGCCGCCGCGTCGCGGGCGCGGGCTACAAGTTTTTCTCGTGGGACGCGGAGTGGACGTTCTCGGATCGGAACGCCAACGTGCTCGGTGCGAACAACGGCAACACGCCGGGCGAGCTGTGGCAGTTGCTGCGGCTCAATGCGGAGTTCCGGCAACTCTTCGCCGATCATGTGCAGCGGCATTTTTTCAACGGCGGCGTTCTCACGCCTGGGCCGGCCGATGCCCGCTGGATGCTGCGCGCGGCGGAGATCGATCAGGCGATCATCTGCGAATCGGCGCGCTGGGGCGATTACCGCACCGAGCCGCCGATGGGCCGCAACAACGCGTGGCTGCCCGAGCAGAGCCGGCTGCGGACGCAATACTTCCCGCAGCGCACGCAGATCATGATCGATCAATTCCGCGCGGCCGGCGTGTTTCCCGCGCTCGCGGCCCCAGTTTTCAATCAAAACGGCGGCAGCGTCCCGCCCGGCTTTTCATTTCAAATGACGAATCCGAACGCGACGGGCGCGATCCTCTTTACGACCACCGGCGCCGATCCGCGCCTCGTCGGCGGTGCGATTGCCGCGAGCGCGCAGACGTTTTCCGCGCCGCTCGTGCTCAACTCGCACGCGGTGATCCGCGCCCGGGTGAAAGACGGCGCGACCTGGTCGGCGCTGATAGAGGCGACCTTTTATGTGCAGCAGGATTTCTCGCCGCTCGCCGTCACCGAGATCATGTTCAATCCTCCTGGCGCGGGCGCGGTGAGCGGCGACGAGTTTGAATTTATCGAGCTGAAAAACACGGGCGCGAACACGCTCGACCTGAGTGGGCTCACGTTCACGAACGGCATCACGTTCACCTTTCCCGGCGGCACGACGCTCGGGGCGGGACAGTTCTTCGTGCTCGCGCGCAATGGTGTGCAATTTGCCGCGCGCTATCCCGGCGTGACCGTGCGGGGCGCCTACACCGGGCGGCTCGACAACGGGGGCGAAAAGCTCGCGCTCGCGCATCTGCTCGGCGCGGAGGTGATCTCACTGACCTACGGCGATCATGTGCCCTGGCCGATCGCGCCGGATGGCCACGGCTTCTCGCTCGTGCCGGTAAATCCGAATGCGAACCCCGATCCGGGCAACTCCGCGAACTGGCGCGCGAGCGCCGCGATCTTCGGCTCGCCGGGCGCGGACGATCCCGGCGTCGCGATCCCGCGCGTGCTCGTCAATGAGGTGCTCACGCACTCGGAGCCGCCGCAGCTCGATGCGATCGAGCTTTTCAACCCGAACGCCGCACCGGTGAATATCGGCGGCTGGTTCTTGAGCGACGAATCCGGCATTCCAAAGAAGTTCACGATCCCGGCGGGGACGATCATCCCGGCCGGCGGCTACGTCGTGTTCGATGAATCGCATTTCAACCCGGTGCCCGGCGTGCCGCCCAGCTTCAGCCTCGGCGCGGATGGCGATCAACTCTACCTGCTCTCTGGCGACGGGGTGAATCTCACCGGCTACAGCCACGGCGTCGAGTTCGGCGCGGGCGCGGCGGGCGTGTCGTTCGGGCGCTACGTCAACTCGATCGGCGAAGAATATTTTCCCGCGCAGACTGCGCGCACATTCGGCGCGGCAAACGCGGGCCCCCGCGTCGGGCCGGTCGTGATCAACGAAGTGATGTATCACCCCGAGCCGGGCTTCGATGAGTTCATCGAACTGCGCAATATCGCCGGCGTCGCAGTGCCGCTCTTCGATCCACCGAACCCGGCGAATACGTGGCACCTCGGCGGCCTCGGCTACGATCTGCCGCAGGGCGTAACGATTCCCGCTAATGGTTTCGTGCTGCTCGTGGGCATCGATCCCGCAGTCTTCCGCACGAAATACGGCATCGCCGCCGACGTGCAAATTCTCGGGCCGTATCCGGGCGTATTGCAGGACAGCGGCGAGCGGCTCGACCTTCAGCGACCCGACGCGCCGACCCCGAACGGCGTGCCGCTCATCACGATGGATGCCGTGCGTTACAACGACAAAGCGCCTTGGCCGGCAAGCGCCGACGGCGATGGTCCTTCGCTCCAGCGCCTGGATTCATCGGCCTTTGCAGACGATCCGATCAATTGGTTCGCGAGCGGCCTCACGCCGGGCGCGGCCAATGTCGTCAACATCGCGCCCACCATTTCGCTGCTCAGTCCCACGAACGGCGCGTCGATGCCGGCGGTCGCGACGATCGTCATCGAGGCCGCCGCGCAGGATAGCGATGGCACGATCAGCAAGGTCGAGTTTTTCCAAAGCGGCACGAAACTCGGCGAGGCCATCGCGCCGCCGTGGCGCTACACTTGGACGAATGTCGGCGCCGGCACCTATGCGATCACCGCGAAAGCGCGTGACAACAAGCAGGCGACCGCGGTAACCGATCCGGCAGTCGTGACGGTGACCGCGCCGCCGGTCGGCAACGGCGCGGGCCTGCGCGGCGAATACTACGACACAGTCGTGAACTTTGGCGCGCCGGGCGCGGCATTCCTCACGCGCACCGATCCGCAGCTCGACTTCGACTGGGGCGGCGGCGCGCCGCACGCGAGCATGGGTGCCGACTCCTTTTCCGTGCGCTGGACGGGCCAGGTGCAGCCGCGGCTCACCGGGACGTATTCATTTTACACCTACTCGGATGACGGCGTGCGGCTCTGGATCAACGGCCAGCTCCTCGTGGACAACTGGACCGATCACGGCCCGACCGAGAACGCCGGGCAGATCGCGCTGGTGGCCGGCCAGCTCTACGACGTGCGCATGGAGTTTTATGAAAATGGCGGCGGCGCTGTGGCGATGCTCTCGTGGTCCGCCACGGGATTGAGCAAGGAACTCATCCCCGCGAGCCAGCTTTTTCCCGCCGGCGCGCCGCGCATGGCCACGCAGCCGCAGAGCCAGAGCGCGCCCGCCGGCAGCAGCGTGACCTTTAGTGCGCTCGCGGCCGGCAGCGCGACGATCACGTATCAATGGAAGTTCGGGAACAACGCGATCGCCGGCGCCACCGGTCCCGCGCTCACGCTCAACAACGTCCAAAGTGCCAGCGCGGGTAACTACACCGTCGTCGCGACGAACGCTTCCGGCTTCACGACGAGCACAGCCGCCGTGCTCACGGTGACGAATCTCGACACCGACGGCGACGGCATCCCCGACACGTGGGAGATCGCCAACGGTCTCGATCCAAACAACGCCGCCGACGCCGCGTTGGATGCCGATGGCGACGGCCACAGCAACCGCGCCGAATTCCTCGCCGGCACTGATCCGCGCAGTGCGCAGAGCGTTTTGAAGGCCGAGATCTGGCGCGATGCCGGCGGCAACATGTTTGTGCGCTTCGGCGCGATGAACGGCAAAGCCTACACCGTGCAATGGCGCGCGAGCCTCGCGACCGGCGCATGGGCCAAACTCGCTGACGTCCCCGCCGGTGCCGCGCGCACCGTCGATGTGCCCGACCCATCCACCACCGGCCAGGTCGCGCGCGTTTACCGAGTCGTTACGCCACAGCAGCCGTAGGCATCGGGAGGAACCGCTGCTTTGCGCCGGCTGCCGATCCGCGCTATAGATCGCGCCTTTATGACGCCGCCCTCTCCTACAAAATGCAAAGTCGGCATGATCTCGCTGGGCTGCGCGAAGAATCTCGTGGATGCCGAGATCATGCTCGGCGGCGTGCTCGGGCGCGGGATGGAAATCACCGCGAACGCCGACGAGGCGGATGTGCTCATCGTCAACACGTGCGCCTTCATCGACTCCGCCAAGGAGGAATCCATCGAGGCGATTTTGGAGGCGCATCAGTCGCGTGGTTTGAAAAAGCGCGCGGGGCAAAAGCTGATCGTGAGCGGCTGCATGGCGCAGCGGTTTTCCAAGAATCTCGCGGGCGAGATGCCGGAGGTCGATGCGTTCATCGGTCTCGATCAAGTCGCGGATGTGGGCAACATCATTGAGCAAATCCTCGCGCGCCCATCCGCGCCACCCGCCACTCAACACTCGACGCTCACCGACTCCTCATGGGAGCCGCTGAATCTCGTCACGCGCAAACCCGTTTACATTCCCGACTACGACACGCCGCGCTTCCGCCTCACACCGTCGCACACCGCATTCACAAAAATCGCCGAGGGCTGCAATCATCCGTGCAGCTTTTGCGTCATCCCGCAGATGCGCGGGAAACATCGCTCGCGCACCATCGAGAGCGTCGTCGCCGAAGTCCGCACACTCGTCGCCGAGGGCGTGAAGGAGATCAATCTCATCAGCCAGGACACGACTTATTTTGGCATGGACCTCTGGGCGGAAAAAGCCGGCCCGCGTGCCGAGGTCGATTCCTCACGCGGCCCGACGCTCACGAAGCTGCTGCACGAGCTGGACAAGATCGAAGGTGAGTTTTGGATTCGGCTGCTCTACACGCATCCCGCGCACTGGAGCGACGAACTCATCGCCTGCATCGCGCAGTGCAAAAAAGTCGCGCGCTACATCGACATGCCGCTCCAGCACATCCATCCGCGGATGCTGGAAACGATGCGCCGCGAGACCAGCAGCGAGCACATCGAAAATCTGATCGGACGCATCCGCAAGGGCATCCCCGGCATCGCGATCCGCACCACATTCATCGTCGGCTTCCCCGGCGAGACCGACGAGGAATTCGAATGCCTGCTCGACTTCATCGAACGCACGCGCTTCGAGCGGCTCGGCATCTTCACCTACTCGCAGGAGGAAGGCTCACGCGCCGCGAAGATGGACGGCCAGCTTTCGCAAAAGGTGAAAACCGCGCGCTACAAGCAGGCGATGAAACTCCAGCAGCGCATCGCGAATGAAATCTCCGCCGCGCAAATCGGTCGCACGCTGCGCGCGATCGTGGACCAGCCGCTCATCGCCCGCGCCGAAGTCGATGCGCCCGACATCGACGGTCGCATCCTGCTGAGTAAACCCGCGCCGGTCGGTGAGTTCATCGACGTAAAAATCACCGGCACGCAAGTGTACGATCTCACCGGCGTTCCCATCAACCCGCGCTCTTGAACCAGCCTAGTTTCGCGGGTGCCGTGTTGATGTTGATCTGCTTCGTTTCGAGATACTCATCGAGCCCGAACGTCCCGAGTTCGCGGCCCCAGCCGCTCTGTTTGTAGCCGCCCCACGGCGCTTCGTTGAAGGTCGGGTGATACGTGTTCAGCCACGTGATCCCCGCGCGCAGTTTCCGCAGCACGCGCAGGCCCTTGTTTTGGTCCGTGGTGAAAACGCCGCCCGCCAGTCCGTAGATCGTGTCGTTCGCGAGTTGCACGGCTTCCTCTTCCGAGTCGAATAACTGCACCACTTGCACCGGGCCGAAAATTTCCTCGCGGACGATGCGCATTGCCGGGCGCGTCTGCGCGAAGATCGTGGGAGCGACGAAGTTCCCTTTTGCGAGTGCGCCATCCGTCAAACGCGCGCCGCCGCACAGCACTTCCGCGCCTTCGGTTTTTCCGACTTCGATGTAATCCAGCACGCGCTGCATGTGCGCGCGCGTGATCATCGGCCCCATTTCCGTATCCGGCGCAAGGCCGTCGCCCACGACGATCCTGCTGCTCGCATCTGCCAGGCGCACGAGGAATTTGTCAGCGATCTTCCTGTCCAAAATCAGCCGCGAGCCCGCGCTGCACACTTCACCCTGACCGGCGAAAATCGCGAACATCGCGAACTCGATCGCAACATCAAAATCGGCGTCCGCGAAAACGATGCACGGCGATTTCCCGCCGAGTTCCAGCGTCACCTTTTTCAGATTGCCGAGCGCAGCGGTCGCGATCTTTCGTCCCGTCGCGGTGCCGCCGGTGAAGGCGATCTTGTCCACGAGCGGACTGGCAGACAGCGTATTGCCCGCAGTCGGTCCGGGGCCGAGCAGCAGTTGCGCGGCACCCGGCGGGAAGCCCGCTTCCGCGATCAACTCGAACAGCCGGATCGCCGTGAGCGGCGTCGTCTCGGCGGGTTTCAAAATGCAGCAGTTTCCCGCGGCCAATCCCGGCGCGAGTTTCCACGCGGCCATGAGCAGCGGATAATTCCACGGGATGATCTGCCCGCACACGCCGACTGCCTCGCGCACCACCATCGCCTGAATCGCCGGATCACCGACTTCGTAAGTCTGCCCGAGCGGCTTCGTCACGAGCCCCGCGTAATATCGAAAACACCCTGCCGCATCCGCCACATCATACTTCGCCTCGCGCAGCGGCTTCCCGTTGTTGCGGGTTTCCAGCTCCGCGAGCGCTTCCGCGTTCTTTTCGATTAGATCCGCGAGCTTGAAGAGATACGCAGCCCGTTCACCTGCGCGCATCTGCGGCCACGGCCCTTCATCAAAAGATCGTCGCGCAAATGCAATCGCCGCGTCCGCATCCCGCGCACTGCCATCCGCGACGACGGCGATGACTTCGTTGTTCGCCGGGTTCAGGATTTCGCGTGTGGCTCCGTCCGCCGCTGCCGCCCACACGCCGCTGAGGAACATTGGGGAAGTTTTCATGCGGCACTCTCGCCTGACTTTCCATTCCCGCAACGCGTCGCTACAAACGCACGATGAGACTGCGCAGCTCCGTCATTTCCTCCATCGCGTAACGCACGCCTTCGCGGCCAAAGCCGCTGTCTTTCACTCCGCCGTACGGCATGTTTTCGACGCGGAAAGTGGGGACTTGATTGATGAGGACGCCGCCGACTTCCAGCGTTTCGTAGGCCTTCATCGCGAGCTTGAGATCGCGGGTGTAAATGCCGGCCTGCAGGCCAAAAGCAGAGTCGTTCACGAAGGCGAGCGCTTCGTCGAAATCGCGGCAGCGATGCAGCGTGCAGACGGGCGCGAAGGCTTCCTCGGCGCAGATCGGCAGGTACGCGGGGGCATCTTCGATCACGGTCGCGTCGAGGCATTGGCCCGTCACGTTTCCGCCGCAAACCAGCTTCGCACCTGCATTCACGGCCTGTTCGATCCTTGCGACCGTCGCTTCGAGTGCCGCGCGTGTGATCATCGGACCGATGATGTTTGCGCGATCCGTCGGGTCGCCCGCTTTCACTTTCTCGCGGATGTGTGCGGCGAAACGCTCGCGGAAATCCGTGTAGAGCGAATCGTGAACGATGATGCGCTGCACGCTGATGCACGACTGTCCGGCCTGCCCAAACGCGCCGCTCGCGATGGCGGGAATCGCGGCGTCGAGGTCGGCATCCGCGTGGACGATGACTCCTGCGTTGCCGCCGAGTTCGAGCGTGATTTTCTTTTTTCCGCATTGCTCCTTCAGCTTCCAACCGACCGCGGGGCTGCCGGTGAAAGTCACGTTTTTCACGCGCTCATCCGTAATGAGCAGTGCCGCGTCGTCATTGCTGCACGTCACGAAATTCACCTGCCCGGCGGGCATCCCGGCATCGACGAGCACTTGCGCAAGCAACAGCGCGGTGAGCGGCGTTTTCGTCGCGGGTTTCACGACCATCGTGTTCCCAGTCGCGAGGCATGGGCCGACTTTGTGGGCGACGAGATTGAGCGGAAAATTGAACGGTGTGATCGCAGCGACGACGCCGATGGGGAAGCGGCGCGCGAGTCCGAAGTGACCTTCGCCCGTCGGCAGCGCGTCGATGTCGAGCAGCTCGCCGTGCTGCCGCCGCGCCTCCTCGGCGGCGATGGTGAATGTCATCGCCGCCCGCGCGACTTCGGCCTCGGCGAATGCGATCGGTTTGCCCGCCTCGGCGATGATCGTCGCCACAAACTCCGCGCGCCGCTCCTCGATCAACGCCGCCACTTTCAACAAAAGCCGCGTGCGGGCGTGCGCGGGAGTCGCGCGCACTTTCGGGAATGCGGCGTGCGCCGCGGCGATCCCGGCGGCGATGTGCTCGCGATTTCCCATCGGCGCACGGGCGAATTCTTCGCCCGTAAATGGATTCACGACGGGGAGAAACTGTTGGGTTGCGACCCACGCATTGTCGATCAGCAGGGCTTCCGGAACGTTCATGTTTTCAAGATCCACCTTTCGCAGCGCGCTGGCAATCGCGCGCGCGGTTTCACGGGTCGGTATCCATCCTGCTTTGACGGGGTGGGATGAAACAATCGCTCGTCCTGCTCGTGTGCATGGCACTGCCGATGGCGCTGCGCGCGGACGACGACGATGCGCGCGAAGTCCTGGCGGAGATGAATCTCGCGCGCACCCAGCCGCGCGAATATGCGCGGATCGTGGCGCGTTCGGCGAGGCCGGGCCGGGCGGCGACGGAGGCGGTCCATTTTCTCCAGAAGGTCGCGCAGCTGCCGCCGCTGCGGCATTCCAGCGCGCTCGCGGGGGCCGCCCGCGAGCACGTTTCCGAGCAGGGCGCGCGCGGTGCCGTGGGCCACTCGGGTCGCCGCGGCGAGAGCCCGTTCCGGCGAATCGCGCGGCACGGCACGTGGCTCGGATCGGTGGGGGAAAACATCGACTACGGCGGTGGTAGCGCGCGTGCGACGGTGATCCGGTTGATCGTCGATGAGGGCACGCTTTTTCGGAAACATCGCGCGAACATTTTCAGCCGCGCCTTCCGCGTCACCGGCATCGCCACCGGCGCGCACGCGCGCTACGGCTCGATGTGCGTGATGGATTTTGCGGACGGCTTCATCGCGCATCGTGGTCGCGCCGGATCGCGCTGATTCAGCGTTCCTCGACCTCGCGTTTTTCGACGAAAATTCTCAGTCCTTCCTTTGAGAAGTTGTCCATTAGCGCGTCGGGTTCGAGCGCCTCGGGCATCATCACGCCGCGCTCCTTGATCTCGCCGGTGATGAGCAGTTTTGCCGCGAGCGCGGGCGGGATCCCGGTCTGCACGACGGTGAGCGAGTAGCCGTATTTTTGGTATGTCTCGCGGTGGTCATCCATCGTGTACACGAAATACTCCACGCGCTTTCCGTTCTTCGTGCCGCAGACTTCAGTGCCGACGCAGGAAAAGCCATCGACGTTCGCGCCGAGCGCGGCGGGCTTTGGCAGGTTCGCGCAGACGACGCGCACGGGCGCGACTTCGACGCCATCGACCTTCACCTTTTTCCACGTATCGACATCAAGCAGCGCGAGCGATTTCGCGATGCCGACGACCTTGTCGCTGAGCGTGTATTTGAAGACGGAGTAACGCACGCCCTTCTCCACAAACGGCGGATAGAGACCGAGGCTCACGCCTTCCTCATGCGCGACGGCGAAGGTTTTCATCAGCCCGAGTGGCGGCGGGAAACGGAACCATTCGATCTCGGTTTCGAGCGGTTTTCCGGATGTCACGCGACCGTCTTTTACAAAATAAGGCATCGCACCGAGCTCCTCGAAAAGCGTCTCCGGCGAGAACAGCACGGCGAAGCGGTAGCCGCGGACTTCGGCGTTGTCGGCATCGAGGACGCGGATGGATTCCGCGGTGTCCAGGCGGTCCATCGCCCAGCGCGCGAAGACATTTACCGCACCAGGGTCGCAACCCATGCAGAGGATGCCGGCGAGATTTTTCTCGCGAAATCTGGCGTCGAATTTCTCGATCTCCGCCTCGTAGCTGTTCTTCGTCGGGCGCTTCAGGCCAGGCGGCGAATAGATGTCCGCCGCCATGTCGAGATAGTGCGCGCCGGCCTCGTAGCAGGCTTCGAGGACGGAGTGATTGGTGTGCCAGGTGCAGGCATTCAGCGCCACGTCGATCTTCTTTTCGCGCATGAAAGCGGCGAGCTTGTGGGTCTCCATCGCATTGAGCGTGGCGACCTCGAAGCGGCTGTCCAGCGTCCGCCCGTGCAGGTGCTGGGCAAAGGTCGGGTCGATGTCCGCGAGGTAGATTTTGTCGAAGCATTCATAGTCGTGCAGCTTCTGCCCGATGACAGAGCCGACTCCGCCCATTCCGATCACTAGTGCGTTGGCCATTTGAAGAAGTTGAGAGTAGAGGGTTGAAAGTTGAGTGCCGCCGGTTCGGAAAGCACGGCTGCAAGACAACCGGTGCGTTTCAAGCTAGCATCGCATAACGTCGTTTGGCTAGCGGCACACAAACTGCCGCAGACCGGCTGTCAACTTTCAACACTCAACTCCCCGTTTTCAAAATGCCCCGTCTTTCCTTTGAAGTCACCATCCCGGCGGACGCGACCCGCCAGCAGGTTGCGATCGTGGGCACCGATCCCGCGCTGGGAAGCTGGCAGCCAGAGAAAGGGCTCGTCCTCGAACGCCAGCCGGATGGCCGCTTTTTCGGCGCGGCCGATCTGCCTTATGGCTTGGTCGAGTTTAAGGTCACTCGCGGCTCGTGGTTGACCGAGGAGACTTACAAGGACGGCGCGATTCCGCTGAACTACCACTATCTCATCGCGCACGATCTGACCGTGCCGGTGACGGTCGATCACTGGAAAGACTGCCCGCCGATCGAGCCGGACTTGATTTATGGCAAGACGATCGAACTCGAGCTATTCGCCGAAAAACTGGAGCAAACCCGGCGCGTCTGCATCTGGCTTCCGCCAGGTTACATGCAGAGCCACGACTCGAAGCATCCCGTGCTGTATCTGCTGGACGGGCAGGATTCGCTGCAGGCGTTTCAAGATTCGCACAATGAAACCATCGCCGTGGATGCCTGGGTGCGCGGCATGTCGGGCGGCGGATTGATCCCGGAGATTGTGCTCGTTGCCGTGTTTCATCGGGAAGGCTTTGGCCAGCGCGACATTGAGCTTTCGCCGCAGTGCGACGGACCGCGCACGGCGGATTTCCTCGTCCACGATTTGAAGCCATTCATCGACTACACCGTGTGTCGCGACCGCGTCCTCACGGACCCCGCGAATACCGGCGTGCTTGGCTTTTCGCTCGGCGGATCGCTCGCGCTCTTCATGGCGCTGCGCCACGCGCATGTGTTTGGCAAGTTCGCGTGCCTCTCCGTGGCCTACGAAGATCTCAGCGGCGATACGCTGGAAAATTGCGAGATCATTCAGCAGGTGGCTGTTGAGCCCACGTTCCGCCCGGATCGGAAACTTTACTTCGACCACGGCACTTTTGGCGAAGACCGGAACGCCGCACCGTTTCAAAAAAAACTGAACGCCGTGCTCGCGGGGAAAGGTTTCGTCGAAGGGCGCGATTTCAAGGTCTTGTGCGCGGAAGGTACCGATCACTCGCTGTCCGCGTGGCGGGCGCGGCTGGGTGCGCCGCTGCAGTTTCTGTTTGGGAAAAAATAGCCGGTCACACGTCCGCCGTGAGCCGCAGGTCGCTCCCGATCTTTGTGTAGCGCGGATTTTTTAGCGCGAGCGAAGCCGCGCTCGATGAAGCGCCGAGGCCGCCGATCACATCCGGCCCGCCGCAAAGCATCGGCGTGAGATAAAAGTGGACGCGATCGACCAACTGCCGGTCGAAGGCCTCGCCGAGCACCGCGCCGCCGCCTTCGATCAGCACACTCGTGATTTGTTTTCGACCGAGTTCGCGCAGGACGGCGCGGAGAGTTTTTCCGCGAAAGACCAGCGTCCGCTTGCGATGTTCGTCGGTGAAAAGATGCGCGCTTTTCGGAAGCGGTTTTTTCCCCGCGAGGACGACACGCCAAGGCTGGCGCGCGGATTTCGCTCCGCGAATCGTTAGCCGCGGATCGTCCGCGCGCACCGTCCCAGCGCCGACGAGGATCGCATCGACGCTCGCCCGCAGCCGGTGCGCGTCCGTGCGTGATGCCGCGCACGAAAGCCACTGGCCCTCGCTGGACGGACGCGTGAGCCGGCCATCGAGCGAGAGCGCGGCTTTCGCGATGACGAATGGCATTCCGGTCACGATCCATTTGTTGAAAGCCACGTTCAATTCGCGGCATTCGTCTTCCAAAACGCCCGCGCAAACTGCGACGCCTGCCGCCTTCAGCAAGTCCACGCCGTGCCCGGCGTGCGCAGGATTCGGGTCGATCGCACCGATCACCACGCGCGAAAATCCCGCCCGCGAAATCGCCTCCACGCAAGGCGGCGTGCGCCCGTGTGTGGAGCATGGCTCCAGCGTCACGTAGATCGCCGCGCCGCGCGCGAGCTGCGGATTTTTCAAAGCCGCGAGCGCCTCGATTTCCGCGTGCGGCTTTCCCGCGCAGCGGTGAAAACCCCGCGCGATCACACGCCCGCCGCGCACGATCACCGCGCCGACGGCGGGATTCGGGCTCGTCTGCCCGAGTCCGCGCCTCGCTTCGCGCAAAGCGGCGCGCATGAATTTCTCATCGTCCATCCGCGCAGCATTAAGCCTTGTGCCGCGGCGTTGAAACCCGGAATTTCGCGGCGTGTCACTCAGCCTCCGGCAGAAGCAGAGCTTTTACCACAGCCTCGCGCAGCTCATCCGCAACGGCGTGCCATTTCCGAAGGCGCTGGAGAAACTCGCCAGCACCACCCGCGGCGACGCGCGCCGACTCGTGGACGCTGCGCGCAAGTCCCTCGCAAACGGGCGCACAGTCGGCGAAGCCTTTGCCGCACAGCGTTCCACGGTCACGCCACTCGAGTCGTCCGTGCTCAGCGCCGTGGAAAAAAGCGGCCAGCTCGATCGCGGGCTGAGCGAACTTTCCAAATACTTCGGGGCACTAGCGCAGGCCCGCGCGACGATCATCAAACGGCTGACGTACCCGATTTTTCTCCTGCATTTCGGCATCCTCGTCCTCGCCGCGCCAACGTTCGTTTTGAAAAGCGCCCACGAGTTTTTCCGCCAGGTCGGCAGCACGTTCATCTTCATCTACGCAGCGGTCGCGATCGTCGCGATGCTCACGCCGTTGCTCCGCGATTTGGGGGCTGGCAGCGGATTCGTGGACCGGTTCGTGAACGCGATCCCGCTGATCGGGAAAGTGCGGCGTGCGTTCGCGCTCTCGCGTTTCTGCACGGTCTATGGCCTCCAGCTCGATGCGGGCGTGAATGTCATCGACGCGCTGATCGCCGCCGGCCGATCGAGCCGCAGCGGGAGCATCCGGGCGGCGGTCGATGCCGCAGTGCCCCAGGTGCGCGGCGGCGCGCAAGTCGGGCCGCTGCTCGCGACCAGCGGTGCATTTCCAGAGGAGATGATGCAGGCGATCATCGTCGGCGAGGAGACGGGGAAATTGGACGAGGAATTGAGCCGGCTCGCGGCGGAATCCCGACAGGAAGCGCTCGATCGGCTGGAGACGCTGGCCGACTGGCTGCCAAAGCTGCTGTACATCGCGATCGTGGTTTACATGGGCTGGAGAATCCTCGGCGTGATCCAGACGACCATCGCTCCGATGTATAAGAGCGCACTCGGCGAATAACGTGCCATCGTGGCGCGATTCTGCGTCATCATCGTTCGCGGAATGTGTGCCATAGAGGCGCTTACTCTAACAATGGCTCAGTGCGACACGTTTTGTATATCGTCTCTCACGAGTCACATAGGACTCATTCGACCTATTCAGAAAACGCATGGCATTCCGAAAGCTATTAGTGAAGCCGCAACATTTAACCTTCACAAAAACAAACCTATGAACCTCATCAGCCACAAGTCTCCTGAACTCTACAACCCGCTCTCGTTTGACCGCTTCGCGCTGCTGCGAAATGAACTGAGCCGACTCTTCGATACCTCATCCACGAGCCCTGAAGTCGCCTGGTCGCCGGCGCTCGACGTGCATGCCGACAAAGACCGCTACTTCATCAGCCTCGAACTGCCGGGTTTGAAGAAGGAAGACATCAAAATCTCGCTCCACGAAGGCGTGCTCACGGTTTCCGGCGAGCGGAAAGACGAGCGCACCTTCAAGGACGGCGAAACATTCCGCAGCGAGCGATTCTTCGGAAAATTCGAGCGCAGCGTGAAACTCCTCGCCGCGGTCGATTCCACGAAGATCGTCGCCAACTACAAAGACGGCATCCTCACCATCGAATTGCCGAAAGCCGAAGACGCAAAACCAAAGGAAATCGCGGTCTCGGTTTCCTAAAAACGCCACCAATCAACAATCCGGCGGGCTCTCACCAAGCCCGCCGGATTTCGCGTGCCCGGCGCAGCCTGCGCGACCGCTACTTTTCCAGCAGCCGCAGGATTTCACCCACTTCCGCCTTCGCGGGGATGATCGAGCCGCATTGTTCGCGGGCGATGTCGGGGTCTTTGAGACCGTGGCCGGTCACGGTGCAGACGATGGTGCTGCCTTCGGGAATTTTCGGGAGCGGGCAAATTTCACAGCGCTCATTGCCCACACATTTGAAAAGTCCCGCGATGCTCGCGGCGCTGGCGGGCTCGACGAAGATGCCTTCATTCGCGGCGAGCCATTGCTGCGCGGAGAGGATTTCCGCGTCGGTCACGATGTCGATCGAGCCGCCGGAATCCTTGATCGCCGCATTCGCCATCTCCCAGCTCGCGGGATTTCCGATGCGGATCGCGGTGGCGATCGTCTCGGGTTTCTCGACGACTTTGCCGTGGAAAATCGGAGCCGATCCCGCAGCCTGAAAGCCAGCCATGCGCGGCAGTTTGGTGGAACGTCCGAGCGCGTTGAACTCGCGGTAGCCTTTCCAATACGCGCTGATGTTTCCCGCGTTCCCGACCGGGATCACATGCAAATCCGGTGCGTCGCCGAGTTCCTCGATGATCTCAAATGCCGCCGTCTTCTGCCCGTCGATGCGATGCGGATTGATCGAGTTCACGATCGCAAATTGCCCGCTTTCGCCCAGCTCGCGCACGAGCCGCAGCGCGTCATCAAAATTCCCCTCGATGGCCACGACTTTCGCGCCGTAAATGAATGCCTGCGCCAGTTTTCCAAACGCGATTTTCCCCGCTGGCAGCAGCACCACACAAGTCACGCCCGCCCGCGCCGCATACGCCGCCGCCGCCGCGCTGGTATTCCCCGTCGAGGCGCAAATCACCGCGCGCGCCCCGTCTTCCACGGCTTTGGAAATCGCCATCGTCATCCCGCGATCCTTGAACGAGCCGGTCGGATTCAGCCCTTCGTATTTGATATAAATCTCGCACCCGCGCCCGACGCGCGCGCTGAGCTTCGGCGAATGGATCAGCGGAGTGGAACCTTCGTTCAGCGAAATGACGGGCGTCGCATCCGTGACGGGCAGGAACTGCCGGTAACGGGCGATAACGCCGCGATCGTGAAGAGGGCTCTGAGACATGGGAAAAATGAAGCGCGGACTATGCCCCGCGCTTGCGGGAAATTCCAAGAACCAGATTCCAAATTCCAAATAAATTTCAAATCCCAGCCTCCAAATTCCAAAGCCCCGCGTCTGCAAATCCGCTCTTGGAATTTGCCCCCTTTCCGCCCTTTGAAATTTATTTTGAAATTGGAATCTGGAGCTTGGAATTTTCCTCGTTCACCAATCCTTGCTCCGCAGCTTCTTCGTCTTCCCTCGCCGCGTTTTGGAATCGAGCATCCGCTGCTTCACGCCCCACGGACGTTTCGCATTCTGCCGCCGCTTTTTTTCCCGCGCGGATTTCGCCGCCGCCTTTGCGTCGCGCCGCGCCTTTTCCATCGCATCCAAAATGCGCTCCCACGCGACCTGGCGATTCATGGATTGCGACCGCGTATCCTGCACCGTCACCGCCACGCCGCTCGGCTCGTGGCGCAGCGTCACCGCGGTCGAGACCTTGTTCACATGCTGCCCGCCGGGCCCCGAGGAACGCGCGAACTTTTCCTCGAACTCCGACTCGGTCAGGCCGAGCGCGGCAAGGCGCGCGAGTTTATTTGCTTGAAAGGTCGTGGACATCTTCGGTGGCAGAGTTGCGGGATTTGCCTACTCTTGCCGAGCACCAATGAGCACGTTGACTGAGGAAATCATCGAAATCTGCGACTCGCTGCCGGAGGAGAAGGTCGCGGCTGTCGCGAAGTTTGCCCGCGCGCTTCAACACGGCGCTGATTCGCCGGGGGACGCGGCTTGGGAGCGCATCATTTCGGAAACCAGTCCGCGTCCGAAATTTGAGGAGTTCATGCAACGCGCGTTCGCCGATGGGGAGGAAGAGGCGCTGGATCCGAAGCGGTTGTGATTTCGCGGACCAAGCGCAGCTTTTGGTCGCTCTACGCGGAGTTGGACTCGAAGACGAAAGCCGCTGCTCGCCGGGAATATGATCTTTTTCGAGAGAATCCCGATCATGGTTCGCTGCGCTTTAAGAAACTCGGAGGCTATCCCGATGTCTGGTCCGTGCGGATTAGCGAGCAGTATCGGGCGGAGGGGCGGAGGCAGGGAGACACGGTCGTTTGGTTTTGGATCGGATCGCACAACGACTTCGATGTTCGATGTTCGACGTTCGATGTTCAGCCCGCCGCAGGGTGTCATTAATTGTGGTGCATGCTTGGGATGGGTTGGTGAGGGGGCCAGAAGGCGTCCCAATGTTGGTTGGCGCGCAGGACGCGGAGTTGGGC
>JANNWY010000145.1:0-25091 GCA_031409335.1 Chthoniobacteraceae bacterium | reverse complement strand
CGAACCGCGCGCAAAGAAGCGCCGCGCGAAGAACTATCACTTACTAACCAAGCCAAGAGCGGAGATGCGTGTTCCACCCCATCGAAACCGGCCACGCATACTTATCCAAAAGGACGCTTAACTTAATGCCATTCGGGTCAGTCCGTGCATATGTGCAAAAGGACGATTGACTCTCTGACCGGCGCGCGCGGAACGGTGTTCCCTTCCCAGTGAGTGATGATCCTTTTCCTTGGCGCGGGTGGGTTCTCCCGTTCCTGGCGCAGCCTCTCAGCCTCCGCGGTCGATCCGGCGGTCGGCAGCTGTGCGGAGCCATCCGTCAGAAGAAGCGCCAGTTGCGGAATCTCGCGGGTTCTTTCGCCAAGAGCGCCTCCATCGCCGGTGTCGAAAGCCATCATCAGCGTGTCGATGGCCTCTCCGGTCTCGATCTCGGTCAGCCCGCTTTACGGAAGAGGCCGCGACTTGGGCAACAAGCCCATTCTCCGCGCCTCGTTCCCAAACAGCGTTTTGGAACGAGGACGAATTGCAGGTCAAGCCGTAGTCTCATTGGCCTAGCTTCGGAAATTGAACCGCCATTCTCGGCTGATCTACGCTAACCCCAACAGGTTGCAGAGATTGACGCTCTCACCTTTCGGGTGCCGTCCAGATTCTCCCCAATCTCGTCTCGATTGGCGAAGATTAGCGGAGATTAGCGGTTCCAATCCCGTTTTCAGCAAATCACACCCTCCCCTGGGCACCCGGCGGGTTGCCGCTTGTCACCTGTCGCTGGGCGTTTGAAACTTCGCGCCAAATGTCCCGCATCGCTCTCCTCTCCGAAGCCGTCGCCAGCCAGGTCGCGGCGGGCGAGGTAGTGGAGCGGCCGGCTTCGGTGGTGAAGGAGCTGCTGGAGAATTCGCTCGATGCGGGCGCGGGGCGCATCGAGGTGCTCATCCGGCGCGGGGGGATTTCGATGATCCGCGTGGTGGATGATGGCTCCGGGATGGATCGCGATGATGCGCTGCTGTGTTTGGAAAGACACGCGACGAGTAAGATTCGCACGGGTGCCGATCTGGCGGCGATTCATACGCTCGGGTTTCGCGGCGAGGCGCTGCCGAGCATCGCGAGCGTCTCGCGCTTTCGCCTCACCACGCGCGAACGCGATGCGCTGGTCGGGACGGAGGTGCTCGTGAATGGGGGGAAGATCGAGGCGGTGCGCGATGGCGGCGACGCGCCGGGCACGCAGGTCGAGGTGCGCCAGCTTTTCTACAATCTGCCGGCGCGAAGAAAGTTTTTGCGCACCGAAAACACGGAGGCGAGCCACGTCGAGCATCAGCTTCATTTGCAGGCGATCGGGCATCCCGCCGTCGGATTCACCTTGGTCAATGATGAGCGCGTCGTCTATCAGCTCCCGCCCGCCGCACATTTGCGGGAGCGGATTCGCGACCTGTGCGGGGCGGCGCTCACCGCGGAGTTGCTGGAGATTCCCGAGTTCGCGACGGACTCGATTGCGATCCGCGGCTGCATCGGCAAAGCGGGCGTGAGCCGCAGCGGACGGCAGCAGCAGCTCGTGTTTTTGAACGGTCGCCCGGTGGAAAACAGCGCGCTCAATTTCGCCCTGCGCGAGGGCTATCACACGGCGCTGATGAAAGGGCAGCATCCCGTCACGTTCCTCTTCATCGACATGGATCCCGCCGCCGTGGATGTGAACGTACATCCGGCAAAACGCGAGGTGCGTTTCCGCGAGGCGGGCACGGTGCGCGACGCGATTGTCGAAGCCATCCGCCGCACGCTGGAGAGTGATCGCGGTGCATGGTCGCAGACTTTTCGCGCAGCGCCCGAGCCTGTGCCCATGCTCATTCCCGAGCCGGAGCAGCTCGCGTTGCGGAGGGATTGGGCCGCGCCAGAGCAGGTCGCGGCGCCGCTGCGCGGGGCTGAACATCGAACGTCGAACGTCGAACATCGAACATCGAACGAGCCGTCGATGGAGCCGACCTCCGCGCCGGAATCCAATCCGCAATCTGCAATCCGCAATCCGCAATCGCAGGACTTCAAAATCCTGGGCGTCCTGGGGAAACTCTACGTCCTCATGCAGAACGCGAACGGTCTCGTGCTGGTCGATCAGCACGCCGCGCACGAGCGCATCCTTTTCGAGGAAATGCGCAAGCGGATGGAGGATCAGGGCGTGCCCGCGCAGCGCCTCCTCATTCCCCTCACCCTCCAAGTCTCGCCGCGTGATGCCGACTGGATCGCGCGCAACTCCGACACGCTGCAACGCGCGGGCATCGGTCTCGAAGCCTTTGGCACAGCCACTTTCAAGATCGACACGCTCCCCACTTTCCTCCGCGCCACCGATCCCTCGCAGCTCCTGCGCGACATCATCGACGATCTCCGCGAGACCAGCACGCAATCCTCCAAACTCCGCCTCGGCGAAGACATGATCGCTAAAACCGTCTGCCGCCACGCGGTGAAAGCCAACGACGTCCTGCGCGAGCCGGAACTCGTCCGCCTCATCCAGGATTTGCTCGCGTGCGAACTCCCCTACTGCTGCCCTCACGGTCGGCCCACGATGATCCAGATCAGCTACGGCGAGCTGGAGAAAAAGTTTGGGCGCAAGGCCTGAAGCGCACTGTGGCAATTCAAAACCACAGCCACCCGAACTTCTCCTTTTGCATCCCGACTGCCTGCGGTTATTTACGCTCCCTTTTTACTCATGTCGAAGCAAGTGATCCCCCGGAAAACGGTTTATCGGTTGTCGCTGTACTACCGCGCATTGCAGCGCCTCCAGCCGAACAATGTTGAAACCGTGTCCTCGGCGGCGCTCGCGAAAGCGGCGGGCGTGAAGCCGACACAACTGCGAAAGGATCTGACGTATTTCGGGCAATTCG
Source organism: Chthoniobacteraceae bacterium (assembly GCA_031409335.1). Taxonomy (GTDB): domain Bacteria; phylum Verrucomicrobiota; class Verrucomicrobiia; order Chthoniobacterales; family Chthoniobacteraceae; genus JANLQB01. The sequence continues at coordinate 22,230 of JANNWY010000145.1, read as the reverse complement.
GCACGCGCGGCCTCGGCTATAGCGTGAAGGAACTCAGCGCGAAGCTGACCGATGTACTCGGCACGACGCACCTTCAGCCGGTGATCCTCGTGGGCGCGGGGCATCTCGGTCTGGCGCTGCTGCGTTACCACGGCTTTGCCAAGGAGGGCTTCGAGGTCGTCGCCGCTTTCGACGTGGATCTTTCCCGAAAACACAAACGCGAACTGCGCATCCCGGTGTTGCCGATGGCGCAGCTCGGCGACTTTGTGAGGGAAAGAAAAATCAAGATGGCCATCCTCACCGTGCCCGCGACGGTCGCGCAGGAAGTGACCAACGAACTCGTCGGCATCGGCATCCTCGCGATCCTCAACTTCGCGCCGATCATCCTGCAAGTCCCGGAGGCGGTGGTGGTGAACAATGTCGATCTCGCGATCGAATTGGAAAACCTCAGCTACTTCATTCAGTGAGTGCGCGGAGTCGCGGACGCTTGCGAATCGGCTCCTCGCTGGGGCGACACATTCTCCTCTATCTCGTGGGCAAAAGGAGGATCGTTCGCCCCAGGCCGGGGTAACTCTGCAAAGTCGAGTGTGCAATCTCCCGCGAGGAATTGACTGCAAAAGTAGCGTCTGCCTGCTTGCCAAAAATATCGTCTTTCCGAAACGGCGAACTTTCCAATTGCGACATTCTGGAAATCACACAGCGCCTTGCGCGACTGCGCAGGCCGCTCCAGACTCCCGCGCTTTTTCCGATGAATCACGATCCCGCACTGCTCCGCTCACTCGCCGAAAAATACGGCACGCCACTTTGGATTTACGACGCCCGCGTCGTCCGCCAGCGCATCGCGGATGTGCGATTCATCACGGATGCGGCGGGGATTCAGGCGCGGTTTGCGATGAAGGCTTGCCCGGCGACGAAGGTGCTCCGCGAGATGAAGGCGGCGGGGATTTGGATCGATGCGGTTTCGGGAAATGAAGTCCTGCGGGCGCTCCACGCGGGCCATGCGGCGGGGAATGAGCCGCCGGCGATTTGCTTCACGGCGGATGTCTTCCGCGACAACGCGCTCGCGGTCGTTTTGGAAAACAACATCCTGCCAAATATCGGTTCGCCTGGGATGGTCCAAGATCTCGCGGCGGCGGGGTATCGCGGGCTGATTTCGCTGCGCATCAATCCCGGTTTCGGCCACGGGCACGTGAATGCTTGCGACACCGGCGGGCCGAGTTCGAAGCACGGCATTTGGTTTGAAGATCTCGCGGCCACGGCACAGGCGGCAAATGCGGCGGGGATGACGGTGACGATGCTGCACGCGCACATCGGCAGCGGGCCGCAGTATCAGGAGCTTCAGGAAAATCTGACGCGGCTCGCGCTCGAGTTCATCAAGCTGCTGCCGCTGTTTCCAAAGCTCACCGCGGTGAGCCTCGGCGGCGGCATCCCGCACAACTATCGCGACCACGGCGCGCAGGTGCCGATGGAGCCGTTGCGCGAGCTGTTCGAGACGTGCCACGAGCGCCTCTGCGCGGCTGCTAAACGCGAGATGCGGCTCGAAATCGAACCCGGCCGCTACTACGTCGCGCCGGGCTGCACGCTCGTCGCGCGCGTCACCGATGTGAAGCAGACGCGCACGAATGAAAAAGGGCGCGGCGTGACTTTCGCGCTGGTCGATGCGGGGTTCGTGGATCTCGTGCGGCCGGCGATGTACGGGAGCTATCACGGCATCGATATCGTCGGGAAAGACAGCGACGATCCGAATATCGCGCGCGAGCCGATCGTGATCGCCGGTCCACTTTGCGAAAGCGGCGACGTCTTCACCCGCGACGACGCCGAGCTGCTCCAGCCGCGCGACCTGCCGCGTCCCGAGCCCGGCGATCTCCTGACACTGCGCGATGCCGGCGCGTACGGATACGCGATGTCGAGCAACTACAACTCCATCGGCCGCGCCCCGCAGCTCTGGCTGGAGGAAGATGGCAGCGTCGAAATGATTTCGCGCCGCGAAACGATCGACGATCTGCTGCGCGCGGAAATGCTGTAACCGCCGGTCGCGAGGCTGGCGCTTTGGAGATTCCGTGCTTTTCTTGCGGTCCCATTTTCTCCGCCTCCGTGTCCGCCTCGAAAAAACTGCTCGTCGTCGATATCGCCGCTTTCGGCTGGAATCTCGTTTCGCACCTGCCCGAGTTTCAACCCGCGCAGACATTTTTTCCCGCGGTCACGAGTGTGTTTCAGGGGTGTTTCCGCACCGGCGCGCAGATTGGCGCGCACGGCATGATCGCGAACGGACTGTTTTTCAAAGACCTCACGAAAGTCCTCTTCTGGGAGCAAAGCGCGACCCTCGTGCAAGGGCCGCGCATCTGGGAAAACTTCCGCGCCCGCGGCGGCACAGTCGGGATGATGTTCTGGCAGCAAAGCATGGGCGAAGCGGTCGATCTCGTCGTCACGCCCGCGCCGATCCACAAGCACAGCGGCGGTATGATCCAGTCGTGCTACACCCACCCCGCACAACTCGGGCAGCGCTTGAATGAAGCCGTGGGCCGACCGTTCAATCTGATGAATTATTGGGGCCCGCTCGCGAATCACAAATCGAGCGACTGGATCGTCGATGCGACTTGCGCGGTGATGGGAATGCCCGAGTTCGCGCCCGATCTGCTGCTCACTTACATCCCCCATCTCGACTACGATCTTCAGCGCCACGGCCCCGGCAGCGCGCCCGCGGAAAAGGCGCTCGATATTTTGCTCGGCTACCTCACCCGCATCAAGGCCGCGTGCGCGGAGTCTGGCTACGACTGGATCTTCGTCGGCGACTACGCGATCGAGGCGGTGAAACGCGGCGCGATTTTTCCGAATCGCGCGCTCCGCGAGGCCGGACTGTTTTCCGTGCGCGACATTCGCGACATGGCTTACACGGACTTCTTCACAAGCCGCGCGTTCGCCGTCGTGGATCATCAGATTGCGAACGTGTATTGTCGCGACGCCGCGTCCGCCGTCGCCGCGCGCGAAGTGCTGCTGCGCATCCCCGGCGTTGCCGAAGTGCTCGATCGCAACGCACAGGCCGCGCGCGGCCTGCTGCACGCGCGCGGCGGCGATCTGCTCGCCATCGCGGAAAACGGCGCGTGGTTTGCCTATCCGTGGTTTGAGAAAAGCGAAGCGCCCGACTACGCGAGCCACGTCGATATTCACAACAAGCCCGGCTACGATCCGTGCGAACTTTTCTTCGGCTGGCCGCCCGGCAGCGTGAGCTTCGACACGCGGAAAATCCACGGCACGCATGGCAACGTCGGGCCGGGTTTCGAGGTCGCGTGGTCCAGCTCGCTCGCGCTTCCGCAAAAGCCCGAGACCGCGCTCGATCTCGTGCGCGCCACGCAGACCTGGATGGATTCGCGCCCATGAAACAGCCGCACACGATTCATCAGCAGATCGCGGTGAGTTGGGATTTCCCGGTCACTTTCACCCGCGATCTTTTCTCGGTGGAAAATCCCGTGCTGGTCGAGACCCTTGATCGCCTCGGTGAGGGACGCCGCCACCGCGCGATCGTCTTCATCGACGGACACGTCGCGGCTGCCTGTCCGAAAATCTCCGGGCAAGTGCGCGCCTATTTTAACGCGCACCCGAAGCGACTCGAACTCGCGTGCGAGCCGCAAATCGTCCCCGGCGGTGAGTCGGCGAAGAACGACTTCACGCTCGTCGAGGGCTTCATGCGGCGGCTGCTGGAATGCCACATCGACCGGCAGTCATTCGTCATCATCGTCGGCGGCGGCGCGGTCATGGACGCGGTCGGTCTGGCTGCCGCGCTGGTGCATCGCGGTCTCCGCCAGGTGCGCGTGCCGACGACGGTGCTCGGGCAAAACGATGCGGGTGTCGGCGTGAAGAACGGGGTGAATTTCCTCGGCGGAAAGAACGCGATCGGCACCTTCGCGCCGCCGTTCGCGGTGCTGAACGATTTCGATTTTCTGCTGACACTGCCCGATCGCGACTGGCTCTGCGGCGTTTCGGAGGCGTTCAAAGTCGCGATCATTCGCGACACCATTTTCTTCGATTGGCTTTGCACGAATGCGGCGAAATTTCCCGCACGCGATTTCGAGGCGATGCAGCATCTCGTCGCGCGTTGCGCCGAGATTCATCTCGAACACATCCGCACCAATGGCGACCCCTTCGAGTATGGCCGCGCGCGCCCGCTCGATTTCGGGCACTGGTCCGCGCACAAGCTGGAGTTGCTCTCCGGCTTCCGCATTTCCCACGGGGATGCCGTCGCGAGCGGCGTGCTGCTGGATTCGATTTACGCGCGCGCGATGGGTTGGATTTCAGGCGATGAACTGGCGCGCATCCGCGCCGGTCTGGCGGCGAGCGGTTTTGCGCTTTGGTTCCCGGAATACGATGCGCGCGATGCCGGCGGCGGACGCGCGGTGTTCGGCGGACTCCGCGATTTTCAGGAGCATCTCGGCGGCGAACTCACCGTCACTTTTCCACGCGGCATCGGCGCGCGTCACGAGGTCCACGAAATCGACCTTGCGAAGATGGATGCCGCCATTAAGGAAATGGCGGCGTTCGAGCGCCGCGCATGATCGTTCAGCACACTCCTCCGCTCCATCTCACATACTGCCTGAACATTCATCCGGGCGAGAGTTGGGCGGATAATTTCACCGCCATCCGCGAAAAGGCGACTGCCGTGAAAACGCTCGTCGCCGCGGATCAATGGTTCGGCCTTGGTTTGCGGATCGCGCATCACGCCGCAGCGAAGCTCACCAGCGATCCCGCGCTCATCGATGAAGCGCGCGAATTCTTCGCCGAGCACCAGCTTTACCCATTCACGATCAACGGATTTCCGTACGGGCGTTTTCATGAGGGGCCGGTGAAGGAAAACGTCTATGCGCCGGACTGGCGGACGCCTGAGCGACGCGACTACACGATGCAGCTCGCGGACATTTTCACGAGCTTCCTGCCGCCCTCCGTCGATGGCAGCATCAGCACGGTGCCCGGTTCGTTCAAACCGTGGATCGAGACGACCGAGGACAAGGAAATGATGGCGCGCAATCTTGCCGCCGTCGTCGCCTACTTCGCCGCGGTGCGCGACGACACCGGCCAGGAAATCCACCTCGGCCTCGAGCCCGAGCCCGATTGCTTTCTCGAAACCACGGCGGAGACGATCGCCTTTTACAATGACTATCTGCTACGCTCGGGCACGGAGGAACTGAAGCGAATCATCGGCTGCAATCCCGCGCAGGCGGAGGAATTGATGCGCCGGCATCTGGGCGTGTGTTTCGATACCTGCCACGTCGCGCTTCAGTTTGAGGATCTCGTGGAGTCCTGGCGCGCATACCGTCGCGCCGGCATTCGCATTTCAAAGGTGCAGCTCAGTGCCGCCCTCCACACCGATTGCGATCGCGAAAGTCTCGATGCGTTGAAGAAATTCGTGGAGCCCGTCTATCTGCACCAAGTGAAAGCCCTCGGCGAATCGGGCGCGCGATTTGCCTGGTTCGATCTGCCGGATGCGTTGAACGAATTGCAGACGTTTCCCGATGTGAAATACGTCCGCGTGCATTTCCACGTCCCGCTCTTTTTTGGCGGAGCCGGCCCATTGCAATCCACGTCCGCGGAGTTGACGCCGGAATTCTTCCGCGAGTTGCGCAAGGGCGACTGCTCCCACTTGGAAATCGAGACTTACACATTCAACGTCCTGCCGCCGGAGGTAAATCCAGGCGACATGGTGAAGAGCATCGCGCGCGAGTACGCGTGGGTGCTGCAAAAACTCTCCGGTCGTCCGTAGGTCAGTTCGTGAAGGGTGTCAGCGCGGAGGGAGGCAGGAACTGAGTCGGCGGATTCGTCGCGGCGAGCGATGACGAACTCTGCACGGGACGCCGCAGCACCACGCGGCGATCCTCCAGCTCCCCGATCATTTTCCTGACGTGCTTGTGTTTCCCACGCGGGCGGAGGATCGCGAGGCTGCGGTCGGGATCGCCCCAGTTGAGCACCTCGATGTTCACGCGGCGCACACCCCACGAGTTCATCGCGGAGCGTGAGGTCTTGTAGAGGTCGATGGTGTTCGTGCCAGTCAGTGCCCAGCCGTAGTCGTCCACGCGATAAAGCTGGCCAGTTTCGATCAGCCGAAAGGTGGTGCCTGCCGGCCAGCGCGACCAGTCCGCAGCGGCGCTGCGCAGCGAGCCGGAAAGTAACTGCGAGCCAACCGCATTTCGCTTCCCGTACTTCCGATGGTCACTCTCGGTATGGGTGTAGGCGGTCGTGCGGACGGTTTGGAATTGCGAACGCGCCAGCGGCTTTTCGTACTTTGGCAGGGAGCGTGTCGCACAGCCGCCAAGAAGGAGGCCAAGGGTGGCGGCGATGAGGCAGGTAGTCGGAAAACGCATGGGCAGATATTAGGTTGTCTGCCTGCGCTGACGAGCGGGAAGTGTGCTGGAATGGGGAATCGGGCGTGGTGAAAGGTGGCGAGCGCGCGTCGGGGCCAGCCGTCGCTTCGTGTTTGCGCAGCCTCCCGTGCGGTCGCGCATTGTTTGAATGGTGGCATGAGCCACCGCAGACGCGGCTAGGGAATCGGCGTCACTTTGTAGAATCTGCGCGATGGGAGTGGCGCGGAGGTGTCGGTGTAGCTGCCGGTGCCGGTGATGGTGGCGAGGGGCTGCCAGTTGGCCGGCACGAGTTCGTCGGTGTAGTCGATGCGATATTTTTGCGCGGGTACGCTGAGCCAGTTGATGACAGGCAGGTTGCTGCCGTTGCGCGCGGCGGTGGCGTGGTAGCGGGAGGTGGCACTGTTCGGGTCGGTGCCGAAAAGCAGCTCCCAACTATCCGGCTGCCCATCGCCATCGGTATCCGGGCCGGCACCCATCCAGCCCGGCGAGCCGCCGAGTTCCCAGCTCGCGCGCCAGTTAGTGCCACTATCGTAGTTACCGTTGCTGTCGATGACTTCGAGGGACGGTCCCATGCCATCCGGCGTGGTCGGCCAGGGTGCCGTGTCCAGATAGGTAAAGTCGTGGATCTTGTTACCATCGCCGTCGCGGAGGATGATGCGCTCGCCGCCGTTGTTGAGGGCACCGGTCCACTGACCGGCGATGAGCGCACTGGTTCCGTACTTCGCTTGAAAGGCCGCGGTATCGTTGGTCACGATCGCGTATTGGCCGGGAGCGAGGCTGATACTTCCAAATGGCGCGAGGTCGAATGGCGTGGTCGCATCGAAGCGCGCACCGAGCAGATTGATCGAACCCGCGCCCGTGTTTTTTAGCTCGATGTATTCCACCGTGCCGGGGGTGGCGGGATTGTACATGAGTTCGGTGATGCGCAGGTTGCTGAAGACGGTGTTCGCATTCGCGGGATCGACGAGCATCACGTAGTCGAACGCGGTGCGCACGCTTTGCGCGGTGGTGGTCGCGGTGAAAATGCCGCCGCTGCTGGCAGTCGAGCCAGCCACGAGTGCGCGGGTGTGGGCGCCGGCCCCGCTGCTCCAAACACCCGCGGCGTCGCGGCTCTGGAAGACCAGGCTGTTTCCGATGCGCCGGATGCGGAGGACGGCGGAACTTTCACCGTACGCCACGGTGAAAACGTCCGCGAACGCGCCGCCAGTCGATCGCTTGACTCTGAGCAATATACCGCCTTCGAGGCAGAAGGCGTAGCGTGTGACGCTGCCGGATTCGACGGTTTCGAGATACAGGCCGGTGAAGAAGGTGCCGGTCTGCCGCGTGTCGAGCGCGAGGTCGGTCTGCAAAGTCCAGTCCGTCGCAGAGGGCAGCGGGCGCATCATTCTCGGATGCGTGGCTCCGCTGAAAACGAGCGGCTTTGCCGAATCGTCGAGCACCTGGAGGATCAGTGTGCCGGATTTGTCTTCGGTGGAATACCACACGCTCGGCGAGTGGTTGTCGCGCGGTTCGAGATTCGAGAGCGTCCAGTACGCGGCGAGCCACGGCTCGCCGAAGGAGGCGAAGTCTTCGGTGTTATACACCGCGATCTCACGCGTGATGGCCGAGGGCACGGCTGCGATGTCCGTGCCCGTCGCGGTGAAGCTGTAGATGTTCGGTTGCGTGAAAGTCGCGCTGGTCGTCGCGGGCGTGGGATGGCTCACGCTTGCGCCGGGCACGGGTGTGTTCGACCACGCGAAAGTGAGCGCGCCGCCGTCGGGGTCGAAGCTCGCGGAGGCATCCAGCGTGAGCGTTTGCCCGAGCACCACATTCATCGAGGCGGGCGAGGAGGTCATGCGCATGAAAGGCGCGGCGTTGCCGGTTTTTGTGATGTTATAGACGGCGGTCGCGATGGTGTTCCCGAACATGTCGAGCGCGCGGACGGTGAGGCTGTTCGCGCCGGTTTTGAGGACGATGCCGGAGAGGGTCCACGGCTGCGGGCTAAACCATGTGAGGACCGGCTCGGTGTGTCCATCGACGACGATGGTGAACACGGACGACGGCGCGCTGCCGCTGATCGCGACGGTCGCCGCAGCGGTTGTGCCGCCGCCGGGCGTCGTGATCGTGAATGGCGTGGTGTAGGAATTCAGCGGCCCGCCGCCGACGGAGAGATTGATCTCGCTCTCGATCCGCGTGCGGCGATTAGCGAACCAGTTTGTGTAGGCGATGCGATCCACGGTGTAAGCGCCGGACGCGGCTTCCTCCGCATCGAGCCACGCGAGCGTGCGCGCACTGTTCGCGCCGCTGGTGAGCTTCAGCATTTCGGTGAGGTAGTAGTTGAAGAGGCGGCGCGTCCACGTTTTGGAAATGTACGTGCCCCATCCGGCGAGTCCGCCGACCACGACGTTATTCGCATCTTGAAACGCGAGGTCGCTATCCCAATGCAGGAACATCCAGCGCCCGTCCGTCGGCTTGCGGTAGAAAAATCCGTTCTTGCCGCGATTGAGCGTGAGCGAATCCCAGTCGTACGCGTACCCGCGCACCGCCGCCATCATCAGCGTGAGATGCGGATCGAGCACGCGGTTGAGCTGCTGCTCGGTCGAGCCCGCGTTCGAGACGGTTTTGAAAAACTCGATTAGTGAACTGTGGTCGTACTCGTTTTCGCGCGAGCGCATCATCCACTCGGTGTGATAGCGGATGGTGGCGTCGGTGCCCTTGTGGCCCCAGTTCGCATCGGTTTGCGAGCGGTTCCAATCGTCCTGAAACCACCACTGATCGTCGCTGCGCATGAGCTGTCCGTCGCCGCCGTTGGGATACACGCGCGAGACCATTTCGCCATCGACCGGCTCGGTGTCTTCGCGGATCGCGATCGAGTCGCTGTTGACGAGATTGTACACAAATTCGTTTTCATTCCCCGGATGCCCGAAGAGGTAGAGCCAGTAGCGGATGATGCGGTTGTGATGGCGGCTGCCGCCTTCCGGATCGTTGTCGAAAGTGGATTTCTCGCGTCCGCGGAAAAAGCGGTCGCGCGGCACTTTCCACTTTCCGCGGGTGAGCGAGCTGCCGCCATCGCGCGTCCACGGGCTGCCGCTTTTGCGGAGTTCGGCGTTGTAGTACACGTCGGTCTCGTTGTGGATGAAGGTTGAGTTGAAGTAGTGATTCGAGAGCCGCGGGAAGTCGTACTGGAATTTCGGCGACTGGCCGCTGGCCTCGGTCAGCGCGTCGCGGTCGTAGTTGGAAATGACGAATCGCTGGAGCCGCAGCGCGGTGGTTTGCACGCGGTCATCGACGATCCACATCGCGGGCTTCATCGCACCGCCAACCGGCAACTGCCCGGTCGCGCCGCCCGTCGCGGTCGCGCGCACGTAAAATTGCACGATCCGATTCGCCACCTGATGCGTCGTGATCGTGGCGGTGAAAATGCCGTCGCTCGCCACGTCGTCGCCGCCCGTGCCGCTGTCGTTCATTGGCGTGAAAACCCACGGGTTCGCGTTGTTGATGTCGTCGGCGCGATGGACCGCTTCCACCGCCGTCAGCGGCACCGCCGAAGTCACGCGCGCCGTGATTTTCACCGGACTCGTCGTGCGCGGCACCGCCGGGCTGTGCAGCAGCGAATCGACCTGCGGCGGCGCGCTCGCGGCGAAGCGCGAATTCACCGCGCCGGGCGTGCCGAGATTATTCGGGACCGGGATGAGGAAAGGCGCGCCGAGGCTGTGATCCCACGTTTGCACGATGAGCCGGTTTTTTCCCGAGACCCAGCGCGCGTCGAACTGGATCGTGTAATTGGAACCCGCGTTCATCCCCGTGCAGTCGATCTCCGCGCGGTTCGGGCGATTGTCGCCGTGGCCGTCGGCGATCAGATGCAGCTCGCCGCCGCCATCCACGTAGCTCGCCCAATGCGTGCCCTGGCAGAGCCAGCCGCTCGCGCTCGATCCGTTGGTCGCGTGGACGGTGCCGTTCGTGATGAGGTTCGCGCCCGCGCCGTTCAACTTCACGGAAATGTTCCGCAAGACCATGTGCGCATCGCCGACCGTGAAGAGGTGCAGTTCCTTGTAATCCGTGACCGCGCCGAGCGTCGTGAGCTGCGACCAGACGCCGCTCACGGTGTAAGTCTGGAACGCCGTCTTGCCCGACTCATCGCTGTCGCGCCACGCGGACGAGCGGCTGTTATCCATGTTCGGGTGGGCGAGTTCGAGGCTCGATCCCGCCCCGCCCGCGAGCGCCGGCCAGTCCCCGCCGACTTTGAAATCCACCTCGTCGGCGAGGTTGTTGTTCGCGTCGATGATGCGGATGAGATCGCCCTTGTTGCCGAGTTTTCCCGACCAGTCGCCGATGTGCGCCACGCCCGGATATGCTGCCTGGAAAAACTGCGACGCCCCCGCGATGACCAGCCAGCCGCCCGGCGCGATGGTCGTGCCCGCGGGAAAATCGTAGTCGATCCCGCCGCGAATCTTCCAGCCGGTGAGCGTCGCGAGCGCGCCGCCCTTGTTGTGCAGTTCGATGTATTCCGCGTTGGCCTGATTCGACAGCGGATCGGCCATGATCTCGTTGATGACGATGTCGGTGTTGAGCGCCACGCTGTTCGCCGCATCGCGTGTGTCGGTCGCGGAGGAAACCCATTCCGGCGCGGTCTTGATCGTCTCCCAGGAAGGCGCGGTCTTCACCGGCGTCGGATACAGCGCCTGCAAGGACGGGCGTCCCGTGACTCGTTCAAGTTCCGCCGTGCCGAGGACGTTGTTGTTCGCGTCGGTGAAGTAGAGCGTCACATCGCCGCTGCCATCCGTCGGAAAATCCACCGTCCAGCTCGCGTAGCCGCCCGCCGGCACCGAGCCGGTCAGCGGCACCTTGTCGGAAAGATTCGCAAGCGATGCCACGAAAAGTCCCGCCGCGCTCTGTGGAGAAGTCGCGAGATTTTGCAATTCGACCCAATCGACGCGCCCGTTCGCGCCGAAATGCGCCTCGCTCAATCGCACGGAAACACCGCCGGCCACGATGCTCCCGTTCGCGTTGCCCGGCGTCGGATTTGCGAAAAGAAACCACGCGGCGGAACCCGCGGGATTGCGCCCGAGCGAACGTCCATCGAGCGGGATCGCGGTGCTGATCGCATTCAGCGTGGTCGTGCCGTTTGGCTGCGTGAGATAGACGGTCGTCACACCCGCCGCGACCGCGAGATTCGACTCCGCAAAACCCACGGTCGCATAGCCGCCCACCGGGACGATGAGGCTCGCCGCGATCTGAAACTTGGTGAGGTTTCCCGCGATGTCCGTGAGGTAATAATTCTGCAAGTCGATCGGCGATCCCGTCGTGTTGAAAAACTCGACAAACCCCTGCCCCGCCAGGCCCGGCTTCACTTCATTGATGACGATGGACGGCTGCGTGTTGATCGTCATCCGCGCGCCGAAGACCATGTCCGAACTGGTGTTGCTCGTCTGATGAACCTCCGCGCTGAGCACGTTGGGTCCGTTGACGAGACCATTGGCCGCGCCCGTGACCACGCCGAGTTCCTCCGCGGCATCGCCGACGACGCGCGAGGCCCCCGAATTCCACGCACCGCCGACCGCATACCCGATCCCCGTGCCGAGCAACTGCCCGTTCAAATAATAAGCCACGCCGTCATCCACGATCTGATCGATGACGACCGTCGCGCCCGTCGGATTCCCGGTGAAAGTGAACGTCTTTCGAAAAAGATAAGTGATCGGCCCGGCCGCGCCGAACGGCGACTGAATCCCCGGCGGAGGCAGCGCCGCCGTTTCAAATCCGATCAGCCCCGGCCCGGAATTCCAGCCCCCGTCGGCAAACCCAATGTCGCGCCAGGCCGTCCCCGGATCGCTCGCGGGCTGCGTGAATCGCCAGGTGTCGCCGTACGCGATCACCGGCACCGCCGTCCCCGCGCCGATCTCCGGATTTCCAAAAGCCTCGATCGCCGTGAACTCCGCGTAACCCGGCGTGCCACCCGCAAACTGGCTCGCGCGCCAGTTGCGGAAATCGTCCACGCCCATGTTTTCATTGCGCAACACGAGCGTGTGGCCCGCGCCATCCGCGCTCGCCGGCCAGCGCCCGCTGTCGCCGTAGTTCACCGTGCAGACTGGCACGCCATTTTTGTCATCGAGCGAAATGCGCTCGCCGTCGTTGTCGAGCACACCGACCCACGGCCCAAAAATGCGCACCGCTGCCGGGATGGCCGGATACGCCGCACGGGTCGTCGCTTCATCCGCCGCGCTCACGACGATGCGCTCCTTCGGTTTCAGGAAATGCGCCTGCGGCGCGCCGCTGCTGAAATCGGGAAACGTGAACGCGACCCCGTTCGTGAACGACCACTTCGCCATGTCCAGCGGCGTCATCGTGATGTTCTGGATTTCGATGAACTCCGGCTTCGCACCCGTCGGGAAATAATGGACCTCGCTAAACACCACCTGCTCGGAGCACGCGGAAGCGGCAAGCATCAACGACAGGACAAGCGCGGCGGCGCGACGGCACAACGGGGGATGACTCATGCCGCGGACATTCGCCGGATTTCACGACCCTTCAACCGGGAATGGTGGATTTTCCGGTAACGCTCCACGCGAAAGAGACTTGTCCGCATTCAGCGACGCACTCCGCCCGCATCCATGCCATGATTTCCCACACACCATGCGCACCGCCAAAGTGATCTTCTTCGATGCCGTCGGAACTCTGATCCATCTACCCCGCGGAGCTGGCTATCACTACGCGGCGATCGCCCGCCAGTTTGGGTGGAATGCGTCAGCCGATTCGCTCCGCGACGCCTTCCGCACCACGTGGAAAGCGATGCCAGCCCGCGCGAATGACCGCCAGCCGCGAGCCGACGATGACCGCGGCTGGTGGCGCGCGCTGGTCGGGCGCATGCTCGTGCGCACCGGTGCGCCGCAGGGCTTCGATGCCAGCGGTTATTTCGACGCCGTTTATGAAGAGTTCCGCCGGCCAGGCGTGTGGGCGATGTTTCCCGAAACGCTGGCAACACTCGATGCCCTCGCCCCCCACCACCAGCTCGCCATTCTCTCAAACTTCGACGGCCGACTGCGGACAGTCCTCGCCGATCTCGGCATCCTGTCGCGATTCGCCGAACTCGTCATCTCCAGCGAAGTCGGCGCGGACAAACCCGATCCGTGGATTTTCCAGCACGCACTGGCGCGCGTACACGCAGCGCCGCACGAGGCACTGCTCGTCGGCGACGACCCGGAATGCGACATCGCCGGCGCACTGCGCGCGGGCTGGCACGCATTTCACATCGACCATCCGCGCACCACGCTGCGCGATCTCGCCATCGCGCTCAGCGCAGACCCGCGCGATCCTTGATCTGCGCCAGCGTATCCTCCGCGTAACTGCGCTGCTCTTTCGGCAGATCCTCATCCGCCAGCGCCCGGTTGAATTCATCAATCGCCGGTTGGGCCTTCCCATCTTTTGCATACGCCTGCGCTAGATAAATGCGGTAGCCGCTCGCGGATTGCGACTCCTCCTCCGCGCGCTCGATCAGCCGCCGCAGCGTGCGAATTTCATCCGTGAACGCATGCGCCTCATGGCAGATTTTTGCGTGGTAAAAAAGTAACGCCGGATCGTCCGGATACGCCTCGATCAGCCGCTGCGAAAGCGCATGGGCTTCGCTGAATTTTTTCGTCGAATAAAGCACCTGCGTCTTCGTCGCGAGCGCCGGAAGAAAGTCCGCGTCGATCGCCAGCGCGCGACCCACATCCGCCATCGCCGGCGTCCACTCCCCGCGATTCATCCGGTAAATCGCCTGTCCATTCCAAACCTCCGGCAGCCGGTCATCCAGCGCCTTCGCCCGGTCCAGGCAAACCTTCGCGTCTTCCGCGCGCCGCACCGCCAGAAGCCGCACCGCCACCTGCGAAAAAAACGCCGCGCGATCACTCGCCCCCGGAAAACCAGCCGCGATCGCATCGAGATCCGCAGCCTTCCACCCAGCCGCCGAGCCCCGCCGAAACACGATCGCCGCGTGATCGACATACGCCAGCGTCCAGTCCTTCGCCTCCACGAGATGCTCGACCAGCACGCGAAACTGACTCGGGTCACCCGCCAGCAGCAGCACATCGAAACGGTATTTGCGATCGAGCTGCCGAAACAGTTTCGCACTCTGCACCGCCTGCACGAAATCCCGCGCGCGCGCACTCTTTTCATCACGATCGTCCGCGCTCAGCAAATCCGGCCGCAATTTCAAAAGCCACGGTCGCGCCGGAGCATTGAAATAGAGCGATTTCGCATCCAGCGAGCGAATCGCGATCTCGGGCGTCGCCACAAACTCACTGCGCGACCGAAAGTGCCGCACCGCCGCAAACGCCGCGACAATCGCGATCGCGATCACCCCGCCGGAAATGAGCACAGCACGGCGCGGGCGGCGGGAAATTGCGGGAGAAATTTGGCTCATGATAGTTGCAGCGAAAAATAGTGCGGCTTCCCGCTTGCGTCACGCACAGCGTTGCATTACTTCCCGACGCTCTTTTCGGAAAGTTTCGGAATCGGGTCGGTAGCTCAATGGTAGAGCAGCGCCCTTTTAAGGCGTTGGTTGCGAGTTCGAGTCTCGCCCGACCCACTTTCCAAATCGGTCTAAAACCCGCACCGATGCAGGGTTTCCGGGCAGTTTGCTAAAAAGTTCGATCGCTTAGCGTGGCGCACCAAAACGCCGGAAAACGCACTCTATTCTTGCATCGGCCATGACCGCCGCGAGCCGGCCGGACGCCCTCGCCGTTGCCTACCTCGCAGTCGCCCAGGCGATCTCGCGCCGCTGCTGCATCGTCAAAGTGGCCGCCGTCGCGCTCCCGGCCTGTAGTTCGCCGACGCGGGCGCGAATCCCATCATTTCCCATCCGCCGGGGGCCGAACACGTCGGCGTTTTTTCCTTTCCGTAAACGGCGCGATAGGCTGCCGTCGCGCTATTGCCCGGCGCCACGCGCTGTGCAAACAGTTCACGCTTGGGTTTGAGGGGCGCGTCATGCTCCGTTCACACCGCACGCAGCCACGGCACTTGCTTCGCCTTCCCGTGGCGAGAGTCGTAGAACGTAAGCCCTTCGGGATGCGCGCGAACGACTTTGCCGAACCGCTTCGCGTGCGTGTCGAAATCGACGTGACGGAGAAAGCGGCGGACGAATACCGCGCCCTGCTGGTCATCCATATCAAGCCAGACAAGACAATAGGCGGGATGCCATAGCGACTGCCGCCAGAAGTCTTCGTCGTGAGTGAAAAACGTTGGCTTCGGCAGGCTTAACAAAAGCGGGATCAGGTCGGCGTCATCCGTGCCAAACGCGGCCACTTCCTTCCCGACTTTTCGCGTGCGGATGCGCCATGCATTCAGCACGGCTTGTTGTTCCAGACGGAAATTTTCGTCGAGAATCAGCACGCGCGGGCCAGCTTTGCCGCACGGGCAATGTGCGGAGAATAGCGGGCATCGCGGAACATTGCGCCCGCAAGCCCGACGGCTTCCGCGACGGCTTCCGGTGTGACGGCGTGCGGCCACGCGGCGCACAATTCATCCACCGTCTCCCCGCGTTTCAACCCCGCGAGAACCTGCCAGACCATGACGCGCGAGCCTTTGAACGTGGGCTTGCCGTGGCAGATGCCGCTGTCGGCAACGATGTAATTGCCGAGTTCGACGCGCTTGCGTGCGGGTGTCTTGGCGGTGGCTTTCATGGCACACAGACTCGCTGAGACGCGCACGGCAGGCAAGGGCGCATCATGCCACGAGGGACACGACATTTTTCGCGTGCGTCGGAAGGATGTTCCAGTGTTTCGCTGCGGCCTTGGGCTTCACGAGTTCGCGGTAATGGGCGAACACCATCGCGGGTGAGTTACCCATTTCGAAAGACACGCGGGCGGCATCGGCACCGGCGGCGAGCCGGTAGCTCCCGAACGAATGGCGCATCGCATTCTGCGGCCATGCCGTGAGCCCTGCGCGGGCTTTCACGGCGTTGAAACGCTTGCGGAGCCCCAATCGGGTGCCACCGACCCGGCGAGCCATTCGTCGATCGAGCGCGCGGAGATCGTCGCGACCGTGGCGGATGGGAAGGCGGTCGCGAAGCGTGTGAGGCGCAAACGGAGATCGCGGCAATACCGCTCACTACGGCCCGCCGCTTTGCGCCCGGCGATGAGCTGCTCCATCGCGTCTTTCGCCAAACTGAAGCGGTATGCCGGATTGCGGTTTCATATCCCCCCTCAATCCTTGGGCCGCTATCCCTCCACACGCCGCGTCAGCGGTCGAATGGTGAAGTGGCTGGCAAAGGCGCGGGACGATGGCGCGAGGGCAGTCCACGTTCGCCGTGTTTCTGTCCGGCCTGGCCGACTCGGACTTGGGGACGCTGTGCCAGGGCGGTTTCCGCTGGCGTGATACACACACTCGCTTGATGCCTTGCGGGCGGGGAAACGGGCGTGAATTCATCCCGGTCCAGCTTGTCAGCGCTGGCTCGGTCAGGATAAAGCGCGCTCATGAATTGCGTGCGCATTATCCTCCAGCCGATCGTCTGCCTGCTGGCGGTCTCGCTCGCGACGGGTGGCTGTGCGACGAAATTTGTGGCGAAGCAAGTCGATCCGCTGCGGGTGGGAGGGAAGGCGCGATGGAATCCGGGGGCGCTCAGCCGGGGGACGGAGGAGCGGCTGAAGATGCTGCGGCTTGGGCGCGGCTGGGAGGAAGATCCGGCGGCTGCGATCGCTGCGCTGGAGTCGGCTGCGGCGCGCGATCCCGAGGCGCGCCGGGCGGTGATCGAAATCGGCCTCGCCGCCGGCATTCGCGCGCACGCGAAATTTCTCACCGATCGCGGCGCGGCGGGCCTTTACCTTTGCGCGGCGGAGCACGCTTTTGAGTCGGCGGGCCAGGGGGATTTGGAGTTTCAAAAGTTCACGCGCGAGGCGAGCCGGTATGCCGTGGCGCGGCTCGCGGGGCTGCGCGACATGGTGAGAAAAAGCGGTGTGACGCTGGCGCCGGATCTTGCCGGGCCGACGCGGAGTTATCGTGTGGCGTGGCGGCTCGATGCGCCGGGTGCCGTCCGCGCGGACAGCTACAGTACGCTGCTCGCGGCGGATCGTTTCAAGGTCGTGGGTAGTCGCGATCTGGCGCTGGTCGAGGGCGTGGGCACGCCGCTGGTCGGGAAGGTGAGCGGGCTCGATGGCCAGGCGGCAGCCGCGGCGCTGGTGGTGCCGGATGGCACGTGGATCCCACTCACGGCGACGGTGGAGTTTGGTCCGCGCGGGCCGGTCCGCACGGCGACCTTTGCGATCTACGATCGCAAGCGCACGGAGACCGCGATCGTCGCGGGAAAGACGGTCATGCTCGCTGCGGATTTTTCCACGCCGTTCGCGGTTCGCAGGCGCGAGCTGAACCAGGAGAATTTTTTCACTCTCGGCATCCTCGGTTTTCTCCGCGGCGATCAATTCTTCGAGGACACCGGCCTTTACCCGCTCGAGACGCCCGCGGCGGACAAGATTCCGGTGATCTTCGTGCATGGTTTGATCAGCGATCCGAGCGATTGGCGTTTCCTGCACAATGCGCTGCTGGCCGATCCGGAGATCCGGCAGAAGTATCAATTCTGGGCTTACTGCTATCCCACGAGCGTCGCGGTGCAATGGTCGTCCACGCGCCTGCGGCAGAGTCTCGAGCATCTCCGCGAGCGGATGAATCCCGGCGGGCGCAATCCGTATTTCAACCGCACGATCCTACTCGGTCACAGCATGGGCGGGCTGCTTTCGCGGATGCAAATCGTGAGCGGCGGCGACACGCTTTACCGCCAGTATTTTAGAAAGCCGCCGGACGAGCTTCGCCTCAGCCCGGCCGACCGCGCGATGGTTCAGGACATGTTTTTCTTTGAGCCAAATCCGGACATCGACGAGACGATCTTCATCAACGTGCCGCATCAAGGGAGCTTCCTCGCGACGAACTGGATCGGGAAGCTCGGGCGCTCGCTCGCGCGCCTGCCGCTGACGATCGTGGAGACGACCGCGAACATCGTCACGCTCAATGCCGATGCACTCGCCGCGGACATGCAGTTCAGCCCCGGCACCAGCATCGACTCGCTGATCCCTGGCGGGAAATTTGCGACCGTGCTTCAGGAATTGCCGATGAGCCCGCGGGTGAAAAAGTACAGCATCATCGGCGACCGCGGCGCGGGTGGCGATGTCTGGAAAACGAGCGACGGCGTGGTGCCGTACTGGAGCAGCCACATCGAAGGCGTGCCGGAGACGATCATCCCGTCCAATCACAGCGGCATGGAGCACGAGCAGTGCGCCGTGAAAGTGGCGGAGCTGCTGCGCATCCACGCCGGGGTGA
Source organism: Chthoniobacteraceae bacterium (assembly GCA_031409335.1). Classification (GTDB taxonomy): domain Bacteria; phylum Verrucomicrobiota; class Verrucomicrobiia; order Chthoniobacterales; family Chthoniobacteraceae; genus JANLQB01. The sequence goes on along the minus strand of JANNWY010000145.1, from coordinate 3,640 downwards.
AATCGCCACCGCCCGCGCGGCAGCCGTAGCCGCTACGCGATCGTATTCACCAGCGTGCCGAGGCCGGCGATGTGGATGCGCATCTCGTCGCCGCTCGCGAGCGTGAAATCATCCGCCGGCACCGTGCCCGTGCCGGTGAGCAGGAAGCAGCCGCGCGGGAAATCGTTGTCGCGAAAGAGGAAGCCCGCGAGTTCGGTGAAGGTGCGTTTCATCTGCGCGAGCGACGTTTCACCCGAGCTGACGGGAGCGCCCGCGCGCCAGACATGGATTTGAATCGCGGTGTCGCCGGGCAGTGGATCGCGCACCACGATGCCGGGTCCGAGCGCACAGCAGCAGTTGAAAACCTTTGCCTGCGGCAGGTAGAGCGGATTCTCGCCTTCGATGTCGCGCGAGCTGAGATCGTTCCCGATCGTGTAGCCGAAAATGCGTCCGTCGCGATTGATCGCGAGCGTGATTTCGGGCTCGGGCACGTTCCACTTTGAGTCGCTGCGCAGCCGCATCACGCCTCGATTCCCGACCACACGGTGCGGCGTCGCCTTGAAAAAAATCTCCGGCCGCACGGCGTCGTACACCCGGTCGTAAAACGAACCGCCGCCCGCCTCCTTCGCCTCCTCCATGCGCGCATCGCGGCTCCGCAGATACGTGACGCCCGCCGCCCACACTTCCTGATTTTCGATCGGCGCGAGCAGCGTTTCGGGAAGCAGGACGGGCTTCGCCGTGGCGAGCTTCCCGTGCAGCCACGCGGCAGGATCGGGCTCCGTGAAGAGCTTATCCCAGCGTGTTTCCGCGAGCAGGAAACTGTCTTCACCGCGCTGCGCGACGATGCCGAGTGAAGTGCGGTAAACGGTGACGGAGGGCGTGGACATGCCTGAGCATGGGCGCCGCTTTTCGACGCGGCAAGTCTGGCTTGCACCGGTTGGTGGCATGGGTCGGATTCAACGTGCGTCGAAAAGCTCGACGCGCAGACAGATAGACGTGGACAAACCCGGCGATTTCTTAGAGAAGATTGTGCGGTCAGTTTGAGTGCGTTTCGCAACTTAACCCTCGGACATTTCCCCTATGAAAAACAACCCGTCCGCATCTTCCAGCGACCGGATCGGCAAGTTGCCGATTCTCACCGCCAGCGCCGTGGCGCTCCTCGCTTCATTCGCGGGGGCGCGCGGCCAGGCGATCTCGATTTCAGGGGTCACCACCTACACGCAGAACTTCGACACTCTCCCGACCACCGCCGGGACCGACTGGACCGATGATTCCATATTGCCAGGCTGGTATGCGCGCACCGACGTGCTCACGCCTCCGACGCTCCCGGCACTCCCGATCGGCATTTACGATGGTGGCGCAGCGGTGACCAGCGGTCTGCTGAGCATCGGCAACTCCGCCAGCACCGAACGCGCGCTCGGGGCTCGTCCGACCAGTGTGAATTACGGCATGGTCGTGCTTGGGGCGCTCTTCCAAAACACCTCGGCCTCCGCGCTCGCGGTCGGGGATGTCGATTACAACGGTGAGTTGTGGTTCACTCAGGCGACCGCAAATAACCGGGACGGCTTTCAGTTTTTTTACCAAATTTCCGCCGCCCCGATTACCGCCCTCGATCCGTTCCTGGTCAACAACGGCGCGACCTACGCGGCCAACGCCGCGGTCTCGGATATCGGCTGGACGCGCTTCGCCTCGCTGGATTATTCGGACACCAATGCGACCGCTGGCGCCGCACTCGCCGCGCCGGTCATCAGGAATATCAAGTTCTCCCTCGGGGTGACGCTCCTGCCGAATGAGTATTTGATGCTCCGCTGGCGCAATCCGAATGATGCGGCGGGCGATGCCGTGATGGGGATCGACGATCTTTCCGTGAGCTTCACCGCAGCCGCGAAAGTCTACAATCTCGGCCACACGGTCGGCGGCGCGCCCGATGGCGTGCTCGCGGTTTCGCCGAATCTGTATTGGCTCTCGGACACGGTGCAGGATGGTTTCGCGACCGGGGATTCGATCGCCTTTAGCCAGGATATTACTGCGGGGCCCGGCACCGCGACGATCACCGCGCCAGCCGCCGTGACGCTTGGCCGGATCACCCTGAGCAACACGATCGGCACCTATACTTTGCAGACGAGTGGCGACGTGACGGCCACGGGAATCGTGGGCACCGGCACGCAAGCCCTCCGCAAGAGCGGGGCGGGAGCGCTCGTTCTTTTGGGACAAAGCACCGGCAACGCTGGCCTCATTTTCGACGAGGGGAGCATCACGCTCGATAGCACGGCTGGCGGCAGCCTCTCGGGTGCGATCTCGACGACCGCGGGAGTCCTCAGCACCGGCGGTATCACCGTCACGGGAAATGGAGTGGTATCGGCAGCGATCGGCGGCGGGAGCGGCGATACGACGGATAACACGTATGTCGGGACCACCACGGTCGCGTCGGGAAGTCTCGTCGCGAATAAAGCGGCGGGCGTCATCGCCATCCCAGGCGATCTGCTGGTGCAGACGGGCGCCACTTTCCGCTACGCGGGAAATAACGCCGGCAACCAGATTGCTGACACGTCCAGCATTACGATCGATGGCGGGACTTTTGGTGATGTCACGGCGGCGGGTGCCAACCCCACGAATCCCGGGGCTTCGGAGATTGTCGCCGGACTGACGCTGACAGCGAACGGCGGCAACTTCAGTACGGGGCGGGCCACGTTCACGACGACTGGCGCATTCAGGGTGCTGGCGGGCACGGCGCTCGCGCATCGCGCAGGAGCGATCGTGGCGGAAGAGGTCGCAGTGGGCGCGGGCTCTATCGACCTCGATGGCGGCAGCACCACGGCCGGTTCGCAGAGCCGGCTCACGGTGGGTGCCGGCGGACTCACGCTCACGGGCGGGACGATCAATCTGAACTCCCACGCCGGCGTCTCCAGCGCGACCTCCGTGGGCAGCATCGTCATGCTAAATGGCGACGTCACTTCCACGCTGACGAGCAACATTCTCGATCTCAGGACGGCGGCCATGACGGCGGCCATAGCCACCGTCGATCTCGGCGGAGCGGAGCGGGTTTTCGACGTGACCGGCAACCTGACCATCGGCACCGATCCCGCGCCGATCCCGTTGACCAACGGCGGCGTCGTGAAAGACGGAACGGGAAATCTGACCGTGACTGGCTCGCAAACCTGGACCGCGCTCATCATCAACGATGGCGTCGTCACACTGGGTGCTACGCCTCCTCCGAGCCCGGCGCTCGAAAACACCTTTGGCGAGGTCGATGCCGGCGCCTCGCAGGCCGTGCCCGAGCCCGGTGCGCTAAGTCTGCTCACAGTCGGTTTGCTCGGGTATTTCGGTCGGCGGCGACGCGTTTATACTCGCGCGTATTAGGATTTTAAGTTTCCGAAGAACTGGAATCTAAGGGTGAGAAGGGAGTCGAGTTCAGCCTTGGCGACGCCGTTGACATCGCGCAGGCCATCATCGATGGCAGCGCGGAACTTCTCAAAGTTGTCATATTGGCGATTGGTGAGGCAACGCTTCTTGACGAGCTTCCAAAGGCGCTCGATGAGATTCAGATTTGGGCTGTACGCAGGCAAATAAAGCAACTCGATGCCAAGCTCGGCAGCTTTGCTGATCACCAAGGCACAATGTTGGTATCTGGCGTGGTCCATGACCAGCGTAATGGCTTGGT
>JANNWY010000144.1:0-45950 GCA_031409335.1 Chthoniobacteraceae bacterium | reverse complement strand
ACGCTCGCGCAGCAATTGCGCGCCTGGCAGTGCGACCGTAATCAAGCCGCCACGGGCATCCGCTGGCACTTCACCACCGCAGACGCCCGCGTGAAACTCATCAAGCTCTACCCATCATCTCACTGCTGACAAAGCACTAGCCCGTGTTCGCAATCTTCTCAGTCCACTCATCATCGCCCTCAAGGATGCGGGCACCCACGAGACGCTTCCAGCAATCTGCGAGAACCTCGGCCTACCTGTTCCCAGCACCGATGGTTCTAAGCGCGACAGAATCTCCGCCAGCTTTGAGGCGCTATCCGACGCCGATCTTCCTCGCTTAGCCGATCGCTTCCTCGAACTGCATACACCAACGCCCTCCAAAAGGAATGAAATTCAGGATGTCCTTTGGGCTGACACTGCCATCGAGATTCCAAAGAAGCTTCGGCGGGATGTTGCTCGCTCCCTAGCTGGCGAGGAAATTTATCTGGATGCTCAGCGATTCGATGAACTTTTGGACAAACTTTGGGTTCTCGACAACGACTTGAGCTTACTATTAGGCGGTCCAGATCGTTCGCTCCGTGCAGCGATTCGGCAGCATGTTCACAGAAACCCCGGAGACTGGTCGGCCGAGGAACTGTTCGACAAACTTGGCGCATTCGACGCATCGAATCGGCGTTTCGCCCTTTTCATCGAAGGGCTCGCTTCGTCTAACGTGCGTCCAGACGAAGCAGCCCAGCGCCGTTTTGTGCAGGTTGTGAACAGCCCACTTAGTGCGTGCGGCGTCGAGATCCGCGAAACCGACGCGGAAGGCGGATACCCAGTGTTCACCATCGTCTCAACTCGCGAGGCGGCGATGGGACGCCCCAAAAACCTCATCTTTGCCTCGTCGGTGAAGCCTGACCTTCGGTTTCGAGACGCAGTGAACAACGATGTCGAGATTGTGACGAATGCTGACAAGGTTCTCGTCTATGATCGACCAATCGGCGCGGAAGGACTTCGGTGGCGCGATCTGCAATTGTGGTGGAGCGAGACGAAGGGAATTGCGAACGCTAAAGAGGCTAAGACGACGCTCTATCGGCGCTTGCGCGAAAGCCTGTCAGAGAACTCGCCTCCTCAACTCTTGCTGTTCGAGGCTTTCTACAGCGGCTTCGGCAGTGCAATCCCGGACCTACCCGCCCTGCTTCCTGAGGTATGGCTCCACTGGGATCCCAAAACGGTGAGGGAGCGTGGGCCGGACGCGTTGCGGCGGTTCCGGATGGACTTTCTGTTGCTGTTACCTTACGGAACTCGCGTCGTAATCGAAGTCGATGGCAAACATCATTATGCTACCGCTGACGGACGAGCCGAATGCGGACGCTACGCGAAGATGGTCGCTGCGGACCGAGAGTTAAAGTTATCTGGCTATCATGTCTTTCGCTTCGGCTCGGCTGAACTGGCTGGCGATGCAGCACGCGACATGGTTAAGATATTCTTCAAGGCGCTCTTCAAACGCTTCGGCATACCGGCAGGCGAACGCGTAACAGGAGCGGGAATTTGCGGCAACGGCGCTGGCGGATAAGCAGGAGACTTATCACAAGCTGACCGCCGCGAAGGACCACGGCGATCTGGCCACGCTGCGCCGTATCGCGGAAGGCTCGCACGGCTTCATACCGCGGCAGGCTGGGCGTCGCTCGACTTCGGCGAGGAGTGCGAGATCGCACAACTAGCGCCGCTTGGGAGAGAGAGCATCGAACTTAAAAAGTCGTCGGTGTTAGAAATGGAAACCGACGAACTGGCGAAGAAGATCAAGGAAGTGACGGGAAATGGCGCGCTTGGAAGCGGGCGTGGAACGGGGAATAGACTTGCCAACTCCTGGTAATCCGACGGGCGTTGTCGAAAAAACAAAACACCCGAGCCCATTGCTGGACTCGGGTGTTGGTTAAGTTAGGTAACTAAGCGCGGGGCTTAGTAGTCCATTCCGCCGGGAGGGCCGTGGTGTGGGTCGCCGCCGCCAGCGGGAGCTTTCTTCTCGGGCAACTCGGTCACGACGCATTCGGTCGTGAGGAGGAGGCCGGAGATCGAGGCTGCATTTTGGAGCGAGCTGCGGGTCACCTTCGTCGGATCAACCACGCCGGCTTTCACGAGGTCCACATATTTGCCAGTGGCAATGTCGAGACCTTCGTTGCCTTTGCGCTTCTTGACTTCCTGCACGATGAGCGCGCCTTCGAGGCCAGCGTTGTCAGCGAGCTGACGCAGCGGGGCTTCGATGGCACGACGCACGATTTGCGCGCCGACGGCTTCGTCGCCTTCGAGCTTGAGGTTGTCGATGCCCTTCTGGGCGCGGATGAATGCCACACCGCCGCCGGGGACGATGCCTTCTTCCACAGCCGCACGGGTGGCGTGGAGCGCGTCTTCGACGCGGGCTTTCTTTTCCTTCATCTCGGTCTCAGTCGCAGCGCCGACATTGATGACGGCAACGCCACCAGCCAGCTTGGCGAGGCGCTCCTGGAGCTTCTCGCGGTCGTAGTCGGAGGTCGTCTCTTCGATCTGACGGCGGATTTGATTCACGCGACCGGCGATATCGACCTGTTTGCCAGAGCCTTCGACGATGGTGGTGTTCTCCTTGTCGATTGTGACGCGCTTGGCGCGGCCGAGGTCTTCGAGGGTGATGTTTTCGAGCTTGATGCCGAGGTCTTCGCTGAGCATCCGGCCACCGGTGAGGATGGCGATGTCTTCCAGCATGGCTTTGCGGCGGTCGCCGAAGCCTGGAGCCTTGACTGCGGCGACGTTGATCGTGCCGCGGAGCTTGTTAACGACGAGGGTCGCGAGGGCTTCGCCTTCCACATCTTCAGAGATGATGAGGAGTGGCTTGCCAGTCTTCGCGACTTTCTCGAGCACGGGGAGCAGGTCCTTGAGGGAGCTGATCTTCTTCTCGTGATTGAGGATGTATGGGTTGTCGAGGATGGCTTCCATCGACTCCGCATTGGTCACGAAGTAAGGCGAGATATAACCCTTGTCGAACTGCATGCCTTCGACCACGTCGAGGGTGGTTTCGATCGACTTGGCTTCTTCGACTGTAATGGTTCCGTCCTTGCCGACCTTGTCCATCGCGTCAGCAATGATGTTGCCGATCGCGGTGTCCCAGTTGGCAGAAACGGTCGCGACCTGCGCGATCTCGGTGCGGTCTTTCACCTTCTTCGAGATCTTCGCGAGTTCTTTGACGACGGCATCGACAGCCTTGTTGATGCCGCGCTGGAGCGAGGTCGGGTTGGCACCGGCGGTGACGTTCTTGAGGCCCTCTTTGTAGATGGCTTCAGCAAGCACGGTCGCAGTGGTGGTGCCGTCGCCGGCGATGTCGCTGGTCTTGCTCGCGACTTCGCGAACGAGCTGGGCACCCATGTTCTCGTAAGGACAATCGAGTTCGATTTCCTTGGCGACGGTGACGCCGTCCTTGGTGATCGTCGGCGAACCGAATTTCTTGTCGAGGATGACGTTGCGGCCCGATGGCCCGAGGGTTGCCTTGACGGCGCGAGCGAGCTTCTCGATGCCGCGCAGAAGCGCGTGCCGAGCTGCCTCGTCGAATTGGAGTTGTTTAGCTGCCATTGTAGTTAGTGGTAGTGATTAGGTTGTTGTTGAAGTTAGCCGAGGATGCCGAGGATATCGTCCTCGCGCATGATGAGGTACATGTCCCCATCGATCTTGATTTCAGTGCCGCCGTATTTGCTGATGAGCACTTTGTCGCCCTTCTTGACGGTGAATGGGATGATTTTGCCGTCATCATCACGCTTGCCGGTTCCGAGAGCCACAACTTGTCCTTCCTGTGGCTTTTCCTTAGCCGTGTCAGGAATGATGATGCCGCCTTTTTTGCTTTCTGACGCTTCGATCGGTTTGACGATAACCCGATCTGCGAGAGGTCGAACGTTGACTGCCATAGTGGTAGTTGGTGTTTGGTTTTGTTTGTTGTTTCTGGTTTTACTGAGCGCCGAGGTCGGCAGGCCATGGCCGGCTGACTTCGGCGAAGTCGTAAAGGGTTAGGTGGACTTAGTGCGCCGGGAACTCTGCCCGCTTGCAGCCACCTGCTTCGCCGTCACGCGTCCATCCATTTCCACTTGGAATGTTAGCTTTGCCGTGATTGCAGTTGAAGGAATAAGGATCGGCGGTTCAATGTCCGCGATGTAGTAAGCTGCGCCGTTCGAGGAAACCATCGACATGCTGGAAACTATATGATCACCAGCTAGTCCGCGCTTTTCCAGCTCTGTCTCGACAGCACTAGCCGCGGCACTGAGCGCGAGGCGTGGCTGGTCCGCTTTCTTCTGCGCACGCTCCGCGAGCAGCGTCCCGTTGAGCAGGGCGCAGGCGGCGAAGGTGAGCCAGGGTGAGCGGCGTTTCATCGGATCAGTGTGGTATGGAAGTTACTTCTTTTTCTCGTCCACGACCTCGAACTCCGCATCGACGACATCTCCGTCCGCTTTCTTCGCGGAGCCCGCGCTTTCGGCGGATGGCTCGGGGCCACCTGCCTCTGGGCCAGGGCCTGCACTCGCCGCGGCGTTTTTGTAAAGTTCCTCGCTGATGCTCTGGAAGTTGTTTTGCAGATCGGTGTAGGCCGTCTTGATGGCTTCGCTATCGTTGCCTTTCAAAGCCTCGCGGACTGTGGCGATCTTGGCTTCGATCTCCGCCTTTTTCTCAGCGGGAATCTTCTCGCCCAAATCTTTGAGCTGCTTCTCGCATTGGTAGGCAAGGTTGTCAGCGTTGTTGCGGACTTCGATGGCTTCCTTCGCGGTCTTGTCTTCTTCCGCATGAAGCTCTGCCTCGCGCTGCATCTTCTCGATCTCTTCCTTGGAAAGACCCGAGCTGCCGGTGATGGAAATCTTCTGCTCCTTGCCGGTGCCTAAGTCTTTGGCGCTAACATGGAGGATACCGTTGGCATCAATGTCGAAAGTCACTTCAACCTGCGGGACGCCGCGCGGGGCTGGCGGTATGCCATCGAGGTGGAAGGTGCCGAGGTTTTTGTTATCGCGACTGAGCGGGCGCTCGCCTTGCAGGACTTTGATTTCGACGCCGGGCTGGTTGTCGCTATAGGTCGAAAATATCTGCGATTTCCGCGTCGGGATCGTCGTGTTGCGCGGGATCATCGCCGTGGCGACGCCGCCTGCCGTTTCGATGGCCAGCGTGAGCGGCGTGACATCAAGCAGCAGCACGTCCTTCACGTCGCCGCGCAGCACGCCGCCCTGAATCGCCGCACCGACAGCCACGACTTCGTCCGGGTTCACACCCTTGTGCGGCTCCTTGCCGACGAGCTTGCGCGCGGTTTCGACGACCATCGGCATCCGCGTCATGCCACCGACGAGCACGAGCTCGTTGATGTCGCGCTCGCTGAGTCCAGCGTCTTTCAGACAAGCCCGGACGGGTGAAAGCGTGCGCTCGAAAAGTTTGTCCGTGAGTTGCTCCAGCTTTGCGCGGGTGAGCTTTTTCTGAATGTGCTTCGGTCCGGTTTGGTCGGCGGTGACGAATGGTAGATTGATGTCGTAATCCTGCGAGGACGACAGCGCGATCTTCGCCTTCTCGGCCTCTTCCTTGATCCGCTGCACCGCGTCGGGCTGCTTGGTGAGGTCGATGCCGCTCTCGGCTTTGAACTCCGCAAAAATCCAGTCCATCACCGCGTGATCCCAGTCGTCGCCGCCGAGATGGGTGTCGCCGTTCGTCGCCTTTACCTCAAAGACACCGTCGCCGATTTCCAGCACCGAAATGTCGAACGTGCCGCCACCGAGATCATATACCGCGATCTTCTCATCCGACTTTTTGTCGAGGCCGTAAGCCAGCGAAGCCGCCGTGGGTTCGTTAATGATGCGCAGCACTTCGAGCCCGGCGATCTTGCCCGCGTCCTTCGTGGCGTTGCGCTGCGAGTCGTTGAAATACGCGGGCACAGTGATGACCGCCTGCGTGATTTTTTCACCGAGCTTCGCTTCCGCATCGGCCTTCAGCTTCGCCAAAATCATCGCGCTTATTTCCGGCGGCGAATACGTCTTCGTCTCGCCGTTCACCGTCACTGAAATGTGCGCGTCGCCATTCGCCGCCTTCACCATCTTGTAAGGCACGCGATGCAATTCGTCCTGAATCTCATCAAACTTCCGCCCCATGAAACGCTTCACCGAAAAAATCGTGTTCTGCGGATTCGTCACCGCCTGGCGTTTCGCTGCCTGGCCGACGAGCCGCTCGCCGGTCTTGGAGAATGCCACGACGGACGGCGTCGTGCGCGCGCCTTCAGAATTTTCAAGAACGGCGGGTTCGCCTCCCTCCATGACGGCCATGCAGGAGTTCGTGGTGCCGAGATCGATGCCTAGGATTTTTGCCATTGTGAAAAGTGCTTTTCGAGCGTTTGGGTAGGTTCTGGAAAGTGGTTCGCGGATCCGAATAGCAAACGGCAGGCCCAGCTCGTATCATAGTTTCAAATAGCTTTCGGCCAGTAACTTGCGCAGTGTCTTATTTCCCATAAAACTGTGACATGACACAGTGAACGTCACACTCCGCAGCCGTTCGCGCGTCACACTGGCGCAGCCAGCCGCCGCTATTTCACGCCGAGCGCGCGACCGTAAATCGCCTCGTATTTTTCCACCGCCCGCTCCCACGAAAAATCACACGCCATCGCCCGACGCATCAGCTTTTCCCAATGCTCCGTGTCGGCGAAATAGTGCTTCGCGCGGAGGATCGTGTCCCACAGCGCGTGCGCCGAGTAGTCGTAAAAGACGAGCCCGTTCCCCGCGTCGCGCGTCGGATCGTAGTCGCGGATCATCTGGAAAAGCCCGCCCGTCGCCCGCGCGATCGGCAGCGTCCCGTATCTCAGCGAATACATCGCCGTCAGCCCGCACGGCTCGAAATGCGACGGGATAAGCGAAACATCCGCGCCTGCCACGATGAGATGCGCCAGCCGGTCGTCCATCGTCTTCCGGTACGCGAAACGCCCCGCGTGCCGTTTGCTCGCGATCAGCAATTCCCGCTCATACGCCGTATCGCCTTCGCCAAGGATCACCAGCCGCACATCATCCGCGAGCAGCCGGTCGAACAGCGGCAGCAGCAGATCGATCCCCTTCTGCTCCGCAAGGCGCGACACCATCCCAAACACCGGCCCGCACGGCGACGGCTCCAGCCCGCATTCCTTCAGCAGCGCCGCGCGCGCGTCTTTTTTCCCCGCGAGATTTTCAGGGGAAAAGCGCTTCGGCAGCCGCGTGTCGATCGCCGGGTCCCACGCCGAGTAGTCCGCGCCATTCAGCACGCCCGAGAGTTTCCCGGCATTTTCGCGCAACACCGCATCCAGCCCGCAGCCGTATTCCGGCGTCTGGATTTCATGCGCATAGCGGTCGCTCACCGTCATCACCTGATCGGCGAAAAGAATGCCGCCTTTCAGCAAATTCAGATTCCCGTAAAACTCCACGCCCCGCGCGCCGAAGTAGCTCGAATGCAGATTCGTCAACCCGAAATCGTGGCCCCAGAACGCGCCCTGATACGCCAGATTGTGAATCGTCAGCACGCTCTTGAAAGGCAGCCGCCGATCCTTCATCAGCACCGGCACCAGCGCCGTCTGCCAGTCATGGACATGGACGATATCCGGCCCCGGCACCAGCCGCCGCGCCAGCTCCACCACCGCCTTTGAAAACCAAATAAACCGCTCCGCATTGTCGCCATAATCCTGCCCGTCCTCACCATAAAGCCCCGCACGATCAAAGTATTCATCGCGCCGCACTAGGAAAACCTGCGTCCCATTCGGAGCCGTCGCCTGGAGGATTTCCGCGACGTGAACCTTCCCGCCGACCTGAATCGGAATCGCGACGCCCGTGCCCTGCGCGCCCAGCTTCAAATCATCCCGCAACCCGCGATAACACGGCAGCACCACGCTCACCTCATGTCCCGCCGCCGTCAGCGCCCCCGGCAGCGCCTCCAGCACATCGCCGAGCCCGCCAGTGCGCGCGAGCGGCGCCATTTCACTGGCAGCGAGGAGGATTTTCATGGGCCCGATGGAATCGCGAATCCGCGCGCGATGGCGAGAAGGAATTGCGTTTTGCGCAAGTGATCGCCCCGCCTAAAACCGCTGCCACTGCGGCTTCCGTTCGTACACCCATTCGTAGTATTCGCGCCGCGCGAGCTTCGCCGCGGCAGCCTCGTCGATGAGGCATTTCGCGACGGGATGCATTTGTAAAATGGACGCCGGATTCATCGCCATGATCGGCCCCTCGACCGCATCCGCGATGGCCTTCGCCTTGCCTTCGCCGAATGCCAGCATCAGCACCTGCCGCGCATCCATGATCGTGCCGACGCCCATCGTGATGACGTGGATCGGCACTTCATCTGTGCTGCCGAAAAAGCGCGCGTTGTCGCTGCGCGTGCGCGCGGTCAGCGTCTTGATCCGCGTGCGCGAGGCGAGCGATGAGGACGGTTCGTTGAACCCGATGTGCCCGTCCGTGCCGATGCCGAGCACTTGCAAATCAATCCCACCCGCGGCGCGGATCGCCGCCTCGTAGGCCGCGCACTCCGCGGGCACATCGGTGGCGAGGCCATTCGGGATGCGGATGTTTTCGCGCGGCACATTGATGTGGCGGAAAAGATTTTCGCGCATGAACGCGTGGTACGACTGCGGGTGCTCGTGCGGCAGGCCGACGTATTCATCGAGATTGAAAGTGCGGACATGCGAGAAATCGAGGCCGTCCTCGCGATGCATCCGCACGAGTTCGCGATAGGTCGCGAACGGCGTGCTGCCGGTGGCGAGGCCGAGCACCGCGTCAGGTTTTCGGCAGACGAGTTGCGCGATGATTTTTGCGGCGACGATGCTGGCGGCTTCGGCGGTGGGTTGGATGACGATTTCCATTGGGAAGATTTATTTGAAAACGCAGAGACGCAGAGGCGCGGAGGACGCAGAGGTCCGACAACAAATCATCCTCTGCGCCCTCCGCGTCTCTGCGTTTATTTTCCAAGCCGCTTCCTCAGTTTCGTCACCACGTCAGCTTTGAAGCGGTCGATGAAACCCGCGACGTAATCCACGATGTCCAGCGAGTCGTCGTGCGCGAGCGGCGTCAGATCCATCGCAAAGGCGAGCGCGTCGCTTGCATCCACGCCGTGACTTTCAAAAAACGTCGCGTTTGCGCGGCGGCGACCGAGCACGGCGAGGTCGTAGCGTTTCCCCCCGGCGATCTGCGAATCGAAGATGCCATTGAGCGCCGCGGCGAGGTTTTCGTGGCCGCTCACGTCGTGCGCGATTTTTTCCCCATCGGGCATCCAATCCAAGCTGCGCCAAACTTCGCAGCCATGCACCTGTGCGGGCCGCTGCTCGCGCGGCAGCTCGCGGATCGCCTGCAACACCGGCACCACCACCGCGATGTGCGTGTCGTGTTTGTCCGCCGGATTGTGCGTGTAAACGATGCGCGGCTTGGTCGCCGCGAGGATCGCCTTCAGGTCATTCTTCAACGTCACATCCGCCGCGTCCTTCACGATCTGGCTCGGATAATCGAGCTGCACCATCGCCGCATACCGCCCCACGATCGCCGCCTGTCGCTGCTCCTCGCGCCGCACTTCCATCATCCGCGCATCCGGGAATTTCTCGTAGGCACCAATCCGCGAACTGCCCGACCCGTTCGTGCAAGTCACCCCGCCAAACCAATCCGCGTCGCTGTTGAAGCACGCGAGAATCCCGTGGAAGGCCATGAATTCCAAATCATCCTGATGCGCGCCAATGCCGAGATGCGTGACGCGGGCGAGCGCCGCGGCGGGCGGTTTTCCGTCGGGGATGGAGATGTCGGCAGCGGGATTGTGGAAGTGCATCGGACTCACTCCGAGTGCCTATCTCTGCCCGCATTTCAGGGCCAGCGAAAATGGGCGGACGCCGCGAATCAACGCTGCCCGGCGAGTCGTGCCTCGTTTTCAGCGCGGAGCGCCGGGTCGGAAATTTGGGCGGTAAGTTGCTGCGCGAGCGGGGCGTTCCGCGTGGCGATTTCGCTCGCCAGAAAGGCGTTTGCCTTGTCCTGCCAGCTTGGATTTTTCAGCGAAGCGATCCAGGCGGCGGCGGCGGCGGCATCCTGCGCGGCCCACACCGCGAGGAGGCTCCCGGACGCGGAGTCGCGCATCGCATTATCTGGAAAGCGGGCGACCCACGCGGCGGCGGCGGCGGGATCGCGCAACGCCCATTCGCGGGTGACGGAGGCGGCGGCGCGGGGCTGATTCTCGGCGGGAATGCTCGTCGCGGTGAAAGCGGCGGCGGCAGCGGGTTCGCTGGCGGACCACACGGCAACGATGGCGTGCAGCAGCTCCGCGCGAAGCACAGTGTCGGCGATCTCCCCGGCCCACGCGATCGCGGCGGCGGCATCCTTCACGGCCCACTGCGCGACGGCGTGGCGGCAGAGTTCGTCGCGTTCAGCGCTCGCGGTGAGGCGCGCGGCAATGTCGAGCGCGGACACGGGATCGGTGCGCGCAAACTCGACGGCGAGCAGATTGAGCAGGCGCTCGCGCGTGGCGTCTTCGGTCATGCGATTCGCCCACGCGACTGCGCCGGTCGCGTCCTGCTCGATCCAGCCGAGCGCGACTTGATCAAACATCGCGTCGCGCGCTTCACCGGGCGGAAGCGCGGCCGCCCACGCTGCGGCGCGCTGCGGCTCGGTCCGACTCCAATCGCGCGCGAACTGCCGCCGCACTTCTTCGTCCGCTATTTTTGCGAGGATACTTTCCGGACCGGTGCCAGCCCGTTCGGCGACCAGGTCGTCGATCAGATTCGCGGGAACTGCGGGGTCTTCCGCCGCGCCGCTCACGTCGGGCGGAGTCCGCGCGCTCCACTCGGCGACCGGGGCGGGGCGCGCTGCCGGGATGGTGGACTCCGCGTGATCGGCGACGGGAATCTTGCCAAACACGTACACCATCGCCGCGGCGAGCGGGATCGAGAGGAGGAAATTGGCGCGGAGTTTCATGGTTCAGGGTTTGAGTTGCGCGTTGTCGAACTTCGCGGTGCTCAACGTCGCGTTCACATGCGAGGTCACGCAAATGCCGATGTTGATCGCCGTCGCCATCGGGATCGTCGCGGTGCCGACTTGCGTCCAGTTCACCCCGTCGCTCGATCGGTAGCCGGTAAAGACATTGCCGCGGCGGGCGAGGCGCAGCCAGTTGTTCGGCGCAGCGGCGGCGGCACCGCCGACGTGCGAACTCGCGCCGGCGGTCGCGGCCCGATATTGGAACGCGGTGCCGTTGCCCGGCGTGAGCACCATCATCGCTTGGCGCGAATTCGCGTTGAGCGTTTCGCGGAACATGATGCCGGCTTTCGCCCAGACGTTCGTGTTCGTCTGCGAAGTGACGCGCACGATGATTTCGCCGTCGCCAGTAAACGTTTGCGAGACGTAGCGGAATTTGTCGCTCGTGCCCCAGATGTCCGCGCCACTGCCCGCGATGGTGTAAACGCCAGCCGCGAGCGAATTGCTTCCCGCGCGGCCCGGCGAGCCGATGTCGCGGCCGGTGAGTGCGAGCGCGAGCGGCGCGGTGGTGCTCCACGTGAAGCCCGTGCTCGCCGTGAGGCTGCCGTCGCCCACCGTGACGGTCACAGTATTCGTGGCCGCCGCACCCGCGCTGACCGTGCCGGAGATGAGACCCGTCGCGTTGATCGAAAGCCCCGCAGGCAAGCCGCTCGCGGAATACGTGAGCGTCTGGCCGTCGGGATCGCTCGCGGCGATTTGCAGGCTCGCGCTGTTTCCGCGCACGGTGGTTTGGTTGCTGACGGCGGCAATCGTCGGCGCGCGGTTCACCTGCGCGTAATTCACCGCGAGCGTGTTCGACGCGAGGCCCGCATCGCCATCCAGATCAAGCGCCTGACCTGCCGCGACGGACACATTCACTGCGCCGAGCGCACTCGGCGTGACGGTAAAACTGTAGCTCGCGCCGCTGCCGATGAAGTTCGCGGCGGTGCCATTCGCGACCGCGATGTCGGCAAGGGCGAAGCCGCTCGCGGGTCCGCCGAACGTGGCGGTGACGGTGAACGCGCCGCTCACATTTGCCGACGGCGTGGTGAGCGTGAGCGTGAGCAGCGACGGTGCGCTGGCGATGTCGTCGTCAATGTTGGCGACATACGCGGCGAGATTCGCGAGGTCGGGATCGCTGAGCGTCACGCCGCTGTGCGCGCGGATCGCGTCGGCGACCGTGGTCGCGGAGCCGTCGTGCAAATACGGCGTGGTCGCCCACAGCCCGCGCAGCGTCGGCACGTCGAAGCCCGGCAGTGCTGCGCCGAGCCGCTGGCCGCTCGTCGGTTGTTTGATCGTGCCGACATTGCGGAACACGTTCAGCGCACTGTTCGTAAATGCCGCGCCACTGTGGCAGCTCGCGCAGTTCTGTTGCTTGAAGATCGTGCGTCCGGCGGCAGACGGTGCCGCCGGGCTCGCGCCAGTTTTTGTGAGCGAGGCGACATACGCGGCGAGCGCGTCGAGATCGGCGCTGCGTCCGGCGTTAGGCGCGCCGAGCGGTGGGTTCGGCGTGCCGCTCGCGATGAGGCCAGTGCCGCCGGCGAAGTTGCGGATCTGATTTTCAAAATCCTGCACTTCATCAAAGTTGCCGGTCCAGTGCGGCACCCCGTGCGCGCCGTGGCCGCGCAGCGTGATCGTGTTGCGCAGGCCTTCGCCGAAGCCGGTGAAATCCCACACGCGGCCGTCCTGCCCGGCTTCGTTGTGGCAGGCGGCGCAGGAAATATATTCCTGGAGCGCGAGGCGGTTGTCTTTCGCATCGTAGAAGAGCTGTTTGCCGAGCAGCACTTGCACGGCCAGTTTTTCCACTGCCACGCAATTCAAAGTCGCCGCGGTCGCCGCGGGCAATTCGCTGCCGCCGATGATGCCGCTCACGTTGTGAACGGTCACGGTGCGATCCATGAAGTTGTGGACGAACAGGGTGCCGCCGTCCGGCGAGATGGTGAGCCCCTGCGGTGCGCGCCCGACATTGAAACGCACGATTTCCCGCTGATTCCACACGTCGATGACCGCGACGGAGCGGCTGGCCTCGATCGCGGTGAAGGCGTAGATGCCCCACGGATCGAAGCAGATCGCGCTCGGCATTCCGGCGTTGTCGAGATCGACGCGCGCGCCGTAGTCCTCTGCCTGCGCGACGAGGTCGATGCGCGAGGCGATCGGGCGCACCGCACTTTCGTGCGTGAGCTGCTGGCCGGTGCGCAGGACGCCGCGCTTGATGTTGTCCTGCTTCGACGGCACCCACGCGGAGAGTCCGTCCGGCGAGATCGCCGTCGCGCCGAGGTAATTTGGAATGCCCCGACCGGAGATCGCGGTGTCGAGTTCCTCGCTGTGGGCAAGGATGATAGTGCGCTCGACGGCGAGCGCGGCGGTGTCGATGACGACAACTTCGCCGCCTTGATTCGTCGTGGTGATCGTGGCGGTTTCTTCGCCGGAGATTCGCGGCGTGATGAAGCGGCTCACGTAAACGCGCGCGCCGTCCGCGCTGATCGAGACGTGTCGCGCATTCAAGCCGACATCAATGTTCGCGGTCTGCGCGCCGCCCGCATCGAGCCGCAGCACACGACCCGTCGCTTCGAGCGCGACCCACGCATTCGCCTGATCGAATGCGATGCCGAATGGCCGCGCGCCGCGCGGTAGCGCGATGGTCTGCGCGACCGCAAACGTCGAGTTGCTCAGGATCGAGATCGTCGCGGCATCCGCATTCGTCACCCACACGCGGCCATCGGGCGCGATGGCGAGCGCGCGCGGCGCGGCGCCGACGGCGGTCTCGGCGAGTTTCGCGCGCGTCACGGCGTCGAAGACGCTGACGCTGTCGTTGTCAGGGTTCACGACCCACAGCCGCGCGTTGCCGGTGGCGCGTGTTTGGTAGGCGATGCTGCCCGAGACTGCGGGCTTGCGCGCGGTGAGCGGCGCGTGAATCGCCTGGTTGAAACTCGTGCTCACGACGCGACCGGTGTCATCGGTCGCGGTGATGGTGACGATGTAGCGGCCCGGTCCGGGGAATGCGTGCGCAGTGGCCGGGAAACTCGACCACGCCGTGTCCGGCGAGCCATCGCCGAAGCTCCAGGTGTAGCGCGGATTCGTCCCGCCGGTGCTCGCCGCGGTGAGGCTCACATTGGTCCCGTTCACCTGCGGCGCTCCGCTGAGCGCGGATAGCGTGAGTCCATTCACGATCGTCCACGAAAACGCCGCCGAAGCCGGTGTGCTGACGCCGTCGGTGGCGGTGACGGTCACGGAGAAATTCCCCGCGCTCGCTGGCGTGCCGGAGATCACGCCGGATGCGGCGGAGATCGCCAGTCCCGTCGGCAGTCCCGTGGCAGAAAAAGTGATCGCGTCGCCATCGGGATCGGTTGCCTGGATCGCGAGCGAAACATTCGAGCCGGTGACGGTGCTCTGATTTCCCGGCGAGGTGAGCAACGGCGAACGGATGAGGAACGGCGAGAGATACTGGCCGGAGATCACGACCGGCGCGCTCGTGCCCGGCACGGCCCACGCGACCGCGAGATTGTCGCCGCCGCCGCCTTCTTTCATCAGCGCCTCGATGTAGTAACGCTGGCCGGCGACGAGTGTGATGAGCGCGGAAGTTTGCTCGGGAAATTTCGTCCATTCGCGCGACGAACTCCAGCTCGGGACGCGCGCGATTTGCGCCGCGTTTGCCGCGCTGGCATTCGTGCTGAGCAGCAGCCGCGACTCGTCGTCACCCGCTATCCAGAAACGAAACTGGCCGCTCACCGGCGCATGCACATAGCCGCGGACGCGCTGGCCGAGATTGTCCGCCCAATCGGTCGGCGTCTCGAAACTCGTGAGCGAATCGCGGCCCGTCGGGCTGGCGGGATAGGCCGCGTTGTTCGTGAGATCGGTGAGCGCCGAGCCGGCGATGCCCAGCCACCATTCGCGCAGGATTTGCCCGCTGCCGAGATTGGGCAGGAGCACGGTCCAATTGAACGACGCGCTGGCCGCCGAGCCGGTCGGGGCAGTGACCGTCACGGTCGTGGGATACACGGCTGGCGCGGCGGTGATGGTGCCGCTGATGAGGCCCGTGGCGCTCGCGATGCCGAGGCCCGCGGGCAGCCCGCTCGCGGTATAGGTGAGCGCCCCGCCGCTCGGTGCCGATGCCACGATTTGCAAACTCGCCGCGGCATTTTGTGAAGTGAGCTGATCGCCGGGATTCGTGATCGTCGGCGCGTTGTCGGCGGTCACCTGGATGATTCTCGCGACCGAGTGCGCGCTCGCGGAATTTAGCGCGAAGAGCATCCAGTAGCCCGGCGTGAGCACGTTGCGATTGCTTTGCGCGGTGATCTCGTAGGTGCCCGGAGCGGGTTCCGTGAAGCCGAGTTCGAGGTAACGCACGTCGGTGTTAATCGAATGCGTTTGCGAGGACATTTTGATGAACGCGAACTTCGCGAGGCCCGCCTCGGACAGCACCGTGAAGCGCGCGCCAATGCCAATCTGCGCGGGAGCCTGCGTGATCACTGGCCGCGTCGCTGGCGTCCCGTTGGCATTGAACAGCGCGGGCGGCGTGAAGATTTGCGCATCCCGATGGTCCGCTGCATTTCCACCCAGTCCGCCGCCGCCGGACCACACGCGCCCATCGGGCAACAGCAGCGCGACGGAGTGATAGTTCCGCGGCACCGCCATGTTCGCGAGCGTGCGCCAGGTGCCGGTGCGCGGGTTCCAGACTTCCGGCGTCAGCACCGAGCCGGTGTCGTTAAATTTCAAACCGCTCGTGTTGCCGCCGATGACCATGACTTCGCCGCTCGGCAGGATCACGGAGTTCGCAAACTGCCGGGTGAATTGCATCGACGCGGCGGGCGTGATGACGGGCGTCGGGCCGTTCAAATCGACGGTGTAGCTGATGTTCGTGCTGGTGCCGGTGGTCGAGTCGTTCGGGTTCGGCGTGGTGGTCGCGCCGCCGCCAGTGACGAGGATTTTCCCCGCCTCATACATCGCCGATGCGCCTTCCTTCGGGTAGTGCGAGCCGGGCACGTTTAGGCCGGAAGGCGTGAGCGAACCGGCACCGTCCGGGTTCACCCAATTCATCACGTCGGTCGGCCCGAAGTGGAAGAGATTGCCGTTCGGCGCGAGCGCCAGGAAGGGGTGCCAGATATTGATGTAGCCGGGCTGGCTCGTGACCGCGCCCCAGCCAATGCCCGTGAGCCGCCGCCAGCCGGACGCCGAGTCCCAGCGCTCCGCCGTGTTCGAGCCGCCGCTGCCACTGACGGTGAAGACGTTGCCATCGGAGAGGGCGACGCTGGTGTTGTACCAGCGCGGATCATTCATGTTTGGCAAGGCCGTCCATTGATTGGTGCGGTAGTCGAAGATGCTCGAAAGCACGGTCGTGTTGCGCCCGCCATTCACGACGACCCGCCCGTCCGGCAGCATCGCGGTGCCGCCGCAAAACATGTCGTGGCGGGTGTTGTTGAATTCGGTGAAAACGCCGGTCGCCGGATCCCAGACGGCGGCGTACGTGAACTCGGGGCCGCCGGGGAAAGTGGTGCGCTGATTCGACGCGAACGTGAGCAAGCGGCCATCGGGCAGCGTCGCGGCCGTGACGGGAATGTGCGGCGTCCAGGCAATCACCGCGCCCCACGCGCCGGCGCCAGTCGGATCGGCAGGCGCGGCAGCGGCGGGTGCGACGAAAGCGGGCGCGAGCGCCGCAGCCTCGGCGGCGAGCTGGTCGCTGAGCACGTGATCGTCCGGGCCGGCAACCCCGTGCGAAGCGAGCACGAGCAGCGCGGGCAGCAGTAGGCGGGAGATGGAGTGGGTGGGTTTCATCGTACGTCGGTGGTTGTGGCTCGGAAAACGAGCGGTGGGGTTGCGGGATCTGCGTGAGTGAAAGTTTCGTCGGTCAGCGTTTTGAGAAAGGCGGCGAGCGCCCGCTTTTCGTCGGCAGTGAGTTGCAGTCCGGCTTCGGGATGCTTCGCGAGATTTGGGTCGAGGTTTGCATTCCGCCGCACGCCCGAGTCGTAGTGCTCCACGACTTCCTCGATCGTCGCGAAACGTCCGTCGTGCATGTACGGCGCGGTGACGGCGAGATTGCGCAGCGAGGGCGCTTTGAATTTGCCGCGATCGCTGGCGAGCCCGGTCGCGGCCATGCGACCGAGGTCGGTTTCATCGAGCGCGAGGCCGTTGTCGTGAAACAGATTGTCCGTGAAGAGCGTGCCGCCGTGGCAGTGAAAACAATCCGCGCCGCGCAGCCCGCGCGCCGGGTCGAATTCGGTGACGAAAAGCTGGAGCCCACGCTTCTCCTCCTCCGTCATCTCCGCACGTTTTCGCGCCGCGCGATCGAACCGCGACTCCTGCGAGATCAGCGTGAGGAGGAATTGTTCGAGCGCCATCGCGAGGCGTTCCGGGGTGATCTCGCGATGTCCGAACGCGCGCTCAAATTCCGCCGGATACGCCGCGTCCACCGCGAGCTTCGCGACCACACGATCGAGCCGCTCATTCATCTCGTGCGAGTCCTGAATCGGCATCAGCACTTGCTCGCGGAGCGACTTTGCGCGCCCATCCCAGAAGAACGATTGCGCCCACGCCAGATTGAACAGCGGCATCGCATTGCGTTTCCCGAGCTGGCCTTCCGCGCCGGCGCTGAACTTGCGCGGATCGGCAAACGCGTTCGCGCGATCGTGGCACGACGCGCACGATTGCGTGGCATTGATGGAAAGACGCGGGTCGTGGAAGAGGCGGCGACCAAGCTCGACTCCCTCGACGGTGAGCGGATTGTCGGCGGGGAGATTCACCTGCGGAAAACGCTGCGTGATTGCCAACGCGAATGGCGTCGTGCCCGCGGGCCGCGTGGCCGTCTTTTTCAGTGCGGGCGCGGTTTGCAGCAGATCGTAGTGAACTCCGGCGACGCTAAATGCCGACGCCGCGTTCTGCTTCAGCCGCACCGCCAGCGCATCGCCGGGACGCGAGTGCGTCGCGATGCCATCGCGCGCCGGATCGACGCCCGCGAGCACCTTCGCCGCATCCAGCGCGACGCGGATCGTCACTGGCCCACCGCCGCGAAACTCGACGGGCAATTCCACCACCATCGGCTTCGCCGCACCCGCGAGATGATACGAAAATCCCGTGCCCACCGACCGCCCCTCGACCGCCATAAAAACGTAACCACCCTGCCAGCCCCAATGCAGATGGTTCACCGTCGGATTCAGCGCGTGCTCCGCCGGCCACCGCGCGGGGTCGCCCTGATCTGCCGCCGCATCCACACCGACGCGGAAACGGATCGCGCGAAAGTCTTCCGCCAACACCCCGTCCGCATCGACCTGCAGCCGCCCTTCCCGCGCGCTCAAGTAGCCAAACCAGTCGCGCCCCTCCGTCCACGATCCATCCTTCCGCTGCAATGCCAGCCCTGACACGAGCCAGTCGAGCCGCGTGATTTCAGCCGCGCCCTTTTCTTCCGCGCGAAACTCCAGTCGCAGCGTCCCCGTTGCCCGCGCAGCACCAGGCAGGGCGGCGAGCAACGCCGCAAACAGCGCGAAAATCCATGTGCGCGGGGAGGAAATCATTGAGGAAAAATGGCCGCGGCGGTGTGAAAAAATGGGTCTGGGGATGCCGGGCGCGTGTCGTTTTACCAAAAATTCATTCGTTGTCAATTTTATGGTTAGTAAAATTTACGCCCCAATCCGATCGCGCATCGACCGCCGCGCCGCGCGCCCCTGGCGAGCGAGATTTCCCAGCCCGATCGGCATCAGCCCGCCAACCGACGCCGTCCGATTCGGCGTCGCGCCAGCCCGGCGGCTAGGGCACCTGAGTTACCACGATGGCGCTGGTGCCATCGGTGAAAGTCGCGCGCCACGCGACTTGGGCTTCGTTGTTAAAGGCGCGCGTCACGCCTGGCGAACCGGGGACGGCATGGAGCACCGCAATCGTTTTCGCGATGCCGCCCGCGACCGTGCCGCCTTCGCGGAAGAGCAGGCGCAGCGCGCCTTCGGAATCGACGGCCCACACGCCCTCGTCGTTCCTTTGATGCATGCCGCCCGCGCCGCGCTGCATGGTCGCGAGGAAGATCGGGCCGCGCAGAGAATCCGCTTCGCCAGAACCGCCGGGGAAAGCGAGGCTTTTGAAATCATCCCACTTTGCTCCGGCGGGCACTTCGGGCGGTTGCGCGCCTTCGCGGGCGAGGAGCGTGAGCGGACCCGTGCGGGGCTGCCACCAGAGCGTTTCGTCTTGCGCGCGGGTTGTGCCGCGGAGGGTCGCGGGGAAGGCCACCTGGTTCGTGCCGGGCGCGAGCACGGGGTCTTGGAACCCGGCGAATTTCGTCGCGCCCACGCCGGTCGCTTGTCCGATCTGCGCGACTGGATCGATGTATTCCGCGTCGCCTAAAAAGATGCTTTTCACGCCGCCATCCCGCGTCGCGACGAAGGCGAGATTCGATGCGGCGGTGGCGATCGCGCCGTAGTGCTGGAACTCGGACTCGCGAATGTAGAGCGACCCGCGCGCGTTCTCGACCACGGCTTGCGTGCCATCCGCGAGCAGCGCGAGGAAGGTCGCCACGCCCGCCGCGTGCGCGCGTTTCTGGCCGGGTGAGCCGGGGACGGCGGTGAGCAGTTTGAAACTGCGCACCGTGGTCGCGCCGAGCGCGTCGCCTTCGCGGACGACATGCTGCGTGCTTCCGCCATTCCAGATGCGGAATGCGGCGGCGTTGTTCGCGTCCGTCACTTTTGGCGTGCCGCCTTCCAGCCTGGCGGTGAAAAGGATTTCGCCATCCACGAGCGAGATGCTCTCGATCCGATCGAGCATCGGCGCTCCCGGCTCGGCGGTCGCCGCGCCTTCGCGCGCCACGATTTCCAGCGCGCCAAAAGCATTCGTCGCGAGCACGGAATCCTCGTCCCGTTTCGCGCCGTCGATCCTCGCGAGGAAGGCCACATGCCCGGCGGCATCGAGCACCGGGTCTTTGAAACTCTCGAATCTTTCCGCGCCGCCCTTCCGCGCGATCAGCGTGTCATTCACAAAAATACCCGCGCCCGCGCCGGACGCGCTTTTCCATTTTCCGAGAAAGGCGATCGCGCCCGCGTCATTGATCGCCGGCTCGCCAAAGCCCGTCCACACAGCATCCGCGGGGATGCCGCCGCCGCCCGCGCCGGGCACCGCGCGGCCTTCGGTGTAGCGCGCGTCGTGGATCGGGCGGGAAACTATAATGGTCCACGCGAACACGGTGGGAGTCGCGCTCACATTTCCAGCGGCATCGATCGCGCGGACGGCGAGCGTGTGCGGGCCAGCGGCGAGATCGGAGAAAACGAGCGGGCTGATGGCCGGTGTGAACGGCGCGCCGTCGAGACTGATTTCAAAAGTGAACGCGCCCGGCGGGGTCGCCCCGTCGATGCCTGCGAAGGTGAAGATCGCGCTGGTGGAATCGGTCCGCGCATTTGGACCGGTGAGAATCGCGATCCCCGGCAAGGTGTCGAAAAGATAGACGTAGCCGGTGACCGCTTGCGGTGAGTCGCCCTTGGGCGTGCCGATGGCAACGGTGTTTCCGACGATGACCACGGAGGTGCCGAAGTTGTCATTCAACGCCGGGCCGGGTTTGCGCAGTGTGGCAACCGGCACCGCAGGCGTGCTGCTCCTGAGATCGAAAACGTACGCGCTTCCCGCAGCGGCTTCTCCCGGATCGTCGTAGGGAGCGCCCACCACGATCCGCGTGCCGGAGATGGACACCGACCGGCCAAAGTTCTCGAAATCCGCGGGGCTTGGTTTGTTCAGCCTCACGACCGGGACGAGCGGGGTGCCACTGCCGAGGTCATAGATGTAAACGCTCCCGCCTTCGATCGCGACCGCACCGTCATAGGCGGCCCCCACCGCCACGCGCGCGCCGGACATCGCCACCGCATTGCCAAACGAGTCATTGAATCCCGGTCCGGGATTGTTCAACGCGAAGACCGGCACGGCGGGCGCGGCGCTCCCGATGTCATACACATACACACTCCCCGTCTGTCCCGCTCCCGTGTTGTCATAGGGAGCACTCACCACCACGCGCGTGCCGGCGATGGTTACGGCGGTCCCAAAGTATTCATAACTCTGCGGGCCGGGATTGTTCAGCGTGACCACCGGCACGGTCGGCGTGCTGCTCGCGAGATCATAGACATACGCGCTCCCCGCTTTCTCCGCCCCCGTTTTGTCAAAGGGCACACCCACCACGACGCGCGTGCCGTCCACGGCCACCGCAGTCCCGAAGCGGTCGTCGTTCACCGCCGGGCCGGGCTTGTGCAAAGTGAATGCGGGCACCGCGGGTGTGGCGCTGCTGAGTTCATAAATATACGCGCCGCCCGCGTCGGTCGCGCCCGTGTCGTCCCCGAGCGCACCCACCACGACACGCGTGCCGGAGATCGCGACCGCGACGCCAAAGTAGTCGCCGGCCGCCGGTCCCGGTTTGCGCAGGGTGAAGATGGGCACTGCGGGCGTGCTGCTGTTCAGATCGAAGACATGTGCGCTCCCCGATCTGCCCCCGCCCGCATCGTCGTAGGGCGAACCCACCACCATCAGCGAGCCGGAGATGGCGACCGAGATGCCGAAGAAATCACCGGACTCCGAATCGGGATTTGGCAGCGTGGCCACCGGCACCGTTGGCGTGGCGCTGTCCATTTCATAAACATACGCGCCGCCCGCGTCGGTCGCGCCCGCGTCATCGTACGGCACACCCACCGCGACGCGCGCGCCGGAGATGGCCACGGACAAGCCGAAGAGGTCGCCTCGCCCCGGCCCGGGGTTGTTCAGGATGACGACGGGCACTGCGGGCGCGGCGCTATCGAGGTCGTACACATATGCGCTCCCGTCGTTGAGCGCGCCCGCGTCATTCAAGTAAGCGCCGACGACGACGCGCGCGCCGGAGATCGCGACCGCGCCGCCGAAGTAGTCGCTCTCCGAGGGATTCGGATTGGGCAAAACGAGCACGGGAACCGCGGGCGTGCTGGCCGCGAGATCGAAGACATACGCGCTCCCCGCATTCGTCGCACCCGTGTCGTCCCAGATATTCCCCACGACCACGCGCGTGCCGGAAATTTTCACGGCGTTGCCGAAGGAATCGTTCGCGACCGGATGCGGATTGGGCAGCTTCGCGATGGGCACCGCAGGCACGGCGCTGCCGAGATCGTACGCATAAACGCTGCCGGCGCTGCTCGCGCCCGTGTCATCCCCGGTCGCCGCCACCACGAGGCGCGAACCGGAGATGGAAATCCCGCTGCCAAAATAATCGCCCGCCGCGGGTTCGGGATTGTGCAAAATAAGCACCGGGACGGTGGGCGCGGCGCTGCCGAGGTCATACACGTACGCGCTCCCGCTGTCGGTCGCGCCCGCATCGTCCCCGTACGCACCCACCGCCACGCGCGCACCGGAGATCGCCACTGCGTAGCCGAAGCGGCCATACGCCGACGGGCTCGGATGGTTCAGCGTGAAAACAGGCCGCGTCGGCGTGGCGCTCCCGAGATCGTACACAAACGCGCTCCCCGCCGCGACCGCTCCCGTGCTGTCATTGTAAGTCCCCACCACCAGCAGCGCGCCCGAGAGAGCCACCGCCGCGCCGAACTTGGCACTGTATGCCGGGTTGGGATTTCGCAGGACGAAAAGCAGCGCGCCCGTCCGCGAGTCGAACACTTTCACCACGCCCGAATCCTGCGCGCCCGCATCGTCATCCGGCGCGCCCGCCACCGCGTAGCCGCCCGCCACCGCCACGCTCGATCCGAGGAAAGCCTCCCGCTGCACGCCCGGCGGCGGCGACGCGGGGATGGTGAGCCGGAGCGGGACGGGCTGCTGCGCTTTTATTGGCAGCGCAAGAGCGAGAGTGAACGCGAGGAGGCGGAGGGATGTTTTCATGGGGCGGTGGTGCCGCGGGGAAATTCGCGGCAACGAAACGTTTGTAACCCGCCACACCGACGAACACACGGCTTTGCGGAAAGTCTTTTGAAGCACCGCCCTTTTGGCGGCTCACGCCTCAGCGAGCGAGCGCGGGCAGGCTCGCGGCGGCGACGGCTTGGCCGTGGCGCTTGTCTTTTTCGTCCGGCGTGCGGAGGGAAATGCGCGTGGCTAGTTCGGGGAATTCGGCATCCAGGACTTCGCGCGCTTTTTGGATGATGATCTCGCCGCCCTCACCACTCGTCACGCGGCCCAGGATGAGCAGCACGCGGATGTCGTAAAACTCGGCGTAGTGCGCGATCGAGTAGCCGAAGCAGATGCCGATCGTTTCGTAAATCCGGCGAGCGCGTTCGTCGCCAGCGGCCATCAGTTTTTGCACTTCCACGAGCTGCTCGGCGAACTTCATTTCCTTTGGCAACGTGAGACCCGCGAGCGGGGC
This sequence comes from Chthoniobacteraceae bacterium, assembly GCA_031409335.1. Taxonomy (GTDB): domain Bacteria; phylum Verrucomicrobiota; class Verrucomicrobiia; order Chthoniobacterales; family Chthoniobacteraceae; genus JANLQB01. The sequence goes on along the minus strand of JANNWY010000144.1, from coordinate 22,730 downwards.
GAGGCGGGCGACGCCTTGCTGGCAAAAGTATTGCACCGCGCAGCCGATGTCGCCGCTCCACTCATCAGCCGGCGCGTCGTCGCGATAGTCGATCGGGGCAAAGGCAAGTTCGTTCAGCCACGGCGTGATCGAGCCATCGGCGGTGACGTAGCCGCCCGCGACGCTCGTGCCCATCGAGATGCCGAGCACCGCGTTTTCGCCAAGGCTCATCGAGCCCGCGAGCGCCGTCACTTCACCATCGTTCACGACCTCAAACGGGATGCCGTTCCACTCCGTTTGCAGATCGAAAAAGATGCGGCGGATGCGCTTCTCGAAATCCTCCGGCGAAACGCCGCGGAAGAGCGAAGCGACGCGCACTTCGTTGTTCACATACACGCCCGCCGAACTGCCGCCGATCGCATCCACGCGCGGCAAATGCGCGGCGGCGCGGCGCAGCGTGTCCTGGATGCCGTCGTAGTGATATTGCGGATCGCTTTCAAAATACGGATCCCACGTCACCTCCTCGGAAAAGACGACGTTTCCATCGATGACCGCGGCGCATTTCCGATCGCTCCCGCCGAGATCGAAACCGATGCGGCAGCCATCGAGATGTCGCCCGAGCGGGATGGAAATTTCACGCACCGCAGGCGCGTCCGCGAGCGCGCATGACTCGACTTCCATCGTCCGCCCATACACGCGCGGCCCCATGAATTCGTAGTCAAATTTCCGCTCGCCGCCCGCCGAATAAATCCCGCGCAGCATCACCGCGATCGCGTCGTCACCGCCGATGATCACGCGATACCCGCCGCGCGCCCACAGCAGGAATTTCACGAGCCGCTCCACGTATTTCCGATTGAGCGGAATGTGCGCGCCGACATGCGGCAGCACGATCGTGTCGAAGCGCGACACGGTGCCATCCGTGCGCTCCACCGCGATCGCGAGCGGGTGCGCGCCGGGCTCCGCGCCGCACTTGGCGCGATACGCGCGATTCCAAAGGATGGCGGGCACAAATCCGGGATCGAGCGGGGGAATGATGGCGGGCTGGACGTTCATTCAGAAATAGGAACTACCGCTTTCCGTGACCGCGAGGCCAGCGATTTCCGCTCACGGATTGACTTGCCCGGAAACGCTCCGCACTCTCCCGATTTTCGCGCGATATGAACACCCCACGAACGGCTATCGGCATCGACTTCGGCGGCACCAGCATCAAATCCGCCGTCGTCGATGGCGCCCACATCCTGCTCCACGGCCCGCCCATCGACACCCAGCAGCACCACTCCGCCGCTTCGCTCGTCGATGCGATCATTCACGTCGTCGCCACGCTGCGCACGGTGCATCCGTCCGTCGCCGCGATCGGCGTCGGACTGCCCGGTTTCGTGGATAGCGTGAATGGCATCGTGCATTCGCTGACGAACGTCGCGGGCTGGTCCGAGGTGCCACTGCGATCAATGCTGACGGAGCGCACGGGACTTCCCGCGATCATCGAAAACGACGCCAACGCGATGGCTTACGGCGAATGGAAATACGGCGCGGCGGTCGGCGCGCAACACGCCGTCTGCATCACCCTCGGCACCGGCGTCGGCGGCGCGCTCATCCTCGATGGAAAGCTCTACCGCGGAGCGACGCTCGCCGCGGGCGAGATCGGCCACATGAGCATCGACTACCGTGGCATCCGCGGGCCATACGGGAATTTCGGCGGGCTCGAAGAATACGTCGGCAACGTCCAAATCGCCGAGCGCGCGGTGAAACTCTACGCGGCTTCCGGCATCACCAAAACGACCGGGGATTGCACGCCGCTCGCGCTCGCAAAGGCCGCGCACGCGGGCGATGAAATCGCGCGCGGATTGTGGAATGCGCTCGGCACCGAGATCGGCGCGGCGCTCGCGAGCGTCGTGTGGATTGTGAATCCGGACACGATCGTGATCGGCGGCGGCGTCGCGAATGCGGGCGATCTCCTGTTCGATCCCATCCGCCGCGAGATCACAGCGCGCACCATCCCCGTTTTCAACGCGCACCTCCGCATCCTGCCCGCCACGCTGGGCAATGAAGCGGGCATCATCGGCAACGCCGCACTCGCGCTCGACGCCCTTCCGCAAGCCTGATGGCCGCCGGGGGCACGCTCACCGGCATCCGCGGCTGGCTCATCGACGCGCCGGACTACGGCGGAAAAGTGCGGACCTGGAGCGACGGCGCTCTCGTCATCGACAACGGCGAAATCGCCGAGGTCGGCGACTACGACACCCTTTCCAAAAAGCCGCGCGACCAGCCCGTGCGCTGGCACCACTCGAATCGCGTCGCCATTTTCCCCGGCCTCATCGACCTCCACGCGCACGTCCCGCAGTACCCCGCCGTCGCGCGCGGCACGAGCGATCTGCTGCCGTGGCTGCGCCAGCATATTTTCCCGCTGGAGCGCGAATTCACCGGCCCGCGCGGACGCCGCGAAGCCGCCGCCTTTTTCGCCGAACTCGCGAAGCAGGGCACGACCACCGCGATGCTCTACACCGCGATTTACGAAGACTCGTGCGATGCCGCGTTCGAGGCCGCCGCGAAAAGCGGGCTGCGCATCATCATGGGAAAAATGATGATGGACGTGGGCAGTTACGGCGCGCTCCAGCCGAGCAAAATCCGCTCCGTTTCCCTGCACGAATCCGAGCGCCTCTGCCGCAAATGGCACGGTGCGGCGGCGGGCCTCATCGAGTACGCCGTCAGCCCGCGTTTCGCCGTGAGTTGCAGCGAAAAACTCATGCGCGCCGCCGCCGAACTCGCGGCCACGACCGGCGCATACATCCAGACGCACCTCGCCGAAAACAGCGGCGAGATCGAGAAGGTGAAGCATCAGTTCGCCTGGGCGCAGGATTACACCGATGTGTACGACCAGTGCGGCCTGCTCACCCCGCGCACCGTGCTCGGCCACTGCATCCACCTCAGCCAGCGCGAACGCGAAACTCTCGCCGCGCGCGGGGCAAATATCGCGCATTGCCCCACCGCCAATCTCTTCCTCCGCAGCGGCATCCTCCCGCTCGATACCATGCGCAGCTCCGGCCTCCGCATCGGCCTCGGCAGCGACGTCGCCGCCGGCCCCGAACTGAATCTCTGGCGCGTGATGCGGTGCGCGATCGAATCCCAAAAAGCCCGCTCCTTCTACGAGCCCAACGTGCAAGTCCCCTCGCCCGCCGACGCGCTCTACCTCGCCACGCAGGGTGCCGCCGACGCGCTCGGAAAAGGCGAAATCCTCGGCACCTTCGACATCGGCAAGGAAGCCGACCTCACCGTCATCGACTACGGCACGCTGCTCCCCTACCGCAAAAGCGCGAAGGGTACTTCCGACCTCACCGCCGAAGACATCCTCAGCCTCTGCATCTACCGCTGCGGCCCGGAGGCCGTGGTGGAGACTTACGTCCGCGGCCAAAGCGTCTATCGCTCCCCGCAGCCGGAGTTGTTTTGAGATCCCTCAAGAATCGCCCGGGAGCTGAGGTTTGACACTTAGCCGCGTGCGTAGCACTTCGATTAACATCCGCTGATCACTTAGCCAACTTATGAACATCACACTGCCGCCTGCACTCGACCGCATCGTTCGTGACAAAGTGAACGCCGGCCTTTGCGCGAGCGAGAGTGAACTGGTTTATGAGGCATTGCGTCGCGAATTCGCCCGCGATGCCGCGTATGAGTGGGTGCGCGCGCAGGCCGCGGATGGCTTCGCCCAGCTCGATGCCGGTGAGTGTGAGGATGTTTCCCCCGAAGAACTGATGGAGCGGCTGGCTCAGCGGCGCGCCGCCGGTTCATGCGCCTGAGGTTTTCCAAACTCGCCCTCGACGACATCGTTCTTATTCACGATTTCACGGTAGGTGAATGGGGCGGGGAGCAGGCGGTGAAATGGGTGGGTGCCTTGTGGGATGCGCTCGAAGAAATCGCCGCCGACCCCGATCGCTGGCGGTTGCGGCCCGACATTTATCGGAGATCGCGGGCGCGTGTTTGCGGTAGCCACCTCATCATCTAACGCACGCGCGACGGTCGGGTGGAAATCACCCGCATCCTGCATGGCGCGATGGACCTCCGCGAGCATGTGCCTCGCGATTTCATGGGCGACGAGTGATACCATCTTTCAGAAATAAAGTGACCCGTGCGAGCGGCCAAAGTAGGCGAGGTTTTCAACCTCGCACCGCAGACGGAAAAAGCGCCGGGGACCCGGCGTCGCCCGCATCCGCGCGAGGTTGAAAACCTCGCCTACTTTTCACCGCGCTCCCCGCACCGGAACTGCCACCTCAATTCTGCAAGACGGTATGATTTCCTCGTTCACAAAGTGCAACTTGAGAGCGAAGAAAATTTCGGAATCATAGAGCTGACCCTCTCCTCTTCGCCACGCGACTTCTTTTTGTTTGAAATCAATACCGGCTACCGGCGGCAGCGCGTGACGGCCATGCCGCAGAGCGCGAGCCCGAAGAGCGCCGTGCCGGGTTCGGGCACCGCTGCACCGCTGAACTTAACCTCCGCAAACCCAGTCTGGGCGGCGTCGCCATAGTTCGATTGCACCGTGAACCGCACGGATCTGGCGAGCACTGGCACAAATGAGTACTGCTCGGCGGAACTGATGGATGTCGTCGCCTGGTCAAAGGCCGTCGGGGCTCCTGGGAGGGGAAGAAAGGTCACATTGTCCGGCGAATAGCTGATCAGGAGATTCTGGATGCCGGTGCTGCCGAGAGCCCCCGGGCCACCGTTGTTCTGGTTCCAAAACGAGAAGCCATCGAGCGTATGGAGCCCGCCGAGCCCGAAGGTAATGTTGCCCGTCAGGATGCCTCCCGCCGAGACCCAGGAGTTACCCGGAAGGGTGGCGGCGTGTGTCGCCGCAAGGTTCAGCGAACTCAGGCCCACGCCATTGATGGTGTTGCTTAAAAGGGTGCCAAAACCCGAGCCCATGTTTGTCGTCGCGCCGGTCGCGGAGATGATGGCGGCTTGGGAGTGGGTGATCGCGAGTGCAAAGGCAGTGGCGGTGAGAAGGAAGCGGAATTTCATAAAGCGTGGAGGATTATCTGCGGTGGCTGGCAGTGAAGACCGACCGAATAAGTGAGGCATATCATTTTCGCCAGGGGACTGGATAGCAGCATAAGGACGTTTCTTCTGTAGTCCCTCATCCTACACCGAACGCGCCGTGGCCAGGCGGGCTCACGGCGGAATCGACGCAAGGCAGTAGTGTCAGGACAGTATCTTCGCAGGCTATTGCTTTCCCTGTCGCGAAATTGGTCGAGCGAGAGACATTGATCTCGGGCTCCATGTGCAACTATTCGACACGCGTGCGGCTTTCGAGCGTGCCGGAGCGTGCATTCCATCGGTCCCGAGGTGCTTTTACCGGGGCGCAGCGTGTGTTCGCGCGTGACATTGCCGGGCGTGGACCTCTAACAACACGTTCGTGAACCAACATCCTGTTCCCGCGTTTTTAGGATGAAAGCCCTGCCCGATCCGGCGCGCCCGACGCAGCACGATCCGATCGCCATCGCACTCGCGGAGGACATCGGTTCGGGGGATCTCACGTCGCGATACTTCACTGGCACGGAGCTGCGGCGCGCACGCATTTTCGCGAAGGAGGAGGCCGTCGTCGCCGGAGTGGACACGGCGGCGGAAGTGTTCGGGCGCGTCGATCCGAAGACGCGCGCGAAGGTGATCGCGAACAACGGGAGCCGTGTGAAGAAGGGCGACACGGTGATCGAGATCGAGGGCGCGGTGTGCTCGGTCCTCACGGCGGAACGCGTGGCGCTGAATTTTCTCCAGCATCTTTCCGGGATCGCGACGCTCACGGCGCAGTTCGTGAAAGCAGTGGGCAAACGCAAGGCGCGCATCCTCGATACGCGCAAGACGACGCCGGGGCTGCGGGCGCTGGAAAAGGCGGCGGTGATGGCGGGCGGCGGGGTGAATCACCGCTTCGGGCTCTATGACATGGTGATGGTGAAGGATAATCATCTGCTCGCGGCGGGGAGCGCGGATCAGCTCCAGGACTTGATTTCGCGCTTTCGCAAAAAACATCCCGGCATCCGCGTCGAGCTGGAAGCGGACACGCTGGAGCAGGTCGCGGCGTTTCTGAAATTGAGCGGCGTGGATGTCATCCTGCTCGACAACATGCCGCTGAAACAGATGGCGACCGCGGTGCGGCTCGGGAAGGGGCGCGTGCAGTTTGAGGCGAGCGGCGGGGTGACGCTGGAATCCGTCGCGGGCATCGCGGCGACGGGCGTGGATTTCATTTCATCCGGCGCGCTCACGCACTCGGCGCGGTCGATGGATTTTTCGCTGGAGCTGCTCCCGTGAAATCGCTGGATGCCGCGCTGCTGCGGGCGCTGCGTGGCTCGACGATTCACACGCCGCCCACGGAACTCGCCGCGCAAATCGGCTCAACGCGCGCGGGAGTCGCGGCGCTCGTGGATGAATTGCGCGAGGCGGGTTTCGAGTTCGATGAACGTCCGGGACTGGGCTATCGACTCACTGGAGCGCCGGATCGGCTGATCGCAGCGGACCTGGATTCGCGTTTGGGAAATTGCGCGCTGGTTCGCGAGATTGTCGTTTTCGAGGAAACCGACTCGACGAATGACCGGGCCGCGAAGCTGGGCAGGAGCGGCGCGGCGAGCGGACTCGCCATTTTCGCGGAGAAACAAAATGCGGGACGCGGGCGCTTTGGTCGCCGCTGGGAATCCGCGTCGCATCTCGGGCTGTGGTTTTCGCTGCTGCTGCGTCCGACGTTTCCGCAGGAACACTGGCCGCGACTCACGACTTGGGCGGCCGTCTCGATCGCGTCGGCCATCGAGCGCGCGACGGGCGTCAGTGCGGGGATCAAATGGCCAAACGATATCTTCGTCGATGGCAGGAAGATCGCGGGAGTCCTCATCGAGACGGCGCAGGATCAGGCGCAGGAAAATTTCGCCGTCATCGGCATCGGCCTGAATGCGAATCACGCGCGCGAAGATTTCCCCGAAAATCTCGCCGCCATCGCCACGTCGCTCCGGGTCGCAACGAATCGTGCGATCGACCGCGCCGCGCTGGCCGCCGCGATCCTGCGCGAACTCGACGCGCGATACGCCGATCTCGAGCGCCGCTTCGATCAACTCGTCGCCGAAGCCTCGCGCCGCAGTGTGCTGCTCGGGCGCTGGGTGCAAGTGCGCGCGGCGGACTCCGTCATCGAAGGCGTCGCTGAAAACCTCGACGCCAGCGGCCAGCTCCTGCTCCGCCAAAGCGACGGCACGCTCGCGACGTTGTCCGCGGGCGAAGTCAGCATTGGCTCGGCGATGCCGACTTAGCCAAGATCTGCGGGCAATCGCGGGAGACCGAGGCAGCATCTTGGGATTGACGCGGCGGGTGGAGAAAACTAAAACCGCCGGAGCGTTCTTCATATTGCCATGAATACAAAATTCACCTTTGCATTTCGCCGAATCGCCGCGCTGCTCGTCCTCGCAGTCGCGCTCACTGTCGGTGCCTCGCGCTCCATGGCGCAGGTCACCATTTACGCAAAATTCCTGAATGGCTTGTCGCCGTGGAACGGAGAATCGACCGCCGCGGGTCGTGCCGGATGGGCGGAGTTGGATTCGATTTCGCTGGGCGCGTCCACGCCGGTGACGATCGGCTCCGCCTCCGGTGGTGCTGGCGTGGGAAAGTTGGCGTTTGATCCCATCGCCATCTCGAAAGTGGTGGATCGGCTCACGCCGCAAATCTTCTCATTTTTGGCATCGGGACAGAATTTGGGCGGGCAGACGAACGGAGATCTGACGATCGAATTCGTGAGGCCGGTCGGCGGAACTCCGACGGTGTTTTTCCGAGTGGAACTCAGGCTGGTATTTTTCGTCAGCACCGCGAGCACGACGACTGTTGGTGACGACACGGTCCGCGAGAACATCAAGATGCTCTGTGGAGCGCAGCGCATCACGACCGTCCCGATCGTGGGTGGAGTTCCACAAACTCCGGTGATTCGGTCGTGGAGTCAGGTGCTCAACAACGCCACTTTCGAAGTCAATTAATCCGCAGATCGCCATGCGCGCTGCTTTCCTTCTTTGCCTCGTCCTGCTCACGTCGCGGGCCGATGCGGCTTTCGATGTCTTTCTCGAAGTGACACCGTCAAGCGGACCTGTGATCGCTGGCGGATCGGTCGATCCGATTTACTCGGGATGGATCGAGGCATCGTCATTCGAGGCCGGCGCTGAAACGCCCGTAACGATCGGGAGCACCTCTGGCGGTGCCGGTGTCGGGAAATTGAAGTTCTCTGAATTTTCGATCGTGAAAAAAGTGGATGCCGCGACGCCGCTGTTCTTTCAGAGGCTCGCGCAAGGCGCTCCGCTGGCGACGATCAAGATGGTGGTCGCGCTGCGCAGTCCGAATCGGATCGAGCTTTGGGACCTCAAAGCAACGACGTGTTACTTCACCAAACAGACCTTCAACGCGGCGAGTGGCGCGGACGTTTCGGAACGGATTTCTTTTGCCACTGGCGCGGTCGAGTGGAGCTACATCCAGCTCAATCCCGCCGGCGACGCGGTGTCGGAATTCTTCGCAAATTGGAGCGTCATCACCAACACCGGCACGTCCAATCGTGGCGTCCGCGCGCCGGATTATCTCGGGAAGCTGGACGGCGACGGCGACGGAATTCCCGATGGCTGGGAAGCTTTCTATGGTCTGAAAAAAAACGTGTCCGACTCCGGCCTCGATACCGACGGGGATGGGCTCGACAACCTTCACGAATTCATCGCGCACACCGATCCGCGCGTGCCGCAATCGGTGCTGCGCGTCACAGCATTCCAGCCAATCGCGCCCGGGAGCTACTCGCTGACGTGGCAGAGCAAAGTGGGCCTCAACTATCGCATCTTCACCGCATCTGCGCCGGGTGGACCGTTCACGTTTTTGAAAAATGTGCCCTCCGCGGGCGATGGGACGACGAGCACGACGGTGGCCGGCCCGGCGGGGCAGTTTTTCTACCGCGTCGTCACGCCGTAATTATTCGGGCCGCGGATCGCGGGAGAGCAGGGCGGTGAGCGCGTCGCGCGGTGAAGTCGCGCCGTCGAGCAGCGCACGCATCTGGTCGATGATCGGCGTTTCGATACCGTGCGCGCGGGCGCACTCTTGTGCGCTGTAAGTCGTCGGCACGCCTTCGGCCACCATCCGCATCGTCCCTGAGATGTCGCCGAGCGATTCACCGCGGCCGAGCCGTTCGCCGACGCCGCGATTGCGGCTGTGTTTTGAAAAGCACGTGACGATGAGATCGCCAATGCCGCTGAGCCCCTGAAAGGTTTCGCGCTTGCCACCGAGCGCGCTGCCGAGGCGCGTCATCTCGGCGAGCGCGCGGGTGACGAGCGCGGCCTTCGTATTGTCGCCGAGGCCGAGGCCGTCGCTCACGCCCGCGGCGAGGGCGAAGATGTTTTTCAGCGCGCCGCCGAGTTCGACGCCGGCCACGTCTTCATTGGTGTAAGTGCGAAATGCGGGCGTGGTGAACACGCGCTGGAGCCGCTGCGCAACGGACGCATCCGTGGCGCCAATCACCACCGCGGTCGGCGCGCGGCGCGCGACTTCCTCGGCATGGCTCGGACCGGAAAGCGCGGCGATCGCGTGCTTGGGAAATGCTTCCGCGACGAGCTGGCTCATGCGCAATCCCGTGCCGCGCTCGACGCCTTTCGTGCAGGTCAGAAGCACCGCGTCGTCGCGCAATGCGGTCGCGGCGAGACGCGCGGAAACTTCGCGCGTGGCCTTCGACGGCGTGGCGAGGACGAGCAGATCGCACGCGGCGAGGTCCGCGAGTTCGCCCGTGTATTGAAACGATTCCGGCAGCGCGACGCCGGGAAGATAGATCACGTTTTCACGCTTCGCCGCGATGGCCGCGATCTCCCGCGCGTCGTGGCCCCACAGCGTCACCGGCACGCCGCTTTCACCGAGCACGAGCGCCAGCGCCGTTCCCCAGCCGCCCGCGCCGACGATGCCGATGTGTGTGAAATTCATTTTGTGGTGGTGGGTTTGCCGAAGCGATTTTCAGTGCCCGCGACGAGCCGGCGGATGTTTTCGCGGTGCCGTCGCACGACCAGAATGGCCGCCGCGCACGCGAAGTAAAAGTATGCCCAGCCGCGAATCTGCCCGGCGAACATGAGCCCGATGACTGTGACCGGAAGCGCCACCGCGGCCACCAGCGATGCGAGCGACACGTAGCGCGAGAGTCTGAAAACCACGCCCCAAATCGCGAATACGATGAGCGCCGCGAGCGGCATCATGCCGAAGATCACGCCAAGCGAAGTCGCCACACCCTTGCCGCCTTTGAAGCGCAGCCACACGGGAAAATTATGCCCGAGAATGCAGCCGATCGCCGCGGTGATTCCGGCATAACCGGGATCGAAAAAATCGATCCGCTCGTGCATGTGCGGCAACTCAACGCGGACCGCCCAATGCGCCGCGATCCACTGCCCGAGCGCGACCGCGAGCCAGCCTTTTCCCAAATCGCACGCGAAAGTAATCAGCCCGAATTTTTTCCCCATCACCCGCCACACATTCGTCGCGCCGATGTTCTTGCTGCCATGCTCGCGCACGTCGATGCCCTGTGACTTTCCCACCAAAAGCCCGAACGGAATCGAGCCGAGCAGATACGCGAGCAGCGCGATGGAAGCGATGACGAGGGTCATTCGCGCGCTAAACGATCCGCGCTTTCACTTTTGCAAGCAGCGCTTGCACCTGCGCAATGTGTTCGCGCAACGGAGGCCAATCGGGATCTTCCAAATCGAAACCGGGATACCGGCCCGTGAAATATGCCGTGGCATACCCGTCAACGAGCGATCTGAACTCAGCCGCCAACGCAGCATCGCGCGGTTCAAGCTCCTGCAACAACACAAGAAGGTCATGCGTCTTCACCAGAAACCAGCCTTGCCGGATCAATTCCGCTTTGAGGACTTTTTCGATCACTTCCGCCAGCTTGCTCTGGCAGATTTCGTAACCCATTTGCCGGTTCGCGAGGTCCGCCAGCACGAAGAGGTCGGATTCAGAAATCCAAATCCAATCGGCAGGATTGCTGGAGTCAGTTTTCCGAGGCAATGGGCACTCCTTCGTTCAGCACGGTTTGGTAAAAATGATCGCCGACCATTTTCTTTTCCGCGAGACGCTGCGGCGTGATGGGGATCAGCGTAAATGCGGGAAACGGTCGCTGCTCCCAAATCGCCGCATTGAATTTTTGAACCGTCTGCAACTGCCGCTCCGCGCCATCCGCCACGATGCACAAATCCACATCGCTGTCCGGGCGCGCTTCGCCGCGGGCGTGCGAGCCGAAGAGATAGACGGCCCGCAGCGGCATCACGCGGTTCATCGCTTCCAGACAGCGGGCGAGGGTTTCGCGCTGGCCTTGCAGCGAGGGCGGGAGGTTTTCCAAAAGCAGTTTCACGACGGTGCAGGTTAGTGTTTCGCCTTGCTTGAAACAAGACGCCGTTTCGCCGCGAGCACCGCTTCGATTTCGCCGAGCGGCAGCGTATTCACCACGTCCTCGCGCGTGAGCCAGCCTTTGCGCGCGGCGCCGATTCCGAACCAGAGATGGTTCAATTGCGCGGGGTGATGCGCGTCAGGATTGATGGAACACTTCACGCCTTTTTCCTTGGCGAGCGGCCACCAGCGCCAGTCCATGTCGAGCCGCCACGGGCTGCAATTCAGCTCGATGATCGTGCCGGTCGCGGCGGCGGCTTCGATGATCGCGGGAATATCGACGGCGTAAGGTTCGCGCGAGAGCAGCAGGCGTCCGGTGAGGTGGCCGAGCATCGTCACGTGCGGATTGGAAATCGCGCGGATGATGCGCGCGGTCATCTCGGCTTCGGGGAGGTTGAAGACATTGTGGACGCTTGCCACGCAGTAGTCGAGTTGGGCGAGGATTTCGTCGGGGAAATCGAGCGTGCCGTCCTTCAAAACATCGACTTCGCTGCCGGTGAAAATTTTGAAGCCGGGGCCGCGCGCCTCGTTCATCGCGTGAATCTCCGCGATCTGTGCGAGCAGGCGATCCGTGTCGAGGCCGTGCGCTTGAAAGGAGGATTTCGAGTGATCCGCGATGCCGAGGTATTGCAGGCCGAGTGCCTCCGCGGCGGCGGCCATTTCGGCGAGCGAGGCGCGTCCGTCGCTCGCGGTGGTGTGATTGTGAAAAGTTCCGCGCAGGTTTTCCTTTTCGATCAAACGCGGCAGCGTGTGATTTTCCGCCGCGGCGAATTCCCCGCGATCCTCGCGCAACTCCGGCTCCACGTAATCGAGATCGAGCGCGCGATACAGGTCGGCCTCCTCGCGGATCGCGGGCGGTTTCGGTTTCGTATCGTCCAGCGCTCCGAGCCGATACTCGTTCAGCGTCCAGCCGCGGGCGAGGGCACGCTGGCGCATGATGATGTTGTGCTCTTTCGAGCCGGTGAAGTAGTTCAGCGCAAAAGGAAATTCTCCATCCTTCACCACCCGCAGATCGGCCTGGATGCCTGATTTCAGCCGCACGCTGGATTTCGTCGGGCCGTGCGCGATCACACTTTCGACCATCTCGTGTTTCACAAAAAACTCAGACACCGCCGCCGGTTCCTTTGTCGAAACGAGGAAGTCGAGATCGCCCACGATTTCCTTTCGCCTGCGATAGCTTCCGCACACGTTCACGCGACTCACGTCGGGATGGCTGCGCAGATCATCGAGCAGCGATTCCGCATCCTGCGCGATGTCACCGAGCTTGAAACGCCCCGCGAATTTCTTCCGCGCATCAATGGCCTCGATGATCTTTTTCGCGGTCTTGTCGCCAAAACCCGGCAGTTCCGCCACGCGCCCATCCGTGCAGGCCTTCTCCAACTCATCCACCGTCGTCACCCCGAGTTTTTCCCACACCGCCTTGATCTTCTTCGGCCCCATCCCCTGAATCTCGAACATCTCGAAAATCCCCGGCGGAAACTCCGCCTTCAAATGCTCGAAATACTCCAATCGTCCGGTCGCTACGAGTTCCGTGATTTTCTTCGCGATGGCATCGCCGACGCCGGGAATGTCATCGAGCTTCTCCTCCGCGACAGCCTTCGCCAAATCGCCCGGCCACGTCTCCAGCGCGCGCGCCGCATTCAAATATGCGCGCACTTTGAAAACGCCCTCGCCCTTCAACTCCAGCATCTGCGCGATCGATTCGAACAGGTCGGCGATTTGATCTTTGGAAATCTGCGGCATGGCGGGGCGCGAATCTACGGCGCGTGGTTTCTCGCGCGCCAGCATTTCTTAAACACAGAGATACAGAGGGCACAGAGATTCACAGAGAAGACTCAGGATTTCCGTCTCTGTGAGCCTCTGTGTTCTCTGTATCTCTGTGTTTAAGCTCCTTTTCTGGCGGCATTCTGCGGTAGCGTCCCTGCACAAATGCGCCGCACATTTTTTCTCCTGCTCATCGCCGCACTCGTTGGCTTCGGCTGGTGGCGATACCAGCACCTCACCACTCCCGCGACTGGTTTCACACCGGCGGACAAACCGCGTCTCGATCCAAAGGATCTGCAAATCCTCACCGCGCTCGACGAAGAATACACCCGCCTTGCCGACGCGGTCGTCCCTTCCGTCGTCTCGATCACCTCCAGCAATCCGCGCCAAAATAATCCCACAAACGCGCTCGAACTCTTTCTCTTTGGCGGTCACAATCGCGCCCAGCGTTACTCGCTCGGCTCGGGCGTCATCGTCTCGAAAGAAGGTCACATCCTGACGAACAATCACGTCATTCAAGGCATGACGACCATCGCGGTGCAGCTCACCGACGGACGCGAAGTGCCCGCGCGTTTTATCGGCGCCGACCCTTCCACGGACATCGCCGTCCTCCAGATCAACGTGCCAAATCTCACGCCGCTTCTGCTCGCGGATTCGGAGAATGTGCGCGTCGGCCAGGTCGTCTTCGCGATTGGCAATCCGTTCGGTCTTCAGGAGACGGTCACGCAGGGGATCATCAGCGCCCGCGGTCGGCGCGCGATGAGCGATAGCGACGTCGAGTTTCTCCAGACCGACGCTGCCGTGAACGAAGGCAACTCCGGCGGACCGCTGCTGAATCTGCGCGGCGAAATCGTCGGCATCAACACCGCCATCTTCTCGAAGACCGGTGGCAACATCGGCATCAGCTTCGCCGTCCCCTCGAACACCGCGCGTCGCACGCTCGAAAGCGTGCTCGCCACTGGACGCGCCGTGCGCGGCTACCTCGGCGTCGTCCTGCAAGCGATGAGTCCCGAACTCGCCGCGCAACTCGGAGCCGCTGATCCGCGCGGCGCCATCATCACCGATGTCGCCCCCGGCTCTCCTGCGGAAGCAGCCGGCCTGCAGCCTGGCGACATCATCCGCAAAATCGGAAGCCGTCCGATCCTCACCCTGCCGGACGTGCGCAGCCGCGTCGCCGAATTGAAGGTGGGGGCAAAAGCCGAGATCGTCATCGAACGTGGAGGCCGCAGCATCAGCGTGAGCGCCACCATCGCCGAAGCCCCGCAGACGCCGCCGACACAGCGCGGCGGTCGGTAAACCGGGGACGGAAATCTTGCACGACACGATCGCTGAATATTCGTCGTTTGACAGTGACACTGTTTTACTGTTTTCTACAGCCATGCAAGAGTTGCTCTCGATCGAATCCCTCGCCGAACGCGCGAACGTGTGGTGCCGCGAGCACCGCATCGCGCCGATCAGCGGCCAGGCGGGCGAAGTCGTCACCGAGCGCAACATCCGCTTCTATCGCACCACGGGCTTGGTCGATGCGCCCGAGGGCGGAGGCTATGGTGAAAAACATCTCCTGCAACTCATCGCCCTCCGCATCCTGCAGGCGCAGGGCCTTCCGCTGCGGCGCATCCGGGAGCTGCTCTTCGGACGCTCGCTCGCCGAACTCCGCGAAGTCCAAAAGCGCGGTGTCGCCGAGGCGCGATCGCTCGCCTCCACGCGGACTCCGATGCCGGCGGGCGACGAGCTGTGGCGCATGATTCCGCTCGGCGATGACTTCCTCATCGTCTCGCGCCGCGGCAGCACCATTTCCCCGGAACAATGCGCGGCAGTCATCCGCGCGCTTCAACCCAAAGCGAAAACAAAACCCACGAAAGGAACTCCATGAATCGTCTGCCATCCCAGCCCACTCCCGCCTTCGGCCTCATCGCCTGGCTCGAAGAAACCAAAATCACGCTCCCGCTGAAAGGCGTCGAGTGCCGCTTCGACGTAACCGCCGGCGTCACCAGCGTCGAGATCGACCAGATTTTTCATCAGGACAGCACGCGCCCGCTCGATTGCACCTACACATTCCCGCTGCCCGCGGGCGCGGCCGTGCATCGCTGCGAGATGCATGTGAATGGGCGCGTCATCCGCGCGAAGGTGGAGTCCAGCGAGGATGCCAGGCGCATTTACCGTGAACAAAAAGCCGCGGGACGCCGCGCGGCGATGGTCGAGGTCGAGCGGGAGAATCTTTTCACGCTCTCGCTGGGCAATGTGCAGCCGGGCGATGTCATCGTCATCCGCTTCGCGTGGTTTCAAACACTCGAACGCATCGCGAGCGATCTGAGTCTGCGCATCCCCGTCTGTCCCGGCATCCGCTACATCCCCGGCAAGCCGCTTCTACGCTCGCTCTCCGGGCGCGGTGCCAGCGATGACACCGACGCCGTCCCCGACGCCTCGCGCCTTTCCCCACCGCGCATCGATGCGCTGCATCCCGACGCCGCCTACTTCGCCGTCGCCGGGCACATCGCGGCCAGCGATGTCGCCACGGACTCACTTTCCTCGCCCTCGCATCTCCTCGCTTTGCAAAATGGCGAAGCCTCCCTCGATCTCGCGCTCGCTGAGGATGGCGCGGTGCCGGATCGCGATTTCGTGCTGCGCTGGAGCGAGCCGCAGGAAGCCGCGCTCACCCCGCGCGCGTGGAGCTGCCGCGCGGGCGATGAAACGTTCGCGCTCGTGCAATTCCGCGCGCCAGCCGACGTGCCGGTGGCCACGAATCTCCCGCAGGATGTGTATTTCCTCGTCGATCGCTCGGGCAGCATGGAAGGCGCGAAGTGGGTAAAAACGTGCGAGGCGCTGACGGCATTCGTCGATCTGCTGGGCTCCGAAGATCGTGTCTGGATCACGCTCTTTGAGTCTCAATTTCGGGATTTCGCGGAAAAGCCTCTGCCCGTCGCTCAGATTAAAAACGATCCTGCATTCCGCGATCTCGTTGCCTGCGGCACTACCGGCGGCACGGAACTTCAGCCCGCCGTCGAGCATGTTCTCGACAGCATCGCGCAGCACTCCGTCGATCGCCGCAGCGTCGTGGTTCTCATCACCGACGGGCAGATCGGGAACGAACGCAATCTCGTGGAAAAATTCCGCGCGCACCGGCACGTCACCGTCTTCACCTTCGGCATCGACACCGCGGTGAACGACGCCTTCCTCCGCGACCTCGCCCGGCAGACTGGCGGCGAATGCTGGCTGCAAACGCCCGACGACGACATCGCCGGTACCGTCGCCAAACTCGCCGACCGCCTGCGCCGGCCGGTCCTCGTGAATCTGCGCGCCGCCGCCGGATGGGAGGCGCCTGCCCCACGGCTTCCCGACGTTTACGGCAGCCAGATCATCGACCTCAGTTTCCGCCGCGCCGGATCGCACGCAGAGACGCTCGAAATCACCGGCCAACTCGGCAGCGGCGAGGAGCGCGTCTTTCAACTACCCCTCGCAGTCGTGAACAACGAAGCCATCCCGCTCCTGTGGGCCCGCGAACGCATCGCCACCCTGCTCGCCGCGGGCGATTCCGCGGCGGCCATCGCGCTCGCGAAAGCGAGCAACCTGGTCTGCGAAGGCGCGGCCTTCATCGCGTGGGATGAAGCTGAACAAGTTCAGATCGCCATGGAGGAAATCTACCAACCGAGCATCGACTTGAAGACGAATATTGCGTCACTGCTGGCTCGCCATTCCTACGGCCCAAGCTTCGGCGCGGATTGCGAAATGCGCGTGAGCCATGCCGATGGCTTCTTGGAAGCCGAAGCATGGGGTAGTGACGTCGATACCGTTATGGAGGAGGCGGGCGACGGTTGGGAAGGATGGCCCGGACGTCTCACTGCCGCTGGTCTCGACGCCAAACTCGCGGAGCTGCTGGTCGCTTGCCTGAAACAAGCCTCGATACCCGATGTCGAGGTGTATCACCTCCTCGCACTTCTCTGTAGCAAACTCAGATCGGAGAAACTGGAGCCGCGCGAAGTCATCCGCCTCTGCCTCGAATTCTTCGACCAGCACCTCAAACGGGACGCGAGGGTGTATGTGCAGGCGCATCGCGCGATCCAGCAGTGGGAGGCCGCGCTCCCGGCGTAGATCGGACTCAATTTCGCCGCATCATCTGCTCCGCCAGCCGGTGGCCGAGCGCGCGCATTTCCGCGGCCTCGTTTGGGGTAAGGGCGAGGACTTCATCGCACGTCCGATCCCACCAGCGCAGCCACGCGGCGAAATGGCGCGGCTCGAGCGCGAGCGGGCGGTGCGCGGCGGTGAGGCTGCCGGAGTAGCCGGATTCGCCGCCGGTCATGCGCACCCAGAAATCGGTGAGCGCCTCGAGATGCGTGCTCCATACGGGCACGTGTGCGCGGAAGATTTCCTCGAGTTCTTCATCGAAACGAACGCGCGCATAGAACCATTTTACCAGTCGCGAAATCCCCGCGCGCCCACCGAGGCGCTCGCAAAGTGTGACGCCGCCCGGCGGCGGAACCGGGCTTGGCGGCACGATGAAATCGCGGGGCTTGGCTGCTGGCAGGCGCTGGCTCATGGGCTCGGCGAGAGACTGCCGTGACATTTCGGTGAATCAAGCCTGGCTGGTTGGACAATTCAGGGACCGCGCGCGACGTTGATAAATTCCGATGCGCCGCGTTTTCTCCCTGCTCCTTCCGCTCCTGCTCGCGCAAATGCTCGCATCCGCGCAGCCGCCGGCGGGCTACTACGATTCTGCGACCGGGCTGAGCGGACTCGCGCTGAAAGCCGCGCTGCACGACGTGATCGACGGGCATACGGTGCTGCCGTACGAGTTCGGGCTTTTCACGCCGATCCGCGCGATTTGGGAAGACCCGTTGAATTCGACGCGGATGCAGTTGATCTACAGCGCCACGACGATCCTGAAGTCGTCGTCGAACTGGAACCGCGAGCATCTCTGGCCGCGCTCGCGCGGAAACAGCGAGCACCTTGGCCCAGACGACAGCGATCTCTTTCACGTCGTCCCCGCGGACCCGGCAGTGAACACCGCGCGCGGCGTGCTCTATTTTGACGAAAGCAACGCGGCAGACGGCGGCCTCGTCGATCCCGCGCACGCCAATGCGCCGCTCTGCTCGCGCGACGCAAACTCGTGGGAACCGCCCGGCGCGCAGAAAGGCGACATCGCGCGTGCGCTTTTCTACATGGCTGTGCGCTACGATGGCACCGAGGCGAATACGACCGATCTGGAACTCGTCGGCACCGCGCCGACCGGCCCGCAGATGGGGAATCTCGACACCCTCATCGCCTGGCACAATGCCGATCCGCCGGATGCGAATGAGATGGCGCGCAACGACCGCATTTTCACCAACTATCAGCACAATCGGAATCCCTTCATCGATCATCCTGAATGGGTCGCGGCGATCTGGGGCGCGGGCACCGGCGGGCTGCGGATCGCGCAGTCCACTCCCGGCGTGAGCCCCGCAATCGAGCAACCGCTCGTCGGCGGCAGTTTCATCGTGCGCCTTTCCCCACCGCCAAGCACGGGGCCGATTACCGTGAATTTCACCACCTCCGGCACTGCGGGTGCGAGCGACTACACGCTGTCCGGATCGGGCGTGACCTGGAACAGCGCCGCCGCAGCGGGCAGCATCGTTTTCCCAAATGGCACGGCGACGGTGAACGTGAACGTCACACCGATCGCGAACGCGGTGCCCGAGCCGCTCGAAACCGCGCTGCTCGCGATCGCGCCCGGCGTCGGCTATGGCGGCACCGGTGCCGCCGCGAGTGTGGCGCTCTCGGATTCGATCCCCGTCGCGCCGACCGGCGTCATCGCTTCGTGGAATTTCGATGCACCGGTCAATGCGGTCGCGCCTCGCTTCGTCAGCCCGGTCCCCGCAAATGCGGGTGCGGGAGAAGTGCGTTTTTCAAAATGGAGCAGCACCGCCGGCAGCGGCCCGAACGGCACGAACGACGCATTCACTGGCGTGACCGAAGTTCCCGGCAGCAATGGAAACCCGAACGTCGCGCTCTCGCTCATCGGGGCGAATGGCAACGGCGGCACGGTCGATCTCGTTTTCTCCGCATCCGGCTGGGCCGCGCTCAGCGTGAATTTCATGACCCGCGGCACCGGGACTGGCTATACGACCGGGACGTGGAGCTGGAGTATCGACGGGGCGAATTTTACCACCATCGCCGGCCTGAACACCGCCTCGACGGCGAGTGAATACCCGGAGTTCCCCATCGTCGTCGATCTGGCGAACATCGCCGAGCTGAACAACGCCCTGAACGTAACCCTGCGCTACACCTTGACCGGCGCGACCAGCAGCAGCGGCAATAACCGCATCGACGACCTCAAGGTGATGGGCACGCGCTATAGCAGCACCTGGCTTGCGCGCTTCGAGCCCCTGCTCGGCCCCACCGCCGCCTACACCGCCGACCCCGACCGCGATGGGCTGAACAACTTCGCCGAATGGGCCTTCGACCTCGACCCCTTCGAGCCCAACGGCAGCACCGGCCTCACCCCCGGCACCGTCCTGCTCCCCGACCCCGCCGATGGCAACATCGTGAAACGCTGGCCCACGCTGACTTTCACCCGCCGCATCGACGCCCAACCGCCGACTTACAACGTCGAGAGCAGCGGAAATCTCAACGCATGGAATGCCAGCCTCAACCCGCTCTCGACCGCGCCCGGCCCCTCGATCGGCAGCGAACGCGCCACCTTCCGCGGAGCCGCACCACTCACCGGAAACGGCGCGTCGAGCCCGGTGTTTGGCCGCGTGCGCGCGGTGATGCAGTAGTTTGTCTCGCTGCCCCCTTGCGAAAGCGGTGGCCCGTCTCAAAGCCGACCCGGCTCTTCTCGCACCACGCACGATTCCGAGTTTCCGCTCCGCTTCTGAAATGGCTCGGAGCGTATCCGCGGCGCTGCGTTCGCCCTTGAACGCGGGCGTTTGCGCCGTGATAGTCGCGCTCCATTTTCCCGACGACACCATGGACGAACTGCTCCAACTCCTGCGCCTGAATGCGCGCGCCACCACTGCCGATCTCGCCCGCGAGCTGAATCGCCCGGAGACCATCGTGTCCGCGCAGATCGCGGAGATGGAGGAGACCGGAGTGATTCTCGGATACCAGACGGTCATCGACGCGCAGAAGCGCGGCGTGGAACTGGTGACTGCGGTGGTCGAGGTGAAGATCACGCCCGAGCGCGGCGGCGGTTTTGACCGGCTGGCAAATCGGATCGCGCGCTTCGCGGAAGTGCAGAGCTGCTATCTCATGTCGGGCGGATACGATCTCCTCGTCGTGGTGGAAGGCCGGACGCTGCAAGAGATCGCGGCATTCATTTCCGAAAAACTCTCCACCATCAAAGGCGTCATTTCGACCGCGACGCGCTTTCGGCTGAAGGCTTACAAGGAAAATGGCGTCTCGCTCATGCGCGAGGAAAAGGGCGAGCGGCTCGCGGTCACGCCATGAGTGCATTTCAGATTTCAGATTTCAGATTTCAGATTTTCGGATCACGAGCCCGATAGCCGCGCGCTTCGCGGCTCGTTCATCTGGCTTGCGGAGAAACGCGGCGCTTTCGCCCTCTCCAAATCTGAAATCTGAAATCTTCCATCTGAAATCCCAATGACTCTCAACAAATACATCGCGGCTCACGTCCGCGACATTCCCAAATCCGGCATCCGCGAATTCTTCGACATCGTGGCGCAGCAAAAGGAGGTCATCTCGCTCGGCGTGGGCGAGCCCGACTTCGATACGCCGTGGCACATTCGCGAGGCGGCGATCTATTCGCTCGAACACGGCCGCACCCATTACACGTCCAATCTCGGCCTGCCGGAACTCCGCACGTCGATCTGCAAATACGTCCACAAACACTTCGGCATCGCCTACGATCCGCGCGCCGAAGTCATCATCACCGTCGGCGTCAGCGAGGCGCTCGACCTCGCCCTGCGCGCGCTCATCGACCCCGGCGACGAAGTCCTCTACCACGAGCCCTGCTACGTCAGCTACGCGCCAAGCGTCGTCATGGCCCACGGCATCCCCGTCGGCATCGCCACGCGCGCGGAGGAAAACTTCCGCCTCACCGCCGAAGCACTCGCCGCGAAAATCACGCCGAAGTCGAAAGTCCTCATGCTCAACTTCCCGTGCAATCCCACCGGCGCCACGCAGAA
This sequence comes from Chthoniobacteraceae bacterium, assembly GCA_031409335.1. Lineage (GTDB taxonomy): Bacteria > Verrucomicrobiota > Verrucomicrobiia > Chthoniobacterales > Chthoniobacteraceae > JANLQB01. The sequence continues at coordinate 1,458 of JANNWY010000144.1, read as the reverse complement.
CCGCGCCGAGCTGGAAAAGATCGCGCGCCTGTGCATCGACCACGATCTCATCGTCCTCACCGACGAAATCTACAGCGAACTGCGCTACGACGGCGTCGAGCACGTCTCCATCGCGTCGCTCCCCGGAATGCGCGAGCGCTGCGTCTTCCTCCACGGATTTTCAAAAGCCTTCGCCATGACCGGCTTCCGCATCGGCTACTCCTGCGCCCCCGCGCCGATCACCGATGCCATGATGAAAATCCACCAATACGGAATCCTCTGCGCCAACACCATGGCCCAAGACGCCGCCATCGAAGCCCTCGAACACGGCGCGCGCGGCGTCGAAGCCATGCGCCGCGAATACGAGCAGCGCCGCAACTACATCGTCCGCTCCTTCAACGACCTCGGCCTCTCCTGCTTCCAGCCCGTGGGTTCGTTCTACATCTTCCCAAACATTACGACGAGCGGCCTGACCAGCCGCGAGTTCTCGCTCGGACTTTTGGAGAAAAAGAAAGTCGCCTGCGTGCCCGGGCCAGCGTTTGGGCCAAGCGGAGAAGGCTTCGTGCGTTGCTGCTACGCCACGAGCCTCGACCAGATCAAAGTCGCGATGGAGCGGATTGGGGAGTTTTTGGACGAAGTGCGGAAGTAGCGCGCCGTAATGTGTGGAGCGGTTCGCTGCGGCGCAGGTTAGACAATTTCATTTGAGTGCCTCAACGGACTCTCCCACGAGAATTAGTGGCCATTTGCTGTTGCTGAAGAAGTAAGTGAGGGCATCGCTGTTCAGCCGGTCATGATAGCGACGCACGAACTCCGCGTGAAGTTTGGTTCCAGTGATAGCAAGATCGGGGTGCAATTTGATGGCCTCCCTCTTAGCCTCGGCAACCTTTGCGATATGCTGGCGAATGCCTCGCAGTTCGTCGTTGTCATCTGATGTTGCTGAATGATTCCAGATAGATGCTTGTTGCCACCGTGATGCGTAAAGGCGCCCGTCTGCTCTCACTGCGTACACGAGGTATGTTCCGCCGGATTGAAGCGATTCGGAATCATCCTGCATATCTAAGATGTCACCGGGCTTGCTTCCCTTGATTGGCGAGACGACTCGAACCCGTGCTGTTCGGTTGTGGTCGTTGGCCCGTGAAGCCGGAGCGACCCATGAAACTTTGACGACGGCGATAACCTCTGCGCGTTCGATTGCTTTTCCCGCGTCGAAAGCGGCTTGGCGCGCTATCGCAGGAAGAACTAACGTGATCAGCAATATTCCAAGAGCTACGAATTTCATGAATTGTGCGCTAATCGCCTAACTCTGAATTCTGCGAAGCGAAGTTGGTGTGAAAGACTGGCATAAAACAGGGCTTCCGTTCATCGCCCTCCCCCGCTTTTCGTCCAAACGCCCTCTGCCGCCAAGCCCGGACTTTTACCGGTAGTGTCCTAATTTGGAGTTTGGCGTTTGGCGTTTGGCGTTGAGCCCCGCGCAGCGGC
>JANNWY010000143.1:0-37607 GCA_031409335.1 Chthoniobacteraceae bacterium | reverse complement strand
ATGATCGGTTCTGGCGACCGTTTCTGAGGTTACTCTGCCGATTCGCGCACTCTGCGCGCTTTGGCCGCGAATATCTCCAATCCCAGCAAGGCTACCCTCTGTCCGCCGCCGCTTGAGGGTTTTTCAACAGACTGTTAAGCGTGGAAAATGGGCCGCTTCTTACTTTGGAAAAGGAGTGGCTTCTTGAAACTCGCTCTCTTTCTATTTGCAGTGCTACTACTGTCCGCGGTAACAAACATACCCCAATGATGCCTTCTTCCGATGCTTAGAGCGAGTTTCAAGAAGCGACCCCTTTCTACTCACTTTCTACACCTGTAGTACCCCCTCCAAAGTCTTTGCCAAACGACCGAAAGTTTTGAGAGAATCCATTTCGCTGGACACCTAAACGTTAAGAATAATGATTAATATGAAAACAGGCATTAGTGAGCTTGAAAAAACTAAACTGCAGGGCAATATCGCCTGCGCGTTGAGCCTTGGAGGCGTTTGCTTACTTTATGTAATGCATCGATTTGAACTAGCACCTTCGCTGGCCCCGCCCTATGTGAAGCTCGCGTTATTTTGTACTTTGGCGGTGATTTTATTCGGATGGGGAGTGGCGGCAATTTTCTATGCACGCATTTTGGAAGCACTCGGAGGAAAGGGGCAGTCCGAGAATGACGGACCCGACGGACGGTAACTACCCCGTTTGAAAACAATTTGAAAGGGGTCGCTGCTGAACGAGAAAGGGTCAGTCCGTGCATATGTGCAAAAGGGCGATTGACTCTTGGCCCCGAGAGCAGATGGCACGCAGGGTTCGTGAGAAGAGGGAGCCAGGGGTTCTCCTGAATGTCGAGGCGGCGCGGGTGTCGCGTAGTTTCCAGATTTCAATCCTGAATCCGCCGGAGCAGCAGCGCGGCGCCGAGGCACGTGACGACTGCGCCGATCGCGAGGAAGCACAGGTCGCCCGCGATGGCTGGCAGTCCGGCTTGCCCGAGGCTGACCATGCGAAATGCGTGGCAGAAATGCGTGAGCGGGAAAGTCTGCGAAATGAAGCGGATGCTGTCGGGGAGTTGCTCGAGCGATGCGAATGCGCCGGAGAGCGGGAAGACGGGCAGGAGATAGAAGACGGCGAATTGGATCGCCTGCGCCTGCGTGCGGCAGAACGTGGAGATGAGCAGGCCGGTGCCGAGCGAGCAGAGCAGGAAGAGCAGGCAGAGCACGGCGATGAGCAGCGGCGCGCGGTAGAGGACTTGAAAATGGTAGCGGCCCGTGGCGAGCGTGGTGCCGATGAGGACGATCGAGACGGCGAGGTATGGGACGACCTTTCCGATCACGATTTCCTCGCGGCGCAGCGGTGTGACGAGGAGTTGTGAAAGCGTGCCACTTTCGCGCTCGCGGGCGATGGTGCAGGCCATGAGCGTGACGGTGAGGAGCTGGAGAATGAGGCCGACGATTCCGGGGATGACGAAGTCGATGAAGCGGAGTTTCGGGTTGTAGAGAATCTTGCTCTCGTAGGTCCACGGCGTCATCGACGAGGTGAATTGTTTGCGGACTTCCACGGGGATTTGTTTGCCGAGTTCGAAGACGGATTCGGGAAGTTGGTCGATCATTTCCTGACGCGAATCCATTTGGAATTGCCCGAGGACTTGCTGCACCGCGCCTTCGAGTTGCGGCGCGGAATTTGTATCCATGCCATCGAGGATGAGTCGGAGCGGAAGCGGATCGCCGTCGTTCAAGCTGCGGCCCCAACCGGCGGGAATCACGACTGCGGCTTGCACGCCGGCTTTTAGCAAGTCGATGCCATCGAGTGAAACCGCGGACGAATCGCGCCACGCGAATGTCGTGCTCGCACGCAATTGTTCGACGAAGTTTTCGCTCTGCTCGCTGCGATCCGTGTCGAAAAGAAACGCGGGCGCGTCGGTCAGTTCGGTGACTTCAAACGCGTGGCCGAGTAGCAGCGTGAATGCGGGCGGCAGCGTGAAAATGAGGATGAGAATGCGCCAGTCGCGGAGGATGTGGATGAACTCCTTTCTCGCGACGCTGGCGATGGCTCGCAGGGTTCCGGCGATTTTCATTTGTCCAAAATCTCCTCGTAACCCTGCGAGTAAGCCTTGAACACATCCTCCATGTCCGGCGCGACCCACGCGTGATCGAGCCAGCGGAGCGCGGGAAACGGCCACGCGGTTTTCCAGTCGGCCACGAGCTTTTCCGCGACTGCGGAATAGACGCGCACCTTCCCGCTGCGCAGCGCGACGCCAAGCACGCCGGGCGCGCTGCGAAGCTGGATGAGCGCTTCCATCACTGGCTCGATTTGCACTTCGAGGATGCGGCCTTTGAAGCGCTGCTTGAGTCGCAGCGGCGATTCCTTCGCGAGCAACCGGCCTTGATGCAGGAAGCCGACTTCCGTGCAGCGCTCGGCTTCATCCATGTAATGCGTGGTGACGAAAATCGTGGTGCCGCGGTGGCTGAGATCGTAGAGCAAATCCCAAATCTGCTGGCGATGCACCGGGTCGAGGCCGGACGTCGGTTCATCGAGAAAAAGCAGCGCGGGCTCGTGGATGAGCGCGCACGCGACGGCGAGCATCTGCCGCATTCCGCCGGAAAGACTGCCCGCGAGCGCGGTGCGTTTTGCGGTGAGATCGAGCTGCTTCACGAGCGTTTCGATGCGCGTGTCGAGCTGCCTGCCGTTCACGCGGTAAGCGCCGCCGAAGAAGCGCAGGTTTTCCTCCACCGTGAGATCAGGATAGAGGCTGAATTTTTGCGCGACGTAGCCGAACTGCGAACGCACCTCGTAACGCTCCGCCCAGATGTCGCGCCCCATGATTTTTCCCGAGCCGGACGACGGTTTGTTCAGCCCGCACAGCATTCGCATCGTCGTGGTTTTTCCCGCGCCGTTCGCGCCGAGAAAGCCGAAGATTTCGCCTGCCGGGATCGTCAGCGAGATGCGATCGACGGCGGTGAATTGGCCGAAGGATTTGGCGAGTTGATCGAGGGCGACTGCGGGCTCTGGCATGAAGGCGCGATGGGTAACGCAGCCCCGCGACCATCGCCAGCACAACCTCGCGCCCGGCTCACGCGCCGGCGGTCGCGAGCGTCTCGGCGGCGCGGCACCAGACGTTGTCACCGAATTCCGCGATCACCTTTTCCCGCAAGGATGCAGCGCCGGCTTTTTCACGCAGCACCGCGAAAACAGTGGCGCCCGAGCCGGACAGCAGCGCGCCCGCGACTTCGGGTTTCGCGAGCAGCCAAGTTTTTATGTCCGCGAGCAGGATGAATTTTTCGAACACCGGTCTTTCGAGATCGTTGACGAGGGTGCCCCACGGAAATTCCTGTGCGTCGTAGCGAACGTTTGGAACTTCCAACGAATCGCGCCACTGCCGGTATGCCCAAGGAGTCGGCACGCCGAACGGCGGCTTGATGAGAAGCAGCGGGATCGTGTGAGGGAAGGGGATTGGCGTGACGATTTCGCCGCGGCCCTGCACGCAGGCGGCGGAGCGATCGAGGAAAAAGGGAACGTCGGAGCCGATGTCAGCCGCGAGTGCGTGGAGTTTTTCGCGCGGGGCGTTCGTGGCGAAGATTTCGTCGAGCGCGAGGAGCGTGGAAGCGGCGTCGCTACTGCCGCCGCCGAGGCCCGCGCCGTGAGGGATTTCTTTTTTTAGAGCAACGCGGAGATTCGGCGCGATTTGAAAAGCAGCGCAAAACGAGCGCGCGGCGCGGACGACGAGATTCGTGTCGTCTGCGGGAACATCCGGCTCGCTGCACGTGAATTCGATCCCGCCCGCATCACGCTTTTCGATTTCGAGTTTGTCGAAGATCGAAATGGGAACCATGAGCGATTCGATGTCATGGAAACCATCGTCGCGGCGGCGGAGGACGCGCAACGAGATGTTGATTTTGGCGGGGGCGTGGACCCGGATCACTCCGCGCGTCGCGCGGCATCCAGCAGCACGCCCCATTTTTTGTCGTATGGATGCACCTTCGTTCCGGGCTCGATCGCGCGGCCTTCGTTGGCCCATTGGAAGATCGAGCCGTCGAGATTCCGCACGTTCGTGAAGCCCGCTTCCTGCAAACGCTGCGCGAGTTTCGCGGAGCGATAGCCGACGGAGCAGTACGTCACGATCGGTGTATCCCTTGGCAGCGCGATGGTCTTCGCGTCCGGGTCCACGCGCTGCGCTCCGGGCAAATGGCTCACTGCAAACTCCGCCGCCGTCCGCACATCGAGCAGCACCGGTTTCGCTTTCGCAGTCGCCAGGTCCGCCGTGCTGATCGACTTCACATTCGGGAATTCCTTCGCGATGCGCGCCTTGATCGCGGGCCAGGTGACGCCCGGCCACGCGAAGAATGCTGCAAGCAATGCGGTCCCGATTCCGGTCACATTATTTCGGCGCTTTTTTGTCCACGATCCGCGCCACCGTGCCATCCATCGCGATCTCGATTCCGAATTCTTTGCGGCCACCATCGAGCGCGATGGCGGGCGCCCACTTCGCATACCAGTGCGTCTTCTTGTTGGTGATCGACGCGCGCTCGACTGAGAGCCCGGCAATCGCCACCGCGCCCGCGTGACCGCTCTTTTTCAAATAATCCTGCGTGATCGAAAGCGCTTTCTCGATCGGCAGTGCGGGCTTTTCGTCGGCGGCAAACGCGGACGCGCTGATCGAAAGAGCAAGCAGCGCGTGGACGAGCGATTTCATTTTCCGAGCGACGCGCGCACGGCGGCGAGTTGGTTCGCGCTGCCGAGCTTTTCGCTGCGGCTGGCGATGAATTTCGCGTATTCCTCGATGAAGATTTTGCCCGGCGGGCGGAAGTCGAAGTCGCCCGGTTTGTCGCGGAAAAATTCGCGGTGGACGCGGGTCCAGACGAGGCGGCCATCGGTGTCGATGTTCACTTTCGTCACGCCCATTTTCGCGGCGGGCAGGTATTCGTTTTCATCCACGCCGCACGCGCTCGGGTCGAGCTTGCCGCCAGCGGCATTGATGCGCGCCACTTCGTCCTTCGGCACGCTGGAGCTGCCGTGCATGACGATCGGGGTGCCGGGAATTTTTTCCTGGATCGCTTTGATCACATCGAAGTGCAGCGACTGATGGCCTTTGAATTTGTAAGCGCCGTGGCTGGTGCCGATCGCCGCGGCGAGCGCGTCGCAGCCGGTGCGCGAGACGAATTCCACGGCCTCGTCCGGATTCGTCAGACACGCGTGGCCTTCATCGACGACGATGTCTTCCTCGACGCCGCCGAGCATTCCCAACTCCGCTTCGACGCTCAGGCCCTTGGCGTGCGCGCGATCGACGACGCGTTTGGTGATCGCGATGTTTTCCTCAAACGACTCGTGCGACGCGTCGATCATCACCGAACTGTAGAAGCCGGAGTCGATGCAATCGTAGCAAGTCGCCTCGTCGCCGTGATCGAGATGCACGGCGAAAATCGCGTCCGGAAAAATCTCGCCCGCGGAACGGATGATGGCTTCGAGCATCCGTTTTTCGGTGTAAGCGCGCGCGCCTTTTGAAATCTGGATGATGAAAGGCGACTGACTCGCGATGGCACCTTTGAAAAGGCCCATCGTCTGTTCGGCGTTGTTAATGTTGTAGGCTCCAATCGCGAACTTCCCGTAAGCGACCCTGTATAGTTCAGCAGTGGTGACGATCATGTTGCCGACATTGCAGGGAACGCGTCCGGTCCTGCAAGCGTCTTCGCGCGATTCATTCTGCGGGCTTCCAATTGCCTGAAAATGGTGCATCTTGAATCCATGAAATCCCTGATTCCCCTCGTCGGTTTCGCCTCGCTCATCATGCTCACCGTCGGTGCCTTCGCCGAATCCACGCAGGAACTCCTCACCGCCGCCCAGACCGCCTACATGAAAGGCGACATTGAAACGGCGAAAAAGAACTTTCAGGCCGTCACGAAGGTCGATCCGAAGAATCTTGTCGCGATCGGATTTCTGCGAAAAATCGCCGTGGAAGATTCGAAAAAGCCGCAGGTGAACTCGATGCAAAAGCAGCTCGAAAAAGTGATGGTTCCGAAGGTCGAGTTCCGCGAAGCCACGCTCGGCAGTTCGCTGGAATTCCTCCGGCAGGCGGCGACGAAACATTCGGAGGGCAAGGTGAACGTGAATTTCGTGCAACAGCTTTCCGACGAGCAGAAGCTGCAGCCGGTAACGCTCGCGCTGGCGAACGTGCCCTACAGCGAAGTGCTCCGCTATCTCGGTGAAGTCGCTAAAGTGGAATTTGTGTATGACAAATACGCGATCGTCGTGAGGCCGCGCAGCGGCACCGCGACCGCCGAAAACACACCCGCTCCCACTCCCCAATAATCGCACCACAACTCACGCCAAACTCCATCGCTTTTTTCCCATGATCCCTTCTTTTGTTCGTTTGTTCGCAAGTGTTTTGAGTGCGCTGGTTTTGCTCGACGTCGATTCTCAAGCGGTGGGCGTTGCCACCGTCGATCTCAGTGGCGCGACTTTTGGAAGCGGTCGCGACGTGCATCTCACCAGCGGGACGACGTATTTGCCGGCGGCGACGTTATATGACTACGCGATTTCGGGCACCATTCGCGGGACTGGATTGCTGTCGGCCATTATCCCAAGTGGGACGCGACTCAGCCAACTGCTGGAGCAACTGCAGCCCGGCAGTTCATCGGTTTTGAATGGCACCCAATTGAACCCCGGCGGCACGCTTCCGATCAGCATCGTCAACCGCACTTTCTCCGGCGCCATCCCGATCGCGGTCGGCGTGAATGCGACCGCGAAGATGACCATCGTCGGCCGGGTGTCGGGCATCGGGCAGATTCGTTTTCACGTGGTGAATGTCGAATTCAGCATCCCCGGCATCGCGGATGTCGGGACGGTCGTCCTGGAGCCCGGATCCAAAGTGACCGTGAGCGTTCAGCCGGTCATCGAATTTCGCTCGGCGGCAGTCACCGTGTCCGAAGACGTCGGCACGCTGCTCGTGCGCGTCCGCCGGAAGGTCAACACGGAGACCGCAGTGTCCGTGGTGTATTCATCCGCGCCGGCGACTGCGACAGCCAACGACTTCGAACCGTTGGCCGGCGTGCTCGTGTTCGCGCCTGGCGAGGTCGTGAAAATCTTCCCGGTCACGATCAAATTCCGCCTCGGCACGCAAGGCAGCCGCATTTTCCGCCTGCGACTGAGCAACGCGGTCGGAGCGAACATCGGGCTCATCCAAAGGGAAACCGTCACGATTACTGACAAGCGTTAGCGGGAACGCTCTTTGCGCTTTTTGTAAAGGACGCGCGTGAGATACAGGCCGTCCGCGGGGGCGGCGCAGTTGGTTTTTCGTTTGCCAGGTTCGCCAAGCAGTTCGCGGATGAATTGCGGTTCGAGGCGGCCCTGCGCGACACGGACGAGCGTGCCGGTGAGCAGGCGGACCATTTTGTATAGGAATCCGCTGCCCTCGAATCGCAGCGTGATGAGCGGCCCGCGTTTCACCATGTGGATCGCTTTGATCGTGCGCACCGTGCCGAGTTCCGGCTGGCCGCGATTCGCCGCGAAGCTGGCGAAATCGTGCGTGCCGGTGAGCCATTGCGCCGTCTCGTTCAGCCGCGCGGTATCGAGCGGTATGGGCATGAACCACGCGCGCCCGATTTCCATCGGGTGAAAGATCGGGTCGGCCCAGATGCGATAAGTATAAATTTTCCCGCTGGCATCGAAGCGCGCGTGGAATGCCGGTTTCGCGCGGGTCGCCCGGAGCACGCGGATTTCGTGCGGCAGACATGCGTTGATCGCGGTCGCCCATTTCGCGAGCGGCACGCGGTCGCACGGCACGTCGATATGCGCGACTTGCCCGAGCGCATGGACGCCCGCATCCGTGCGCCCCGAGCCGTGGACGACGACCCGTGTGCCGACGATTTGCGCCAGCGCTTTCTCCAGAAAATCCTGCACCCCATCGCGAGTCGCCTGGCTCTGCCAGCCGCGGAATTTGCGACCGTCGTAGGCGATGAGGAGTTTGAGCCGCAATTCCGGCACGGCGTCAACGGATGAACCAATAGCCTGCGAAGGCGACACCAAGCGCGATCAGCACCAAAACCGAACCGAGGATACGCGCCTCACGATCAAATCGGGACTCGCCGACGACGGAACGATCCTGCCGCCAAAGCAGCGACCACAGCGATAGCAATAGGCTAAACATGAATCCCCGAGCGTTCACCTCGTTCACCTCGTTCGCAAGTTGCACTTGGGAACGCACTTGTCCCGGCAGTTTTACTGCCTCCGTCAACGCCACGGATCACAGCGCAGCACCGGGGTCCCGCCATCCATCCACTCGTACGCCGATGAATAACGCCAGTGCTCCGGGTTGGCTACGAGACCGCGCTTGACGGGGTTTTGGTGCAAATACTGGCGCTTCTGCTCCATCATCTCATCGGACACGATGGCCTGCGGATGAAAACCCTCCTGCCAGACCTGATGCTCGCTCTCGGACTTATGCGCGGCGCGGAAGTATCGCAGTTGATTGAGCAGCCACTCGCAACGCTCGGATTCGAGTTGCGCGATGATCCGGCTCGCGGTGTGTCGTTTGAAATCGGCCATCACTCGTGGCAGGTCCGGTGCGGCCAGGATGGCATGGAAGTGGTTGTCGAGGATGACCCACGCGCCGATGCGCAATGCTTTCTTTGATCGGCAATACTCGAGCGATTCGACCAGGATGTCGCAGCGGGCTGCCGTGGTGAAGACTGGCAGCCAGGCAACGATGGTGGAGGTGACGAAGTAGGCGCGCTCGGATTCCTTTGCCTGATAGCGGGATCGCATCGTGTGAGGATGGGCGAAGCGGAGCTTCGGAGACATGTGCGCTCCCAAGTGCCGTCTCGGCAGGCTCAAGGCCCTGAGCGTGTCGAAGGGCAACTTGGGAACGAGGAAAGTGCATTCCCAAGTGCAACTTGGGAACGAGGAAACGAGGAAAGTGCAGGCTACTCCAAATCCAATGCGAAGCGGAGCGCCTGCTTGATTCGTTCGATCACTTCCGCCGGCAATACGCCAAGCCGACGCTCGAGCCTTTTCACCGGCAGCGAGCCGATACCCTGCACATTGGCCACACCTTCCAAACGCAGGAACGGCAGTTTCGGCATCGCCACTTCATACTCGCTTCCCCGGTCTTCCGAGGTCAGCGGCACATAGAGCACCAGGACGCGCGGCGGGTCTTCATCGTATCTCGACACCACCACAACCGGTCGTGTCTTGGCAGCCATTCCGAGGTCTGCCAACCAGACTTCACCGGGTCGAGGGCTCATCGAGTATGTCCATCACTTCCTGCTCGACGCTCCGGGAGCGGCCGATGTCCAGAGCGTCTTCGTCCGCCATCTCGATGATTTCAGCCACGAGCGCGCGAACCTTTTGCGAGGTTTCCGGCTTCCACTCATGCAGCTTGTTCTCAAGTTGTTCGGCGATGGTTTCCATTACGCTCGCACCGTATTCCCGCTGCCGGGCACCGTCAATTTCCGTTTCGCTCCCGAGTGCAACTTGGGAACGAGGAGTGAAAACTGATCGCGCCCGATCTTTCGCGCTTATCGACCGGCGGCCAAAACGGCGGATATTTCCTGTTCGATTCCACGCACCATTCTTTCCACGGAGAATCGTTCGATCGCGGAAAGTTTCCCGGCCAACCCCAGACGAGCCGCTTCTTCGGGGTGCTCGACCAATCTTCGCAGGGTGGCGGCGAGCGCAGCGCTATCTCCCGGCAGGACCAAACAGCCCGTTTCGCCGTCCTGAATGATCTCGCAAGCACCGCCCGCGCGCGTCGCGATCACCGGTTTTCCCGCCAGCATTCCCTCCACGATCACCCGCCCAAACGGCTCGGGAGAAATGGACGTATGCACCACAAAATCCACCGCGTTTAACAGTTCGGGTATATCGTCCCGAAATCCCAGAAACCGCACCCGATCCGTCAGCCCGCGCGATTTTGCCATTGCGACCAGTTCCTCCTGATACCGGATCTCGTCGCCAAACAAAGGGGCACCGACCAACCACGCGTTCATTTCCGGCAGGTGGGCCAGCGCCTCCAGCAACACATGCTGGCCCTTCCATGGTGCGATTCGGCTGAAAAGGCCGACGATTTTCGTATCGCCCGCGCCCAACCCGGCGCGAATCCGCCGCGCTCCTTCCTCCATCGTTGCTGCCGAAATCGCAGGGGCGTCGATCCCATTGTAAACCACCGCTGTCCGCTCCCGTCGTCCGCCGCTGGCCGCAAACGCCTCCAGACTCGCCTGGGAGTTTGCCACGATCCGATCCGCAAACCGATTCCCCACAAAGACCGACACCCGCCGGTTCAATCCGCTGAAATGATCCGCCGTCACGATATCGTGCAGATACCAGACAAGCCGTTTCTCGGCCATCCACGCCGCCAGCGCCCCGACGACGAGCGCCTTCTGACTGTTCGCAAACAGCACCTCGAAATCCGCCGCCTGTTCCGCCACCCGCCGCGCCAGCCGCCGCACTCCCGGAATCGCCCGCAGTTGCGCGAGACCCCGGCCCGAGCGCGCCACGGAATTTACCGAATCATCTGCTGTCAGCACCTCCACCGGCACCTGCACTCGCTCCAACCGTTCGCGCAACGGACCGTCCGCAAACAGCAGCACCTTCCGCCCGCCGACCCAATGCTGCGCCAGCTCCAAAAGGAACAATTCCGCCCCACCCAGCGCCCCCGTGTGATCGAGAAACAAAACCCGCAATTTCAAGAGTGAGACTTCATATGGTGGATGGCGCGCTCCGCCGCGCCATGGAAAACACTGCGCGTATCGCGCTAATCTGAAAGAGCCAGCCTTCGGAGTTGGATACCCATGGCGCGACGGAGCGACGCCATCCACCGATTCACCGCACCGCCTTCTTTTCGGCGATCGCTTCCTCAAACACCGCCAGCAATTGCGGCACGACCTTGGGCCAGCCGAACCGTTCCGAATAAGCCCGGCATTCCTCACGACCGGGAACCCGAACCGATCCGCGCAGGACCGCCTTGATCTTCTCCGCCATCGCCTGCGCCGTCGCCTCGGCAAACAGTAGCTCCGGACAAAGCGGCTCCAAAATCTCCGGCGTCGCCCCCACGCGCGTCCCCAGCACCGGCGTCCCCGAGGCGAGCGACTCCACCGTGATCAAACCAAACCCTTCCAGCGCCACCGTCGGCACCACCGAAAAATCCGCCGCCGCATAAGCCGCCGGCAAATCCGCTTCCGGGATAAACCCGAGCAAACGCACATTCCCTTCCAATTTTCGCTTTCCAATTTCCGCTTTCAAATTTTCCGATTCCGGCCCTTTGCCTCCGATCAGCAGCAACACCTCGGGAAATTCCTTCCGCACTTCCGCCATCGCCTCAATCAGCAAATCCAACCCCATCCGCCGCGCCAGCCGCCGCACCGAAAGCAGAATCCGCCGCTCCTGCGACCATCCGAGCTGCGCCCGCGCCGCACTCCGATCCGGAGCCTGAAGATAAGGGGTCAAATCCGAAGCCCCCGGCACCACCCGAATCCGTTCCAGCGGCACCCTATATCGTGTGTGGAGCAAATCCCGAAAAGCCGTGGACAGGGTGATACAGCGATCCGCCCGTCGATAAACGGTTCGCTCGATCCAATGCGCACCACTCGCCACGATCCGCCTTCTCAAGCTCCGTGCCTCGGCCCGCATCTCTCCCGCCCAGGGCCCATGGAAATTAACCACCAGCGGAATATGCGGTGGCAGATCGCGGAGCCAGGGAAAGGCATACAGCGCGAAGTGCGCATTCACCACATCCACGCCCTGTTTGAATCCCTCACGCGCGATCGCCCGAGCCCCATCCCAGCGACGCCACAGGAGGGCGCCTGGCCCAGCCATCCCTTGAACAGTGATCCCACCCAGCGAAGTCTCCTCAGCCGCTGATACCAATGCCGCTCCCTTCATTCCCGCTTCAGCAAACGCAGTCAGCGCTCCATGAAAATATCGATCCAACCCTCCATCGCGACAGTCCGGGAACCAATCCATGCCGGTAAAGAACGCCCGTGGCATCGCTTTGCGATCCGGCTCAATCCAGTCCAGATTCCCAGCCATCCTTGCGTCAGCGGACATGGCGGGTTCACACGACACTCGCCGCCTCGGGGATCATGGTTGCATCACAGTGACGTTTGGCTACCCATCTGCTCCGAAGCCGGTCGAGCGGTCGGTCAACCATCTTGTAAATCACCCAAGCGCCCGCGACAGCAAAGGCAAAATTCAAGAGCAGGAGCGCCACAGCTTGCCAGACCGGGCGCGATGGACCGCCGAGGGCGTAGTAGCATTCGCGCGGCATCCAATGGAACAGATAAAGAGGATAGGCAAGATCACCCATCATTCGATCCATGGGCGCGGAAGACTCGCGCACACTCCTCGCGACCACCGGCAGACTCAGTGCGGCTATCGCCACCCAGAGTTGCATGACGGCATTCATCGGTGCTTCTGAATGCCGCCCCACAATCCAAATTCCCGCGCGCAGCTCCGGAAGCACCAGGCCAATCGCCACGATCAGGAACGCGATGAACAAGAACGCGAAGCCCACCGCACGCGAGGGATGCCATTTTGTTTTGTGAATGAGAATGCCACCAACAAAGAAAGGGAGAAACGGAATCAACACGGGGATATCCGCCCTGCCACCGCGCCAAAAGTGAGCGATCGGGAGCGCCAGCAGCACTGCACCAGCAATCCAGGCCGTCGGAGGACTCACACGGTGAAGCAGCCAGATCAGTGCGGGAGCCAACAGGTAGAATTGCATCTCCACATCGAGCGACCATGCCGGCGGCAGGACGGAGCCGACGACAGCGGAACCCGCGATTGGAAACTGACGCAGAAACCAAAGGAACGCGCCGCCTCGTATAGGTAGTGCGTTCCCGCGGCTGATCGTCCAAATTATTCCCAACGCGGTGCAAATCAGGAATACCGGTGCCAGTCGCCACCAACGACTGACATAGAAAGTCAGGAGAGGATTGCGGGATCGCGCATACCTTTCAGCCCACAGTTTCGCGATCCAATAGCCGCTGAGAATAAAGAAGATATAAACCGCCAGTGCGCCCATTCGCAGCGGTGTCGAATGATGAACCACCACGATAAGGGCGAGGAAAAGACGGAATGCGCCGGGACCAGGCATGGAAGGAACAGAGGGAAAGCTACAAACTGTTGTCGGATTTCGCAGGAAGCTTTCGCGCCGGATTACCCGCCCACACTTCACCCGCGGGAATATCTTTGGTGACCACAGACCCTGCGCCGACAAAGGCACCGTCTCCAATCCGCATGGTCGCGTTCGATCGTCCCACTACGATGCTATGCGCGCCAATTGTAACCCGGTCGCCGATGATGATCTTGTGCGGCGATCCGATCCACGTCGCTGTGGCAAGCGTGACGTGGTGGTAAATCCGGCAGCCGCTTCCAATCTCGACCTGTGGATGAATCACCACTCCCAAGGCATAGTGTTCGAGCGTAATGTCTGTGCCCACCTTCGCTTCTGCGGGCAGCAACGCCTTGTGGAGTAGATAATTCAAAAACTTTACGATTCGAGCCAGCGTAAGATGACCGCGCAAATACAACCATCGCGACACAAACCAAAGTAGTTCCGGAGTACGAGGACGCAATGTTCGAAACGTCAGTTTTTCCCAACAGCCCGCCGAATGGTCGAAACCATGCGGCCAGCCACTGTTTCAAGTGAGATGTGCTCGGTGACCCAACGCCGCCCGCGAGTTGCCATCGCCTGGCGTTCCTCGCGATTCACGATCAACTCTCGGAGGGCATTTGCCAGAGCTTCCGCATTTCGCTCCGGGAAAACCAAGCCGCCTTCACTCGCACGGATCAGTTTTGGAATCTCACCGGAATCGGAGCCAACGACTGCCACCCCGCAAGCCATTGCCTCTGGAATCACCCGCCCAAACTGCTCCTTCCAATGCTTCTGCGTTTCGGAAGGCAGCACCAGGACATCCAATGCCGCGAGATACTTCGGAGTTTCCTCGTGGGCGATGAATCCCACGTCAATCAGTCGCTCCAAGACTTCGCCCCGGTTCAGCGAAGCTTTGAATTCCTCCAGGAATGGCCCAGTTCCAATCACTGCGCATTTCCAATTCAAATCCCGCAAAAGTCCTAACGCGACGGCCAGCGTCCGCAACCCTTTCGCTTCAATCACCCGTCCAACGAATCCCAGCATCACCGCTGCCTGATCCCGCATCAACGCCCGTGGCCCCTCCGCTTTCGAACGGGGCCGATAGATCGCAGGATCGAGCGGCAGCGGACAAACCGCCAATACTCCCCGGAAACCCTTGCGCCGCAGAACCCCGGCGACCTCCTCTGTGATCGGAAAGGCAAAGCTGCTGTTGCGATAGACCATTCGCTCCAGCCATCGGAATGGCATCGGATACCGCTTTGCGAGGTTTTGACACGAATAGAAGCCCATCGGAATCTTCGTTCCACGCGCGTTAGCCCAAGCAATCTGCCCGGTGGCGATCGCATAGGGTTCGTGATTGATATAGATGGCGTCGAAATTGCCGGATTCAAGAAATGGCCCCCACCGGTGTCGATATATGTGAAGGATGATGCTGCCATTGTTCCACACAGGAATGCTTTTCAATTCCACGTCGAATCCCGGCCACCTGTCGGTTTTGAGAACATTGCCAAATTCATCGCGCCACTGGTCCGGGATGATCAAAGTAATTTTCCAACCTGTCTGCCTTTGAATTTCGCAGTAGATTTGCTGATTCAGCGGCGTCGCGCAGGAATGGCTGACGATCAATAATCGCATCGTTTAGCGAGGCGAAATAATGATGTGCTCAATTATTGGATCGGATTTTCGCTCATACGGCGTGAAATCAAGATTGAAAAGACCATATCCGAAGTTCGACAGGTTCCGATCATAGAACTCGTAGAATTCCCGTTGAATACAATGAAGCTCAAGCATCACGCGAGGCTTGAACTTTTGAATAACATCCATGGCACCTGTCAGAACACGGATTTCGGCGCCTTCGACATCAATCGAGATGAGATTTGGCGGATAACCCGATTCCTCCAGGTAGATATTGAGTGTTGTGGCATCGACTTCGACGCTCTCTCCACCTTTGGATCGATCCGCAAGAATTGTGTTAATGGCCGAAGATTCGCCAAGAAACAACGTGAGTTTTCCCGTTATATCGGAAACGGCCTTTTGAACTACGTCTATATTTTTGAATTGGTTTAGTACGGCATTTTTGACAACCATCGCTGCTATCTGGGGTGCAGGCTCGAACGCTACAACGCGACCGCCGGGCCCCACGAAGCGCGCTCCCAGAATTGCGTAGAATCCAATATTCGCACCCACGTTCCAAAAAGTGTCGCCGACACGAAGGAGCGATTGAAGGGCGATCTGCTCATCTGGCTCGGTCGTTCCCAAAGCATATCCTGGAAATCCCAAGCTTGCGTCGATCACTAATCCTTTTCCCGGCCCGTATTGAATTGTTGCAACTCCAGATCGAATCCAACGTGCTCCCCATCGAATCAACGGAGCGAGCGCCGGACGTTCAAACTGTTGGCGACCACACCAGCGAAGCAGGCCTGAAGGCAAATGGCTTGCGAAGAAACGAACAACATTCATGGCTTTCTATCTACGTAGGTAGGTTTTGCCCGTCAGAACGGAGCTTCTGTGACAATCATACGCGGGCAATGCTTTTCTGAAGGTATGAGTTATAGGCATTTTCTGTCATCGCAGCGACGCGATCCCACGTAAAATGCTCTTCCACCAAGCGACGCGCGTTTTCTCCCATTCGACGACAGGCATCGATGTTGGAAATCAGCAATCGGATTACGGATGCGATCTGTTCCGGATCGTGCTTGATGAATTCTCCGGTGACACCCGGTTGAATGAAATCTTCCGTGCCATTGATCAGTGTCGCGACGACAGGCAGTCCACAGGCCGCAGCTTCGATGGTGGCAAGGCTGAATGCCTCGTACCAACTCGGAAAAAGAAACACATCGGCAGCAGCGAGTGCGGTCGCGATGTCGCTCCTAAATCCACCAAAAATGACTCGACCCGAAAGTCCGAGATCGGCGGCCAATTGACGATAGCGGCTCCGGTCGGGATCGTCGCCCGCGACAAACAACTGGACATCCGTGCGGTCGAGTCGCGCCACTCCGCGAATCGCATCATCCAAACCCTTGCGCATCCACTCACCGCCCGAAAAGATCAGCAGCGTTCCGTCAGTTCGGATTCCATTGCGCTGCCTCCATTCGCGGCGCTCCGCTTCCGGGATCGGGTGAAACACCCCGGTGTCAGCCGCATTTGGGACCACCCTCACGACTGCCGATCCGATCTCGTAATGTGCCCGGAGTTCGGCCTCCGTCCCCCGCGAAACGGGCAGGAACGTCGGTGACCGGCGATCCGCACGGTAAGTGTAAAGCCGATGTTCCGCCGCGGACGTCACCCGAAGATAGAGCATCCGGGTGAATCGCCGGGCCAGCGACACCCGCTCATCCCCTCCGAATCGTTCCATTATCCTCCGCTTCGCGGGCTGAACATTTTGAATCGTAATCACATCGGCTCGCGGCACATTGCATCCGACGGAATGCACGATGTCATAGCAAGACGTTGAGAGTTGAGTGTTGAGAGTTGAGGGGCAAGAAGGCGTTGTACGCTTGAGAAAGCGATTTACGGAATGATGATAGGTCCAGAAATCCACAACCTCCGGCCAGCCCGGACCGGGCACTCGATGCCAGCGCACTTTCTGAAAATCCAAGTCCTCCGCTTTTCGAGCATAGAGATGCACCTCATGCCGATCCGCAAGGCGTTCGGCCACTTCATTCACCGCCCTCGCACTGCCGTCGCGCCGGTTGCAGTTGATCATGCAAAACGCGACCTTCATCTCTCGGAAGGTTGCCCTCCGTCCATTATTTCATTCCAGAAACACTCACGCTGGAGGTCTCTGCCGGCAGTCCGTCGTCCATCCGCTTCGCACCCATCCGCCCGGTTTCGAGAATGGCGATGGTTCTCGCGACCTCCTCTCGCGGAATCGCCAGGCCGCAGCCCAATGCCAGCCAGAAAACAGAGAATCCTGTCAGCATATCGCCAGCACCACACGCCGGGATCATTGCGAGCATCAAAGCCCGCACCAGCAGGACATGTTCGTTCCGCAACCATTTGACACTATAATAGATGCCCAACCGTTTCCAAGCAAGAATCAACGATGCCAACAGGAACGCGCTACCAATTATCCCATAGACCAGAAAAATCTGGAAATATCCTGCGTCACCAAATGTTGTAGTAGTCCGCGACCCGCCGGTATTTACGCGCGTCCCAAGACCGGCGGCTCCCAATCCCCCACCCAACGGATTTTGCAGAACGGCATTCGTGCCACTGGCCATGATTGCCAGCCGGCCTTGGTACGAGCCATCCTCCTCCATATTGCCGAGAGTTTCAAAGCGCTCAATCAGCCGTTCTGATCCAGGCATCCGCCCCATCCCGAACCATGCCGCCAAACCAACCACCACCGATGCGAGCACAATTTGACCCGCTTTTGCGCCACGGTTCACAAGCAGAAAGATCAGCGTGGCAATGAGGGCAATCAAGATGCCGCCACGGGACACAGTGAGAATTATCGTTGAAAATACCAAAACCACCGCAGGCCACCCCAAAAACGTCCGCCACTTGGAAGAAACTATCATCGGCACGAGCGCAAATCCGAGATAAACAGCCAGCGGGCCGCGCTCACCCATCGTGGAGAAAACACTCATCTTGGTCGGCTCGGGAATCCCCATGTACCCGACCATTCCGACTTCCTCCAGCCAGAATGCGTCCCAAGGCGGAATCGTCAGGTATTGATACCAACCGTAAGCGCTCGCAAGAATGGCTGCCCACGAGAAACTGCGAATCCAGCGATCCCGAACGGGTGCCGGCGGATTGAGGGAGACCGCGTAGCCCGCCGTCGCCACCGGTGCCAAAACCTCTCCAAAGGCGTAAATTGCCCCAAGCCCTTGATTAAACAAGCCGACAGCCAACGCATATCCCATCGCGGCTGCCAGGCAAAGAAACACTCTTTTTGCCGAACCTGGAAGTTTTTTGAATCCGAGCACCAATGGCACCGCCATCGCACACGCCACGATCAAGGGTGTCAGGCTGATGGGCGACAGCGGATTAAAACTCTCGTTGATGTAATAGTCGATTACCCGACGCGCTCCGCGATTCAGCACAAACACGAACACCGCGTAATCAACGATCGATGTCGATCTGGTAAAAGCCAATGCAAGGCCGATGACGCAAATGATGATGGCAATGTTCCACTCCATGCAGTCTACTCAGCAGCAACCATTGGATATTCCAGTGGGAAAGTGTGTAAAGATGTCGGGCGCTCCAGTCGGATCATTTTTGTCCAACGATGCCGACTCCAAACCAGGGATATCGGATCATCGTATTGCTCACCCGATCAATGGTCTGGAATGCCCGCAAGGGATAAGTAAGAGCCCACGCCACTCGCTCCTGCTCCACACGCATAAGGTTGGTCAATTGCTGGCTGATCCAGCCGCTCGTGTAACTCACCTCCTGCACTTGCAACCCCGCAGCAGCGAATATCTCCCGCAAGCGTTCCGAAGTATAGCCCCAGCGCACATGTCCCCCGTCTTCAATCTCCGACAGCTTTTCGTGCCGCAGTGGGCGATGCGAAGCTTCCGGAGTCGTGAGCAGCAGGCGTCCGCCGGGCTTGAGGCAGGCGGCAAGGTCGCGCACCAACTTCTCGTCGTCCTGGATGTGCTCGATGCACTCCGTGCAGATGATTTGCTCGAAAAGACCCAATTCCCCTGCGCGTCGATCAAGTTCGCGGAGGTCGATTGCAATAAACTCGACGTTGTTTAATCCAAAGAGCCTGGCCCGAACCGCCGCCTTGGCAATCGGTCCCGCGTCATACGATCCCGCTACCACCTCATTCCCGCGTGCGGCCGCGGCGAAGCTGAAACATCCGTTTCCGCACCCTGCATCGAATGTGCGAATGGGACCGGAGGCGAGACGGGGGTCCAGCCACCGCCATCGGTCCATCACCAGTGGATCGCCAAATCGCAGAATTAGCGGCCAGCCAATAAGTCGAAGCATGTAGTCAGTCATCATGGGAACAATTACGCATTCCTATTCGGATACCTGACTGGGCAGTTCGGCATGTCCGGCGATTCCCACCTCGCGCGAGTTCCCTTCGCCTTGGCAACTCACGAGATCCAGCCATCGTTTGCCCACGGCTTCATTCGAGAAATGCCGGGAATAGTAATCCAGGCATTCTCGGACTGTTAAGGCGATCGGCGGACGTGGCGAAGTAGCAACTCCCTCCAGAACCGCGCAAATATCCGCCGGCTCGATCAGCCGGAACACTGAAGCGGGTGCAGGACCGAGTTCCGGCATGGCAAAGGAAGTCAGCCCGCCAGTTCGCGTGGCAATGCAGGGAACCCCGTGTTGCAGCCCCTCCAACAAAGCCATGCACAATGTTTCCCATTCATCCAGAGTCGGCACAATTAACCAGTCCACTTCCGCAAAGAAATCGCGAAGAAACCGCACGCGCTCCGTGGGATCATAAGCCCCGTGGAAACGCACTCTTACTCTCGCGCCAGCCCGGTATGCGTCATCCCGCTTCTGGAACTCCTCGGCAAACGGGCCGGTACCCGCGATGTGAAATTCGCACATCGAGGTGGTCGTATCTATAAAGCGCAGTATCTCGTCGGCACCCTTTTGCTCGGTCAACCGGCCGATTAAGCCGAACCGGATTGACCGGCTCTGCCCAAGCGCCGCGTTGCGTTCCGCCGAGAGGATTTGGGCGTTGTCCGTGGACATCTCGGAACATTGCGCCGCCCAAAAGACTTTCCTCCCCTTCCCGCCTCCCCGCAGGAACCCGTGGTAAGTCGCCGGACTGATGAAGACGAGCTTCTCAAATGCGCGGCGATATAGGGAGAGCCGCCGAAAGGTTCCACCGCTCAGGTCGTGGGTGATGTAGTAATACAAGGACCGCCTCCTTGCCAGCAGCAAAGCCAGCACCAGTGAAAGGTGCCCCATCGTCAATACGAACAAATGTGTCGAAGGCTGGCCGAATGCGCGGAAGATCAGCTTGATGAGCTTCCACGGATGTAACTTCCCTTCCTCATCGGCGAGGCACTCGACGCGGCAGCCCATCGCCTGCAATTCCTCCAGCGCAGGCGCGGAAAATCCATGCCCCGGCATCGTCTTGCACCATACTTCCAGCTCCCGGAAGTGCGGTCTGAGAAGCTGGCACAGGCCAAGGGTGATCGTGGTGTGTCCACCCACCTTTGGCAGGCTGGTAAAGAAAATAAGCCGGTCCAGTTTGGCATTCATGTCACTGGCCGGGGGCGAAGCTCGCTCCAATCTTTTCCGCTTCCGTCAAAGCCATGCCCACCACCTGGTCCATATTGTAATAGCGGTAAGTCGCAAGACGCCCGATAAAGCTCACTCCCGGCTGGGCCGTGGCTCGATCGAGATACTTCCGATAAAGTGCCGCCGTGTCCGGCGCAGGTACTGGGTAGTATGGTTCCTTGCCGGGGCTGAAATCATCGGGATACTCGCGCACGATCGTCGTGTTCTCACATTGCTGCGCCGTGGCGTGCTTTACCTCGACGATCCGGGTGAACTCGAATTCGTTCGGGTAGTTCACCTGCAACGCCGGCTGCCAGAATCCCCGGCGGCCGGAGATTGCCAGTCTTGCGGAGAGTTGATCGCCTGCAAACGACTCCCGCTCGAACCGCAAAGATCGATACGCAAGATGCCCATCGCAATGATCGAAGTACTCATCGATGGGACCCGTATAGACCATGTGTCGAAAAGACACGTGCGGAAGAATCTCACGGTACTCGGTATTGAGCAGAAGCCTCACTCTGCCACCGCAACTGGCGACCATGCGATCAAAGAGTCGAGTGTAACCGGCCTTCGGCAGAGCCTGAAATCGGTCGTTGAAATAACGGTCGTCCCGGTTTGTGCGAATCGGTATCCGTCCGCAGACGGACGCGTCCAATTCCCGCGGGTGGCGTTTCCATTGCTTCAAACTGTAGCCTTCAAAAAACTTGCGATAAAGCTCCCAACCCACCTGCGAAACGATTACTTCCTCGGAATTTTTTGGATTCTCGACAAAGATGCGATTCACCGCCAGCCATGACTCGAATTCCTCCGTTGAAGAGGCGCGTCCCTGAAATTGCTCGAAGGTGTTCAGATTAATCGGGAAATTCCAATATCGGCCATCGACCCACGATCGGATTTGATATTCCACCGGACGCCAATCTGTGAATTGGGAAAGGTATTCGACGATCCGATCTGAGTTAGTCCGAAAATAATGCGGCCCGTAACTATGAACCAGCACTCCATGATCGTCGTACTCGTCGTACGCATTCCCCCCGATGTGACGGCGTCGTTCGACCACCAGGCTGTGCAACCCATACTGGCTCGCCAACCGCTCCGCCACCACCAGACCGCTGAACCCAGCGCCAACGATCAGCAGGTCAGTCTTTAACATGATGCAGATGCTTGAGCATCGTCGAGGCGATGCGCGGCCAACTGAAGTGCAGGTCGTGGAAATCGGTTAGTTCCGAATAAGGTGGACCGCCCGACGGCATGCCTTCGAGCCAGGCCGCTGTCTCCGCCGCAAACGCTTCTGGCGACGCGGCCGACGACAGCAGGAGTAAGTCTGGCACCCCCGAGAGAAACAGATCGTCCGTCCAGCCGGTGCTCGTCGTGGCGACGGGAACGCCGTGGTGGAGCACGGAAATCACGGAGGTCCGCCGGGTGGACATGCCATCGACGAATGGCGAAAGCACCGCATCCATCGCTCGCAGACGGACGCTTACTTCTCCGGCGGGCGATGGACCGGCGTCGATAAGATCGGCGTCCGGACATAGACGGCGGATTTCATTCCCGTCCACGCCGACATAGAGTAAGATCGTGCGCTTTCCCGGCCGCCTCCGAACCGCCTCTGCGACGGCTGCGGTGACCCAGTCGAGACGGCGGCTCACATGTGCCGCGCCAAACACCCCGAGCACCAGCGCGTCCACGTCGATGCCTGTTCTCCGCCGCGCCTCGGTTCGGGAGATTTCGCACAGGGGGATATTCGATCCGACCGGAAGCCGATGAACGGGAAGCTGCGGCGCCATGCGCGTGACCTGCGGCGCCCACCGGTTGGTGGAGACGAATGCGACATCCACCGCGCGGCACACGGAGCGGAAGATCGGCCATTGCCAACAGCGCATGACGGTGAATCTCCACGGCCAGGGCGGTGCCATCGTTTCGTGAAACATCACCGCGAGCCTCGGAGCGCCGGGCGTTTGGCTGAGACGGTGCAAAGTCGATGGCACCCAAGGACAATACCCACGCCGGCCCCAGCCGAAGGGATTGTATTGCAAGACGAGCCAGTCGATTTTCCTGTCTGGATTGGAATAGTCGCGTTCGATGGTTTCCCAAAGTCCGACGAAAGTGCCCGGAAACCTCGGATCGAAAAATCGCGCCACCTCGACACCGTCCGCGGGCTTGTGATCCATCCCGATCCGAGTGAAGACGACAACCGGACACGCGCCGCAATCTCTCGTTCGTTTTCCCTGACCGGATAGTTCCCCGACCAGCGAAGTCGCCAGCCACCAAGTGTAGTCACCGATGCCATCGAAATTAGGAGGATACGCTGAGCTGATTAGTCCGATCCGCATCTTCCAAGCTCACCTTCGCAATGCGCTCCCTCGAAACTCCGCCGCGGCAAGCAACTCCGCCGCTTCCACCCATCTGGAAACCAAATCGGAATCCGCAGGACTCTCGCTCGCTTCCCGTGCAATCTTGACGCGATCTGCACGCTTGCTCCGAAACAAGACCACACCTTTGCGATTGCGGGCCGCGGCAACCCGGATGGCGGTCTCCGCCAACTCTCTCCTGGTCGAAGGTGTGACCGCCATCAAGTCGTCCCATCGGGAGCGCTGCGATCCACTCAATTTCCGCACCTTCTCATCCCATGACTGCGCGACACTGATTGCACTATGGGTAATCAGAAACATCCCCTTTTGCTCCGCTTTCGTCATCAGGCCACCGGTCCGCGCCGTGAAGTCGTCCACGAACTGGACGACCTGCGGCGGACTTCCCGCCGGATTGGACAGCACATCATGTGTTGCATCGACACTCGTCGCAATACCCACTGCCACCGCCTCTCCGCGTCCGCGGCTCTCCTCAAGTACGCCTCGCACCTCCCTCGTCCGCCACACGTCCGCGGGGCAATCATGCAGCAGGAGCGCCGCGACGCTCGGCGTCTTCAGAGCCTCCATGCTTTCGGCGATGCTGCGCCGGAGGGTGGAGGGATCGAATGAAGATGTCGCAGCCATCGAACGCAGAAGGAATCTCCTGAGATGCGGGAGCGCTCTCAAAATAGGTCGCGCCAGTCGTTTGGCATAACTCATCCTGGAGACTGCGCCGGGTTGGGACAATCCCGCCTTGGTGACGACCCGCACCGGCGACCCAAATCGGAGCAGCGCTTCCCCCACGATCTTTTCAGCGTCTCCGCTACCGTAGAGCCGGGCCGTGTCGATGTGTCGGACGCCGGATTCGAGAACCTTTTCCAGAAAATCGATTCCGTCGCGGGAACCCAAGTCGCCAACGAGACTGCTCGTCCCAAAGCCCAGCCCTGGCTGTAATACGGAGGCGTTCATTGGCTGGATAATCTTCGCGCAATCTCGTCTCCACATCGGATTGCCAGAGCCATCGCCGTATAAGTGGGATTCGAGAAGCCGCCGGTGGGAAATACGGCGCTGCTCGCGACGAAGAGATTCATGCACCCATAGACCTCACAGGAAGGACTGACAACGCCGCACTCCGCTGTCTCCGCCATTCGGAGAGTTCCTATGTGATGCCCCTGATCGAATACGCGGCCTTTCAAGTCACCGGAGTTTGCCGCTCGCGTAAAGTCATCCAAGTCGATCGAAACATCGTACTGCCGCTCGAGATACCCAGCCATGTCCTGTCCCCATGTCTGGAGTCTTGAAAGATCGAACGCCGTAAGTTCCCAGTTCAGCCTCGTCTTCTTCATCCCGAGCCGATCGACCTGCCCTGAAAGCGTCACGCAACTCTTTGGATTTGGAATCTGTTCTCCCGCGATACCCATGACGGGCGTGATGTCGGTGTCCAACGCCGATTGATTCGCGAAGAAGTGCCGGACAGCGGCCCTCGCGGGTGCCAGCGGCGAGCGCATGCATTGGAGAAAGTCCTTCGTCAATCCTCCTTGATACTCCCGCCTTACCAAAGCCTTGAACAATCGTTTCGCCGCTTCCATCCCCGGAATGTTCGTCTGCGGATAGACCACCGACGCTGAGTAATGCGGCATCTCCTTCTCCCGTTGATACTCGGCGGTCGCCGTGAGATAAAACTGATGTTTCACCCCGCCGACCTTCGTCGAAGCCCATCGCCGGGCGAGTTCCCTCTTCTTGCGGGGATGAATCTCGCCGACGAAACAGGCAGGGTGATCCTGGAAACATCGGCCGACCAAATCGTGTCGATTGCCCAATCCTCCTTCCACCTCGGAATCGCTCGCCAGCAAAATGCGCGCGGATTCGATGCCACCGCAGGCGATCACCACCGCCGAGGCGCGGAACTCGGTATCGACCCCATCGAGGCTTCGCGCGACGGCGCCGTGGACACAACCCTCCGCCTTGGAAAACAGAATCTCCCGCACATTCGCATGGAGAACCACGGTGACATTCGACGCACGGGCGAGATCATACCCCCACCGCAACGCAAAATCCGGAGCCGGGCTGAACTGCGAATAACGACCCTGACATAACGAGCCATTTGCCTGGCCGGGTTCGACAGAAAACGGCGGGATACCCAGATAGTGTCGAGCCCGATCGTAATAAGGCTCGAGATCTGCCCGCGTAATCGGCCAGCCACTGCTTGGAATCCAGTCGCGATGAGCGAAGTCCATTTCGAACAGCGGCAATGCCTGTCCTGCCCATCGCGTTGTCGAACCGCCGAGCAGACGAAACCTCATGTTATGGATGCCTCCATGCGGCATGCCTGTTACGTCGCTGTCGTAGAGAGCTTGGGTTTCCTGCTCAAATTTTCGCCCACCACTTTCAAGCAGGTACACCGTCAGGCCGGATCGCTCCAACTCCAACGCCAGAGTAATGCCGATCGCGCCCGCGCCAATGATCAGTATATCCCCGCGAAGGCAGCGTCCCTGGATGTCGGCAATGTCAGTCAGCATGGCGCATACGCTTTTTTCGAGTCAGGCGGGTAGCAGGAACTGATCAGGCTCCACCTCACTGCTGAATCGTCGAAATCCCGACCTTGAGGGCCGCCGCTTCAAGAACCTCAGTCAGCCGAATACCAACCGATTTGATATCGAATAATTTCTTAGCCAATTCTCGCGATTCGTTAATATCTCTCAGCCGACCCTCTGCCTTCCGCTTCGCGACGGTGCGAAGCGCTTCTGCTAGCGTCGATGGCTTGTCGTCGCCCAAATGGATATCGCGCGCACAAAGATAGTCTCGATTCCCATTCGTATTGCCTACGATTACCGGGAGGCCGCAGGCTTGGGCTTCGGCCACGGAGTGACCGAAATCCTCTTCATCGCTTGGCTGAACGAGCACATCATGCTCTGAAATGAGTCGAGGCACATCTTCCCTCGGGACTGATTGTTTCCAGACCAAGCGACCGGGATAAGGAAAGTTGCTGATGAGCTTTTCGTAGCCGGGCATGAAACCAATTCCTCCCGCTATGGTAAGATGCAAATCGAGACCGCCCTCAATCGCCAAAGCAGCACCATCGAGAAATAGATCGAGCCGTTTCCTTGGAATGATCCGGCCCAACCAAAGTGCCCGGAGCGCATCTATTGCGCGCTGCGGGCTAACCTCTATATGCTGGAAAAGCTGGAGATCAATCGGGTAGGCAAGTATCGAAATCCGGTCTTCTGGAATGCGATAGGTGTTGCACATGGTCTCACGGGACACAGAACTGCCAACAATCCAATGATCACTATGTTGAAACGGCGGCAATCCAAAACGGGAGAGCCTCAGGCGAGCGAGCAAATACCACCTCAGCGCCACGACCAATCCAGCAAGATTCTGAATTTCCGCGGCCCGGTCGAGAACGGATCTCGCATCGGACCCCGGAGCACCCTGCAAGTAGCTCACGTTGAGGAGTCCTGGAACACGTCCCCGCGCAAACTCACCAAGCCAAAGGCAAATGTCATAGCGGCGTTTCAGATGTGCGCGGGCGATCGCCCGGACTAACAACCGGTTATACGTAAATACGTCAAAGCGAATGGCGGCAAATCCCAATCCCGGAACATGCTGTACGTTTCTCCGAAACCGATCCGGTCCAGTGTTCGTAACGTCAATAAACTGAAATCCATCGTGTTCTCCGATCGAAGGCCGCGGATCGACGAATGTCATTTTGGAGAAAAAATCAATCTTATGCCCTTCCTCCAAAAGCTGCCGCACCAATAGTGCGTGTGCGGACGCGATACTGCCCGCTCGTTCAGAGACAAATCCCGTGATCGCCAGTTTCATGGTGGTAACAATGGGGCACGCATGTGAATCGAATGACAATGAGTGCTCTCCTACGACGATTCCTAAAACGGCACCCGGAAATGACGGTCGAGTCAGACCGGGCGGTCTTTGTTCAATCCAAACGCTCCGCCAGCCACATCCCCGGGCAAAAACGCTGACACCTGTATCCGTGGCTCTCCATGATGCTGCGCGCGTTGTCTCCGAGGTGATCCGCGGCTCGTTCCGAATTATACTCGAATACAACCCGCCGAATCGTGCCCTGACGCATAAGGCGTTCGGCCCCACGCAGAACGAATGCCTCGGCTCCCTCCACATCGATTTTCATCAAATCGACCCGCTCATCACCAATTGCATCGTCCAGCCGGACGCAAGGGATGGTAAGGGGGCCCGTGGGCGAAATGCCACCCCATCCTGTCTGGTCAGGCGGACCCGGATCGAATGTCAGTCCACCGTTGGAATCCGACGCCGCCTTCGCGATGATCTCGATACGATCGCCCAGGTTATTTCCGTCGCGGTTCCGGGTCAGTAGTTTCACGTTGCGCTCAATCGGCTCAAAGGACGTGACCTTCGCCTTCGGGGTCAGCGATCCCCAAAGGATGGAAAAATATCCCATGTTCGCCCCCACGTCGATAAAACGCCCGGCTCCTCCCTGGACGAGTTGAACGATCTTTTGCGTCAGATGCCATTCATAGACACCAGTGAAGGCCACGGATCCGGAAATGATGTCACCAGGAACAAGATTCCACATGAAAGCACCATGGCTACATTCGATCGACGCACACTGATACAAAGGTAAGAACTTGGCGGCCCGCCGCTGGAAGAGCCGGTAATAGACACCTTCCCGCCACCGCAGAGGACATAGCCGCATAAGCCAGGGTTTGGCAGTGAGCATCAGTAGGGTTGTCTTATCGCTTGCGTATCGAGACTTGAACGCTTCGTAGCCAAAGGCGTTGGACAAATATCGCTGTGTTGGTGGCTTCCCTCGCTGCCGGAACACTTTCGCCAAAATCGTTATTCCATCCTAGAGGCCAAAACGCAATGGTACGTTACCCTCGGCGGCGCGGGCCTTCCAAAAAGCACTTCGTGGGCTTCGGCCATGCTTTCTGATCCAATGCGGAAGCAGGCGGACAGCGTGAATGAATTCCGCAGTGAAAACGGCTGATGCTTTAACGTTTCCGGCATAAAAGCGCGCTTCCAAAAGTCGGGATACGATTATCTTGAAGATATGTTCGGAAAGTCCCAGAAACACTTGTGTTGGTGAGGCTCCCAAATCAAAAGTGTAGATCACGCGTGGCTCCCACCGCTCCGCCAGCTTGATGGCAGATGGAATTCGGCGCGCCGGGTGCTCCACGGAAGCCGAATCCAAAAAATGCGAAAGCACACCGCCGGCCTCCAATCGCGCAAAAAACTCTATGTCCTCGAACGCCGTGCGATAGCGCTCGTCGAAGCCGCAAAACTGCATGAAGAGGTCCCGCCTTAACGCAAAATTGCAGGACGGAGGCAGTCCAACATCCTTAACGTAATGGGGAGCCTCCCACAGAAGCGACGGTTCGCCTGAACGATGGGTGGCTCCTGCCAGCCGGATTGCCAATTGCGGATCGTTCTTGATGTAGTCCAGATACGACGAGACGAATGCAGTTCCGGGAATGCAGTCATCATCAACGAAAATCAACCAGTTCCCTCTTGCGACGCTGGCGCCCAGATTCCGATTTGCTGCCGGCCCACGGCGCGGTCCGGCGTGCCAGATGATTGAGGGGAACTCCCGTGCCAACAGTGTTGCAGTCTCTTGACCGACACCATCGTCGCACACTCGAATTTCGACGGAGCCATCCGCAGGAAGCTGAGAAGCCAGTGCCTTTAAGCAAACGCGGAGCTCAGACGGACGATTACACGTCGGCACAATAACGCTAACCAATGGGTTAGGCATGGAGCATCTGTGGCTTGCTTTTGAGGAAGTCGAAGGCTTGCAAATGCGCCTCGATGACCTTGTCCCACGTAAAATTCGCCTGTTGGAGAGCACGCCCGGCGTGACCAAACCGCTTCCGCAGTACGCCGTCGCCAAGCAACCGGACGATCTTCCCGGCAATCGACTGGACTGATCCATCCGACCACAAACCATTCTCACCATTCCGCACCAGTTCTCGCGACGCAGGAGCCGTCCCGCAAATCACTGGCTTTCCATAGGACCATGCCTCCACATAGACGATGCCGAAGGACTCATGGGCGGACGGAAGGCAAAAGACGTCGCATCCGGCGAGAGCGTCGGCCTTGGCCGGTTCATCGGGCACTCGCAGGTCCCGGACTGAACCGGCGGTCAGGGCGTCCAGCAGGCTTTGGTATTCGTTCCCACTCGGTCCTGCCAGCAGGAGCACGGCATCGGGAACAGTCTCCAGAATAATCCGCCAGGCGCGCAGCAGGGCCGGGTATCCCTTGCCCTCGTCTCGGCGCCCTAGAAAAAGAACGGCGGGACTGCTGCCCAGCGCATGACGTGTCCGAAATCGCTCCCTGTCGCCATCCGTCCGGCACATCGGCGGCAGGCCGCATCGAAGCAGATTTGTTTCTGAAACGCCTCTGGCAGAAAGGTGGTGCTTTTCGTGGGCCGACAGGCAAATCACCGAATCGGCCTGACGGTAAAGCCGGATATCAATGGCATCATCACCCCAAGCCTGCGGGTGGACGGCTGGCAATACTGTGAATCGCACCCCCATGCGGCGGGCCGCCCGGAGAAACGCAAACCCCGCGAAGTCCCAACCTGTTCCGATGAAGTGAATGACATCGGCCGGACCGATCCCCTGCGAAACCGCTTTCGCCGGGAGAGCGAAGGAGATCATCCGTTCGAGCAAGCCATGAAAAGGTGGGCGCGATGCCATTCGGGTGAAAAGCGGTCGCCACAACCGGCTCCACCGCGCTGCATTTCCGACAGAGACGATCGGCCAGCGGAGAGAAGCCGGCCATGTTGCCAGGTTCGAGCCGCATCCGGCAACCGAAGCATAAGTGCCGGACCAACCGGCTTCGCGCAAATGGCAGCCAAGAAACCTGGCATACGATGCGAGGCCGCCGACACACTCGAACGAGGATGGCGAAGCGATGACTACCCTGGCATCCGATGGTGTCGCGGGGTCTTTTTGTGGCAGTTTTGATGGATCCGACAAGGAGAGTCGGTTTTTCCCGACTAAAAATGGCTCCGGACTCAGAGAGCGCGCTACGAGTCGTTCCACTGGATGCAGAACCGTTGGTCGAGGCGGGGAACGATCCGCTTGGCCACGCGCACCCAGATCGGCCAATGGGCGTGCCGGCGCGCCCGCTCCTTGCGACGTACGAATTCCTCCATCATTTCAGCCGCCTCCGCCTTCGTAAGGTGCTCGAAAATGAGCCGGGAAATGGGTGCGTCGAGATTCCGCCCCGGTCCGGCATAGTGAATAAAGGGCGCACTATTTGTTTTGCGCAGCAAAGCCTCGCAATCATGCGGATAATCGCAGGCCATGGTGGACTCCATTCGGTAAGGTGGCAGGCAGATATTGAGGACCTCAATCCCGGACAGGTGAATGAGGAGGTTCGCAGAAGCTTGTTCTCCTCTCGTCGGCTCATTGCCGTGCAGAAGCTTTATGAATGCAGGGTTTGAGAGGTGCTTCTCGAATGTATCCATCGTTGCCATTGCGTTGGAATATGCGAAGAAGCCAGAGTTGAAATTATCAAGCAGCCAGAGCGTTGTTCTTGCCTCGTAAAGTGCCTTGGTTTCCGCAGTGAATGT
This sequence comes from Chthoniobacteraceae bacterium, assembly GCA_031409335.1. Lineage (GTDB taxonomy): Bacteria > Verrucomicrobiota > Verrucomicrobiia > Chthoniobacterales > Chthoniobacteraceae > JANLQB01. The sequence continues at coordinate 7,419 of JANNWY010000143.1, read as the reverse complement.
CCACCGTGCCTTTCCCCATTCCGTATCCGCAACCACAAACACGTCCACTGGGAAAGGCTCCAGCCACTTGACAGGATTTTGCAGGTGGATGATGTCCGAATCGAAAAAGGCGCAGTTGGCCTGCGAAAGTACCGCCAACTTCCGGCAATGCGCCACGGCATGTTTTTCTGCGAAGGCATTGAATAGAGATTCGTCCCGCCACCACTCCGCGTTGGAAGGAAGTTCGAAAAGGTCATCGTCGAAGGGCATCACGAGCAATGGCAGGTCACACCCCGTGGCGCGCAGCGAGCGTTCCATTGCGAGAAACTCCAACCTGACCTTCGCGTTAGCGAAGGTGATGACACGTTCGATTCTTATAGCTGAGAGTCACTACTGCCTGCGCCGCCGGTTGCGGAAGAATGTATGGCCGCCAATTGATCGGCATGCAACGAGGAAGAAATGGCAACAAAGTTGTAGGCATGTTCAGCCGTGATCAGCTTTCGAGATGCAAGCAAGGATGGATATTCATCAACGTCGATAAAAGTATCGTACCCAAAGCCTCTTAGGAATGAAAGAAGGTCGTCAGCAGTTGACGAAAAGCGCTTAAGGGCGGCGAGATTGATCTCGCAAATAATGAGAGGATGCCGATCCCTCAGGACCGCCTGGCTTCCCCGAAATACATTCAATTCGTGTCCCTCAACGTCGATCTTGATGGCCCAGCGCTGCCCGTGAATATTTGACCTCTCGATGATGTCGTCGAGGCGGGCGCAATCCACAAGAGGCATTCCGTCCTCACTGCTTTCCATGGAATTGGTTGCCAACTGCGCTATGCCCGAGTTTGCGCCGTGTTCCACAAGCGTGGCCCGACCGGCTTTGTCGGATAGCGCCAGATTCAACACCCTGGTATGGCCCATATGGTTCTCCTCAAAGGTGCGCCCGATCAACTCAGCGAGGTGGGATTGCGGCTCAAATGCGAGAATGTTGGCATCCGGGCGCATGGCTGCAGAAGCCGACATGGCAAACGTACCGTGATTACTTCCAATATCCAAAAAGACATCACAATCGGAAAGCAGAAGGGGGAATAGCTCCAGGGTGGGGTCCACGTCACACAACTCTCGCAGCACCATACACACCCGCTCATCGCCTAGGTCGATCCAATGCGGGCCCCATGCGGCGGCAACCTTGTGAAATCGTCTCCCCGGGCTCTGCCGGTAATAATACGCTGCGAGGCGGGCTTCCAGACGCGCAAGCAGTGCAAATGTGGTCGGTGCGTGAATCCTTTTGCCGGGAATGTTTACAGCGAGCCGCCGCAGCATTGCATACAGCGCAAATGACGACGGCAGGGAATCGAGAAGATCCCGGTTGTAGATCCAGTCGAGGGGACGTTTTCCTGGCTTGGGCGGCATTTGTGAAGCGAGTGGGGGATGCGTGGCACCGCTAGCCATTCAAGGCGTGGCAGTCGCGTGGCGGGCGCTAAGAGGTTGAAGTTGCAGAATCCTCCGAACGACCGAGTCCAGACTGCACTGCTCTCTCCAATTGCTTGCTATCGTCGTCAGGCACCGTTTCCCCTCCCGCCAATTCGAGAGTTCTGTGCGAACCGCTGCAATCGCAGACTCTGTACAGCCTCTCGGATAACTTGTCCCAAATCGATCGCCTTGAATGAGTGAGGTGTAACCTGGGAGGTCATTAGGTGCGAGGAGGGTGCAACCGGAACACAGCGCCTCCAGCCCAAACACAGGCGTTGTTTCCCAGCGCGACCGGGAAAAGGCGATTTGAGCCTCACGCATTCGTGCCGCAAGAAAAGCTTGGGGGGAGTCGTGATAAACGGAGACGGTGGGATAGCGGGCTGCCAGGGCGTCGAACTCGGGTGCGTCACCCCGAATATGCATTTCGATCTGTGCCGGTGCCGCAAATTCTGACAGCCGGCGCAGAACGTCGAGAGTTTCGACGGGCCCCTTTTGATGCGCCGCCAGACGGCCCGCTAGAAGCACGGTTGGCTTCTTTTGACTGGGAATGATTGACGCCGAAAAACACTCCCGAACCGCAAATGGAATTACGATCACCTTCTTGACGAGATCACCGCGGCCCCGCTTCAGGAGAAATCGTTTTAAGATTGAGGCAGGGCCTTCCGACTCGACTTTGATGTAATCCGCTTCGCTAAACGCGCTCAGAATGACGCGCTCGCGAGATCGGCCGTGCAGAATCCAGTTAGCCAGCCATGCTTTGCCGGACCGAAGGCGGGTCAAGAATGGCAGGCGGCTGTCCATGTGTGCCAGCCTGAGACGCCGAAGGGGCGATTGAAGCGGTGAGACGGTTCCGTCGCTGTCGCATTCAATGATGACGGTTGCTCCCGATTGCCGAGCCTGACGGAGCGCGAGAGAAGAGAAGGTCCCCATACCGTAAAAGATGGCCAGATCGAGATGTTGAATTCTCCACCATCCGGCGTCGTTAAGATCGGTTTCCACAAAGGGCTTCCACAAGCTGGAATCTGCGGAATTGTGAATGCGAGGCGCATAAAGGGACATGGAATGCCCCATGCCGCGAACATGCCGGACGAGGTCAAACGCGCAAATAGCCCCCTCCTTGGCAGCGGCGTTGATGAAAAGGCCAAGCCTGCTAAAGCCGATTGCGGAGGATCTCATTTGCAGTCAATCTCCGCTCCCAAAGCGGTGAGTGGATAATACCTTCGCACTTTGTTGTTTCGGTATTAGCCGGACACCAGACGATTAACGCCGAATTGAAAAGAGAGATGAGAGACAGGCTCGAGTAATCAGCACGTAATCTCTTTCGTTCAAGAACGATGTAACAAGAGAATTCTTCCATTCTTTGGAATGGTCTTCGACGCAGACTACGCTGGGCTTCCACCGCATCCAATCATTCGATTCAAGAATCTCCAGATCAGAACCTTCGCAATCAACGTTTAGAAAATCTATCTTTTCGATTCCATGCTCGAGAAGAAGCGCGGAAAGCGGTTTGCTAGGAACTCGCAAACTTTGAACATTGCCGCGGAACTGACTTGGAACGTTTTCCGAGTTTTGTTCAAGGCAATTAAATGCGCCAACATCAAACATCTTCATTGTTACAAGCCCCGGGATTAGTCCGACTGCTGAATGAACAAAAGTGTCCCCTGGGCGTAGGCGATCGAAGAGAGGTGCCATGTGCGGATTCGCGTCGATTGCTAAGCCCCGCCATCCGCTCTTGTAGAGCTTGTAGGTGTTCGATAGGTAGATTGGGTGAAAAGCGCCGACATCGACATAACAACCAGAATAATCCTTCGGAAACATGTTCCGGACCAAACAATCTTCTCCGAATTGAGACCATGTGATTTGCCCCATCCCGAGTTCGGCGGGAGTGTATCCCCACAGCCATTGCGTCAGTACCTTTCGAGCAATTCTCTTAATCATGAGAATGTTCCACCGAATCAAGATGAAAATCAGCCAGCACCACCCTGCATCCCCGTGAACTCACTGCGCTGTAACCCAATCGTGAAAGCGATTCGGTCACTTCAAACCGGCAGGCGTGCTCCCACTTGTCAATAATGTCGCCACTATAAAGATACGCGTCAATCTCGTAGGTGCCGGGAAGCAACCACGGGCTGTCGATTCTGACGATGAATGAAGTGATATCGGGCGCCAGAGTTCCACCCTCCAAGTGCTCAGTCGAAACCGTTAAGATATTCTCACGACTGTCGTTGTATATGTGAATGGAAAAATGACAGAAGCACGCGTCTTTCGCCTTCGACACTCGAACTTGCAGTCGTAGTTGTTGCCGTGCGGCAAACGAATCCAACTCTGGAGTTATGGAGATGATGTTGCGGCTTTTTGCGGAGAAATCCCGTCGCGAATCCCTAACCGTGATTTGAGTTGATCGCGTTGAGTATCGCTGCACTGCCGCCTCGACATCACCATGAAAAACTAGGAAGCCGTTGTCCAAGAGCAATGCGTGGTCGCACATGCCACGCACCGCGCTAAGGTTATGACTGACAAAAAGGACCGTTTTTCCTCCTGAAGCGACATCTTGCATTTTACCTAAACATTTCTTCTGAAATTCGGCGTCGCCAACCGCCAGCACCTCGTCAATGACAAGGATTTCTGGTTCCAAATGGGCAGCTACGGCAAATGCCAGACGGACATACATTCCGCTGGAGTAGTGTTTGACGGGTGTATCGAGGAATTTCTCGACTCCGGCGAAAGCGACAATTTCATCAAACTTTCGCTTAACTTCGGCGCTGGTCATTCCGAGAATGGCCCCATTGAGAAAGATGTTTTCGCGCCCCGAGAGCTCGGGATGAAATCCGGTGCCGACTTCCAGGAGACTGGCAACGCGGCCTTTGAGACCGATCCTTCCGCTGGTGGGCTCCGTGATACGGGAAAGGATTTTGAGTAGCGTGCTTTTGCCCGCCCCGTTCCGACCGATGATGCCGAGAACTTCGCCGCGGCGGACCTCGAAGGAAACGTCTTTTAGAGCCCAGAAGTCGTCAGGAGCAGAGCTGAAAGGTGAAAGCTGAAAGTTGGAAGTAGAAGGGGTGGGACGAGGGCCTGGGGGCAAAGCGGAAAGCGGAAAGTTGAAAGCGGAAATCTCTGACTTTGGCGCTCTGTTTTTCCACATGCGCCAGGGGGCGGTGGCGGCATTTTGCAGGGCGTGGCGGAGGCCGCTGTCGGGTCCGTTGGGGCGATGTCCCAAGGTGTATTTCTTGGAGAGGTTTTCGACTCGGATGACGATGTCGGAGGACATGAGGAAAAGCGGAAAGCGGAAAGCGGAAAGCTGAAATCGGAGGCCGGAGGAGAAGCGGAAAGCGGAAAGCGGAAGGCGGAAAGCGGAAGGCGAAAAGCGGAAAGCGGAGAAGGAAGGCGAAAATCGGAAAGCGGAGAAGGAATGCGGAAATCGAAAAGCGGAAGGCGAAAAGCGGAAATCGGAAAGCGGAGAAGGAATGCGGAAATCGTCCGTTATCAGTGCGCGGACTTTCCAGCTTCCAAGGAGTGCCTCCAACGCTCTGCGGCAGCATGAAATGCGGCCTCGTGCTCGGGCCAATCGTGGAGCGTGGCAGGGTCGAAGTCGGCTCCGCACGGCCACACGACCGTATGAATCTCCGGGTCGAGCGTGACCTGGGCAAAAGCTGCGGGGTCGCGCAGCGGGCCGTAAAGCTCGCCCTCAAGAATCGGCTCGAAATCAATGGTGCGGTTGAGGCCGTCGTCGAAACTGAGGCGTAGTGAGTAAGGCGGGACGCACTCCGCGAAGGTGATGCGATAGATGGGATGGTTCATGGCGCTACTCTACTGCAAAGGCGTGATTGGGGAAGGCTTGCGGCCCTGCTCCAGAAGCAGCCAATCGGAAAGAAGCTCCTCCTCGTGAAGCTCGGCCCAAGCCTCGACGAGACGCTGTGGGCGCTGCGGAATGAAATCGATGATGAGGGCCACCGGTGAAATGGAAAACACGGCGACGTGCTCGCCGTAGTAGGCGTGGAAATGCGGAACGTGATGCCGCCCGGAAGGCTCGGAGAACATCCGAATGATGATCCCGTAAAAGCGTGAGAGTTCGGGCACGGAAAGCGGAAAGCGGCGAAGGAAGGCGAAAAGCGGAAAGCGGAAAGCGGAAAGCGGAGAAGGAAGGCGAAAAGCGAAGGGCGAAAAGCGGAATGCGGAAATCGAAAAGCGGAAGGCGGAAGGCGGAAGGCGGAAGGCGAAAAACGGAAAGAGGAAGCCTGAAACTGAGTGCGGACTTACTTTCGTTTGGCGTTTCTGCCGATGGTTGTGAAGATTGCCAACAACTCACTGGATTCCTTGAGAAGTTGTTCTCGCGGAGTTTGGGAACCCAACTGGCGCTTCGCACAAATCTCTAGCCAGTAGTTTGTCTCGGATGCCTCTTTCTCGCAGATACCAATTTTATGAATGAAGTCGGCTTTCGATTCCCCTCTATTTGCTTCCCGGTAGTTGGCTCCGATGGAGGTTCCTGATCGCAGCAATTGTCTGCCAACCACGTCTCCGACTACTCCTTTTGGCAGGCTCGTGACAAAATCAATGAGATGGCAGGAGAATTCCAATGTTCGGCCTTCAAGATCGTTTTTCATTCCGCATTCCGCTTATCCTTTAGGTGAGGAGCTCATGTCGGCTGCTCTTCCGCACTTGCTTTCAACACTTGTGCGAGCAGAGCGGGAGAGACGAACAGGCCGTTTTGTTGCAGTCGATCCAAGTAAGGCTTGACCTCGAGAATCTGCCCGCTGCGCTTTGCACGGACGAATAGACCCAGTGTTCCCATGACTCTAAATCCGGAGACGAGGGCCAGTCGGCGGCCTTTGGCGTCGTCCATGAGCAGGATGCTTTGCGGATGTCGGGCGGCGAGGGCCAGCGCCTCTGCTTCTCCAGAATCCACTTGAAGCCTGTAGGCGGCGGCCAAAATGGGGTCGGCTTCGGTGACCACCGACGCAAAGCGCTCGCGAATTTTCTTCACTTCCGGGCGCGTCGTCAATGGGACGATCACTTCATTCCATACCGCGCGCGGGATCATGAGGCGATCTCCAGCCTGCAAAAGGAGATCAAGCGCATCGATTTTCGCAAGGAGGATCAGCGGACTGGCGTCGCAGATGATGAGTGGCTCAGCCATGACCGAGCTCCGCGGCGAGCTCGTCGGGATGCAGATTGAGGATACTGACTCCGGCGGTGCCAAGATGCTCGGTGAATTGCCAGACATCCATGCCTGCCATGGCAGACGCTTGAACCAACGTGAGCCTGCGCAATTCGAAAAGCCGCGATGCGAGGAGAAAGCGGAAATCACGCGCGGCTTCCTCCGCGGTGACTCCGGAAGCCGCGAGCCAATTTTCGTCAACCGGTATGGAGACAGTCGTCATGGAATGAGATTATCGGGAACCAAGGATGCGGACAATGGTCTTCTGCTTTTACGGCTTCGGCACGATTGGGGGAACGGGAGGGGGCGGCGGAGGAGGATTGTCGCCGGAGGGGTTGGAGCGGTCGCGCGGTGGGAATTCGTCGAGGAGGAAGCGGTGCCGGGCGGCTTCGTTGCCGGGGCGGTTGGAGGGGTATTCGAGCCGGGCGGCGTTTTGGATGGCGAGGCAATTGGCGTAGAGAGCGTTGCCGGCGATGATGCGGTCTTCGGTGAGGCCGGCGCGGTCGTCGAGGACGTTGCTCTGGTCGAGGCTGGTGTTTTCGAGGGCGGTGATGGCGGTATCGAGCGCAGTGGTGTCTTTGGCGGTCCAGCCGTGCTTTTTCAAGGCGGCGGTGTGGCGCTGGCAGGAGGCGAGGATGATGCGGGCGCGCTCGAGTTCGGAGGCGAGGGTCTTGGGGGTGTCGATGCCGACCTGGAATTCGCTGTGGAGTTTGACGTCGTCGCCGGGGAAGGTGAGCCGGGCGCTGCGGCGTCCGCCATTGGTGAGGCGTTCCAATTCCTGCAGGGCGTCGGGTTGCGCTTTGGTGAGGGTGCCGGCCT
>JANNWY010000142.1:0-12821 GCA_031409335.1 Chthoniobacteraceae bacterium | reverse complement strand
CAGCCGAGAAGCTGCCCGAGAGCCGTGCGCCGCCCCGTGAGCGGCTGGCCGCGCCTGCGCCAAACCAAATCCCACCAAGGCCCCGTAACCCTTAAACTGGTGTGACCTTCGATGAATTCCCGAAAGGCATTGCGGTTAGGGCGGTTACGCTCGAATCCACCCTGGGCTATGTCGGCATCGGCACGGACGCACCACAAGACAAGCTGCACCTCTATGATCCTAGTTTTTCGGTGAGTCACCGGATTGAAACGGTGGGCGGCGACAATTCCTGGTCGAGAGTCGAGTTCGCCAACGCGAATGGACAGTGGAACGTCGGTACCTCGCGCGGCTTCAATAGCGACGAGTTCTTTATCCATCGGCAGGGCGTACTGGGACCGCTCACATTCGCCCTCGACGCTAGCGGCGTCGCAGTCAGGTTTGCCACCCACGACCTGTATTTGGGGCATGTGGGCCGCCGCGGGTCTCCCGGTCGCGCCCTCGTGGATTTGGGCACCAGCCTCGTGGTCAATTACAATAACGATTGGAGCACCACGATCATCGGAGGCTTGATAACTCAGGTCAGGACACTGCGAATCACGGGTGGGGCCGATCTAGCCGAACCTTTTGAGATGAAAGAGGAGGAATTGGAAAAGGGCTCGGTGGTCGTGATCGATGACGAGCATCCTGGGCGGCTAAAACGCAGCAGAAGCGCCTACGATATGCGTGTAGCTGGCATCATCAGCGGAGCCAACGGCGTCAACCCCGGCATTGCGTTGCAACAGGAAGGCCCTTTGGAAGGCGGCCAGAACGTGGCTCTCAGCGGGCGTGTCTATGTGCAGGCGGACGCCTCCGGCGGACCGATCAAACCCGGCGACTTGCTAACCAGCTCCGACACTCCCGGCCACGCGATGAAAGTGACCGAGCATGTACGCGCCCAAGGCGCGGTCATCGGCAAAGCCATGAGTTCCCTTAAAGAAGGCACGGGCATGGTGCTGGTTCTGGTGACCTTGCAGAGAGGCTTGGAGAAGGATTTCACCGCCCCATCTAAAACCCCGGCTCACTCCTCAACATGAAATACCCCGTGAAATTGCACCGTAAGTTGATGGAAACACCGCTCGCGCTGGTCGTGGCGCTCGTGCTCGGCTCGTGCGCGCTGGCGCCCGACCGTTACACGGCGCAGCGCGATCATGCGACCGACGAACCCACTGTCACTCCGGAGCGACGCCCGACGCGTGTCGTTGCGGCGAGTCGGGATAGTCGCGCAACACTCAAGATCGAAGTTTCCGCGCCGGAAATGCCTCTGGCCACTGAGAAGTCGCTCGCTGAGAGGCTTCTTCGCGACCAACCGCCTTTGGTCTCTCCGCTATCCCTGGCACCGACGATCGCGGCGACCGTCACGACTGAAGAGCGGGACAAGCCCGCGCGTGCGAAAAAAGAACCGGAGTCCACCAACCCTTATGGCGCGCGACTGTTCCGGCGCCTGCAGAGGCAGGACGAGCACGGGGAAATCCCCGCCGATGGTTTGGAGAAGGCGCGGCAACATGTGACACTCATGAAGGCTGCGCAACAGGCCAGACTTGACGCCCTGCGTAAAAGTGGCAAAGCACCGGCGCCCGGCGCGCAAGCTGCCGGGATCGAACCCAATTCGTGGACTTGGCTGGGACCGGGTAACGTCGGCGGGCGCATCCGCTCGATCGTTATCCACCCAACGAACGCAAATAACATGTGGGTCGGGAGTGTCTCAGGCGGCATCTGGAGGACGACCAATGCCGGCGCGTCCTGGTTCCCGGTGAACGACTTCATGGCGTCCCTCGCCGTCTCCACCATGGTCATGAACCCGACTAACCCGAACATCATGTATGCCGGCACGGGCGAATCCTTCGCCGTTGACTTCAATGCGCCGAATCAAGCGTTGGCCCCGGATGGTCTCCAAGGTGCGGGTGTCTTTAAGTCCACGGACGGCGGCGTGACGTGGAACCACCTTCTTGCGACGGCTTACAACAACGGTATTCCGCCTGCCCCGAACCCAAACTTCTTTTATGTTAACCGGCTGGCGATTTCGCCCGATGGCAACACCGTGTTGGCGGACACCAGCACCGGCATCTGGCGATCCGCCGACGGCGGTGCGACGTGGGCGCAGGGGCGGAGGATCATTTTTGCCGGCAACGTCCAGCCGGTTGAGGGTCCGATCCTGGATGTGGACTTCCTGCCTGGCGACAACAACCAGGCGATCCTCTCTGGGAACGGGATGGCCATGACGACGATCGATCGAGGACAAATCTGGGCCGAGGCGATCTTCACGCCTGGAATCAGCGGGCGCGTCGAGGTCGCGTACGCGCCGAGCAGTCCTAATATCGTTTACGCTTCGGTTAATCAAAGCCAGGGACAGGTTTACCGAAGCACCGATGGCGGAGCAACCTTCACCCGCAGGAACGCCACCGTGTTTCAACCGGACCCCGAGATCACATATACGTTATTGGGCACGCAGGGCGGATATGACAATATCGTCTGGGTCAACCCGCAGGATCCCAATTTCGTGATGGTCGGCGGTATCTTTCTCTACCGCAGCCGGGATGGCGGCAACACCTTCGAGGGGCTCGGCGACTCGCCTACGAACCGCCCTCACACGGATCAGCATATGATCCTGGCTCATCCCGGCTTCAACAACACCACCAACCGCACCGTTTTCGTCGGCAACGATGGCGGCATCTTTCGATTCGCTGACGTGAACGTCGCTCGTCTCGACAGCCCAGCCGGCTTCACCGAGTTGAATAATAACCTTGGCATCACGCAGTTCTACGGCGCTGCCGGCAACCCGGCGACCGGCGTGATCGTCGGGGGCACGCAAGACAACGGGACACCGCGATTCTCGGGAAATGAGGCTGTTCCCAACTTCACGGAAACCTGGACGCAGATACCCACGGGTGACGGCGGTTTTTGCGCTGTCGATCCGATCGAAGACATCGTTTACGTCGAGAGCCAAAATCTCGCCGTGCAACGTAGCGTCAATGGCGCACAGGCTGTTCCTATCACGTCGGGCCTTGCCGACTCGGGCGTCGCTACGAACTTCATCGCTCCTCTCGTCCTTGATCCAAACAATGCCGAGACTCTGCTCGCGGGTGGGGTCAGTCTGTGGCGGAGCAACAATGTGAAGGATCCGACGCCGACTTGGACGGCGATCAAGAATGCCGCTGCCGGCAACCCGATCAGCGCGATCGCGGTCTCACCGATCACCTCAAGTCTCGTGCTGGTGGGGCACAACAATGGCGATATCTTCCGCACCTTTAACGGCACAGCCAGTCCGCCCGTTTGGACGAAGATTAACACTGCCGCCCTTCCCCCTCGGATGGTGACCAGGTTGATCATTGACCCCACCCGCGGTGCCAATTGGATTTACGCCACTTTCGGAGGGTTCAGCGGCAATAACGTTTACCGCACCATCGATAACGGCGTGACTTGGGTGGACGTAACGGGCGCGGGCGCGACTGGCCTGCCCGCCGTGCCGGTCCGCACGTTGGTATTCCATCCCACGGATGCCAACTTGCTCTACGTCGGCACGGAAGTCGGCATCTTCACCTCGGAGAACGCCGGCGCCACCTGGGAGCCGAGCCAGGACGGACCGGCCAACGTCTCGGTGGATGAGTTGTTCTGGATGGGCAGTAATCTGGTTGCCGCCACCCACGGCCGCGGGATTTACCGGGCGTCGGGCGGAATCTACGTGGATAAAAATTCCCCATTTTTCTTCGAGTTTGGGACGAGCGACTTCCCCTTCAAAACCGTGACGCAAGGAAAGAATGCCGCTACCAAGTATAAGGCCGTCTGTATCAAGCCCGGCAATTACAACGAGACGATGACGATCGACAACCCCAACGGCCTCGAACTGCGCGCCCTCGGCGGTACCGTGACCATCGGCAACCTATGACATGACGGCCTGGCAATTAACCTGACAACCCATGAAAATGAAAACAAGTCAAAGAATGAGGACCTGGCTGGAAGCGTGCCTCACTTTATCCGTCCTTTCGGGTACCGCACTAGGCGGCCCGCGTTTTAGCGCAAACTACTCCGTCTTCACCGAATCTGCCGATGGCGGTGGTCGTCGCGCTGCGAGCGCGAGCTATACAAACGACGGCAGCGCCAGCGGAGTCACGGGCATTTCCACCGCCGCCGCACCCACCAGGACCGCGAAGTCCGGCTACATCGGCCAGCTCTATGATGTGTCCGGCTTGCTGCTGAATTCGGCTCCGCCGGATGTGAACGAAACTGGGACGCTGCAACTCGCCGCGTGGCAGTTGCTCGACGACGCGACCTTGCTCACGACCGATGCGAACGCGGTGACGTGGGGCATCGTCGTCGGCCCGATTAGCGATATAACCGCGGCCGGGCTCGCCACCGCCGGCCCGGTTTCCCAAAACACTTCTGCGGCCGTGTCGGGAACGTTCGGTGGCTTCACTGGCTCGCTCAATTTGTCCGTGCTCGACAGCATTCCCGATAACTTCGGCGCGTATGCCGGAGACGGTCTCGGTGACGACTGGCAGGTGCAGAACTTCGGTGAAAACAATCCGCTCGCTGCCCCGGCACTCGATCCCGATGGCGATGGCCAGACGAATCAATTCGAGTTCACCGCCGGCCTAATCCCGAACGATCCCGCGTCCGTTTTTCACCTGCGCATCGAAGCCGTGCCCGGTCAGCCATCCCGGAGGAACATCATCTTCCGTCCGCGTCTGATTGGCCGGACTTACATGGTACAAGCCCGTTCCGGTCTCGCTGGCGGAGACTGGGTGCCGTTGAATCAGAGCGCCGAAAGCGACACAGGCGACGTGCGAACCGTGACGGATCTCAATGCGGCGGGTACAAAGTTTTACCGGGTCGAGATCACCAAGCCATAGCGTCTCTCCCGGAATTCACGAGCCGCCAAAATGCCAAAATCCGCGGGATTGACGGACGGCACGCGCGTCGTCGAAAAGAAACTATGACCACAGAAAACGGCGCGCTCGTCCGCATCCAGGGAGTCACGAAATCCTTCCGGCGCGGATCGGAAGACATCCACGTGCTCGCGAATCTCGACCTCGAAGTGAAGCGCGGGGAATTCCTCGCGCTCATGGGTCCATCCGGCTCTGGCAAATCCACGCTGCTCAATCTCATCGGCGGCCTCGACCGTGCCAGCACTGGCACCGTCCAGATCGGCGCGGATCGCATCGACCAGCTCGGCGACCGTCCGCTCGCCGCCTGGCGCGCGCGTCACGTCGGCTTCGTCTTCCAATTCTACAACCTCATGGCCGCACTCGATGCGGAGCGCAACGTCGAGCTCCCGCTCCTCCTCACGCAGCTTTCCAAAAAGGAACGCCGCGAGCACGCCGCCACCGCCCTGAAAGTCGTCGGCCTCGCCAACCGCTCGCAACATTTCCCCCGCCAACTCTCCGGCGGCGAGCAGCAGCGCGTCGGCCTCGCCCGCGCCATCGTCACCGACCCCACGCTGCTGCTCTGCGACGAGCCCACCGGCGACCTCGACCGGAAATCGGGCGATGAAATCCTCAGCCTCCTCCAGGCGCTCAATCGCGAGCACGGCAAAACCATCATCATGGTAACGCATGATCCCCACGCCTCCGCCCGCGCCAGCCGCACCGTGCATCTCGACAAAGGCCAGCTTTCCGCGCAGCCGGGATCATAGCAGTCCTGGCAGCGAGCTATCTTGCCGCCGTCGCGGGAGCGGTTGGCTTTGGCGCAAACGCTTCGTTCAGGAGCTGCCACGCGGCATTGCTAAAGTCACGATTCTTCGGATCAGCGAGGCAAATGCGGCGGACGGCGGGTTCGGCGAAGCGACCGAGGGCGAGGGAGCGCGCGTTGTTTAGCGCGATCGCGCGAGTGGCTTCATCGCCGGTGCGGAAGCGCTCCACTTCCTGCGTGAGCGCTTTCTCCATTGCGGGCGTCAGGATTTCCGCGCGACCGACCATCACGCGTGCCACTTCGCGCGGTGCCGGATTGAGCGAAAGCGGCAACACGCGATCGGCCCACTGCCACGGCGGCACGTAAAGCACGCGCACGCCTTGCTCGGAAAACCACGAGTCATCCCACGTGTTGAGCATCGCGTCGGCTTCCTGCGCGTAGAGCCCGGCGGCGATCAGCGATTTCCGCATCTGCGCGCGCATTTGTTCCTTCACTTCTGCGAGCGGGAGGAATGCTTCACGGCGCAGCAGAGGCAGCGCGGAATCTTCTCCGGGCCCGAGATTTCCCACGAGCAACAGCCGACCTTCGCGCTCGCGAAGTTCGCAGAGCAGCAGCCCGGTGAGCGGCTCGGTCCCGGAATTTCCAGCGCGCCAAGTTTCCCTTTCCGCGTCTTCGAGCCACACCTTCAGCGGAGCCGAGAATTGCCCCACGCCGCGGTAGAACAGAAAATTTTCCGTCTGCGCCGGAGCATTCGGGACCTTGATCTGCACTGCGCTCGCATCGGCCACGCGCGCCGCGTAGTAGTGGCTGCCTTTTTCCTCCATGGGAAACGCGGGAGCCTTCGCGCCAGCCGCGAGCACGCGCAATTTTTCCCAGCGCGCCGCCGGCTCTCCGGCCTTCCTGATCGCCGCGGGCAGCGGGTTCTGCTGCGGATACCACTCCGTCACATTTCCCTCGGGAAATTTCACGCTGACATCCACCGAGCGCTCCTGCTCGCTGTAGAAATAAATCACCGGTGTCTCCAAACGCTGCCGCGCGACGAACGCCGTTTTTGACAAAAGGATCGCAGGCGAAGGTTTGCCGTTGGTGCGGATTCGGTTTCGATCATAGACGAACGCAGGAAGCTCGGTGGTGACGAGGGGATTCCAATCGAGTTGCACGCCATCCGAGCCCTGAACGGAAGTGAAGGTGCCCCATTCGTGGGCGACATAGTCCGCGGGTTCGGCGGCGATGGCGGTGAGATGCAGCGCGAGAATGCCCGCGCCGACAAGGAGTAGATGCGTTTTCATGCCGGCAGACTCGCGCATCCGCGAAGTGGACGTGTCATGCGGGCGTCAGCAGTTTGTGAAAAAATTGTGATGGAAATAAGGATTGAGCGATGGCCCGCCCCGGGTGTCTCATCCTGCCCATGAGCACACGACTCCTCCTAACGGCCACCTTCGGGTGGGCACTCGCTTCATCCTTGCTGGCCGACGACAAGCTCTGGGTGAACGAATTTGAAAAGGCCAAACAAACGGCGGCGAAAGAGGGCAAGGATTTGCTCATCGATTTCACCGGATCGGATTGGTGCGGTTGGTGCATCAAGCTGAAAAAAGAGGTCTTCGATCTCGATGGGTTCAAGACGGCTGCGCCGAAAAATTTTGTGCTCGTGGAACTCGATTTCCCGAAGGACAAGAGCAAGCTGTCGAAGGAAGTGCAGGAGCAAAATGCGAAGCTGCAGACGCAGTTCGCCATCCAGGGTTTTCCCTCGATCGTGCTCGCCGATGCCACTGGCCGACCCTATGCGCAGACGGGTTATCAGCAGGGCGGCCCGGATGCTTACCTAAAGCATCTCGATGAACTGCGCGCGGTGAAGACGAAGCGCGATGAGGCTTGGAAAAAAGCGGAAGGTGCGAAGGGCGGCGAGAAGGCAAAGTTCCTCGCGGATGGTTTGAAGGCGCTCGATTTCGATCTCGCAACCGTTCACTACAAGGCGGTCGTCGCGGAAATCGCGAAGCTCGATCCGAAGGATGAGAACGGAGTGACTGCGTCATTCACTTTCAAATCGGACTTGGAAGCGATGAAAGCGAAACTGATGGAAGCCGCGCAGAAAGGCGAGGCGGGCGGTGCTCGAAAGCAGGCTGACGAGTTCATCGCGGCGCATCCGAAAGCGACGGACGTGCAGAAGCAGGAAGCCTTGATGGCGGTGCTGAATACCTACCGTCCGCCGAAGGACAATCTCGCGGTGCTAAAACTGATGGAGGAAATCAAGGCGATCGACGCGAAGTCCGAGTCCGGTCAGCGCGCCGAGATGATCATCAAGCAAGTGCAGCGGATGATCGGCGAGGCGAAGCCGGAGGCGAAAGACGAAACCAAGCCCGCGGAAAAGGTGAAGTAACGCTGGAAAAGCCGAAGGCCCTTGGACTGCGGTGATTCCTTCACCGCTCTAAATAACGTTCGGCTTGCTGTTGTGGCCCGGTGGCTCGCGAAAGCGGTGAAGGAATCACCGCAGTCCAAGGGCTTTCAGCTTTCGTGGCCCTCGGGCTTTCCGAGGGCGTCTGGGTGAATCGTATTATTGCACGTTCGGCTCGCCGCGCGGCGGTTTGGGACCTTCGGGTCCCGCTGGGCGCCGATCACCACGCGAGCGGACTTCGACTTGATCGAGCATTTTGCGAAACTCAGCCGGGATCGCCTTGCGCTGCTCGTCCGTGTCGATCGGGCCGTCGAATGCGGTTTCGCCTTTCGGATTTTTCGCGGTCATCGTCCGTTTGCCATTGTCGGAGCGGACTTCGATTTCACCGCTCGCATCCTTCAGCATCACCTTCGCATTCGCGGTGCTCCACGTCGTGCTCACCCGATCTTGAAACGACTGCACCGCGGGCGCGCCGCCGGGGCCGACTTCGCGGAAAAGATCCGCGGACCGTTTTTGCGACGGAGTCGCCTGGCCATCGCGTGGCTCGCGGGAAGGGCGGTTCGGGTCGTCGCCGTTTCGCCGCGCCGCCTCGCCGCGCCGCTCAAATGGCTGCCCGCCCATGCCCATTCCGCCAAACATTTCCATCCTCATCGCCGCGGGATCGCGCATCACGCGCTCACCGATTTTCAGCGGAACCTTTTGCTCCTGGCCCTTGCGGAGCACGAGCAGCGTCACCTCGGTGTCTTTGCCAAAATGCCGGGCGAGCGCGGCCAAATGCGCGGGATTGCTCACGAGCTGATCGTTCACCTGCTTGATGACATCGAGTGCCTGCACCCCCGCTTTCGCCGCCGGTCCGTCGGGGATGATCTCCTCGACGATGAGGCCGAGTCCCGGCGTGAGGCCGAGCTGCGCGGTGAGGGCCGGATCGAGCGGACTGGTCGTGACGCCGAGATACGGCTGCGGCTTGGCCGGACGCGGGGCGATGTCATTCCTGGAAGACTCGGCGGGCTCCTGGCGATCGCGGCGTGCGCCCGGAAGACCGGGGCGCTCTGGCTGGCCAAAATCATCCGCGCGAGGCGGACGCGCGCCGTCCGGTCTGCGTTCATCGCCACGGCGTCCCGCGCCTTCACTCCCGGGCGGCGGTCCTCCCGGCGCTTCCTGGGCGATGGCAATGCTCGCGCTGAGCGCGGTGGTGATGGTGAGGAAATGGTGGAGTGTTTTTTTCATAATCTGTGAATTTTACTGCATCGCGATTGGAACGATGACGACGTCTTCGCGCGGAATCTCGACTTCGAGGCGCGCACCGGAGCCTGGATGGGTCCAGACGTGACGCTCGATCGTGGTGTAGCGCACGAGCCGCGCCGGCTCGTCTTCGTCCTCATAGACCAGCCCGCCGTCTTCCGCCGCCACAAGATCGCGCGTGACTTCGACCGTTTCAAAATCGGCGGACGCGGATTGCGTGGCGGGCAAAACCGACGGCGGTTGCAAGCGGCCCATCGCGAGCAAGACCGCCGCCGCTCCAGCCGCACCCGCAAATGCCCAGCGCAGCCCCGGAAAGATGCGCTCGAAAAAGCCCGGCGCTTCCCCGCGACTTTCCACCGTGGCGATGGCGCGCGGCGATGTGAGCTCGCGCGCGATGTTTTCCTCCAGCGAAGCGGAAGGCGCGAGCGGGCGCAGCGCGCGGAGTTGGTTTTCAAAATCAGGCTCGTTCATATTCATGTGGTTTCAGGATGCGGCGCAGCGCGTCGAGTGCGTAGCGGTAGCGGGATGCGACCGTATTGATGGAGCCGCCAAGGGCGGTGGCGATTTCGGCAAACGTGAGATCGCCCCAGATGCGGAGCACGAGGACTTCGCGCTGCGATTCGGGCAATTGTTGCAGCGCCGTGTGGATGAGATCGGAGTTTTCGCGGTGCTCGATCGTGGGATCAAAAAACGGTTCATCGGGATCGGTCGCGACGAACTGCTCGCGGCGTCCGCGGCGCGAATCGGCGCGGAGCAAATCGAGCGCGGTGCTGCGGACCGCGGAGTAGAGCAGGGGATAATGCTCCGGCCCGGCGTCCGGCTGATGCCGCCAAAATTTCACGAACGCCGTCTGCACCACATCCTCCGCATCGGCGACGGAGCCGACCCATTGCCGGGCGAAAAGGAGCAGTTTCGGAGCGAGCTGCGCGTAGCAAGTCTGCCACGGTTCCCCGCTGATGTATTCGGATTGAGGCCGATTCATTTTCAGTATCGAAACGCCGCGGCCCGCCGCTTTTGTTTGGAAAAGGTGGCGTGGATTTCAGGGCGGCGCGTTTTCCAAAAACGCGAGCGCCTTGTCGTAGCTGCAACGGTCGAGATAGTGCGCGAGCTGCGGATCGACGGGCGCGGGGAGCCGCGGTCGCAGCGCGGTGATCTGCGCGGATGCGTCGCGCAGTTTTTCGAGATGCAAAGCGGGATCGCGCGCATAGAGATCGCGGTCGGCGATCACGGCAAGCCGCGTGCGGAGCGCGGCGGCGAGTTCGTCAAGAACAGGCGAATCAGTCATCGTGCGGCAAGGGTCAGTGAGGTGGCTGTGCAGACGGGCGGCTACCGCTTCTTGCGACCGCCAAAGGTGTAGCCGCGGAGGGTGCGGACGCCTTTGCCCACGCCGCCCGCCGGGATCGCGTCTTCATTAAAAAGCGCGGTGTAAATGTATGGGAAGCCATCGAGCTTGAGGCGCGGGACTTTCATGCCGATGAAGCGCTCGATGGCGCGGACGTGGTCGATTTCCTCGGCGGTGAAAATGGTGAAAGCGTCGCCGACATTCTGCGCGCGACCGGTGCGGCCGATGCGGTGGACGTAGTCTTCGGGATGACCGGGCACGTCGAAATTGATGACGTGCGAGACGCCTGCGATGTCGAGTCCGCGGGCGGCGATGTCGGTGGCGACCATCACTTCATACTTCCCGCTGCGGAAGCCTTCGAGCGCCTCGATGCGCTCGCGCTGGGTGCGATTGGAATGCAGCGCGGCGACGGCGTGTTTCTTTTCGCGAAGGCGGATGGCCACGCGATCGGCCATCACTTTCGTGGAGGTGAAGACGATGGCGCTGTCGTAATTCGTGCGCTCGAGGAGGGCGAGGAAGAGGTCGAACTTTTGATCTTTCGCGACGGGATACAGCGCGTGGGTGACGGTCTCGGCCGGGCTGAAGCGCGCGCCGATTTCGATGACCTCGGGTTTCGTGAGTACCCATGAGGTCATCGTCTGAATCTCTGGTGGCAGGGTCGCGGAAAAGAAGAACGTCTGCCGCTTCTTGGGCACTTTTTCCACGATGCGACGCACTTGCGGGAGGAAGCCCATGTCGAGCATGCGATCCACCTCGTCGAGCACGAGATACTGGATGTCATTGAGCTTGATGGTGCCGTCTTCCATAAAGTCGAGCAGGCGTCCGGGAGTGGCGACGAGCACGTCCGGACCGGCGGCGATCATTTCGCGCTGCGGTCCGTAGCCGACGCCGCCGTGGACGAGGCCGATCTTCAAATCCATGAAGCGCGCGAAGTCGCGGAACGCCGTCTCGACCTGCGCCGCCAGCTCGCGCGTGGGCTCCAGGATGAGCGCCCGCATCTTGCCGTGGGTTTCGAGCATCGTGAGAATGGGCAGGCCGAACGCCGCGGTCTTGCCGGTGCCGGTCTGGGCGCTGCCCATCACGTCGCGGCCATTGAGAATGGCGGGGATGGCGCGCAACTGAATGGGCGTCGCATCGGCGTAGCCCATCGCAGTGACGCCCTGCACGACCGTGTCTAGTAATCCAAAATCCTGAAATGACATTCGGAGGACGTAGCTGCGCGAGACTAGCGAGACAACTATTGATTTCGGTCCACGGACCCCGCGCGATCAGTCGCTTTGAACGTTGGACGTTGAAAGTTGGAAGTTGAACGTTAGCCCTAGCGCGGAGAACAACGTCCAACGTCCAACTTTCAAAGCCATGCGCCGCCTTTTCCCCGCCGCCGCCGTCCTCGCGCTCTTTGTCGCGTGGTGGGCGTTCGCGCGCCGCGGACCAGTGCCGCTCGTGGTGTATTGCGCGCACGATTCGATTCACTCGGAAAAAATCCTGCGCGAGTTTGAAAAGCGGTCCGGGATTCCGGTGGCGATCCGTTTCGACACCGAGGCCACGAAATCGCTCGGGCTCGTGGAATTGCTCGTGAGCGAAAAGGACACCCCGCGTTGCGATGTGTTTTGGAACAACGAATTGCTCGGCACGATGGACCTCGCGGAGCGCGGAATCCTGGAGCCGTACAAAGGGCCGGGCTGGCAGCGCATCCCGGAAAAATTTCGCGATGCCGACGGGCGGTGGACGGGCTTCGCCGCGCGGATGCGGGTTTTCATTTTCAATCCCGCGCGCATTTCCGCCGAGCAAATCCCCGCGCGGCTCGCAGGCGATCTCTCCCGTGTCGCCATCGCGAAGCCGCTCTACGGCACCACGCTCACGCACTACGCGGTACTGTGGCATTCGCTCGGCGCGGATGGATTGAAAGCGTGGCATCGCGGCGCGCGCGAGCGCGGCATCGTGGAACTCAACGGCAACGCCGCCGTGAAAGACGCGGTGGCGGGCGGCGTGTGCGACATCGGCTTCACCGACACGGATGATTTTTTCGCGGCAAAGGATGCCGGGAAAGCGGTGGATCTCGCGCCGTGGGGGGGGGGGGGGGGGGGGGGGGGGCCGGCGGGGCGGGGGGGGGGGCCCCCCCCCCCCCCCCCCCCCCGCCCCCCGCGCGCCCCCCCCCCCCCCCGGGCGGGGGGCGCCCACCCAGCCCCACAACACACCCCC
>JANNWY010000141.1:0-79634 GCA_031409335.1 Chthoniobacteraceae bacterium | reverse complement strand
GCGGCAATGCCCCGTGGCTGGCCGCTCGACGCGGCGCTCGCGTTGGGAAACACCAACACGCCCGAGTCCACCGCGGCACTCGCAATGATCGCCGCGCGCGATGCCGACGACCGCTGGATGCGCGCGGCGGTGTTAAGCGGTATCCACGGACGAATCGGGGAATTTTTGAGCGCATATCTTGGTGAACTGGGAACGATTTCCAGCGGCTCGCTGGAACTGCTCATGGACCTTGGCCG
Source organism: Chthoniobacteraceae bacterium (assembly GCA_031409335.1). Classification (GTDB taxonomy): domain Bacteria; phylum Verrucomicrobiota; class Verrucomicrobiia; order Chthoniobacterales; family Chthoniobacteraceae; genus JANLQB01. The sequence goes on along the minus strand of JANNWY010000141.1, from coordinate 79,398 downwards.
CATGGTCAACGATGGCGGCGACCCGCTGAAACAAATCGCGAAACTCGATGCACCCGTCAGCCGTGGCGACATATTCGAGGTGAGCGCGGCGCTTCTCGTGGGAATCTCGGAGGCCGCGCAAAAGCGCATCGAAATGGTGACGGACGATGAACGGATTCTCGCCGCCACGCACCACGCGCTGGATTCCGCCAACGATCCGATGCGCCGTCAGCTTGCAGTGCGATTCCTCGCGCGATGTCCGTGGCCGGTCGCACGCGAGACTTTGCTGAAGCTCTCAAGCGAACCCGGCAACGACGTTTTGCGAAACGCGGCAATCCGCGCGCTGATCGGTTTCGATGAATCCGAAGTCGTAGCCACCCTGCTCGCGAAGGATCGCTGGACGAACGCCACGCCTGAAATTCGCGAGACGATTCTCTCGGCGCTACTCGCGCGTCCGGCGCATTTGGCTGGTATCCTTGCCGTGGTGGAAGGCAGCGCGTTTCCCGCGAATGCACTGAACCTGCAGCGGCGTTCGCTTTTTCTAAAACACAAAGACGCCGCGATCCGCGCGCGCGCAGAGAAGCTGTTTGGCACAGCGATCGCGGGGGATCGCCCGAAGGCGTTCGAGGTCGCGAAGGCGGCGCTCGCGCTGAAAGCGGACGCCGGGCACGGGCGCGAACTTTTTAAGACGCTCTGCGCGTCCTGCCATCGTCTCGACCGCGAAGGTTACACCGTCGGACCCGATCTTTTCGACATGCGGAATCAGCCGAAGGAGTCGATCCTCTTTCACATCGTGGTCCCCGAGGCGGAGGTCGCGCCGGCGTTCGCGGCCTATCTGATCGAGACGAAGGACGGGCGCACGCTCGGTGGCATCCTCGCGAGCGAGACGGCGACGAGTCTCACGCTGCGGATGCCGCTCGGGGCGGAGGAAACGATCCTGCGCGCGAACACCACGCGCATCGAAGCGCTGCCTGGCTCACTGATGCCGGCGGGGCTTGAGGCGGCGATGTCACATCAGGATCTCGCGGATCTGATCGGGTACTTGAAAGGTGAATGATGAGGCGCGGATTTCTGCTCTTTTTCCTGCTCGCCGCGAACGCATTTGCCGCGGATGCGCCGACGAGTGTCAAGCGCGGTGAAGCATTGCGAATCGCGCGAAGTTATCTCCTGCACGAATGGACCGCCGATGACCGCAACGCTTTGCACGGTCACGATGCCGATGGCGTGCGCGTTGATACGCCGGACGCTGCCTTTTCGCCAAAAGGCGTGCGTCCTGGCTGGTGGCGGGCCGATCAGAAGAACGTTGGCATGCCTTACATGTGGGGCGGCTTCGATACGCCGGAATCCTTCGATGCTGGCCTGCGCGCGGGGAAATTCGCGGGCGACATCTACACGCTGGAGAAACGCCGCCTGCTTGATCGCGCGGTGAGCAAACACGCGGTCGGCATCGATTGCAGCGGGCTGATCTCGCATTGCTGGAAACTGCCGCGCAGCTACTCGACGCGCGAACTCACCGCGCTTTGCGAACCGCTCCCGGACTTCGCGCGGATGAAGCCCGGCGACATTCTCAATCGGCACAATGCGCACGTGCTGCTTTTCGCCGGATGGGAAGACGCGAAGAAAACGCGCCTGTCCGCGTACGAAGCGGGGTCGCCGCCGACTTGGAAGGTGCTGCTGAACTCGATGCGACTTACTTTTCTCACGGACAAAGGTTACACGGCTTGGCGTTATCGCGGGATGAAGGAGTGAAGGCTGCCACTTTGAAAGTTGGACGTTGGAAGTTGAACGTTGAACGTTCATTTTTCAGAGCGCCTGCGGCGGGCGAACTTTCAACGTCCAACGTTCAACGTCCAACTTTCAAAGTCTGCCTTCCCACTCATGCGCCTCCTTCTTCTCCTCATCGTCCTCACCGCATCCGCCATCGCCGCGGAGTTCCCCGCGCCCTTCAACACCGAGACTGCGGCGGGCGGCCCGATGACGCCGGATCAAGCAGCCGCCAGCGTTCGCACGCCGCCGGGATTTCGCGTGACGATGTTTGCGGCGGAGCCGGATGTGCAGCAGCCGATCGCCATCGCCACGGATTCGCGCGGGCGGCTGTGGGTTGTCGAGTGTTACACTTATGCGGAGTCGAAGGTGAACTACGATACGAAGCTGCGCGATCGCATCCTGATCTTTGAGGACGCGGATAACGACGGGCGCTTCGACAAACGCACGGTCTTCTGGGATCAAGGCGAGCGGCTGACTTCCGTGGAACTCGGCTTCGGCGGCGTGTGGGTCGCGGCTGCGCCACACCTGCTTTTTATCCCCGATAAAAACGGCGACGACATTCCCGACGGTCCGCCGGAAGTGCTGCTCGATGGCTGGGACACCGGACCCATCCGGCACAACATCGTGAACGGTCTGCGGTGGGGTCCCGATGGCTGGCTGTATGGACGCCACGGCATCCTTGCCACCTCACTCGTCGGCACGCCCGGCACGCCGACCGCGCAGCGCACGAAGATGAATGTCGGCATCTGGCGCTTTCATCCGACGCGGAAATTTTTCGAAGTCGTGGCGAATGGTGGGACGAATCCGTGGGGTATGGATTGGAACGAAACGGGCGACGCGTTTTTTACGAACACGGTCACGGGCCATTTGTGGCACTTGATTCCCGGCGCGCACTACGAACGCATGTACGGCGAGGATGCGAATCCGCACGTCTATCAACTCATGGGGATGTGCGCGGACCATTACCACTTCGATACCGGCGCAGGTTGGACAAAATCGCGCGCGGCGTTCGATGGCACGGTCGCCTCGACGAGCGACACCCTCGGCGGCGGCCACGCGCACTGCGGCTGCCTCATTTACCAGGGCGAGCAGTGGCCGGAGTATTGGCGTGGGAAAGTGCTCACGATCAATTTTCACGGACGCCGCCTGAACGTCGAACGCCTCGAACGCAGCGGCTCGGGATATGTCGCGAAGCACGAGCCCGACGCGTTCTTCTTCGGCGACCCATGGTTCCGCGGCATCGACCTCATTCAGTCCGCGGATGGCGGTGTCTTCGTCGCCGACTGGAGCGACGCGAGCGAGTGCCACGACAACGACGGCGTGCATCGGACGAGCGGGCGGATTTACAAGATCACGTATGGTAAACCGAAACTACCCACAGCACTCGTGAAAAGTGGTGACCTCGCAAAGCTGACGGACGGTGAATTGCTAAAAGTGGTGGAGCGTTCGGATCAGTGGTCCGCGAAAATCGCACGGATCGCGATGCAGGATCGCTCAGTCCCTTACGGTGAAACGGATAGGTTCATCAAACCGATGGTGGCGGCGTTCGACTTAGAACGGCGTGGCGGCGTGACAGACAGAGTGAAGCAGCGACGGTGGGAACTCTGGATGTCCATCGGCTCGAATTTCCATTTCGAGGGACAGTTTGCTCGGTATTTGAGCATGTATGCGTATTACTATGAACGGTATTCCAAAACGTGGACTGAAGGCGATCTGCGTCGTCGCACGGCGTCGCTCTGGTCGATCGACCATCCCCAATTCGAGAACGTCGGCTACGTCTCGGGTTTGAGAGAGAGCAAATTGACGTCCGAGCAGCAACGACTCCTCCTCAGCTATGCGCAGAGAATGGATGATTTGCCGCGACAATGGATCATTACGGATACCGTCAAGCAGCCCGGTTTTGGAACAGATCGAAATGTGACTCTGCTGGCTTGGTATGCCATTGATCGATGCCTCTCGCTGCCCGATAGCTGGCGCAGTAGAAGATTCATCGACGAGATAGTCCGCTCCGGAAAATCTGATTTGCTGGCTCAGTGGATAGCGCGACGGATTTTTAGCGAGTTGGATGAAAAACCCGAAAGTGCGAATGCCTTTCTCAGCCAAACGGGAATCCGTCTGCCAATTCCTCCGTTGGCCGCACGTCGAAGGGACAATCCAAGTTTTAGTGAGTTCCAACTGATGAACGGCTTCACTGATCCGCCGAAAGAGCTTCCGCGGATTATTTCGCGAGCGAAGAGTAGTCTTCAAGGTATGGCGGAGGGACTGCGTGGACGCCGCCAAGCGCCGAAACCTGCGGCTTGGGACGTTTTTGAGAAGCGCGCCGCCAGCACGCCGGAACTCGCTCCGCTTGTTCGCGAACTCAGCATCATCTTCGGCGACGGCGTGGCGCTTGATGAAATCCGCGCGATCGCACTCGATGCCAAAGCGGAAATCACCGCGCGGCGGCAGGCGTTGCAATCGCTGATCGAGGCACGCCCGACCGATCTGCGCACGATCTGCGAGCAGTCGCTCGACGTGCGCGATCTCGCGGGCGTCGCGGCGCGCGGGCTTGCGCATTTCGACGATCCGAAAATCGGCGCGCTGCTTCTACAAAAGTACGGCGGCATCTACGCGCACCTGCGGCCCGATGCGATGGCTGCGCTCGTCTCGCGTCCCGCGTGGGCGGCAATGCTGCTTGATGCCATCGCGAATGGCCAAATCGCGCGGGCCGATCTCGGCGCGTACCACGCGCGGCAAATCCGCGCTTTCGATGACGACGCGCTGACCAAACGCCTCGCCGAAGTCTGGGGCGAAGTGCGCGAAACCGACGACGCAAAGAAGGCGCTCGTGGCGAAACTCAAGTCGCAACTCACGCCGGAAATTCTCGCGAAGGCTGACCTGCCCGCAGGGCGCGCGCTCTTCACACAGACCTGCGCCGTTTGTCACAAGCTCCACGGCGAAGGCGGCGCGTTCGGCCCGGACCTGACGGGGTCCGCACGCGAGCTGACCTATCTGCTGGAGAACATCACCGACCCGAGCGCGGTGGTGCCGGTGGATTTCCGCATGTCGATCGTCACGCTGAAAGACGGTCGTGTGCTCACCGGATTCGTCGGAGCGAAAGCGGATCGCGCCTTCACCCTGCGCGGTCTCACCGACACACAGACCATCGAGCGCGCCGATGTGAAAGAGATGACCGACTCCCCGCAATCGCCCATGCCGGAAGGCATCCTCAGCGCGCTCGATGAAACGCAAGTCCGCGATCTTATGGGTTACCTCATGGGTAAGGCTCAAGTGCCGCTTCCCGCCAGTATCAAGTAACCGAGGCGGTCGAGTCACGACGCGGCGGAGCGCGCCATCCACCTTACTCGGGCATGTCTTCCATCGGGCCGGCGGCGGGCTGGAGTTTCCGGTTGGCGAGGATTTCGGGAAGGAGCGTGAGATTTCCCAAAAGGATGAGGCCGATACAAAACCAGCCGACATTCACCAGGGAATAGTGCGCGATGGCGTGGAAGGCGACGAGGGGCGCGATGATGCCGCGGACGCCGGTAAGGAGCGCGTGGATGGACATGTAATCGGCGACGTGCTTCGCGGGCGCGAGCTTGGTGACCCATAGCGCCCACGCGACATCGCCGCCTGCGACTGCGATGCCAAACAGAATGGCTCCCGCGATGAGGCCGGGCATCGTGTTGCTGGTGAAGAATGCGAGGATCGACACTGCAAATCCGACATTCAGCGTGGCGCGCATAGTGAAGAAGTTCATGCGGTCGAAGGCCATGCCGCAAAATGGCGTGACGATGAGGCGGGCGATATTTGGGACGACGCCGGTGACGAATGCGATTTGATCGCTGCTGAGTGAGACGCCGTGCGCCGGGTTTGCGAGATACTCGATGCGCAGCGGGAGCGTGATGAGATTGCCAAAGCCCATCAGCATCCACGAGATGAGGACCTGGCGGAAAAGGCGGTCGTTGCGGACGTGCCGGAAGGCGCGGAATGGGTGCGCGGATTCCGAGGGTGCGAGCGGCTCGGATGGGATGCGGGTGAGGCAGAAGCAGGCTCCGGCCAGAGCGACCGTGAAGGCACCGAGCAGCCAGCGGAAGTTTTCCATATTCCGCGCGAGCACCCAGCCGCCGAGATAGCTGAAGCAAACGGCGACGGCGATGCGGACCATGAAGGCGCGGGAGAATAATTTTCCGCGCGAGTCGCCGGGATAGTTTTCGTGGAAGACCTGCGTCATCAGCGGGACGATCGCGGCCATCGAGAATGTCGCGAGCATCGAGCCGACGATAAATGTCGGAAGGCGCGGATCGCCAAACGCAGCGGCCATGCCGAAAGCACCGAGCCCGACGATGGCGGCCGCGGCGTGGGCGACGGGCCAGCCGAGGCGCTGGGCGAGATTGACGACGAGCGGGCCGCAGATGAGGCCGATGCTTTGTCCGGCGACGAGCAGTGCTTTTTCAGTCGGCCCGGCGTGGAACCAGCGGACGGCGATGAGCAGCAGGAAAGTCGTCTGCGCCGTCTCGAGGACGCCAGTAAAGATGGCGCGAAATTTTTCCGCGCGATACGTGCGGTCGGTGCGTGCGAGGCGCGTCAGCGTTTGCGCCACTCGGATGTCCCCGCCTTACTTCTCGCCCTGCGCGCGTTTCATTTCGGCGGAAAGTTTCGAGACTTTCTGCCGCATGATTTTGCCGGACTTGAATTTCACCGTCGCGCGGGGTGGGATGACGAAGCTGCTTCCCGGTTTGTTCGGATTGCGTCCGACGCGCGCCTTGGTGAGGCGCACTTCAAAGACACCAAAGTTGCGGAGTTCGACGGTGTCGCCTTTGGCGAGTGCGTCGGTGAGGTGATCGAGGGTTTTTTGCACAACGTCGAAGACCTGATGCTGTACCAAACCCGTTTCGTTGCTGATCGTAACTACGAGTTCCCGTTTCGTGAGTGTTCCCATATAAAGTTCGGATTTAACGCAAGCCGCGCAGTTTCTGCAAGCCGCCGCTTGGACAATCTCGCCGCGACGCAGCGGGTCAGCGCGAGCCCTCGCTTTTCCCGCGAAAGCCGAGATACGCCTCAATCGCATCGAGATACGGCTGCCGCGTGTCCACGAGCCGGTGCTGGATTTGGCGCAGATCGGCGGCGCGGGCGATGTCGCCAATGACCCGCTCCATGCGCGCCTGGTAGTCGCCGCGAATTTCCTCGGGGTCGATCTGGACGCTCTCGCCAGTTTCGAGATCGACGAAATTCGCGGCCGTGAGCGGCGGGAGTTGCAGCTCATCCGGGTCGGCGATGTGAAGCAGCAGGATGTCGAACTTTCGATGCACAAAACGCGCGAGGGCATCGAAGAGGGCATCGGTGTCATCGAGAAAATCGGAGACGATGACGAGTCGTCCGCGTTTCTTAATGAAGACGGCGCACTCCTCGATCGCCTGGGCGAGTCCGGTGGCGCGCGCGGGGCGCACCTGCTCCAGCGCGGTGATGATCTGATGCAGATGCTTGCGCGTGCCGCCCGGCGGGATGAATCGCGTGACACGTTCCGCGAACAAGCCGAGCGAGATTTTATCGCCCTGCGCGAGCATGAGGAAGGAAAGCGCGGCGGCGATTTTCGCGGCGAGAATGTATTTCGACTGTCGCTTTCCACCCGCGTATCGCATCGACGCGCTGGTATCCACGAGGACGTAAACGGCCATGTCCGTCTCCTCCTCGAACTGCCGCACATAGAGCCGCCGCGTGCGCCCGTACACGCGCCAGTCGATGCGCGAGATATCGTCGCCGGGCACGTATTCCTTGTATTCGGAAAACTCGGCGGCAGAGCCATGCTTCGGCGATCGGTGTTTGCCGACGAAGAAGCCATCGACGGTGGCTTTGGCGAAAACGAGCAGGTTTTCAAATCGCGCCAGCTCCTCTTCGTTCAGCAAAGGGGAACCCGGCAGCGGCGGAGGTTCGCTCCGCACCGACACGTTCACGCCCGGCCTTTTCGGAAGCGGCGGCGGATTCATGGCAAACTCAATAGCTCTTCTCCTGCACTGCTTTCAAAAGCTCGGCGACGATGTGCTGCGACTTCCTTCCCGCTCCGGTCGCGCGGTAGTTCACGATCACCCGATGTTGCAGCACGGACACGGCGACTTCGCGGACCTCCTCCGTTTCGGCGGCGACTTTTCCTTTCAAAAGCGCGAGCGCTTTCGCCCCGAGCACGAGGAACTGCGAGGCGCGCGGGCCTGCGCCCCACTCGACGAATTCCTTCGTCGCGGCGGGTGCGTTTTCATTCGCGGGCCGGGTCGCGGCGGCGAGACGCACCGCGTAGTCGATGACGTGATCTGAAACCGGCGCGGCGAGCACGAGGCGCTGCACGGCGCGGATGTCTTCCAGCGTCGCGACCGGTGTGAGTTGCGGCGGGACGCGCAGCGTGGTGCGGCGCACGATTTCCACTTCCTCGTCGTGCGCGGGGTAGTCGAGATTTAGCGAAAACATAAACCGATCGAGCTGCGCTTCGGGCAGCGGATACGTGCCTTCCTGCTCGATCGGATTCTGCGTCGCCACGACGAGAAATGGATCGGGCAATTCGCGCGCCTGGCCCGCGACGGTCACGCGCCGTTCCTGCATGGCTTCGAGCAAAGCGGACTGTGTTTTCGGCGGCGTGCGATTCACTTCATCGGCGAGCAGCAGATTCGCGAAGATCGGGCCTTCGATGTATTCAAACTCCAGCTTGCGATCGCGCTCCTGCAAAAGCTCCGAGCCGATGATGTCGCTGGGCATGAGATCGGGCGTGAACTGGATGCGCTTGAAGCTGAGATGCAGCGTCTCCGCGAGGCTGCGCACAAGCAGCGTCTTCGCCAGCCCCGGCACGCCAACGAGCAGGCAGTGCCCGCGCGCAAACAGGCTCACCAGCAATCCCGCGACGATCGCCTCCTGCCCGACCATGACTTTCCCCAACTCGGCAACGATCCGGTCATACACTTCCTTCACAGCGGTGGGGGCGATTTCAGTCATGCGCGATTTCTAGCGACCCAGCCCGCATTCGCGCCACGCCAAAAGCGATCCATCCAATCCGGCGAGCCCGGCGGCTGCTCAGTAAAACTTCCGCTGCCGCACTTCGATGCCGAGATCGTTTCCGACGAGTATCTTGAAAAGCGCCACGTCGTAGGTCGTGCCGCCCTGCGCGTAGTGATACGGGAAAACCATGCGTGGGCGAAATTCGCGGACGGCGCTGGCGGCGTTGGGCACGGTCATATTCGAGGGCAGGCTCATGCACACGAAGGCGGCGTCGATGTTCGTCAGCGCGCGCATTTCCGGCGTGTCCTCGGTGTCGCCGCTGAAATAAATCGTCTTCCCGCCGAGCGTGATGACGTAGCCGTTTCCGGCGCCTTGCGGGTGGTTGTTGTTGGAGAGATTATACATCGGCACGGCGAGGATCGACATGCCGACGGCGGTCGCGGAGGCACCATTGGCAAGGACGGTGGTCCTGGCTTTCAGCGCGGCGCTCATCGCATTGAACACGAGCTGTGGTGCGAAAATGACTCCGGTAGGCGCGAGGACGGCGGTCAGCCGCGTGCTGCTGAAATGGTCGCCGTGCGTGTGCGTGATAACCACCACATCCGCCAGCGGCAGGCCGGTGAAAAGCGACGCCGTGCCGCTCGGGTCGCTGTAGAGCACCTTGCCGTTCCAGGTCACGGCGACGCTCGCGTGGCCGATGGCGCGCAGAATCGCATCGCCATTGGCCGTCGCCAAATGATCGCCGGTGAAAAGGCTGGTGCCGGTGAGCGGCACGGCGCGGTAGAAGCGCCGGCTTTGATACGGCCCGCCCGTGTCCAGCACTTGATCCACGCCCGCGCTTTTGACCGTCAGGAAACCCTGCCACGATTGCAGATCGGCGGAGGTCTCAATCCGATAGAAGGCACCCGCGTCCGCCGCAGCGGTGAGCAGCACGTCGCCATTTGTCTGCCGGATGAGTCCGCTGATCGCCGGGCTGGCCGCATCGAGCCAGCAGACGGCGGCGGTGGCGAGCAGGAGGAGAAGGGCGACTGCGGGGGCCAGTTTCATTGAGCCCGAATCTACGAGCCGCACCGATGCCGGGTCAAACTCTCATGGCATCGGGTGCGCATCGCCAATCCGCGAATACCGGAACGCGGCATTCCCCACGCGCTATCCCGCCGCCTCGGGCGCGAGGCCGAGTTGCACTCGCATCCGTTCGTTTTCCGCGCGCAGTTGCGATACGCGATCTTGCAGCACGCCGACGTGTTTTTTTGTCCGCTCCAGACCCACGCGCGTGCTTTCCAGCTCGATCCTGGCGGCATCCCGCTCGACTCCCAGCGAGCGCAGGCTGTCCGTTGCCGTGTCCAATTCCCCGCCGATTCGCGCGAGCTTGGAGGTCGCCGCCTCGCGATCATTGCGCACAGCGACCAGTTGCTCGTTCGATTCGTCCAGGGTTTTGCCGAGGTCGCCGAATCTGCCGAGGAGTTTTTCGCGCTCGGTCTCGGATGCCTTCAGCCGCTCGCGCGCGGTCTCCGCGGTCTTCTCCGCTGCCTCGAGTTGGAGCCGCAGCGTGTGTTCGTTCGTCGCGGCCTGCATCAATTTATTCTTGAGTTCGCGCCCCTCTTTTTCGGAAGGCGCGTAGCTCTTCATCGCCTCGTCGCGTTCTGACTGGGCGATGTGCATCGCATTGCGCGCGCCACCTAGTTCACTTGTGCGCTCGGCCAGTTCGTTTTCCAATTCCGACGCCCGCTGCTGGAGCATGTCCGCCCGCGCGGTCGCATCCTTTGCCTCCGCCTCGGCCTTTGCGCTCGCGGTATTCGCCGCCGCCAGCGCATTCAGCGCACCCTTTGCTGAAAGGCGCGCGGCTTCCACCCGACCGCTGATCTCACGATATGCGGCCTCCTTTTTCGCGAGCAGCGAGCGCGCTTCATCCCGCTCGCCATTCGCCTTCTCGATCCCGATCTGGAATTGCGCCACCTGCTGCGCGGAATCGCTCAGCAACTCCTGCGCTTCGCCGAGTTCCTTCCGCACGGCCTCCAGTTCACCCGCGTCCGCGGAAGGTTTCGCGCCGGAAGCCACCAATGCATCCCGTTCACCACGGACGCTGACCAGCGAAGCCGCGGCTTCAGCCAGTTGCTTTCGCAATGCCTCCGCTTCCTCGCGAGCAGACGCGCTCCCGGCGGTCTGCGCCTTCTCGGTCGTGGCCAGCCGTTCGCACGTCTCCAGCAATTCCCGGCGCAGCCGTTCCATTTCGGACTTCTGATCCGCCAGTTGTTTTTCAAACTCGGCGGCAGTGGTCTTGATGACATCGCGATCCACGGTCAGCGCGGTCAGTTCCTCGCGGAGCCTGGCAAGCTGGCCATTCGCCGCTTCCGCCTGCTTTTTCCAACGTTCACCTTCCTTCGCCTGCTCCCTCACCTCATCGAGTTCGCCACGCAAACTCGATGACTCTTTGAGCTTCAGCCTCGCCTCCTCCAAGACTCCGCGCAGTTTTTCCCCCTCCACGAGTTTCGTCTGCGCCTCTGCCAATTCCGCGCTGATTTTTCCGCGCTCCGCTTCCACCGCCGCGATCCTTTCCTCCAAAAGCTTCGCACTCTGCCCGCGCTTCTCCGCCTCTGCCTTCGCCGCCGCGAGCTGCGCATTCAATTCCTGCTCGCGCTTCTGCGCCTCCGCCTTCGCCGCCGTGAGCTGCACATTCAGTTCCTGTCCGCGCTTTTCCGTCTCCGCCTTCGCTGCCGCGAGTTGCGCATTCAGTTCCTGCCCGCGCTTCTCCGTCACCACCTTCGCCGTTGCGGTCTGCGCATTCAATTCCTGCCCACGCTTTTCCGCCTCTGCTTTCGCTGCCGCGAGTTGCGCATTCAGTTCCCGCTCGCGCTTCTCCGCCTCTGCCCTCGCCGCCGCGAGCTGCGCATTCAGTTCCCGCTCGCGCTTTTCCGCCTCCGCCTTCGCCGCCGTGAGTTGCGCATTGAGTTCCTGCCCGCGCTTCTGCGCCTCCGCCTTCGCTGCCGTGAACTGCGCATTCAATTCCTGCCCGCGCTTCTCCGCCTCGTCTTTCACCCGCTTCGTTTCAAGCAGCGCCATCTTCAACTCCTGCTGCGTTGCCGCAATTTGCGCCGTCAATACGCCACTTTGATCCGGCTCTGGCTTCACGAGTAGCGCGACTGCGCCATTCGTCGCCGGGATGATCAACTCGACCTTGCACTGCGGACAGCCGATCTCCATGCCCGCGGCCGAGTCATCGACCAGGACACGCTGCTTGCATTTCGGACACGCGAATTTGATTTCAGCCATAGAAAATTGCACGGCACCGGAAACACCCGCGAGCCGATGCCACAACGCGATAACATCCCCGCGTCATCGGATAAAGAAACAATTTCCGCCAGCGGCTCCGAACACGCGTCAGCGCCGCAGCAATCGCAAGCACTCGTCAATAGCGGCACAGTGCGCGCGCACCCGCTGGGCGAGCGCGAATTCACTCGGCGACTCAATGGTGAGCGCGCGCCGGGCGTGGAGTTCGTGCAGCCAGATGGCTTCGGGAAAGCCCATCTTCAAAAAAATCGCGCGCTGGAATCGACGCCGGATCAGGCCCGCCCGCGCGGTGCGACCGTCGATCTTCGCGCGCGGATCGATCGCGATGAAACGACCGGCGACCCTGAGCAATTCCTCGCCCCAAAATGGCTGCTCGCGTTTCACCTCATACGCATAGAATCCCTCCGCGTCGTAGTCTTCGTGCAGCATCAGCGCGAGGGCGAACTGCCGCTGCGCGACGACCCGCTTGATGGCAGCGATGACGGGATGATCGTCGAGGTGAAACTGGCGGTTGAGATCGAGCCCGTCGGCGTCCACGCGCACGTTGTGAATCAATCCCCACGGATTCAGCGCGGGAAAGAGCAGCAGCGGCAACTTCGCGAGACGGCGCGTGTTTTTTTCGGCCCACGCCACGAGCGCCTCGCTGGAAGCGGGTTCATCGCCGTGAATCGCCGCCGAAATGTAAATCCCGCCGGTCCCGCCAAGCGCGGGCGATTGCAAATAGTAAAGCGTCTGCCCGCCGGACCGCGCGAGGCGGCGCAACGGCAACCCCGACTCGCGCGCAACCGCGCGCCAGCGCGCGGCGAGCCGCCGGTAATTGTGCGGACTCTCCATGCCTCCTAAAGCTCTTTCAGCAATCGCTCGTGGATGCTTCCGAAACCGCCGTTGCTCAGGATCACGATCACATCCGGCGCTTTCACGAGCGGGCGCAAACGCGCGATGATCGCATCCACATCGGGCTCGTAAAAAGCGGGCCGTCCCGTGGCCGCGATGTCGGCCACGACCTGCTCAGGATCGAGCCGCTGATCGGGCGGGAGCTGATCCATCCGCGCGACCTGCGCCATCACCACGCCGTCCGCTTCGGCGAGCGCGCGCGGGAGTTCGTGCTGGAAAATCGCGCGCCGCGTCGTGTTCGAGCGCGGCTCGAAGACCGCCCACAGCCGGCGTCCCGGAAACTGGGCGCGCAGGCCGCGCAGCGTTTGCGCGATCGCGGTGGGATGATGGCCGAAGTCGTCGATCACCTTCATCCCGCGCACTTCGCCGCGGATTTCCTGCCGCCGCTTTACGCCTGCAAAGGTGCCCACGGCCTTCACGATTTCGTCCAGCTTCACTCCGTAAAAATGCGCCGCGCTGATCGCCATCGCCGCGTTGCGCACATTGTATTCGCCCGCCATCGGCAGCGTGAAGCGGGTCTCCAGCAGCGTGAATTCGCAGCCAGTCTCGTGATATCTCACATCGCGGATGTGGCGCGCGGCATTTTCGGAAAAGCCGACCTCGACGAGCTGCGCGCGGCAGTTCGCGGCGACCTCCACGCAGTTCGCATCGTCGGCATTGATGAGCACCATTCCGTTCTCGGGCACGATGTTCAGCAGGCGGCGAAAGCTCAGTTTGATCTCGTCGATCGACGCGTAAATATCCGCGTGGTCGAACTCGATATTGTTGATGACGACAAGCTCGGGGAGGTAGTGGAGAAACTTCGAGCGCTTGTCAAAAAACGCCGTGTCGTATTCGTCGCCTTCGAGCACCACGTGGCGCGAGTCATTCAGCACGCAGCCCTGGCCGAGATTCTTCGCGATGCCGCCGATCATGTAGGCCGGATCGAGCCCCGCGCTTTTCAAAATCCACGCGAGCAGCGAAGTCGTCGTCGTTTTCCCATGCGTGCCGGTGACGACGAGATTGTGCCGTCCCCGCAGGAAGAACTGCTTCAGCGTCTCGGGCAGCGAGAGGTAGTACAGCTTGCGATTGAGCACCGCTTCGACTTCCGCGTTGCCGCGCGAGATCGCATTGCCGACGACGATGAGGTCCGCCGACGCCGGGATGTTTTCCGCGCGATAACCTTCACTCAGCACGATGCCTTTGCTTTCCAAAAACGTGGACATCGGCGGATACACGCCCGCGTCCGAGCCCGTGATGGTAAAACCCTTCGCGCGCATGGCAGCCGCGACCGCGCCCATGGCAGTGCCGCAGATCCCGATGAAGTGAATATGGCGAATTGGCTCGTTCATAGGCGTGGAAAAGGGCGCGAAACTATCGACGCCAATCCGAGCGCGCAAGCGGCGTGACGACCGGCGTCAACGCGCGGAATCGCGAACGCTGCCCTACCGCGTCGGCGAGTAGTCTGTCGCCTTCATGAAGACGGATTTTACACCGTCCGGCACCGTCAGCGAGCCACCGGCTTTGTCTTCGGAGGCCTTCTTCGCAGCGACCCAGTCGGGATTCGCGCGAAAGGCATCGAACGACGCCTTCGCCGCATCCACCCCGGCATGAGCGAGGATGTAAACGAGCGTGTTGTCCGCGCCTTTTTGATCCGCGGTGGGCTGCCAGTAGAAAAGATTCGTCATCCCGTGCTTCGCGAAAAGTCCGATCGTGTGATCGCGGAAACGCGCGTGGAGTCCGGGGAGATTTCCCGGCGTCGTCGTGTAGGTCCGCATTTCAAAAACGCGCCCGGCGGAATCCGTGGAGGGCTTGATCGCTGGCGAAAAGTCGGTCGCGTTCATAAACAACTGCTCAACCTTCGCGACGAGCGCGCCGGTCGTTTCGCTGGCCTTGTAAGCCTTCTGCCAGTCCGGGTCGGCCATGAAATTTTTCCACGAAGCCTCGCGCGCCACCCGGTCGGGATACGCCAGCACGTAGATGAGCCTGCTGTCCGCGTTTTCGATCGGCGTCCAGTAGCCGATATTCGTCATCCCGTGCTTTTCAAAAAGCCGCGTCGTGTGATCGCGGAAACGGGCATGAAGCGCGTCGAGTTTTCCAGCAGCAGCGTAGTAGGTGCGCATCTCGAAAACGCGCGTGTCTTTGTCAGCGGCGACGGCTGTGAGAGCGGTGGTGAACATCGTGGCGGCGAGGAGGAAGGCTGGTTTCATCCATCGAAGGATGGCCGAGGCAACGGGAACATAGAAGCTTTCTTCCGACGAAGATTTGTGAAGGGAAGCGGTAATTTTTTGGAATTCTGGCGAGCGCCTTGCTTATATCCATCATACTTTTTAGAATGAAGAGCCATCGCCCATCCATCAACTTTGAATCGTGCCTCCCGGGACCCGCAGCGCTCCCGGCGCGGAAAGGATAGCCATGCACATGCAGGTAAAGGCGGTGCCAAAAACGGGCAGATCCAGTTCACCGCGCCGAACATTCTTCCGCACCTTCCGACTGATCCTGGCCGCGGCGCTGCTCGCGGGGCTCGCCTTTCTCGGCTGGCGGGCCGCGACCGTGGTGGTGAGCGACCAGGCTTACATCAACGCGGAAATAACACCGCTGCGCGCGCCGATCGCAGGGGCATTGCGGATGACGAATGTCGCGCCCGGAGCGGTCGTCGATGCTGGCACCACGCTGCTTCAAATCGACAATACCCAATTCGCCAACACACCGATGGCGTCCGAATTGAACCGCATGCAGGAAACGATCGAACGGCTGCGCGCGGAATGCGAAGAAGCCGACGCCCGTTTGCCAAAGATCGAACAAATCTACCAGCGCGCCGCGGTGATGAATCGCGAGAAGCTGATGTCGCAGGTGCAATTCATGGAGGAAGAGGTGAAAGTGACCTCGGCACGCTCGAGCGCGGCAAAGCGCCGGGAGCAACTCGAACTTGCCGAAAAACGGCGGGCGGCTCTCGAAAAGCAAGCGTCGGTTCTTCAGTCGATGACGGTGCCGGCTCCCTTCGACGGTGTCGTGTGGGCGGCACCCGTGCAGGACGGCGCATTCGTCCAGCCACATGAAACAACGCTTCAACTCATCGAAGCCAAAAACGTGCGGGTCGATGCCTATTTGCCCGAAAGGCATGCGGGAAAATTCCGTGTGGGAATGCAGGTGACCGTGCGTCTGCTTGACGATCAGCGCGTGCTGCAAGGTCGCGTCGAATCGGTCCGTGCGGGAGTCGGTCGTGTCCCCGTCGGCAATTCCGGCGCGGTCGCCCCGGGCGAATTTGCCCAGCGCCGCATCGCCCTGCGCGTGCGGCTGGAATCCGAGAATCCATTTCCTGCGTCGGAGTTCTTTGGCGTCGGACGAAGCGTCGCACTCGAATTGCCGAAGCAATGAAGCGCGCGGTCGCCGCCGAAAGACCTCAGGTCTTTCCTTGGGAGTGGACGCTTTTCATCACCGTTCTCGCAGCAGCAGTAGTCGTCCTCGGCTGCTGGCCGGACGCTGCATGGGATCTCTCCTTGCGAAGTTGGGCCACTTTTTACACATGGGCGCATCGAAATCTCTGGAATGTCACCGAGCATTCGCCCCTCCTGATCGCCTGCCTGCCGACCGCGTTCATGGGTGTGCTGGCTCTCGTCCTTCAATTGCTTTGGGACCGTCCCCCAAACTGGATACGCCTCCCGGTCGCCACCATTTTTTTGATTTTCCAAGTCTGCTATCTAGTCTTCCGACTAACTTGGACATTGAACTTCGACACGCTGGCCAATGCCATCGTCTGCATCGCCTTTTTCCTTTCGGAGCTAGTCATCCACGCCCGCATCGCGATCGGTAATTTTTCCATGCTGCGGGTCACCGATCGCTCCCGTGAAGCGGACGAGTCGGAACGCGCCATTCAGGCTGGCGAATATCTTCCAAGCGTCGATGTCTATCTCCCCACCTATTCCGAGCCTGTCGAACTCCTCCGCCGCAGCATCGTCGGCTGCCAGGCGATGGACTATCCGAACATGACCATCTGGCTGCTCGACGACATGCGCCGTCCGCAGATGCACTTGCTCGCGGAGGAACTCGGATGCCGCTACCTGGACCGGCCCGACAACCGCGACGCGAAAGCGGGCAATCTCAACCACGCCCTCGAACACAGCACCGGAGAACTCATCGTCTTTTTCGATGCGGACTTCATCCCGACAAAGGATTTCATCGCACGCACCGCGGGCTTCTTCCAAGACCCGGAGGTGGCCATGGTGCAAACGCCGCAGAACTTCTACAACGACGACGCCGTCACGCGAAACCTCGGCCTCGAACATGCGCTCGAAGACGAACAGAAGCTCTTCTTCCGCACCCTCCAGCCCGCCCGCGACGCGGCCAACGCCATCGTCTGCCACGGCAGTTGTTTCATCGCCCGACGATCCGCGATCGAAGCCATCGGCGGAATTCCCACTGAAACGATCACCGAAGACTGGGCCACGTCGATCAAAATGCAGGCCGCCGGTTTCAAGCTCTACTACCTAAACGAAGCCTTGTCGGCGGGCATGGCCGCCGACACGTGTGGGGAGTTCGTCCAGCAGCGCGCCCGGTGGGCGCAGGGAACGTTGCAGGGAATGTTCGCCAGCACGCACCCGCTCCGCATTCGTGGCCTCGAGTGGAAGCAGCGCGCGCTGCACATGGCCTCCATTCTCTACTACCTCGGGAGCATCTGCAATTTTCTAACCCTGATTCTGCCCCTGTTCTTCCTCTTCGGCGGAGTGCTCGTGATGAACATGACGGTGTACGAGATGATCTTCTATCGGATGCCATTCACCATTGGTTACTATTTCCTGTATTCATGGCTGACCCATCGAATGCGTTCCGCCTTCTGGTCCGAGCTCTACGATGCCTTCCTCGCGCCGACCATGGGTCTCACCGTTCTCAAGAGCATCTTCAACCCGTTTGGAGCCGGTTTCCGCGTGACCAACAAAGCCCATCGCACCGATCGCGTTTCAGTAAATTGGACCATTGCCGCTCCGTTCATTTTCCTTCTGGTTCTTCACGTAATCGGAATTGTGTGCGCCGTTGCCGCCAACCGGCATCTCGAACAGCGGGACGCGTTCTGGATCGTGCTGTTTTTCACTTTGTCCAATATGAGCATCCTCTGGGTCTGCACCCTCGTCTCGATGGATGTGACTCACACCACGCGCTTCCGCCGCTTTCCGAAATTGCTGACCTTCGATCTCAAATGGGAAACCGGTCGCGCGAGTGGCTCCACTTCTGCTATCTCCGAAGATGAGATTCTGATCCCGCGCTTTGAAACCTACTGTGCATTCCCAAATCACGCCCTGCTTTCCATTCCCGAACTCGGGTTTGACGGCCTCCCCGTGCGCATTCTGGCCGACACCCACGACGGCCAGATTCACCTGGCGTTGCCCGAGCTGCCGCTCCCTCTCTACCGTCGTATGATCGCCGAACTCTATTGCCAGCCGCGCCAATGGGATGCCAAGGCAAAGAGTGAGCTGAGCGCCGGCTGGGAATATATTCGTGCCGGAGTTCGCATGTATCCGCTCGCCGAGGCCAGATGAGACGTTCAGTGTTTGGCCCGATATCGAGATTGCTCGCGGCTCTGCTCTTTTTGGTGCCATCGAGCAAGGCATTGGAGCGGCTCGAGCCCGCCAGTGGTTGTTACATCGGAATCCTCGCGGACGATCAGGATTCGTTTGCCGCCTTGAGTGCCAGACTCGGGTTGACTCCCGCCGTCGTCTCCCGCTTTTATTCATTTCCCCTGGATGCCGCAGCCCGCCAAAACGTGTCGGACTTTTTGGATCAAGTGCGTGCCAGCGGCGGCATCGCGATGATCACATTGGAACCCTTCAACGGTCTGGCAGCCGTCAGCTCTGCCAACTGCGACGACTTCGCCAATCTATGCGCGCAAAAGGAATCGCAAGGCATCGGCGGCATCATGGTCCGCTTCGCGCACGAGATGAACGGCAATTGGTACGCCTGGTGCCAGCAGCCCGCCCTTTACCGTCAAAAGTTTCAGCTCATGGCCGGTTCAGTGCATTCCAGGACGATTCGCACCGCGATGGTTTGGACACCAAACAACGGCATCGGTTACCCATTTGGGACCGGTGCTTACTCGGCAGCGGCGGGCTCGCCCAATTTTTTGGAACTCGACACGAACAACGACGGTACGCTAAGTCAGGCCGACGATATGTTCGGGCCGTTCTATCCCGGAGATACGGCGGTCGATTGGGTCGGTTTGTCCATTTACCATTGGGGTATCAACTATCCCTGGCTTGAGAATGAGCCGCCGTATCCCGGAGAATTTGCGAGCGTCATGAACGCTGCCGACCCCGGAATACCCGCGAACTATTCCCGCTGGTTTTACCCGCGTTACTGCTCCGATGGCATTCACAACAAACCTCTCGTCATCGCCGAAACATCCGCCTTCTATAACATGGAGCAACCGGGTGCCAATGAACTGGCGATGAAACAGGCATGGTTTCGCCAGCTTTACAACATCTCCGGGGCGAGCGGCGACGGGCCCGACGTTGCAACCTCGTTTCCAAAGATGAAATGCATCAACTGGTTCGATCACTATAAACGGGAGGCTGAAGCCCAGAATCAACTCGTGGACTGGCGCGCGTCCGCAAATCCCCTCGTGCGGAATGCGTTTGTCAGTTCCCTGCGCACCCTCCGCGGTGGGCAGCCATACTTCCTTACCGCGCAGGAATTCGGTGCCACGCAGAATGCCAACAATATCGTCGCCACCGAAATCCCAGCCATCCTGCCGCTGAGTGGAAATGTGGCCATGACCCTGAACGTCAAGGCACAGAGTGCATGTGACCTCGAAGTCGATTTACTCGATCAGAACTTTAACTTCAAAGGCGGCACCCGCATCCCCGTCGGCGCGGAGACGAGCACGGTCCCGGTATCTTTCCCGCTCAACCAATCCCTCATCGACGGCAGCGCATACCGCTGGAGTATTTTCCTGACACCCACCGGCGGCAATCACCTTAACGCTCTGACTCGCTACACGGGTCCGGACCCGGTGGCCCGGGCGGTCTCTCCATTCCTCAACATCGTATCTGGACCGCTCTCCACCCCTTCCACCGCTGCCTTTGCAACTCGCGTCCAATATGTCGCCGCTGGTAACGCAACGATTGGCGTAACGCTCTTGAATTCAAGCGGCGTTCCTCGCGGCAGCGGCACTGCCAGCGTTAAGCGCGGATCCGGTTTGCTGGACATCATTGTCACCCAGTCAGTCGGAAATCCCGCGGGCGCTTACAGCCTGCGAGGCACGCTCACGAATCCGGCTGTGCTCGCGCAAACCAGCGAGCGACCGATCCTAATCGCGCCTGCACCCGCGGCGAATTCCGTGGCGCTCGCGATCGAGCCAGCCGTGGTTCCGAGTGGCGAAGTGTTTCGCTTCGCGGTGGCATACTCCACCATCGTTGCACAGGATCTCAGGCTCGAGCTTTCCAGTCCTTCTGGCACTCTGCTATCCACTGCGGTGCAGCCCGTTTCAGCGGGCAGCGAGAATATCGATATGACAATTTCCCAGCCGCTCGCCGTCGCGGGCGCCCACACCGCTCGCGTCTATTTGGTTCCGACCGGCGGCAGTTCCGCGCAAGCCGTCGCGTCGAGTCCCGCGCAGACCCTTCACGTTGTCAGCGCTGCCTATTCCCAGTGGACTGTCGATCGTTGGGGCGTGGTTCTTGCCAACGATCCCATCGGACCACAACTCGATCCCGATGGCGATGGGAGTACGAACTCCGGCGAATATGTCGCACTTACCGATCCGCGCAATCCGTCAAGCATCCTGCGTCCGAACATCACGCGCAGCGGCAGCCAGGTTACCGTCAGTTGGCCATCAAGGACGGGCCGCAACTACCAAGTCTTCGCGCGTTCATCGCTCGCGACGGGTTCATGGATCGCGGCGAACGGGTTGCTGAGCGGCACTGGCGGAACGATGACCTACAACGCAAATCTGGCTACGTCCGGCGCGACCAACTTCTACCGCGTGCAGGTCAGCTTGCCTTAGCAGACTGTTGAAGAAGTCACGGATTCCGATTCCGGATTCCTGCTCGTGATCCTGCTCGTGATCCTGCTCTTGATCTTGCTCCTCCATTTCACTGAGTAACAATCCCTCAAATTGAGATCACGATCAGGAGCAAAAGCAGGATCAGGAGCCCGCACCGACGTTTTTCAACAGGCTGTTAGTCTTACGGCAGTTCCTTGAGCTGGATGCGGCGATACTCCATCTGCCCGCGATCCGCTTCGAGTCCGATCGGTCCGGTTGCCGGCATTTTCAATGCCTCCTCCAGCACCTCGCCATTGCAGGTGCAGCGCGCCACGCCGTCTTTCACCGTGACTTCAATCAAGTTCCAATCCTGTGGCTTGTAACTCTTGAGATTCTTGTAAGGTCCAGCTACCAGATAGTCGCGACATTGTAGCTGCGGCTCGCGGATAAAGATGCCGCTGTCCGCATTTACCGATGCGCGGAATTCCAGTTTCAGGATGAAATTTTTCGGGAACTCCTGCGTCGTCCAAAGCTGGCGAAGATGCGGGCCTTTCGCCTTGTCGAAATCGTTCACCACGATCATCCCATCCTTTGCCGTGTAGCGCCCATCGCTCGCCTCGGTCTTGCCATCGAATTTCTCATCCGGCTTGTAGCGCCAGCCTGTCAGATCCTTCCCGTTGATGAGGCTGATGAATCCAGGCTCGGGTTTGAAGTCTTCCGCGAAACTGGAGCAAACGCACGGAAACAGGAACAACGCGAATATGGGAAGGAGACGTAGAAAGGTGAGGGAACGCATGGGAAGTAGGGTGGTGTTAGCGCACGCTCGCTGCCCGTCCCTCTTTCGGGCAAGCTCAAATTGCAGCGTCGCGCACGGATTCAAACAACGCGTTCTATTTCCCCGCGTAAAGCGTCCGTCGCAGCACACCGACGAACGGCAAATTCCGGTAGCGCTCCTCGTAGTCGAGCCCGTAGCCGACCACGAATTCATCGCCAATCTCGAAGCCCGTATAATCCGCTTCCGTCTCGACCGCGCGCTGCTTCTTCTTCGCGAGCAACACGCAACTGCGCACGCTCAACGGCTTCGTCTCCGCACGCAGCTTCGCGCCGATCGCGTGCAGCGTGCGACCGCTGTCGAGGATGTCATCGAGGATGAGGACGTGGCGCCCGTCGATGTCCGGCAGCGAGGTTTGGTCGAAAGTCACCACACCACTGCTCTCGATCCCGCCGTGGTAACTGGACACGCTGAGGCAATCCAGCCGCAGCGGCAGCGGCACGCGGCGCAAAAGGTCTGCCATGAAAATCAGCGAGCCGTTGAGCACTGCGACGACCGTCAAATCCTTGTCGCGATAGTCCTCGGTGATTTGCGCAGCGAGTTCATCGAGTCGCACGAGGATCGTGCCTTCATGAAAGAGAATTTTTTCGACGTCGTCGCGCACCAGTCAGATGTAGGCGCGATTTCCCGCGCCGTCGAGATTAGAGCGGAAACAACTTCCGATTTGCACGAAGCCCGGGCACTCGCTACACGGATGCGGTTGCCACAAACCAACCTCCAAACTTCCACCAATATGTCCTGCTATCATTCCTCCATCGAAGGCGCTCAACACGGCGCAAAATCACTCGCCGACTTTCTCGCATACGCGAAACGCAGTGGCGCGGCCGGCGCGCAACCGAGCAACTACATGCTGCAAGGCGGCAAACTTTTTAAGTCCGCTAAAGAAATCCGCGCGACCTTCGACAACGCCGGGATGCTGCTCGACGGCATCAGCGCGCACTGCCCGATTTGGGTCCATACGACCGCGTGGACCGGCTCGCCGACGATCCGCCCATTCATCCCGCCGGATGTCGCGAAAAAATCTCCCGCTGACATCGAAAAGTGGGCGGAGAATTACGTCCTGAAATTGCTCGATCTCACCGCCGAACTCGGCGTGAAAGTGCTGCCGATGTTTTGGGGCGTCGCGTTTGGCTGGGAGGCGGCGACGGGCTATCCGTGGGGCTTCTGGGCGGGGCCAGGCTACGATTTGATCAAGGAAGGCAAGGATCGCTTCGTGAAGAAGACGAAGAAAATCCGCGACCACGCGCGCAAGCTCGGCATCAAACTTTGCCACGAAATTCACCCCGGCACCGCTGCCGCGACCGCGGACGAATTCCTCTCACTCGTCAAAATCACGGGTGATGACAAATGTATGGCTGTGAACGCTGATCCGTCGCACTGCTGGGAAGGCGAATCGTGGGAGACACGTTTCCTGAAAGTCGGCGAGTATGTCTGCGCCGCGCACGTGAAGAATTTCGTGATCCGCCCCGGCTTCCCGCTGCGCACGCTCCAGCCAAACTGGACCGATCGCGCGATGCAATTCACCGATCTGCCGAGCGGCGACCTGAACATGAATCGCTACGTGGAACTCCTGCTGAAAATCGGCTACCCATCGCGCTACTGCCAGCTTCAGGGCACGAAAACCGCGCCGCTCGTCGTCGAAGCCGAAAGTGCGCATCGCGACCTCGACAGCACCAGCGCCAACGGCGTTGCCTACGTGCGCGACAATCTGCTCATCACTCCGGCAGCCGGGAGTTTCGAGGATGGCATGGGCGCGTAGCGAGACGTCAGCCATAGCGCGCCCAAGCCGCGTCTAAAAAACGGGTATTTCGACCGGAGCCAGACGGACTGGAGCGCCGAGCGTCCCGCGAGATATACGAGGATAACCTCCAATCTTCGCGAGTCGCGGTGCAATTGCACTTGGAGGCCGACGATATTGCGCTGCGATTTCAGGGAACCCATGGGAACTGAAAGTCCGTGAGTAAGTCTCTACAAAAGGCGGGCGACAGTTAAAAGCTGCCTTGCCACGCTACAAAGCCAGTAAGCCTTTCGGATTTTTTTCGAAGGCGCCGAGCCCATCGAGCATCTGCGCACGATGCAGGATCCAACGTTGCGGCTGCAAGAAGCCATCGTTTGGGAGTTAATCCGGCCAATGCTCGGAGCCTTGGTGGCCGTCTCCCCCAAATGCCCCGGAGGGCAGCGGCCCTTCGATCCGCTTTTGATGTTCAAAGCCCTCGTTCCGGGCCGCCTGCACAACCTTTCCCACCAAGCTCTGAAGCGCCAGATTCGCAAGGACTTGAGCTTTGTGAACTTCCTGGGCCTCACCCTGGCCGACCCGTTCCCTCATTTGGGAACTCATACTCGGATTAATCTATGCGGAGACTTCATGCGCAAAACAGGGTGGTGACGGAGCCGTTCCCCAACGGCCCCGCCACCTACTGGCTCCCCAGTCTGCCCGGAGATCCCGTCAAGAAACTCCGGGCTATGATCCCGAGACCCCCGTCAAGAAACCTAGGGAAAAGTATTAAGCGATCGTTGTCCTCCGCCTGCGACCGAGGAAAGCGAGCGCGCCGGCCAGCAGCAGGCCAATGGCACCGGGCTCGGGGACCGAGGCCACTCCCGTTGTCGCAGCCAGTGTTTCCCCGCCGTCAAATCCACCGGCAAATTCCGGGGCTGAGGCGAAGGCTGGGGCGGCAGCGCCCAGGGTCACGACGGCTCCATCGCCGATGTTCAAGGCTGCCAGCGTCTGGCTCACGCCGAAATTGGTCACGCCGGCATTGGCATTCACGACGTTCGCGCCTGCTCCGAGGGTTCCGTTGATGTTGAGCGTGCCGCCGTTCACATTGGTTTCGCCGGTGTAGGTGTTATTGGCGGTGAGGGTCAGGGTGTTAATGCCCAGCTTGGTCATGCCCACCGCGCCGCCGCCGATGCCGGTGGAGTCGCCGATGAGATCCGCGATCGTGAAGGTGCCGCCGGCAGCGTTCGTGGTGTCAAAGCCGATGGATGAATCCGCGGCGAATCCGGTGGTGCTCGTCCCGTTCGCGCCCCCCAGATTGGTCAGGAGAGTGGTGACATCGCCGGTGGTGAACTCGTTTGCCCCACCCACCTTGAAGGCGAGCGTGGCGGCGCTGGCCACCTTTAGGTTGGCTGCTGTCCAGCTTGGCGTGGTGCCGTTGTAAAGCGCCGCCGTCGTGGAAAATTGCAGCGTGCCGCCGCTGACCGTCGTCGCGCCCGTGTAGGTGTTGGTGCCGGTGAGGTTCAGCGTGTTTCCACCTTCCTTGGTCAGTCCGCCACCGGTGGATACCGCATCCGTCAGCAGGGATTGGGTGATGGTAATGCTGCCATTGGTGGTGTCGAACTTCGCGCCGCCCGCCTTGATGAAGGTATTGGTCAGGCCACCCATGTAGGTCGCGCTGGCTGCGGTCGGCTTCAGGATACCGCCGTCGAAGGTGATGGTCGCCGTGGCGCCAGTTCCGCGCGCCGTCGGGAAGGCGGGCAGGGTGACATCGGCCGTGCCACTGATGTTGATGGTCGATACGCTGTTATTGCCGCCCGAGAGGTTCGTGAAGGTGACGGCGGAGAACGTGCCGCCCGACAGGTTCAGCGTGCCCGTGGTATTGGCACTATTTGTGGCACTGGCTCCACCGATCCGGAGATCGCCGACGACGGCAGTGCTGCTGACTCCGGTCTGAGTGAAAATCCCAGTCGTTCCCGTGGCACCGGCAGCGTCGGAACGGCCGATCTGCAATACCGACCCACTGGTCATGCTCAGGGTCCCGGTGTCGCTGAGGTTGAAGAAGCCGCTTCTCCCGGCATTTGCCCCAAGAATGACCCCGCGCCCGCCCGGCCCGGCGACGGTCGCCAAGGTGCCAGCACTGAGGTCATAGATTCCGTCACCCGTGTCATTGCCTATCAAAACCTGCTCTCCTCCGGAGAATGAAATGAATGCAGTATTTACGCCGTCACTGTTTTGCCTGACTTGGCTGGTACCAGAGGTGCCTCCAACGCTAAAGCTATTGGCACCCAGTGAGTATGACCCATTGCTGATTTCAAGGACCGCACCGGATGTCACATTGATACGCCCCGCACTTGCGAAGCGATTGCCAGTCAGTTTCACGATGCCTCCACTGATAGTCGTTGCGCCTGAATAGGTGTTGGCACCGATGAGGGTGAGCGTGCCAGTGCCAGTCTTGGTCAGCGCGCCGGTGCCCGTGTCGATGCTGCCGGCCACGTCCGTGTTGCCGTTGCCGGCGAACGTGAGGGCCGTGCTTGGGCCGAAGATGGCTCCGAGGGTGGTGGTGCCCGTGGTGTTGTTATTGGTGATGGCGCTGTTGGCACCCATGGTCATATCGCCGAGAGTCAGTGTGCCGGTTCCGGTGATGCTAAAATCGCCATTGGCGACCACGGGGTTGAAGGTCACTATGGTTCCCGTGGCAGCCACCGCTCCGCCGGCGATGGTGAATGGGCCGGAACCGAGCGCGCCGTCGTTGCCGATGACGAGTGTTCCGGCACCGAGGGTGGTCCCGCCGGCGAAGGTGTTGGCACCGTTGAGGACCAGCGTGCCGGTGCCGGTCTTGCTGAGGGACGACGTTGAGCCGTTGTCGGCAATGACGGCGTTGATGGTGAGATTCTGACTGGCGCTGTCATTGATGAGCAGCAGATTGCCGCCAGCGGTGGCGGCGGTCAGGGAGCCATTGCCGACGGCCGCGCCGACGGTCAGCGCCGCCTTGCCACTGGTGATCCAAATGCCGTCGGTGCGCAGTGTCTTGGCGGCAGTGTTGATGGTGGCGGCGAAGTTGGCATTGTTCTGCAGCAAGGTGTTGATCGTCGTGGTGGTGGCACCCAGCTCGATGTTGCCGATCGTGCCGTCGGCAACGATGCGCACATTCGTGGCGGCACCGTCAGCGATGGTGCTGGCGGGACCCTGCGCCGCGATGTCCGTGTAGCCAGCGTAGGCGGTTATTGGGCCGTCACCGGCGTTGGTGGAATTCACCGCCCAATCGGTGCCGCCGACCGTGGCCCAGGGGCCGAGAATGTCATTGATGTTTGGGTTGTCCGTCGTGGCAATACCGACCGCAGAGAAATTGATGGTGGCGCCGACATTTGGCGTGATGGTTTTCATCCGCAGCACTGAACCCGGGGTGCTGCTCGTCAGGCGGGAAGCCGGGCCGGCCGTCAGCGTGGTCGAGGCCACGATTTCCGGGTGCGAGCCGCCGCTGAGATCGAGGGTGCCGCCGCCGAGCACCAGCACGGCGCTGTCGGAGAGCTTGCTGCTATTCTGTGTGCTGTAGTCCAACTTGAGCGTGCCGGCATTCACGGTGGTCGTACCGCCGTAGGTGCTGGCACCGGCGAGCACCCAGGTGCCCGCGCCGGTCTTGGTCAGCGAGGTGATGTTGGTGACGGAGTTGTTGACGATGGCCCCGCCGATGATGTTGTCGCCCGTGTTGGTGCCGGTTAGCGTCAGCGTCTTGCTGCCCGCGCCGGTGGCCGTCAGGGCGGACGTGAGGACCAATGCGCCGCCGCCCGAGGCGTCGATGGTGGCCCCGCCGGTGGTTCCCGCAAGATTGATGACGCGGTTGCTGGTGTGGCCGCTGCCCGTGTACCTGATGCCTCCGCCGGTGGTGGTGGTGCCAATCGCGATGGTGCCGGCAGCCGTGGTGATCGGGGCTCCAAGACTACTGCTGCCGCCGCTGACGTTGGCAATGGAACTGAAGGACAGCGTCCCGGCTAGGACTGATGACACGCCGGTGTAGGTGTTCGCGCCCGAGAGCGTCAAGGTGCTGGTCGTGCCCCAAGTCCCGGCATTTGCACCAGTAGAAGTCGTGAAAGTTTTCGTCACCGCTCCGCTACCGCTGATGACGCCGGAGAGGGTCTGATCGAGACTCGAAGTATGGGCCACGGTGCCATTGTTGAGGATGTTGCCGGCATAGTTGCCCCCACCGATCTGGCCGTTCCCTGTGGTGGGGAAGGCGACAACTGGACTCCCGATGGTGAATGTTCCGGCGTTGATAGTGATCGGGCCGGTAAAGTCCATGGTTGCCGCGAGCCTCAGATTTCCACCACTAAGAACCACCGAGCGAGCACCGGTCAAAGCATTGGCGACGGTTAGATTCATGTTGTTACTGGCTCTTGTACTACCGAAGCGGTACGTGTTGTTGGCCGGCGTGATCGTGCCGCTGAAGGCGAATATTTGGGTGCCCGCGTTGTCCCAAGTCGCGAGGCTGGCGTTCGGGAAGTTGGTGAGATCAAGGGCCGCGCCGCTACCGCCATTGTTCGCGACGATCGTGAAGGCGTTGGTGGTGGGGGCCAAGCGAGTCAGGAAGGCGTTGTCCAAATTACCGCCCGCGCGCAAAATGGTAGCACCTGCTCCCACTTGGATGCTGCCCGCAGCCAAGCCAGTAACGACCGTGGTGCTAAATCCGAGCGCGGCACCAGCGTTCACTATGGTTCCTCCGCCGTATGAGGGGTTGGCCCCAGTTAGGTAAACGGGCGATGTCCCGGAAATCACTACTGAATTGCTCGCTCCCGACAATGCACTCGCCACAGTGAACACGGTGGAGTTGCCAAAATTATTGTTGGTATTCAGGTTGCCGAAACGATAGCCATTGCTGCCGGGTGTCAGGATGCCGTTATAAGTGGTGCTGAAGTTGCCGGTACCCGGAGGGGTCGCCGCGAACACGGCATTTGGCAGGTTGGCCCCAGTGGCGCTACTGAAGTCGAGGGCGGATGAAACCGTAGAGTTGGCCGCAGTGGTCACGTAGTTGACGTTAAAGGCATTGCTGTTTTCCACCAAACGATTCAGGAAGGCGTTGTCGATCGTGTAGCCGCTACCGAGCGCCACGGTCGCGCCGTTGGCCACGGTGACGCTACGACCGCTGCCGCCGATGGTGCCGGCGGAATTAAACCGCAGCGTGCCCGCGCTGACGTTCGTCGTGCCGCTATAGGTATTGGCTCCGGAGAGGACCAGTGTGCCGGTGCCAGCCTTAGTCAGGCTGGTGGTCGCGCCTGCGAGGATGGAGCTGATGGTGTCAGTCGGGTTGTTGACGGTAATGGTTTCGGCGGACGCCAGATTGATCGTGCCGCCCGAAAGCACGATGGCACCCGAGCCGGATGCGAAGGTCATATCCCCGGCATCCACCGTACCGCTGACGGTGATGGTGCCCGCGGCGAGGCCCGTCGCGCCGTTGCCGAAGTTGAGGAGGTCGGTGGTCGCGGTCGTGATGTCTCCGGGGAGCGTGACCCCAGTGGCGTCCGTGCTCCAGCCCTGCGTGGCATTGCCGGTGGTCGGTGCCGCCCACGTGCCACCCGCCGTGCCGAAACCGGCTGTGGCTCCATTGTTATCCCAGTAGTAAGTGACTGCGGACGCGGAAGGCGCGGCGAGGTGGGCGAGCATTGCCGCGATGGATCCGGCAAGGATGGCGGCGCGGAGCGAGGACTTGGATTTCACAATGTGGTTCATGGGGTGCGGGTATTTTTTCTTGTGGAGATGTTTGTGGCAGTGGCCTCTCCTCCGTGTCTCCCAACGGTGGGGAGACAAGGTGAAAGAATATTCCAACGAAGACTGGCCGCCTCCGCTCGCAACGCAAAGGTTCTTTGTTTTTCACATAGATCAGTATTTGATCCATCACGACCATCCCCGCGAGGAACGCCTTTCGCCGCCTCTCCCCAGTCTGACCGGAACCCCCGTCAAGAGCCCCGGGAAAAGTTTTAAGCGCTCGTTGTCCGCCGCCGCCGACCGAGGACAGCGAGCGCCCCGGCCAGCACGAGGCCAATGGAACCGGGCTCGGGCACCGACGCCACTCCCGCTGCCGCAGCCAGTGTTTCCCCGCCGTCAAATCCAGCGGCAAATTCCGGGGCGGGTGCCAGGGCAGCAGCGCCCAGGGTCACCACGGCACCGTCGCTGATATTCAACGCCGCCAGCGTCTGGCTGGTGCTGAAGTTGGTCGTGGCATTGGCGTTCACGATCGAGGTGCCCGTGCCGAGCGCGCTGGCGACCGTGGTGGTGCCGCCGCTGGTCGTCAGGGTGCCCACGCTGGTCATGGTGCTGGTGGCTCCGAAGTTGGTCGTGCCGGCACCCACTTTGGTCAGCGTGAACGCGCCCGCCGCGACCACCCCGTTGACGTTGAGAATGCCGTCACCGCCGATGCTGGTATTGGCCGTGAGCGTGACCAGTCCGCTGCTGGTGCCGGTGCCGGTGCTGGCGATCAAAGCCCCAATGCCGCCGACCCCGTTGCCGCCGACGCTGATTGCCTCAGTGGTGATGTCGGCTTGCACGTCGAGGGTTGCGCCGCTCGTCACGGTCGTGCCGAGGGCCGTGGTCCCAAGCGCCGTTGCATTGGTCGCGACCAAGGTTCCCGCGCCCACTGTGGTCGAGCCCGTGTAGGTGTTCGCGCCGGAGAGCACCCAAGCGGCGACATCCAACTTCGTCAGGCTGATCACCGCACCCGGGCCGTCAACGATCTTGCCGGCGAAGGTATTCGCGCCGGTGTTGGCGCCGCGGAGGGACAGCGTTTGGGCGACGGCAGTGCTGACGATGAGGTCGGTGTTGATGGTGAACGTGCCGGTGCCGCTGCTGCGGATCTGGTGGCCGTTGACGGGGTTGGTGGTGGCGGCAGCGAGTTCGAGCTGGCGGTTGGCGAGCGTCAGGGGCGTGCTTCCGTTGTATTCGAAGACGGAGCCATTCGCATGGGTTACTGCGCTGGCAGAAAATCGGATGCGACCATTGGCGGTGGCGCTGTCGGCGAGGCTGGAGAACACGAGGCGATAGGCCTGACCGGTTATACCCGTGCCTGCAATGAGGGCGGGGCCTTCAAAGGTGTTGCCGGTTCCGCTGAAGGTCACTTGGTTGCCGAAGCCACCTCCGGTGGAGACGCCACCGGTTCCCGTGAGGTCGCCGCTGAAGGTGGGATTATTTTGAGTGAAAGTCGCGATGGCACCGTTATTGACCGTGACATTGCGTGCGTAGGTGACGGATCCAGGAGCCATGAAAGCAGAGCCATTGAAGGTGATGCCGTTGGCAAAGCCGGGGGCACCGAGATTGGTATCCAGGGCGGCAGACAGAGTCCCCCCATTGATGACGATGCCACCACTGTAGTTGCTGGTGGTGCTGGAAAGCGTGAGAGTGCCTGCACCACTCTTCACCACGGTGACGGCTCCGCCGTTGTCATTGATCCGGGCGCTGACAATAAGCGCAGTTCCCGGCCCACCGGTTTGGAGAATTCCTGCCGTGAGATAAAGGTTGCCACCGCCGCCGGGAGTGGTCAGCGCACCCGTGCCCGCACTGCTGATGGTGAGGTTGGTCTGCGCTCCCGCGCCTTGCAGAAGTCCATAGGTTTGTAGATTGAAATTACCAAGCGCCAAGGTATTGTTGGATGTAGCACTGTTTCGTAAAGCAGTGATGGTCCGAGTTGCCGCCAGGGTTTGGGCGGCGTTGAAGGAGTACGCGGCGGTGGCGGTGAGCCAGCTCCCTTCTCCCATAGCTGTGATGGCGGCAGGGACGACTTGTGACGAGCCATTGTAGATCGCGTAGTCCGTTTGCGTGGCTGCGGCGGTGCCGGTGGTCGCCCAAGGCGCGATGATCTGGCCTGCCGTGGTCTGCGCGGTTCCGGTGATGGCGATGATGTTCGTGGTCGCATTCGGTGCGGTAGTCCCTGCGGAGAAGGTGATGGCAGAGGTGTTGGTGGCACCGGTGCGGGTGAGACCGCCGAGCGTGAGCGTCTGGCTGCCGCCACCCACCTGATTGGTGGTCGCGACGAGGTTTAACTGGCCGCTGGTGAGGGCCACGGGGCCGATCGTCTCAGCATAAACGTCCGCGCCGGAGCTGTTGGTGTAGTTGATGGTCCCACCGTTGGAGGTGATGCCGTTGGTATCATGCACGCGACCGGATCCCGTTTCCGCTGCTGTGTTCGTCAGCGTCAGGGCACTACCAGCGAGGGTGATGCCGGGGGTGGTGAGGATCGATCCCGCGCCGCTCAGTTCCAGGGCTCCAGCGTTGAGGGTGGTCGCGCCGGTGTAGAGGTTGACACCCTGGAGAACCTGCGTGCCCGCGCCGGTCTTGGTGAGAGTCATGCCCGCCGCGCCGTCGGCGATGACGCCACCGTAGGTGACGGTGGAACCCACGATCGGTTTGAGAGTGAGATTGGTGACAGCGCCGTAGCCAGAGGAGATGACGGAGGCCAGATTGCCCGTCGCGCCGCTGAGGCCGCCGAAGGTCGGGGTGGTGATGCCGCTGAGGGTGAAGGTGCCCGCACTGGTGGCAAGGGCGCTGTTCTGAAGCGCGAGGGCGTGGCTGAGCGTGATGGAGGATCCTGCGCTGAGGGTCGTCGCACCTGAATGATAATTGGGAGCGTTCAGAACCAGCGTGCCGCCGCCAGAGTAGGTCAACGCGCCGGTGCCGCCAATGGTGGCGGGGAAGTTGTTCCCCTGGGTAAGGGTGCCGGTCTTGTTCACCATCAATGACCCGTTATTGAGCAGCGGAGCCGCAGAGATCACGCCGGCGGGATCGATCTGAAGTGTGCCGGCGCTGACGATGGTCTGGCCAGTGTAGGTGTTGGCTTTGTCGAGCACGAGGGTGCCAGCACCGAGTTTGGTGAGGCCGATCGTGCCGCCAAAGTTACCCGTGGAATTGGCGATGACATCGACTTGGGTGAAGGTCCCCCGGTGGCAGTGGACGTGTCGAAGCCGAGGTTGGCCCCTTTCTGCAAACCTTCCGCTGCGGTGTTGGCCACCGAGACATTGCCAATCAGGGTGTTTAGATTGGTGGCGTCAAATCCATTGGTTCCCGCGGAATCAACATTCACGGCCAATGTGCCGCCACTTTTCACGTTGATATTGGCCGCCGTCCAGCTTCCGGGAGTGCCGTTGTAAAGCGAGGCTTGCGTGGCGAATGTCAGTATCCCCGCGTTCACGGTGGTGATACCGGAGTAGTTGTTGGCGCCGGAGACGATGAGGTTGCCGAAGCCAGCCTTGGTCAAGCCGCCGCCGCCAGTCATGTTACCGGCGATGCTCACGGCAAAGTTGTTGGTATCAATGATGCCGGTGCTGGTCAGAGTCACGCCGCGCGTGGCGGCCGAGGTGATCGCCCCGCCCGCCCGCAGGATGCCGCCGGTGAAGATAAGAGTGTTGGTGACACTGCCATCACCCAGGGCAGCGGTGGAATTGGCAGTCAAGACTCCGCCGTTGAGGGTGGTTTCGCCGCTGAAGGTATTGGCGCCGGAAAGGGTGAGCGTGCCACCATTTATTTTGGTGAGGCCGCCGCTACCGCTGATGACACCGGAAACGGTGGTGTTGCCGCTGCCAGCGACGGTGAGCAGGAAGCCGCCATTGGTCATCGCGGCGGGTCCGATGGTGAGCAAACCGGTTGAACTATTCGTCCAGTTCTGGGCCGCGCCAAGGGTGATGGGACTGATGATGATGGCAGCCGTGCCGGCGTTCTTGGTGATGCCGTTGTTGAGCGTGATCGCCTGGGTAGCTGTGCCGAGCGTGTAGGTGCCGGTGAAGGAGTTGAACGTCAGGGAATTGACGGTAGTCGGGCTGGCAAGGGTGACGGCACCGCCGGCACCGGCGTTGCCGAAGCTCGCATCATCGCCGGAGGTCCAGGTTGCATTGGCCACCCCATCCCACCACTGGTTGGCGGCGAGCCAAACACCGGCACTGTCGGTCTGGCCGGCGCCGGTGCCGTTGGAGTCCCAAGTAAGGGTGGCGGCGGAAGCGGACTGGATGGCGAGCAGCGCGGCGATGGAGCCCGCGAGGACGCGGGCGCGGAGGGAGGATTTGGATTTCATCAGGATGTTGATGGGCTTCATGTTTTCTTGTTTTGGAGCGGATGTTGGCGGCAGTCGCCTCTCCGCGTTGGGGTTCCAATGTGGGGAAAGAAGACGAAACGTTTTCGGTGGAAACACTGGCCGCCTCCGCACGCGACGCAAAGACTCTTTGTTTTTCACGTAGATCAGTATTCGATCCACCTCGGCAATCCCCGCCATGAGCACCTTCCGCCGCCTCTCCCTCATCGAACAAACCGCCGCCCACATCCGGGAGGGACTGCGCGGCGGCCGCTGGCGCGGGCAGCTTCCCGGCGTCGTCCGGCTGGCGGCGGACCTCGGTGTTTCCATCAATACGCTGCGCACGGCGTTGCGCACGGTGGAGGCAGAGGGGCTGGTGGAGCTGGGAGCGAATGGCCGCAGCCGCCATGTGCCAGACAAAGCCACCCGCCGAACGCGACCGCTGCGGATTGGCATCCTGCTTTTCGAGCCGCTGGCCAATGAAGCCGGCCAGGGCCTGGAAATTTTGCTCGGTCTCCACCATGAACTCGAAGCTGCGGGGTTCACCGTTTTTTTCTCAAAGGAAACGCAGTGCGGCCTGGGACACGACGTGAAGCGCATCGCCCGGCTCGTGCAGCGGGCGCGGGCCGACGCATGGGTGGTGGGCTCGGGATCGCGCGCGGTGCTGGAGTGGTTCGCTGCGCAGCCGCAGCCAGCCGCGGCCCTTTTCGGACGCCGCGCGGGATTGCCCATGGCGGGCGTGGGGCCGAACAAATTGCCCGCCCTGCTCGCCGCCACGCGCCAGCTCATCGCCCTCGGCCACCGGCGCATCGTCTGCGTCTGCCGCCGGGCGCTGCGGCTGCCGGAGCCGTCGCCCCTCGCGCGCGCTCTGCTCGATGAACTGGCCGCGCATGGCTGCGTGGGGGCGGGCGATTTCAACCTCCCGGACTGGGAGGAAACTCCCGCGGGCCTGCACGCGCTTTTCACTTCGCTCTTCCGCACCACGCCGCCCACCGCGCTGTTCCTCGACGAAACGCCCATCGTCTTCGCGGCGCAGCAGTTCCTCGCGGAGCGCAAACTGCGGGTGCCGGAGCAGGTCTCGCTGGTCGCTGAGGATCGCGACGCCTGTTTCCAATGGTGCCAACCGCCGATCGCGCACATCGCCTGGCGCAGCGCGCCAGTGATCCGGCGCATCGTGCAGTGGGCCACCGCCGTGAGCCAGCACCGCACCGATGTGCGGCAGGTGACCTTCCCAGCGGAGTTCATCCCTGGCGGGACGATCGGCCCGGTGTGGAAAAAGTGAACGGTGGCCGCGCAGGGCGCGTCCCCTGCCCTGCCTCTACTTCACGGCGCGCACGCGCAGGTAGCGCTGCCCCGAACTACTCGGCACGCTGTCGCGATAGGTCACTTGCTCGATGCCGCCGCCGAGGTCGATCTCCGCGCCGACGGGAAGATTTACGGGCGTCCACGTCACGAAATCCCCCGTCGCCTCCACGGTGAAAGTGAGATCGAGCGCCTTGTGCCGCCGGGTAAAGGTGATCGCGCAGTAGTCGGTGCCGGCCACATTCACGATGCTGCCTGAGACGAGTCCGCGGCCGTCGGCGACGCGCGGGTTTCTGCCGAACGCGTATTCGTAAAGATTGTTCAGGAAATCGAGATCGGGATCGACGGTGAGCGCGGCGGGCGCGGTCGGGAACGCGGGTGAGGGAAATTCGAGCGTGGTGAAATGGCTGTAGCGCCAGCCTTCATAGACGTTTGCGAAGTCCGCGTCGCCCGTGCCTGGGCTGCCATTCGCGTTGCCGCTGAGTGCCCAGTTGGCCGGCGCTTCGTACGAGGTCCAATCCGGGTTCGCGCTTTGGATCACAATCGATCGTCCGCCTTCTTCGCTCGGCGGAAACCACGCGTTGTCGTAGGAGAAATCGAGGATGTTCTCGCCGACGTTGTCGAGCAGTTGAATGTT
Source organism: Chthoniobacteraceae bacterium (assembly GCA_031409335.1). Taxonomy (GTDB): domain Bacteria; phylum Verrucomicrobiota; class Verrucomicrobiia; order Chthoniobacterales; family Chthoniobacteraceae; genus JANLQB01. The sequence goes on along the minus strand of JANNWY010000141.1, from coordinate 44,026 downwards.
CTCGCCGCCGTTGTCGAGATTGCCGACGAACGCGCCGGCGATCTGCGCGTCGAATGCATGGCCGTAACGAAGCTGAAACGCGACGACGTTGGCGACGACCAGACAGCGCGCCCCGGCGGCGAGCGAGAATGTGGGGAAGGTGAAGGTGACGCCTTGATCGAAAGTCGCGCCGGTGAGGGTGAGCGTCGTCGCGCCGACGTTGGCGAGTTCGATGTATTCAAAGTCGCCCGCGACGACGCCGGGCAGCGCGGCAAGCTCGGTGACGGTCGGCAGCGTCGGCGCGTAGTTTAGCTCGGTGATGCGGAGTTGGTTTTGCATCGGCGTCGGCGCGGGCGTCCACATCTTGGTGCGAAGCAGTCCGCCGCCCGCATCGCGCAGCTCGATCGTCTCGCCGCGCGCGCTGAGCTGGCCGCTGTATGGGCCTTGCACAAAGCGATACTGATTTGCCGCGGCGAGTCCGTCGTCCGGCACGGTCGCGCGCTGGCGGAAGAGAAACGGATCTTTCACGACGTAAAGATCGCCGAGATTTTCCGTCGTCCCGCCGCCCGGCGGCAGCACGGTGCCGCCCTTGAAGGTCCAGTTCACCGCGCCCGTGATTTGCCAGCCGGAGATGTCCACGGAATAGGTGTTGGAATTCCGCACCACAAAAAACTCTTGCGCCTGCGTGCCGGTGGCGGGATTGAAATCGGCGGTTTCGAGCGTGATGAGATTCGCGGCATTCGCAGGCTGCGATGTTGGGACGGCGACGCCCGCGATGGTCGCGGTATTGAGGAAAGTGCGACGCCCCGGCAAATAGACGTTGCGGATTTGATCGATGTGATAGCGCATCGCCTGGCCACCCGCGGTGAAGCCGCCGTCGGCTCCCCACGAGCTCCATTTCGAGCGATCGCGATCGGCGTCGCTCGTGGCGATCGCAGGCGGGTCCATGAGATCGGCGAGCTGGCCGAAGCGAGTTTCGAGTACGTTCGGCGCGCTGAAATAGCCATCCATCACCGTGCGCAGCCGACGCAGCACCATGTTCCGAAATTCGGTCGCGGGCACCCGCGAGACGTCGCTGTTGCCGACGATCAAGCTGTAGAGCCGGTTCTCGCCCTTGCCCTGCTGAGCGGAGTTGAACATGTCCAGATCGTTGTTCGTGAACATCGTGTCGGTGAAGTAGCCCTGCGCATCGAGCCAGTTGCGGCCCCAGGTGAGATCGACATCCCACGGCAGCACGCTCCACTCGCGCGAACCGACCGAGTCGCGATACACGTAAAAATTTTTGTGCCCGTGATCCTGGCTGCTCGCGATCGCGAGCCCGACGAAGTAGGTAACGCACTGCGGGAGGTCCATGTTGTCGTAGGCAAATCGCCGCCGCGTCGCGAGCGCAGTGCTCGGATTCAGCCCCGCGATGAACGCGTCGAGGTCCGTCTTGCCTTCATAAAGCCGCGTCTTTTTCTCCGCGCTCCCGCTGCTGCCGAGACTGTCGTACACTTTGTAAAGGGCGCCGTTCGGGTCGCGCCCGTTGCGGTCCATGAATTCGTCGTCGCCATCCTCCATCATGTCGGCGATGGACCAGAAATGATTCCCGGGAGCGCCCGCATTCGCCGGTGTCACCTGCTGCACGCGCACTTGGTAGCACCAGTGATGCACGCCGCCGATCGTGGCCATTGCCTCGTGGGTCATCTGGTTGTGCGTCTTCGATTTGTCGCCCCAGTTCGTCAGCAGATTTACATCCTTCACGCGCTTGCCCGGCACTTTCCACTCGAAGCGATTGTCCTCGTTGAAATCGAGGTCGTAGCTTTTTTTCGCAAAGCCCTGGCTGCTCTGGCCGTGGATGTTGATCTCGACGTTGTCGTAAAAACGTCCGACGCCGGTATCGCCGGGCGCCTTGTAAAAGAACGAATTCCGCGTGCCAGTCGCATTGTCCGCGGCGGTCGAATTTGGCGTGAACCAATACAGCACCGGCAGGCTCGTCGCGATCGTCGAATCGACGGCGACCGTGCCGTAGTACTTCTCGCTGTCGAGCGCGTCGGCGAATTCCGGCGCGGTGCCCGCGACCGCGGTGTTATCCGTCGCCTCCACGCGCCAGCGCAGCATTTGTCCTGCGCCGAGCGTGCTCGTGGGAATGCTCACGGTATAGACGTTTGGCGTCGCGGTCAGCGTCATGTTCAACGACAACTCCGCCGCAAACATGGTGGCGTATTTGAGTTTCACAGGATTGCTCGCGGCCAGCGGACGCAGCGACGGGATGACCGTCGCGGTGATGACCAGCGGCGGGCTCGCCGCGGTGCCGGTCGGGCGCGGGCTCGGGTTCTTGGTCACGTCATTGACGAAAGGCCCGAGGTTCGGTTTTAGCGCGCCATTCACCACGCCGGGCGTGGGCGCGAGGAGGTAGCCGCCGTTGGAGGAGGTGAAGTTCACTCCGTCCAACGTTGGCAACACCGAGAACACGCCGTTCGCCGGGGAATCGTTGAGCGCCTGGATCGCGAGGACATTCGCGCCCGCGCGCAGGACGGCGGCCGGATTCGCCAGGACATTCACGACCTGCGCTCCGGCGGAATGCGGCTGCGTGGCCGCGGAGTCGTGGAGCAGCGGCGTCGGCGCGCCAAATGAGCCGATCTGCGCGCCATTCAGCCAGGCGACGTAGCCATCGTTCCAGCGCATCGTGAAATTCAGCGAAGTGAACGCCGCTGGGTTGGTGACATTGAAAGGCACGCGCACGAACGCGGAAGCATTCACGTCCTGCATCGCCGCGAGCACGTTCGTCCCCGGCGTCACGGGCTCGTCTTCATCGCTGAAAATCTGGACGAGCTGCGGGCCGGTCAGCGCCGAGTTGTAAAAGCGGAGGTCGTCGAGCTGGCCGTTCAGGCGGTGCCAGGCGTTGTCGTGCGAGCGCCCGATTTCAAACTGAGCCGAGGAGGTCATGGCCCACGCGCTGACATTATTCGCCGAGCCGGATTGCACGCCGTCGATGTAGAGCGCGCAGGGATCCGCGAGGTTCCGGCCAAACACGAACGCGACATGATGCCAGCGATCGTCATTCACCGTGGCGGCACTGCCCAGCGTGTTCGACAGCGAGCCAGGCGTGCCCGCCTCGATTTTTATCGTCCCGTCATCCGCCAGAAGCACGATCAGCCCGCTCGTCGCCCGCCGGTCCACGAGCATCGCGGCAGGCACAGTTCCGCCATCCGCGATATTTCCCGCGGTCTTGATCCAGAATGCGATCGTTCCCAGCGTGCTCGAAAAATCCGCGCTTGATGCCGCCACCACGACTTGATCGCCCGTCGCCGCGCCGTTCGCGTCCGTCGCGTTGAATTGCATCGCCCCGTGCCGCGTCCGCCCGTTCACATCCGTCGCCTCGGCGATCCAGCCCGCCGTGTTGTTCGAGCCATTGTGCACCGCGCCCGACGTATCGGTGACGATCGCCGCCAGCGTGTTCGCGTTCAGCCGCAGCTTGAGACTGGTGGGTGCCACTCCGGTATTTGGGAAACCCACGGCGGTCGTGCCCGCGGTCCACGCAGACTCGTTGAAAGGTTCGTTTTCAATCGCCCCGCGCCATGTCGCCCCCAGCGCGCTCCCGCCATTTCCGAGCGATGGAATGAGCGTCTTCGCCGCCGCACCGCTCGCGATCAACGGCGTCACAACCGTCGTGCTCGAAACGCCAAACGCCACATTCGTCGCCTGCTGCGGATAGGGATTGAATGCCTGCAATACTTCAAGCGCGCCACCGGCCACGTCGCGCGTCAGCGCGAGATAGCCGGGACTCGCGCTCAACTTGAAATTGGTGTGCAGATTGAATGCTGGATTCCGGCGGTTCTTGTTGGAGGCAAACACCACGAGATACGCGCCGCCATTCACGGTCCTGCTCGGGAACGCCCACTTTCGCGGCAGCCCCGCGTCGTCCGTCAGATACCAGCCGAGCAGATTCACGGGGGTCGTGCTCGTATTGAAAATCTCGATCCAATCTTCGGAGTCGCCGTTTTCATCGGAGAACAAGGTCGAATTGCTGGCGAGGAACTCTGAAATCTGAATCTGCGCGCGCAATGGCGCGGCAGCGATAAGGACGACAAGGATCAGGAGGGGGATTCGCATGGGAGTGGGTGCGCGGACGGTAGCGCACCCGCGGCCGTCCGCCACCCCGTTTCAGGTCGGAGCACTCCCGCCGCCCAATCACGCGGGACGGTCGGTCTGAAAGTGTGGAACCGCCCGTGTTCGAACTACTCTCTTTTCGAGCGGCGCTTCGCGAGTTCCGCGATCCGTCGGCGATAAACCACTGCGACGATCAGCAGGGCGGCGGCGAGCAGGAAGAGCGCTTCCGTCGCGCCGCTGCCATTGTCGGGTGAGAGATTGAACCAGCGTTCGATGAAGTCCATGTCGTGTGATTTCGTGGGTTTATTTTTTCGCGGTGAAGGTGTAACCGCCGAGCACAATCGTGCCGTCGGTACTGGTCTGAAGGATTGATCCGGCAGTCGCGCTCGATTGCGTGTCGAGCACGAGCACGAGCGGCTCCGGCGCTTTTTTCGGCAATTCAAACGCGGCCAGCCACGGTCCGGTTTTCGGCGGCACGAACGCGCGCGAAGTGTCGAGGTTCTTGCGGACCCATTCGTCCTCCTCGCACAATTGATCGAGCTGCGCTTGCTCGTCTTCGTTGAGCGTGACTTTTTTCAAGCCCGCCTCCTGCGCGAGATTCGCAAGCTTCGTGCTCGTCAGAAATCCGCGCACGAGACTCAGCCCGCCCGCGTCCGCGGCCAGTCCGAATTCGCGACCCTTCGCATTCGGCCAGACATTCACTTTCACCACGCGCAATCGCGTGCCAGCCGACGCCGACGGATTCACGACCGTCAGATTTTTCAGTCCGCACCGTTTCTCGCCGGTCACGAGCGCCGCGATGTTTCGCTGCGTCGTCGCGATGGAATCGTTGTCCGCGCTGATGACCGAAAGCAGGCACGTGTGATTCGCGGCGGTCTGCGGCACGGCCCATTCAAACGCGACGATGCGCGCCTCGCCCGCGCCAAGGCTCGGCACCACGACATGCGGCGCGACGACTTTCCACGGCGAACTCGACGGCAGCGTGTTGGCCGGAAAATTCGTCCAGAACGCTGTCGGCAAATCCGGCAGGCCGAGTGATGCGTCGGTGAAGAACGTTTTCACCGCCACATTTGTCGCCGCCTTACGACCGCGATTGTGGATCTGCACATACACGCGGACGGTGCGACCGCGCTGCGGATTTTCGTGAAAGAGGCCCGCGGGCACGAGGCCGTGGTCGTCCTCGAAAATCTCGAAATGAATGTCGTTCAGCGAAGGCCGCTGAAAGCTCGGCGAATCGACTTTGATGTCCGGGCTCTGCCACCAGTAAGTGTCCGAGCCTTTGTTGAAAGGATCGGGCACGCCAGATGGCGACGGGCTGAGACGGCCCGTGTCCACGGCGCTGTCGCGCAGATAGATTTCCACGTCGGGGACGGTGGCGGGATCGACGGGGATTTCCCACACGCCGCGATTTTTTGTCGCGCAGCGCAGCAGCCGCGAAGGCCCGTGGAATAAGAGATCGGAGACGATCGAGTTCGGCAGCAGATTGCTGAACGGCATCCACGTTGCGCCCGAATCGGGCGAGCGAAACACGCCGACATCGGCGGCGGCGTACACGATTTGCGGGTTGGCGGGATCGAGTTCGATCGCGTTGAACGGAATGTTCGGCAGACCCGCGCTCACATTCACCCAAGTCACGCCCGCATCATCGGAACGCATGACGTGCGGCAGGCCAAAGCGCGAGCACGTCAGCCAGCACCGATTCGGATTCGTCGGATCGACGATGAGATCGCTGATGAATCCAGCCAGCGGACGACCGAGGCGCACGCCATTGATCCAGAAGCCGCCGACGCGATCCACGCGATAGATTTCACCCGCCGTGGTGCCGACGAGGATGCGCGTGGAGGACGCACTCGCCATCGCACTGGCGATGCCCTGCGCTGCGGGCAGCGTCGCTTCAAAGAACGAATTGCCGTTGTTCGATGACACAAAAACCGTCGCGCCAGCCTGCGCGACGACGCTGCCATTCACCTCGACCGGCGGATAAAACAGCGACGCATAACTGTCCGCGACATTCGGCCCGATGTAACTCCACGAGCCCCAGCCGCCGCCCGTCGTCGAGCGTTCCATACCCATGTTGAAGAAGGTGTGGTAGCACGTGTACGGCGAGCCGTTGTTGATGCCGACATCGCCGCCGTCGCCGTCCTGCACATGAAACCACAGCTCCTCGCCCTCGAAGCGCAGCGTGCCATTGTCCTGCGTGCCGCCGAGCAGCCACGCCTCGTGCTGCGGATGTTGCGCGAGGTATTCAAATTCCGTGATGCTCAGTCCGCGATTCAGCGGCTTCCAACTCGCGCCGGCATCGGGCGAGCGATAGATGCCGCCGTCGTTGCCGATGTAGATCACGTTCGGATCGTTCGGCGCAAACGTCATCGCGTGCTGATCGGGATGGATCGACGGGCCGCTGCTGCGCGCGGAAATATTCGTCCAGGTGAAGGTGCCGTTCGCGCCGCGCACCCCGCGATGCACATTGATCGCGCCGAGATACACTACGTCGGGATTGTTTGGCGCGACTTCGAGGAACCAATCGTACCACGCCTGGCCGGTCTGCAAATCGGGCGGAAGATTTACCGAAACGAACGAGCCGCTGAAGCTGCCGCGACGCCAGAGTTTTCCCTCATCGGAGGAAAGCGCGCCGAACGCATACACGATCCCGGTATTCGATGGAGCCTGCCGGCACGCGAGCCGATTGAAGCCGCCCGCCGAACCGGGCAGCGTCACCGCGGTCCACGATGTACCGCCATTCGTGGAGCGGAAAAGGCCGTCCGTACACGCCGCGAAAAGTCCGCCGGTCTGCGGCGTCGAGCCCGCAGTCGGCGTGCGCAGCGAGATGTCCCAAGTCGAAGCGCCGCGGCGCGCGGACCACGTCGCGCCGCCATCGAGCGAACGGAAAAGCCCGCCAGTGGTCGCGGCATACAGCCGGTTTCCGTCCTGCGGATCGACGATGATTTTATGAAAACCCTGCCCGACGAACGGCGCGGTCGCATGGAGCGTCCACGTCGTCCCGCCATCGACCGATCGCAAAAGTCCGACGCCCAGATTTGAGTAAAAATCCCCCTCGCCCGTTCCTGCGTAAACGACCGCAGGATTCTGCGGATCAAACGCGATCGCGCCAGTGGCGAGCGAAGGCTGGTTGTCCGTCCGCGGCGACCACGCCGCGCCAAGATCGCGCGTTTCCCACACACCGCCCGCCGCCGAACCGATCAGGATGTGCTGCGCATCGGAAGGATCGACCGCGATCGTGGAAATGCGGCCCGCGACCGATGGCCGACTCTGCGGCCCGCTGCCGTAAGTTTGCCCATGCGGAATGCTAAACGGCCCGAGGGGACGCCAGCCTGTCGTCACGGCAACCGCCGCCGCACGAGTCCCCGCGGGCCGTGCCTGCGTGCGCATCGTGAATGCCGCGAGATACGCATCGCCAATGCTTTTGCACGTGCGCGCCTTCGCGTTTTTCGGAATGCCAGCCGCCGCCGTGTGCGCCGCGGCTCCGCCACGTTTGCCGCGATTCGATTTCGGCGCGGGCGCGGCCTCCGCGGGAAAACCGCGCTGATCCCCAAACAGACGCAGCCGGGCAAGTGCTTTACCGCCCGGTGGTTTTGGCGGACGCGATGGCGCCCTGGATTTGCCCTTCGTGCTGCTGCCTTTCTTGATGCCTTGCGTCGGAGTTTGCATGGTGGCCTTTCGGTTTGAGTTTTACTGCGGCTAAATTTGACGAGTCGAAATTTCTACTTCGCTTTCCGCGCACGCGGCTTTCCCGCATCCTGCTTCGGCGCGAGTGGATCGAGTCCGCGCTGGATGCGAAAAAGCGCGAGTCTCTCCGCAGCCTTGTTCGATTCCGTATCGCGGGCTGCATCAGCTTTTTTCTGTCGTGGAGTTTTCATGAAAGTATCTCCTGCAGGGCCATGTCGTCGTGTTCTCCGGCACTTTTCTGCACCAGAAAGCCTCAACCAAAGCGTGTGTATGTTTTCAGGAAGCCGCGATTTCGTAAAGCACGATGTCTTGGCTCAACGCAGACCGGCGTTCACTCCGCAATCCGCTCGAACACAATGAGGTTCGGCTGATCAATGATCCGCTTGCAACTCCCTTCAAAGAACCCCCGCGCAGCAGCGTTCGGCACGACGACAAAATGCCGGTAGAGTTTCGCATCGAAGACAGCATGTCTCCATGGAGCCTTTTCAAGAGACAGCATTTCGCGCCCGACACGGATGGTCGGTTTCCATGAGTAATATCCCAAACCCTGAGCCGGGAATTGATCGTCAATCACATCGCCAATCTCCGGAATCTCCGTCAGGAGCTGCGTGTATTCCAATCCAAACCGACGTTCTGGAAGACGATAAGCCCACAAAACGCTGTTGCCTGGATTTGAGGTTAGGTCGCTGATGGTTTGCAGGCTTGCCTTCATCTCCTCCGTTTGGCGATAGCGGACATCGGAGATCACTGAGTAACGGCGATAGCTATGCACTGCAACCAAGACAACGGCAGCACTCAGCAGCCAGCGCAACTTGGAACTCATGTGCCCGCCGATGCCAAGCATCAGCAATGTTACCGCGGGAACACCCGCAACCAGGTAATGCGGCCCGTAGTGTTTCAGGGTCGCGGCGAGGAATAGACCGGCGGCACCAAGTAAATAGACAATGAGAGTGGCATTGCTCTTTGCGCCTTTCCCGCTCCTCACCAATGACAGCACAATCCAGATGGAAATCAGACACACCGCACCCGCAAGACCTAGAAAATACCGGAACTCCATCAACGAACGAAGCGCAGTCTGGAGCGCATCGGCCGACACCACCCGCGCGGCTCCCTCACCGTAGCTGCCGGAGTGGGTCAATACCCCAAAGTGCGAACGAACAATCTGACTCAGGCCACCCTTCCCCAAGAGGAGACTTGCGAAGCCAAACGCCGCAACGATGAAGCCAAAGGAGAATCCAAGGATGCGTTGACCCATTTGTAATACCGATGGACGGCGTAGCGCTAAGTAGAGCACCCACGCGGGTAACGCAGCCGCAGTCCACGCGATGTAATTCAACTTGTTCAGCCAGCACACGGCGCACATCGCCCCCCAGCCCGTCCACCACCTGAGAGCGGAATGGTTTTCCACGGCAGTCAGACTCCTGCCCGCCACCCATGCCACGGCAATGGCTAGTGGGAGTGCAAAGGATTCATTGCCCAGCAGCCGGATCGAGTAATCCCAAGCCGGGTCGTAGCAAAAGTAAAACAGGCCCACCGCCATCGCGTAGCAGAAGCCATGGTTGGAAGCCGCGCGTGCGCACCATGCGGAGCAGATGATGCCAGTTGCTATCGCCATCAGGCGGATCGTCAGCCAAAAGGCCGATGGATCGGCAAAGGTGTCCGCGCAGCGGGTTCGCGCATCGGAATCCTTTCCCATGCAGGACAGGCGGTAGGCGACCCATGAGGTTGCCTGTAGTGGAAAGCCTGGGTGAAAGGTATTGAGTTCGGTAAGTTTCCGTCCTTCCGCGGGATCGGGAGAGGATAGCCAAAAATCAAGATTCAACCCATGCGCCAGACAGACATTGGAGTAGTCTTCATTCATGCTCCAGAAGTCGAGGGGACGTCTTTCATTTTCGCGATGGAAAGCGAAGACCAGGATCACGGCGACCAGTAACGGTGCCAATATCCGCCCGCCGATACGGAGCCAGACGGGAGTTTTAAGGTGCGGGCGGGAGGCGATATCTGTCATCGGCGGGGCAAAGACCGCGGAGTGAACCGGGGAAAAGTGTTAGCGTCAATTTACAATTCCCCCGCCGGGCAGCCCGCTCTCAGGCAGCTCGTCCATGGCTGGCTTGGCACGAGGCGTGAAGCGAACCCCGCGCGGCTAGTCCTCGCGACGTGCGTGCAGGTCCACCCAGAAGGAATACTCCTTGTCGTCCCAAAAAATACTGTGCTCGCCGCGATGGATGCGTTCCTGAAAAGCCGCATAAGTCGCGCTCATTTCATCCGCACTCTGCCATCGACCGGGGAGATCGTCTCCGAACGGCCCGGAGCTGCCGAAGGAAAATTTCCACTCGCCGCGCGTCCGGGATTCATCCAGCCGCGAGATCCAGCGCCGCCTGCCACCGAGCAGGCGCCAGCAGCGCAGCCAAACATTCTGGCTGTAAAGGCGCTCCAGCGTTTTCTCGAAACGAATTTGCCCGGCGGTTGCCGGTATTTCGAGGGGTAGAAAATTTCGCTGACTGATGCATTTGAACGCCGTGTATCCGAGGCCGGCAAGATGCGCGATCGGATCGGCATTCGCCGCCTCCAGCGAAACATATTTCGGAAGTTCGCTACCAGTTAGCTCGCTGAGGCAAAGCATGTCGTTTCCCTCAATGTCGATCTTCAGGTAAAACGGGATGCCGTGTTCCGCCAGGATGGCTCCGAAACGCAAGCATGGGATGGTGAGCGCGTGGTGTGGAGCGTCGTCGCGCGAAGCGATCTCGCGGTGAAATGAACTCCACTCCGACTTCGTCTCGCAGATCCAAAAGGGAAACTCCCCTTCCCTGTCGGACACGCCTACATTCAAAATCCTCAACCGCCCTGCGGAAACATCCGCCGCAAAGCGCTTCGCGCCTGCATCCGCTAGGATCGGATTGGCCTCGATGGCGATGACTCGATAGCCGCGCGAGAGATAGTAAGCGGTGTCATCGCCATTGTTCATCCCCACATCGTAAATGAGGTCTGGAATCATGCGGACGCGGAGGGGCTGATGGGTGCGGTGAAGCGAGGCATTTTGCAGCCAGCGGCTCACCCGCCAGGCATTTTGAATTCGCCACCGTATCGCGGTTCCCTTCGCTTTTGGAAACACTTTTGCCCGTTCGATCATGGCTCATTTTGTGAAACCCGAGTCACGCGCTGGCGGCCGTATTGAACAAGACAGGCTCTCGCTGGACGCCACGTGCCGTTGCGCGGAGGAAGTTTGCGCGTAAGTTTGCCGTTACCAATGTTCCCCGTGCCCACCCTCAAAATACAGATCATCGCGCTTTTGGCGCTCGTGATTTCCTCCGCCAACTCCAGCGCTCAAGTCCTCATCAACGAAATCTTTTACGATCCCGCCGATGTGACCAAGCGGACCGAGTTTATCGAGCTTCACAATGCCGGAGCGAATCCGGTGGACATCAGCGGATGGCATATCGAGGAGGGTGTGGACTACGTTTTTCCCGCGGCGACTTCGATCCCGGCGGGCGGCTTTCTTTGTGTGGCGCAGGATCCGGCGGCGTTTCTGACGCGGTACAGTTTTTCCCCGCTCGGGCCGTGGATCGGGAAGCTCAGCAACAGCGGCGAGCGGCTTCAGCTCAAGGATGCGGGCGCGGCGATTGTCGATGAGCTGAATTACGGCGTCGGGTTTCCGTGGCCCACGGCGGCGCGCGGCGGCGGGCAGAGCATGGAGCTGATTCATCCCTCGCTCGACAACACGCTCGGCGGCTCCTGGCGCTCGTCGGTGGTGACGGCGGATACGCCGGTCGTCCCACGCGGCGCGGCGGGCTGGCGCTATCGCGAGACGCGCAGCGAGCCGCCCGCGACTTGGAAACAACTCGGATTCGATGACAGCAGCCCGGCGGCGACGGAGTGGCTGGCTTGCACGCTGCCCGCGGGTTTTATCGGGACCACACCGTTCACTCCGCCCGTGGTCTTTGGCACGACGGTCGGCTTTGGCGGAAATGCGGCGGACAAAACGCGCGCGTATTATTTCCGAAAAAAGTTCACCCCGGCGCAAATCTCGGCGCTCGTCTTCAACATCCGCCGCGACGACGGCGCGGTGATGTGGCTGAACGACGATCCGACGCCGACGGTCATCTCGGCGGAAAACGCGACGTGGGTCGCGCCGTTCACTTACGCTGGGGCGCTCGCGCCGAATGCGACGGCGGGGACGGCGGGGCTGGCCAATTACGCGAGCTTCACCATTCCCGCGTCGAAGTTCGTCGCGGGGGAAAATGTGATCACGATCCAGCTTCACCAGTCGTCCATTACGTCGGGCGATTTGCTGCTCGATGCGGAACTCGTGATCCCCGGCGCGAGTGGCGGTTCGCCGGGTGCGCAAAACTCCATTTTCTCCGCGACCGCGCCACCGCAAATCCGGCAGGTCACGCACGCGCCGGAGCAGCCGGCTGCGGGCGTGCCGGTGCTCATCACGGCGCGGATCACCGATCCGCAGGGCGTGGCGAGTGCGACGCTTGGCTATCAGCTCGTGGACCCCGGCAGCTACATTCGCAAGACCGATGCGGCGTATGCGACGACGTGGACCAATGTGGCGATGAACGACGCGGGCGCGGATGGCGACGTGCTCGCCGCCGACGGCATTTTTTCCGCAACGCTGCCCGCCCCGCTGCAAACGAACCGCCGCCTCGTGCGCTACCGCATTTCCGCGAGCGACGGCACGACGGCGATCACCGTGCCGTACGCGGACGACGATCAGCCGAACTTCGCCTACTTCGTGTACAATGGCGTGCCCGCATGGAGCGGCGCGGTGCTGCCCGGCGGCGCGGCTCCGCGCGGGACGGTGAACGCTTTCACGCCCGCGCTGCTGAACACGATGCAGACGTGGCAGATCATCACGAACGCGGCGGACCACGACAACATGCTCTACACCGCGGGCTCCAACGGCGTCCGATTTTTCGGCACGTTTGTGTACGAGGGGAAAGTGTACGACCACATCCAGTATCACAATCGTGGCATCGGCTCGACGTATGTGAGCGGGAAAAACAAGTTCGCGCTGTTCTTCAACCGCGCGCGCGATGTGCGCATCCGCGACGATTGGGGGAAGTATTTTAATGCGGACTGGAACTCGATCCCGGTGGATGCGTGCGCGTCGCCGTGGGCCGCCGTGCATCGCGGAATGGCGGGCGTCGAAGAGGCGCTCGGCTACCGGCTTTACGAACTGGCGGGCATGGCTTCGCTGCGGACGACGTATCTGCATTTGCGCGTGGTGCGCGGGGCGAACGAGGCGGGCACGGGCCAGTATGACACGGATTTCTGGGGGCTCTACATGGCGCTCGAGCCGACGGAGGGAAACTTCCTCGATGAGCGTGCGCTGCCCGATGGCAACGTGTATGCGATCGAGGGCGGCGGCGGGGACAAGAAGCATCAAGGCCCGACGCAGCCGCTCGACACGAGTGACTGGAACGCTTTTACCAATGCGTCTGTCGCCGCTGGACAGACCGAGGCGTGGTACCGGGCGAACATGGATCTCGACACGTTCACCACGTTTTTTGCGCTGAACCGCTTCTGCGGAAATGTGGATGTGCGGCCTGGCGACAACTACCGCTATTACCACCGCCCGACGGATAACCGCTGGCTCATTATCCCATACGATCTCGATATGATGTCGCTGCCCGCGCATCACTGGGGCGGCACGCTGGCGGATGGCGTGGTGTGGGCCGGTGCGTCGAGCCAGTCGATGCTGCTTTCGCGGCACACGGCGCTCGCCATCGAGCTGCGCAATCGCGCGCGGGAATTGTCCGACCTGCTCGCGACGGACAACTCGGTGAGCGGCGGACAGATCGTGCAACTTATCGACGAGTACGCGCAGATGGTGAACCCGACCGGCCTGCCGCTGACGTGGGCCGACGCGGACGAGGCGCTGTGGGGCAATCACCCGCGGACGCAGGGTGGCGGCGGCGCGGGCGGGCAGACGAGCCACAAAAACAATTTCTTTCGCAGCCCGTTCAGCGACGCGCGCGGCGGCCTCGCGGGCACGCCAGTCACGAACTGGACGCGCACGCTGCCGAACGCCATCGGCGGGTACGCGCAGTTCGAGGACAGCATGAACTACCTCAAGAACTTCATGACGAACACCTGGCCGGGCGGCCCCTGGCTGCGCAGCAACGGCAATCCCGCTGGCTACGGCTACAAGCATCTCGAATGGGAATCGCTCTACGGCGGCTGGGGCAACTGCAACGCGAACCCGACCACGCCCGACCTCGCATTCCCGAATACACCGGCGATCGCATACGCCGGTCCCGGCAGCTTTCCGGCGAATGCGCTCGATTTCACCTCGTCCGCCTTTTCACCCGCGACCGCTGGAAATGGCGGCACGGTTTTCACCGCGATGCAGTGGCGCATCGGCGAAATCTCCGCGCCCGGCATCCCCGGCTACGTCGCGGGCGACAAGCGCAAATACGAAGTGCAGCAGGCGTGGACCTCGGCGGAACTGCCCGCTTTCACCGCGACGACGCGCGTGCCGCTGGCCAGCGCCGAGCCGGGTAAAACCTACCGTGCGCGCGTGCGGCACAAGGATGCGAACGGACGCTGGTCGCACTGGAGCGCGCCTGTGCAGTTCATCGCGGGCGTGCCGGATGTCAGCGCCTACACATCCGCGCTCGTGGTGAGCGAAGTGAATTACAACCCCGCGCCGGTGACGCCCGCGGAGTTTGCGGCGGGATATAGCAGCGATGACTTCGAGTGGGTCGAATTGAAAAATGTCGGCGCGCAGACCGTCGACCTCACGGACGTGCGCTTCACGAAAGGGATCGACTTCGATTTCACCGCGGGCTTCACGATTCCGGCGGGCGGCTTTGCGCTCGTGGTGAAGAATCAGGCCGCGTTCGAGAGGCGCTGGGGCACTTCGCACAACGCAATCATCGCGGGCACTTTTCCCACGGATAATTTCAGCAACGGCAGCGAACTCGTGAAGCTGAGCTACGGCGTGGGGACGGAGATTCTTTCGTTCACTTACATGGATGTCGCGCCGTGGCCGACCGCGCCGGATGGCACGGGACGCACGCTCACTTTGCAAAAGCCGAGTGCGCTTCTGCCGCCGGGCACCGCTGCGAACTGGCGCGCGAGCTACGCGCCGACCGGGACGCCGGGCGCGGATGATTTGAACTCGTTCGCCCTGTGGGCCGCCGGGTTCGCGGGCATCACGGATCCGCTGGCGGACTCGGATAGCGATGGCGTGAAGGATGGCGTGGAGTACGCGCTTTTCGGAAATCCGAATCAGCCAAATGCGGGAATTCTCCCCGCGACCGCGCGGCAGACGATCTCCGTCCTCGGCGTGCCCGCCGAATATCTGACGATCACTTTCACCAAACGCGCCGACACGAGCGACCTGCTGTATCAGCCGCAGTATTCGACCGATCTCGCAAGCTGGACCGCGACCTGCGTGCTGGTGAATTCCATCACGAACGCCGACTGCACCGTGACGGAAACCTGGCGCGCGCCGACTGCGATGAGCGGCGGAATCAAGCAATTGCTGCGTCTGCGGGTGCTGTGAACTTCAGGGAACTCCCGGAGACCACCGCCAGGAAAGCAAGCGGGACGCTCGCGATACGGCAGGCGCGGACGCCCGCGCTACGTCGCTGCGCGAGTCGCCGCACACCGTAGCGCACGCTTCCAGCGTGCCGTATCGCAAGCGTCTCGCTTGCCTCCGCCGTGCGATTCGAATTTCCGGGAGTCCACGGGCGGGTTGTGATTGCTAGCTTTCACGAACCGCCGCGGGCTCGATGTGGACGAGCACATCGGCGACTTCCGGGATCGCTCCGCGGATCGCATCCTTCACTGCGTGCGCGATGCGGTGGCCTTCGCGGACGCTGATCTCAGCGTCCACGCCGACATGGATATCGACATAAAGATCGAGTCCCATCTTGCGGACGCGGCATTGCTCGATCTCGATCACGCCGGGAACGGTGACTGCGACGGCGCGGACATTTTCCAAAATCCGCACGGGCGGCGCGGCATCGAGCGTTTCGTGCAGGCCCGGAAGCAGCAGCCGGTAGCCATTGAAGCCGATGAGGCCGCAGGCAAAAAGCGCGGCCCAATCGTCGGCGGGCTCCCAACCCGGCCCGCCGATGAGCGCGATCGAGATGCCGATGAATGCGGCGACGGAAGTGATCGCGTCGGACCGGTGATGCCACGCGTCCGTTTTCACCGCGGAGCTGCCGATCTGGTCGCTGGCGCGGATCACTTTTCGAAACAGCGTTTCCTTTACAAAAACGACCACGATCAGGACGACGAGCGTGAAGGGCGCGGGCGCGTGGTGCGGCGTCAGGATTTCGCGAATGCTCTGGACGCTGAGACCGATGGCGGCACCGATGACGGTGAGCGCGACAAAGACCGAGGCGAGCGCTTCCGCCTTGCCGTGGCCGTACGGATGGCTGTCGTCGGGTGGTCGCGCGGCGACTTTCAAGCCAGCCCAGATGATGATGGAGCCAAAGATGTCGAGAGTGGATTCGATGCCATCGGCGATCAGGGCGTAGCAGTTTCCGAGAACGCCGGAGGCAATCTTGATGGCCGCGAGGAGGAAGTTCACGACGATGCCGGTGAGGGCGAGGCGCGCACCGGTTTCGAGCTTTCGTGTCGTGTTGGAAGTTGTCGTCGCGCCCACTTCACTCCAACGTATGTCGCTGTGATCACCAAAGTCAGGGCCATTGTTTTTCATACCCACGGAGCACCTGCGCAAGTCGCGCGCGTCGAGGAAGTGGAAGTTCCGCCCCCGCAGGCAGGCGAAGTTTTGTGCCGGACGATCGCGGCGCCGATCAATCCAGCGGACCTCAATTATATTGAGGGAAAATACCCCGTCCGGCCAGTGCTGCCCGCGACGCCGGGCTCGGAGGGCGCGGGGATCGTGGAGGAAGTGGGTGAAGGAGTGGAGCGCTTTTCCCGCGGGGACTTGGTGCTGCTGCCACGGGCGATGGGGACCTGGCGGGAAATGGGTATCGCAAATGCCGACAGCCTCGTGCTGGTCCCGCGCGGCATCGAACCGATCCAGGCGGCGATGCTGCGGATCAATCCGCCGACGGCGATGCGGATGCTGCGGGATTTCGTGCAGTTGAATGAAGGCGATTTCGTTTTGCAGAACGCGGGGAATTCGGCGGTGGGTCGCGCGGTGATCCAGATCGCACATGCGCTCGGATTGCGCACGATCAGCGTCGTGCGGCGGGCGGCATTGATCGACGAATTGAAATCTGATGGCGCTGATTTCGTCTTCCTCGATGACGAGGAAGCTCCGCCGCGGATCACCCTCGCGGCAGGCGGCGCGCCGATCCCGCTCGCGTTCAATGCGGTGGGTGGCGAGAGCGCGCTGCGGCTGGCCAACGCGGTGACACCGGGCGGCACGATCGTGACGTACGGCGCGATGAGCCGGCAACCGCTGCGCATCCCGAACGGCCTGCTCATTTTCAAAGACCTGCGCTGGCGCGGATTTTGGATCACGCCTTGGAGCCAGCGTGCGACGGCGGATGAACGCGCCGCGATGTTCGGCGAACTCTTCGCGCTGGCGCAGTGCGGACGGCTGCGCTCGAACGTGGAACGAGTCTATCCGCTCGACGCCTGCGCGGAGGCGCTGGAGCACGCGCAACGCGGTGAGCGCGCCGGAAAAATCCTGTTCACGTTCGACGATTCCGGCACGACGTGGCCGTAAAGAATCGCGCCGGATTTCTGTTCCGAATCCGGCAGCCCATCCCGCTGACTCTCGTGCCCGTCGGTCGAGGCACGCCGATCAACGCGTCGTACGACTTGGACGAATAGAATCGAAAATAGAAGGTCAAGGTAGCCCGGTTCCGAGCGGCACCGAAGAATCGGCGCTTCATTGATGTTGATTTGCAGCGTCGCGGAGGCTTCCGCGATTCCGCGCAGATCGTTCACGTCGCCGAACGCGAAGGGCGCGTTCTCGCCCTCGCGAATCACCGTGCTCGAATTGTTCTACCCGCTGCCGGAGTTGACGTCGCTGAGGCTGGTAAACGTCCTGATTCCCCATTTCGGGCCGCCTTGCGCGAGCGCTCGCTATGCAGGCGAGCAGGCTGGCGGCGATGAGTGGAAGGGTTCGCTTGTTTCTATGAGAAAAGAGCGCGCTCCACAATAGATTCGGGAATGCAAACCGCGGTTTTCTCCCAGCGCCGGTTTTTGGTTCAAAACGAAGGCTCCGTGAAATACGTCCGCGAGCCGCCACCGGTCCCGATCACATCCATCTGCCCGTCGCCACGTTGTCACACCGCGCAAGATCCTTCATGGCCGAGGCTCTTGAGCCCTCCCACGGAAACACCGGCTCCGGGCCATGCTGGCAATTGGCCCATCTTACTCCATCCCGAAGCCGGTTTTCCCACTACTCGCTGTGAGCTAAGCACTCTCAGCGGTCAGATTCTTTGCACACCCGACTGGAGTTAGCGGTCAGGCGTTCCGAGGAAGCCGTGGTTGTTCCCATCGCTATCCTCATAGTTTCCCACGATTTCACCTTTTGCGTTGATCGAATTGATCTGTGTTCCGACTGAGTCGGACACATCAATCGTCGTGTAAACGCCCTTGCTCAGGACGAAGCCATGGCTGGTGCCGGATGAATCAAAGAATACTCCGACGATCGTGCCGGCATTGTTGATACCCTCGGCCACGGTGAGGCCGTCCGCGCCGGGCGCGTCGAGTGTCGTGAAGACGCCGTCGCTGCTCCGCAGGAAGCCGTGACGGACGCCAATCGCATCCACGTAACTTCCCACGACCTCTCCGACATCGTTCGTCCCGAGGGGCACCGTCCCGAGCGGCGTGTGGTCGCCAGGCACGTTGAACGTGGTGAAGACGCCATCCTTCCAGATGAAGCCATGACGTTTTTGGCTGGCATCCCGGTAGGCTCCAACGGCCTGGCCTTGCGCATTGATGAACCCGCCTTGCGACCGGATCGACCCGGGCGGGTAGAGCGTGGTGAAGACGCCTTTGCTCCAGACAAAGGCGTGAGGCGTTCCACTGGCATCGGCGTAGGTTCCGGTGAACCGGCCAGGCGCGTTGATCCCGTTGATGACGGTGAAAAGTGCGCCGGGTATGTCGATCGTGCTGAAGCTGCCTTTGCTCAAGATGAAGCCATGGGTATTCCCGTCCGCATCGTCGAACTGTCCCGCGATGTCTTTTGTGCTATTCGCATTGGCCCCCGTCGAAAGCGCGCCGGGCACGTCGATCGGGGTGAAGAGATACTGTGCCTGCGCCAGTCCCGGAAGGCTGAGGAGCAGGCCCAGCGTCAAGGCCGCCAGTAGTTTCTGTTTCGTCATCATTGTGCTCTTGAATCCGGAGTGCTTAACGCTGGCCCACTGCGGCCATGCCCCGGCCGCGTACTGCTGAACTGAGGTGATGTGCCTATTGTATATGTCTGTTTTCATGGTGCTTTTTTTTGGTTTGCTGTCTGTCTGTTTGTTGTTTGCCGCTTGGTTTCTTTCAGAAATCGTCCCGACGTTGGCGAACCTTCAGGAAAGCGGCGATGAGCGGCACTTCGCGGCCCTGTAGCGGATGGGATCCGCAGAGCCGCGAAGCTGCCGCGTCGAATCACTGACCTGCTATTCCGACACGACCTCGATGGCGAAGTTGTCGTAGTTCGCCGCGTGATCCGCCTTTTTATCTTTTTTCGTGTCCGGAGCGGCGTAGGCGATTATCGAACCGCGCCGGAGAACGCCGGATGGGTTGAAAGGCGCGAAAGCGAACGTGCCCACCAAGTCTCCGTCCACGTAGAAGGAATAGGTGCGCGCCGCAAAGTCCACCTCGATGGCCAGATGGTGCGATACCCCCAGCGCGACGTGCGTGCTGGTCAGAAACTCAGGCACCAGATCCTGGCCGGAGGATCCATAGACGTGTCCATCGGATGAGATGGCGAGTTCCCCAACGCCTTCGGAATCACCGTCAGTGTTGTAGGCGATGGCTGCGATGCTGGCCGAGAAAAAGTTACTGTGGGGCGTCCTCCGACCGTCGAGGCGCACGTCCGCCGAAACCCGCACGGTCTGGGTGCCTCCGGTGTCGTAATCCACGCCGTGCCGGTAGGAACCGATGGCATCGTAGTAACCGTCGGTGACACCATTGATGAAATCCGAATGGACCAGATTTGTGCCCTCGACGCGCACAATCTGACCGCCTTTTTTCTCGGCAGTGATAATCGCTGCGTCGCTACTGAGGAAGGGCGGAAGAAAGGCAGCCGGGGTCCATCCGTCCTGTCCTGAAAGCGGGAGATCCGCCACCAGGTCCGGTGCCTCGAATCCGGTGGTGTAGATGTTCTGGCCCAAGGCGGGATGCAGGGCTCCGACGATCCAGATTGAGGAAACGAGGAGCATGTTTCTAGTTCTCGTCAGGCTCAGGAGCCCGAAGCATTTTTTCAGTGATGTGATCATATGACTTGTTGCTTTTGTTTTTGTTTTGTTTTTCGGCCTCCGTTGTGGAGGCAGAAAGGGTAGGAGCGCCTTGTATTTGGGATGACCGGCGTGGCGGTTTCACGCTACAGCGCAAGGTTGGTCATTTCCGGGTTCATCGGATGGAAGCGCGGTCCAGCAGATCCGCTGCGTATTTCCTCTCCACAGCCTGCAAGACACGAAGCTTGGTCGTTGCAGCGAGGCGAAGCTCTTCAAACCCAGGCTGCTTGTCTAGTGGCGTGGAGAAGGTTCGGTCGGTGAGGACGCGCTCATCCAAAGCCACGCCGAATCGCGCGGCAAAGCGCAGGAGTTCCGCGGTGGCCCCCTGGGAGCTTTTAGCCTGCGCGTCGAGTTCCGCTTTCCTTCGGGCAAGGCCGGCTTCGGTTTCGTCGCCGGTTGGAAGCGGACGGATTGAGCGCGAGATACGGTTCTCGAGATTTCGTGCAGTCTGCTCAAGGCGCGCCACTGCATCCGAAAGCTCAGCCACTTGTTGTGTCAGTTGTGCAGCATTCATGACGGGTGGCAGGGTTCCTGGCGCTTCCTCCGCGGACTGCAGCGCCGCGGCCGGAAGAGCCGTGACAGGACGAACGTTGTGCTGATGCTGTTCTCGCGGCGAAGTTACTTCGCGATCCCACTTGCGAATCCGTTCGTTGCTTTGGGTGTCCGATGAAAGAAAAAGAAAAGCGGCGACGATGATGATCGCGCAACAGCTAGAAATGCCAAAAGTAAGGCGAGTCATGGGCATGGCGGATTGTGATGAAGTCGAAGGGCGGCGAAAATGGTTCCGACTGTTCCTACGAAAAACTCACCCGCGGCATTACAAGGATGCGCAACTTTTCGTAAAACTTTACGCTCCTGCCTCGCTTGCCCGCACGTACTTCGAGCTTGCCAAGGCGCGGCTCGCCGAGTTGCCTCATTGTATCCGCCCGGCGTATGACAACCTTTGCATATCGTGCCGTAGTCGCTTGCGCTGCCTGCCTCTGGGCCGCGACGGGCTGGGCGACGAGCGTGCTCTACGATGACCCGGCAGGCGGCTGGCTCTATTCTTACGAAGGCAACGGGACGGCATTCGGCAGCGGGGCAGGTGTGGCCGATTCGCTCGATGGCACATGGGTGCGTGGCGGCAGCTCGGATTCGTGGGATGGCAGCGGATTGGGCGGCCTTTTGAGCGAGGCGAATCAGCCCGGTGGAATCGAATCGCTGAGCGACGGCGGTGTGAGCTATCTCCGCATTCAGGATCCCGGCGATCCGCGCAGCCAGTTCTTCCCGACATGAATACCTTCACTCTGCTCGCTTTCCGCCGTCGTCGGTGGGTTTTGACGGGAGCCATGGCTGCGTTGATCTCCGGCAATGAGGTGCATGCCGCCAATCAGACGTGGGACGGTGGCGGCACCGATAACAATTGGTTGGCCGGAGCGAATTGGGATGCCGATATCGCGCCGGCAAGCAATGACGCACTAATCTTCGACGGAAGCATTCGGCTTGGCCCGGTGAACAATTACGCTGCCGGTGCTTTGTTCAATGGCATCACATTCAACGCGGCAGCAGGCGCATTCACGCTTTCCGGCGCTGGTTTGACAATCTCACCCGGAATTAGCGCGGGTGCCGGGACCGTATCCGGCGGTAATATCACGAACAGCTCCAGCAATGCGGAAACGATCGCACTTCCTCTGACGCTCTCAGCAGGGAATCACACCATTGCGACCGGCGCAGGTTCCGGCGTTCTGAATCTGAACGGCGCGTTTCAGCGAAATCCCGGCGCGACGGCCGTCTTTGCAAAAGACGGAGGCAGCATCAACTTCAGCCTGTCTGGTCTGGCAAATGATGCCACCGCTGGTGGCGGATTGCTCGGGGGTTGGGCCATTACAGGCCCGGACTGGGCGGCTCTCGACGCGAGCAAGGACGTAATCGCATACAATGGTTATACCACGGCTGATCCGGGGACTGCCATCGCGAGCGGCGCAACGCAGAACGTCAAAATCTCATCCAGCGGCGGAAATGTAACTTTGGTGAGCACTGGTACCACCGAGATCAATACCCTGCTCTACAGCGGCACTACGGCCAATCAAACGGTCGAAGTCGGCGCGGGCAACGTTCTCCGTTTGGGAGCACAAGGCGGGATCTATAATGCCGCACAAGCGAGCGGCACCGCAAGGCACCTGATCATCGGAGCCTCTGTCGCGGAGGGTGGAATGCTTACAGCCGGCGGGGCTGACAACACGTCGGGCGAGATTACGTTCATCGATAGCAATATCACGTCCACCAGTCCTAACAACCTTACCATCAATTCAACGATAGCAGATAATGGCGACAGCACCTTCCCTGTCCGCGTAAATGTTCTCGGTTACGTGGCTTTCGGTAATGTGGCAAATACCTATTCAGGAGGGACCTTCATAAATGTAGGGCGATTCCGAGCGGCGAATGCCGCGTCATTTGGCTCCGGTCCGGTAACGGTCTTTCCTGGCGCGGAAGCTTTTCTCGTTAACGCTGCTACGTGTTTCAATGACTTTTTCATTTCGGGCGTGGGACCCACAGAATTCGACGGCGCGATCACCGGCCCCGGTGCGATCAGACTAAACAATACGGCGAACATCAGAGGCACGGTCACGCTCCGGGGAGGCACACGCATCTCAACCTCGAGCGGTGGGAACCTCTCGCAGATCTCAGGCCAAATCACCGGAAGTGGTTCGCTGGAGATTTGTACCTTCGCGAATGCGAACTCAAATATTATGCTGGCGAACGGCAGCGCATTGAATCCCAATAACTGGACTGGCAATGTGACGATCAGCTCTCTTGCGGTGAGCCGCCAGGTATATGTCAAGCTGGGGGCGAACGAGCAGATCCCGGACACCGCCAGCGTCACAATCAACGGCATTGACATTGCCAGTCTGGACCTGAATGGCTTCAGCGAGACCTTCGGGGCGCTGACTTCCAGCGCGAGTACGAATAACCAGATAACTAATACCGCGACATCTCCTTCCACACTTACTCTCGGTAGTAACAATGGCACGGGAGTGTTTGGCGGTACAATTCAAGATGATGGAGCTTCCAATGCGATTTCGCTGATCAAGATCGGCACTGGAGCGCAGACGCTGGGCGGCGCGCTCAACTACACCGGCGCAACCAACATCCTCGGCGGCAGGCTCAATGTGAACAGCCCGGTCGGATTTGGGAGCAATGTCGTCAACGCCGCCGCGGGCACGACTTACTTTGGAGTGAGCCAGACGCTCGCAGTGTTGAACATCGGCGATGGAGCCATCGTCGATTTCGGACCTCCCGCGAGCCCGGCACCCGGCTTCGACGAAGGCATCGCGCTCGCATCCGGCGACGCACCTCAAGCGGTGCCCGAACCCGGTGCCGCCACGCTCTTGATCCTCGGCAGCCTGGCGGCATTGCGCAGCTTCCGGTGCCGGCGCGGGTAAAGGAGCGGCGCGCTTCCATCTGCCGACCCTACAAAGTGCGAAGCACCCAACATCCCTACATCCCTACATCCCTAATGAAGTGCGACTATATTGACGGTCGTTTTCACAATCCCGCTTGAGCGGCGCTGCTAACGATGCACCGCCGTCCACGCCGCGCGCAATTCGTCGCGGGTCAGTGGGATGAGGCCACCGCTGGGATCGATGCGATGCGAGGAGAGGACGCGGGCAAGTGCGTCCATCGCTTCAAGCGGGCGAGTTCCTGCGCTGAAATCCCACAGGTTCAAACCACCGCGACTGTCGCAGGTCGCGACCCTTGAATCCGCGCTCCAAGCGATGCGGATTTCCTCGTCATCGGAGGTGACCCGCGCACCGCTGGGTCGACGTCCGGGCTCGGGTGGAGGTGGACCGAGATGATGCAGGGCTGGTGCCGCCGCATCGCCCGTTGCCGTCTCCCACGCGTAGAACTGCCGGGCCGAGCGGCTCCAGAAAAGGAGTTCATCCGGGGAAAAGCCGACCGCGCTGATCGCGCTGGCGTGAAGGATGGGTGTGAGCGCGGGGCGTCCGTCCGCGATGCGCCACAGCCACAACTGCTGGGCGCCGGTGGCGGTGACCAGCCTGTCGCCAGACGGAGAAAACGCGACGGAGGTGACGACGGCTGGGTGTTCGTATGGCGGTTGCAAATCGTGGCCGGTGGCGGGGTCGATCATGCGCACATGACCGGGAAGCTCCGGTTTCGCCCACCAGACGGCGAGGCGCTTGCCGGTCGCATCGAAGGTCGCACAGGCATGGAGCCGCTTGATATCGACGGCGATCGGTTCGCCGATCGCGCGGCCATTCCCGGTATCCCAGAGCTGCACGATCGTCAGCGTGAGCGTGGCGAGTCGGGAGCCGTCCGGGCTGAGCAGACAGCGCAGCACGGCGGGCTGCGCCAGCGTGTGCCGCACCGCTCCGGTGGCTGGGTCGCAAAGGAGCACCTTTTCGCCCGCGAGAATCGCCGCGAGTCGTCCTGCGGCGTCGAGCGTCACGCTGCGGATGACCTCGGCGCAGGGAATGCGCGGTCCGGCGGCGTGCCTCGTCTCCGCGTCCCAGAGTCGCGCACCGCGGGCATCTGCCGCGAAGAAAAGCCTCCCGGCCCGATCCGGGACGACGGCCATCGGGGGTTCGTCGAGCGGCAACGGCTCGGCTGCCTGGTGGCCCGTCGTCGCGTCGCGACAGGTGAGGCGGCCATCGGTGCCGACGGTGCAAAGCTGCCCGTTCTTCGCATTCCACCACGTCGCGACCGCCGCCGCCGTTTCGACGGCGGTCCAGACCGCGCCTCCATGCGCGGGCATCTTCCACAGACGCACCGCGGGTTCGCTGGTGACGACGAGGAGCTTCGTGGCGTCGGCCCCGAGCTGGATGGCGTGAGCCCGGCCCGACGCCCAGAGCCGCGGCGGGATGGCCTGCGCGGTGTCGGCATCCCAGAGTTGTGCGGTGCCATTTTCACCGGCCAGCGCGAAGACATTGCGCCGCGTGGCAAAGGAGCTGGCCGTCGTGCCCGTCCCGTTGGGCGCGTCAAAGAGCAACCGATCGGTGACCGGGTCGCGCAACGCCGAGCCGGAAAAATTGCGGGCAAGCACCACCCATCGCTTTCCGTCGAGCCAGCCGTGGCTGGTGGCGCCCATGCTTCTGGCGGCGCCGCGCGCCGCAAACGTGCCAGTGGTCACGTCAAACACCGCGAGGCCGTCCTCGTTCTTAACGCGCAGGCCCGCTAGACGTCCGGTCGGATCAAACGTCCAGTACTCCGGCCTTCCGCCGAAAACCACCGGCGGTACTATAAGGTCGCGCGCCGCGACGTCCCACAGATACAGGCTGTCGCTCGTCGCAGAAAGAACGCGCGTCCCATCAGGCGCGGCGACCGCCCACTCGACGACATCCGGGTGCTCGAAAGTGGCGTCCACCACGCCGTCCAACGCAGAGACGCAGTGCACGGTGCGACCCTTGGCCAGCCACACGGCGAGCCGCAGCCGCGGGCCGCCCAGCACCGCGCGCAGATGCGCCCTGCCACTCATCTCCGCCAGCACCCGCGTCGTGGCAGGATCCCAAATGGTGATTTGATCGCTGAGCTTTTCCGTCACCACGCGAGACGCCTGCGAGTCCGTCCACCCACGGCGCAGCTCTCCCGAGTGACGCATGGGCGCGGAAACCGCCGCACCCGAGGCCGCATCCCAAATCCGCGCCTCCATGCCGTCGATGATGACGACGCGCCCGGCATCCTCCGCGAACTGCGCTTCGACATCCTGCTCCCGCAGCCAGAGCTGCGCGAGCTGCGGCGCCTGCCGCATCGTCACTTCAAAACGCAGCCGCGTGACGCGCTCGCGCGCCGCATCGCCGAGCCCGAGCCGCAGCGCCTCGACGTAATGCGGCAGCCCGCGCAGGGCGTCGCCATCTTCCGCCATGCGAAGTCCCGCGCGGACATGCTCGTGGGCGAGGCGTTCGCGGGTGACGCGCCCGGCCGCCTCGGCGCGTTGCCATTGAAAGGCGATGCCAGCCACGCCCGCGAGCAGCGCGACTGCGACGGCGGCACCCGCCGCGAAGACCGCCTGATTACGGCGCACGAGTTTGCGGAAGCGATAGAAACCGCTTGGCGGACGCGCGCGCACTGGCTCGCTGGCGAGGTGGCGCTCGATGTCCAGCGCGAGGCCGTTCGCGGTTTCGTAGCGGCGGTTGCGGGCTTTCTCCAGCGCCTTCATCACGATCCAGTCGAGATCGCCTCGGATTTGGCTGATGAGCTTCGCAACGTCTGCCTGCCGATGTTGCGCGACTGCCGTCTGCGCCTCGGCGGCCATCGATTTCAAAGCCGTCGAGGGCCTCTGCGGTTCCTGTTCGCGGATCGCGCGACGGATTTCATCGTGGCCTTTGCGCATTAACTCTTCGGGATCGAACGGTGTGCGTCCGGTGAGCAATTCGTAGAGCAGCACGCCGAGCGAATAGATGTCGCTGCGCGTGTCGATATCCAGGCCGCTCATCTCCGCCTGCTCGGGCGACATGTAGAGCGGTGTGCCGATCATTTGCTGGAACTGCGTGTAGATCGTCAGGTCGGTGAGCCGCTGCTGCTGCGTTGCCTTGGCCACGCCGAAGTCGATGACCTTTGGCACAGGCACGCCGTCGTGCAGCATGACGAGAATGTTCGAGGGTTTGAGATCGCGGTGGATGATCCCTTTTTGATGCGCGTGCTGCACGGCGCGGCAGACCTGGATGAAAAGCGCGAGCCGTTCCGCGGTCGGCAGGTTGTTCTGATCGCAATACTCGGTGATGCGAATGCCGCGCACCAATTCCATGACAAAGAAGGGCCGGCCGTACTGCGTCGCGCCCGCGTCGAAGACCTTGGCGATGTTCGGGTGATCCATCATCGCGAGCGCCTGCCGCTCCTGCTCGAAGCGCGCGATCACCTCCTTCGTGTCCATGCCGAGCTTGATGATCTTGAGCGCCACGCGCCGCCGCACCGGCTCGATCTGTTCCGCCATCCAGACAATGCCAAAGCCGCCTTCGCCGATCTGCTCGAGCAGCTTGTAATTACCGATGCGTTCGCCGCCTTCCTCCGGCTTCAAGCGCGCCAACTCGGCTTCGATTTCCGGGGGGACCGGTTCGTCCGGCGGCTGTTTCAGCAATGCGCCGATGCCTCGCACTTCGAGCATCCGCCCGACCCGCGAGCGCACCCCCGCCTTTCCCTCACACGCCGCGTCCAGATACGCCGCGCGTTCCGCCGCGGGCAGCGCGGTTGCGACGCGAAAGATTTCTTCCGCGGCGATGGGAGAAGGTAGGTCAGGCGCTGGCATAGTCACCCCTCGATGAGCCACGCGCATTGCATCACTCGGCGGGGATCGTGCCGAGTCTTTTTCAGCGAACCCACGGAGCAGCGGCGTTCGGTCGCTGGTGGCAAGCCTGAGCTCGCGATACGGCAAGCGGGGACGCTTGCGCTACAGCCCCCGTGCTGTAGCGCGCGCCCCGCTTTCCCCGACTCTTACCGCCGCGGCGCGACGGTGATGTGATAGGTAACGTCCAGCGAGAAATCACCTGAGATGGGTTGGCCGAGCTGTTGGGCGCTGAAGTGGATCTCGTGGGCACCCGGGCGAAGCGGCGCCAGCATGATCCAGTAACCCGCAGACACGGCCGTGTTGTTCACATCAAGTTCTGCGCCAAGATCATCAATCAGATCCCGATCGACGATGCGAAACCCAGGTGAGGTCCTCCTGTAAGCCAGGAGGTTCCGAACCTCGACTCCATCGATCGTGAGGCTCAATGTGGGAGTGGGATCGATAAAGAAGTTCGACAGGAGGCCGATCAACTCCACGTCCGAAAGGAGTGCTATTTCAGCGGGAGTTTTGCCTAGGTACGTCTCTGCCACTTCCCTGGCAAAAGGGAGATCGTTGGGTGCCCACCACAGGGTGTTGAAGAGCGGGAAGAACAGCGCCTTTCCAGCCGGCACCGTCACCGTCCGTTCGACGGTGCCGCCGAACGCTCCCGCCAGGAACCAAACCGGGCCGGATTGTTCCTGATCGCCAAACTCCCCGGTCGTGTCGAACAATGGGTTTTGCGCGATCGGGATGCCCGATGCCCACTGCCACCACCTGGCCGACCATTTGGCGTAGATGAGACCAAAGGCACGCGGTTGCGGCGGCAGGATATAGAAATGCGGGTGCGTATGGCGGAACAGCGGCCCAGGTTCGTCGTTGTCGCCCGCCAGCGCGGACTGGCTTCCGGCGAGGGCGAAGGAGATGGCCAGGAGGCTGAGAGTCCTGCCAGTGATGTGGCGGAGTGATTTGGTATTCATGGCAGTCGTTCATTTGGGTTGTTCAGCCGCCTGGGGCTGAGGATGATTTGGCTTTCATCTGTTTCTACGACAAAGCGCGCCGCGGCATTACAGCGCGCCTTGATTTTTAACGCTGGCCCTGGCGATCCCGATCGGACAAACTCCCAAAATGGCAACCATGGCGAAATCCGCGGCGGCTTTTCGCACCACCCGTTGGAGCGTGGTGGCGCGGGCGGCGGAGCCTTCACATCCGCAGGCGCGGACGGCGCTCTCGGAGATGTGCCACGATTATTGGCCGCCGCTGTATGCGTTCGCGCGGCGGCTCGGGCATTCGCCGCAGGATGCGGAAGATTTCACGCAGAGTTTCTTCGCATTTCTCATCGAAAAAAACACGCTCGCCGCCGCGGCGCCGTTGCGCGGAAAGCTGCGGACGTTTTTGCTCGCGGCGTTCCAGCATCACATCGCCGACATGGCGAAGCATGCCCACGCGCTGAAGCGCGGCGGCGGCACACAGACGGTGAGCCTGGATCGGGCGGCAGAGGAAGAATCCCGTGGGTGCGAACTAGCGGAGCACGAGACGCCAGAGACGCTCTATCATCGGCGCTGGGCGGTGATGCTGCTCGAACGCGCGCTCGATCAGCTCGAAGCCGAGCGCGCTGCTGCCGGTCACGCGATGGAGGTGGAAGTGCTGCGCCCCTTTCTCAGCCTCACGGTCTCGGGCGCGGCGACCTACGCGGAAGCCGCGTCGCGCCTTGGCTGGACGGCGAATGCCGCGCGCGTGGCGGTGTTTCGTTTGCGCGCGCGCTATCGTGAAGTGTTGCTCGATCTCGTGGCGGCAACACTCCACGACGAAGACCTCGCGGCGGTCGAAGCCGAGATGCACGAGCTGCTCGTCGCGCTCGACGGCTCGTAACCGCAAACGGCGGAATCCGCGCAGCAAGCGTCTGGTCGGCGTGCGGAAGCGTTGTAAGTTGTCGGAATGTTCACCGCCGAACTCGCGCAATTTCTACCGCCGGAACGCATCCTGACCTCGCCGGAAGACCTCGCGGTTTACGGCTTCGATGGCACTGCCGCGTTACGCGCCGACGCGACTTGCGTGGTGCTGCCGGAGACGGTGGAGGAAGTCGCGGCCATCGTGCGTTACGCGGCGGCGAAGAAAATCCCGATCGTGTCGCGCGGCTCGGGCACGGGCCTGAGCGGCGGCAGCATTCCCGTGCCGGGCGGGATCGTGCTCTGCCTCGTGCGCATGGATCGCATCCTCGAACTCGACGAGAAAAACCTCACACTCTTTGCGGAGGCCGGCGCGATCACGCAGCAGATCGCGGATGCCGCGAATGGCGCGGGCCTGCTTTATCCGCCCGATCCGGGTTCAATGAAAATTTCCACCATCGGCGGAAACGTTGCGGAAAATTCCGGGGGCCTGCGCGGACTGAAGTACGGCGTGACGCGCGACTACGTGATGGGAATGGAAGTCGTGCTCGCGAGCGGTGAAATCGTCTGGCTCGGCAACAAGTGCGTGAAGGATGTCGCGGGATATTCGATGAAGGACATTTTCATCGGCAGCGAGGGCACGCTTGGCATCATTACCAAAGTGCTGCTGAAGCTCGTGCCGAAGCCCGCCGCGAAGGCGACCCTGCTCGCAACATTTGACCGGATGGACGCCGCCGCGGACACCGTTTCGGCGATCATCGCGGCGAAGATCATCCCCTGCACGCTGGAGTTCCTCGACAAAGTCACGATCCGTTGCGTCGAAGATTTCGCGCACGTCGGCCTGCCGCTCGATGCCGAAGCGATCCTCCTGATGGAAACCGACGGCCATCCCACCGTCGTCGATGAGCAAGCGCAGCAAATGGAACAAATCGCGCGGCAATGCGGAGCCGCCTCCGTCAAGCGAGCAGCAACTCCCGAAGAATCCGCGAAGCTCGCCACCGCCAGACGCTCCGCCTTCTCCGCCCTCGCCCGCGTCGCGCCGACGACGATCCTCGAAGACGCCACCGTCCCGCGCAGCGAACTCACGAAAATGATCCGCTTCATTCAGGAAGTCGGCACGCGCCACAATTTACGCATCGGCACCTTCGGCCACATGGGCGACGGGAATCTGCATCCCACTTTCCTCACCGACGAACGCGACGCGGACGAGATGGCGCGCGTGGAAAAAGCGATGCACGAAATCTTCGACTACGCCCTCGCCCTCGGCGGCACCATCACCGGCGAGCACGGCGTCGGCCTTGCCAAGAAAACCTTTCTCCCCGCGGCGATCGGTGGCGCGAGTCTCGCGCTGATGAAGCAGCTCAAGCGCGCGCTCGACCCGCACGGCATCCTGAATCCGGGCAAGATTTTCGATCTGCCGTCTCGGGAGTTGAGCGGGAGACCGGCGGTGCTACCGTGTGCGCCATGACGACCGTTGCTGAAATTGAGTCGGCGATTGAAAAGTTGCCCTTGGAAGAAATGCGCACTTTGCGGGAATTGATCGTGGCGCGGATGGACGGGGCCAAGGGACGGATGTGGACGCCGGAGGAACTCGGGGAGGCGATGGAAAGTTTGGTCGCCGAGACAGACCTTGCGAAAGCGGATCAACTTCAAGCTCGGATCGTCGCGGGATTTTGCGGCAGCGCCGATGCCTGGAATTCGCCGGGATCGCGTCCCGAGCGCGGTCATCAATCACTTGGTGACGCTCTCTCGCGAACGCGAAATCCCGATGGATCAAGTGCTATTGCTCGCGCGGTGGATGGAAGCCGAGCCCGAGGTTCCCACCGGTCTCTGGTTCAAACGATTTCCCGGCATGATCGCCTGTGGGGAAGGTGAATTGGTGAAAACTTTTCTCCGCCTCGGGCAGATTCCGACCGGCGAGGAA
Organism: Chthoniobacteraceae bacterium; assembly: GCA_031409335.1. Classification (GTDB taxonomy): domain Bacteria; phylum Verrucomicrobiota; class Verrucomicrobiia; order Chthoniobacterales; family Chthoniobacteraceae; genus JANLQB01. Next base: position 12,808 of record JANNWY010000141.1, on the reverse strand, counting down.
GTCATCTGATTGAATGTCCGCCGCTCCGCTCCATCTCGCGCATCTCGATTACTCCGTGCTGCAACAATGCATGCACTGCGGGATGTGTCTGCCGACCTGCCCGACTTATGTGGAGACGAAGCTGGAGCGCAACAGCCCGCGCGGACGCATCGCGCTGATGCGCGGGATCGCGGATGGGCGGCTGGAGGTTACGAAGGCGTTTGGCGAGGAGATGTATTTTTGTCTCGGCTGTCTGGCTTGTGAAACGGCGTGCCCGGCGGGCGTGACATATGCGCATATGTTTGAATGCGCGCGCGCGGACATCGAGCACGCGGGCGTGCTGGATGCGCCGCAGCGGAGCATCGTGCGGGCATTCGCGCTGCGCTTGATTTTCACGCGACCGCTGCTGCTGCGCGCGCTCGGGCGGGTGTTGCGCTGGTATCAGGCGAGCGGACTCGAGTGGCTCGTGCGAAAGCTCAAACTCACCGCGCTTCTCCCTCGCGACATCCGCGAATTGGAACCGCTCACGCCGCGCGTGCAGCCGCAGTTTTCCGACACACTGATCGGCGACATCGAATCGCCAGACGCGCCGCGCTTCCGCGTCGGGATGCTCACGGGCTGCGTGCAGGATCTGGTGTATCCGCATGTGAATCGCGACACGGTCGATGTGCTGCTGGCAAATGGTTGCGAAGTCGTGACGCCCGCGATGCAGCACTGCTGCGGCTCGCTCCACGCGCACAATGGCGAACTCGAATGGTCGCGTGAAATGGCGCGCCGGAATATCGACGCGTTCGATTTGGATTCGCTCGATGCCATCATCACCAACGCCGCCGGCTGCGGCTCGCACTTGAAGCACTACGACGAACTGCTCGCGGACGATCCGCGCTTCGCCACGCGCGCGAAGCTGTGGAGCGCGAAGGTGAAGGACATCCACGAATGGCTCGTGCAATGCGGATTGCGGAATGCGGAATGCGGATTGGGGGAAGCGCGCGTGACTTATCATGAGGCGTGTCATCTTTGCCACGGACAGAAAATCACCGCACAGCCGCGTGAGGTGTTGCGGGCGATTCCAGGACTGCAATTGGTCGAACTGCCCGAGGCGACGTGGTGCTGCGGGAGCGCGGGCATTTACAATATCACCCAGCCGGAGATGTCCGGGAAGTTGCTCGCGCGGAAGATGGACAACATCGCGAAGTCGGGCGCAACCATCGTCGCGTCGGCAAATCCCGGCTGCTCTGTGCAACTCGAAGCCGGCGCTAGAACTCGCGATCCCGGCCTCGAAATCGTGCATCCGATCACGCTCCTCGCCCGCGCCTATCGCGCTGCAAAAAAAACCGATGACTGACTTTCAGTAAGTCGGCTCCATCAGTCCGTAGCCGCCTTCCTTGCGCCGATAGAGGATGTTCACTTTCTCGGATTTCGGATTCAGGAAGACCACGAACTGACGGCTCGACATCTCGAGTTGCAGCACCGCCTCCTCCACGAACATCGGCTTCACCGCGTATTGCTCCGTCTGCAAGACCTGCGGCTGTGACTCTTCATGTTCATCGAATCCATCGACGCTGAGCACTTGCTCTTCGATGTGTTTCACGTCGAAACCGCGCGGCCGGTGGTTGCGCAAAATCTTCGTCTTATACTTCCGCATCTGCCGCGCGATCTTGGCGATCACTCCGTCGATCGACGCATACATGTCGTCCGTCTCCTCGCTCGCTTCGATTGTGATGTGATTGTTGCAGTGCAAAATGATCTCCGCAAAATGGCGGTGTTTTTCCACGTCGAGAATCACATGCGCCTCGATGATTCGCGGGTAGTCGAGATGCAGATGCTCGACCTTGCTGATCGAATATTCCTTGATCGCGTCGGTGACGCTGACATGGCGGCCTGTGACTTGGACTGGGACATTAACATTGGCAGTTTGCATGGATCGTGTCGGTTTGCGGTTTCGTTTGGGTTACATCTGGAAGCCCTCGCCGAGATACACTCGGCGGGCGACCGGATCGTTGATGAGAAAGTCTTTCGGACCCTGCGTGACGACGCTGCCTTCGAAAATCAGGTATGCGCGATCCACGATGCTGAGTGTTTCACGGACGTTGTGATCGGTGATGAGGATCGCGAGCCCGGCATCGCGCAGGTTTTGCACGATCTGCTGCACGTCATTCACCGCGATCGGGTCCACACCACTGAAGGGTTCGTCGAGCATGATCATGCTCGGCTTCGTCACCAGCGAACGCGCGATCGTCAGTCGCCTTTTTTCACCGCCGGAAAGCGTGAGCGCGAGTTGCTTCGACACATGCTCGATGCCGAATTGCGTCAGCAATTCATCGCACCGCGCGCGCCGCGCCTTCCGATTCAGCGGCTGCGTTTCGAGGATCGCCATGATGTTTTCCTCGACCGTCAGTTTGCGAAAGATCGACTCCTCCTGCGGCAGATAACCCATCCCCATTCGCGCGCGCCGATACATCGGGTAATCCGTCACGTCCTCACCCTTGAACTTGACCTTCCCGCTATTCGGACGCACCAGCCCGACCATCATGTAAAAGCTCGTCGTCTTCCCCGCGCCATTCGGCCCGAGCAGCCCCACGATTTCCCCGCGCCGGCAGTTGATGTCCACGCCATTCACCACGGCGCGACCGCCGTAAATCTTCACCAGTTTTTCCGTCTGCAAGACCGGCGGACCATCCGTATTTACCGGCGGTGTCTCGGGTCGGATCACTGTTTGGCCGGCTTCTCGGTGCTGTTGTCCTGAATGATGACTTTCGAGCGGCCGATCGTCCGCATCGTGCCTTCGCGCTTCATAATCATGCGCGTCCCCTCCTCCGTCGCCTTGCTGGAGTTAAAACCCTGCGTCACCTCCGGCCACCCGATCAGGACCATCTCACCCGTCATCGCATTGTATTCCGCTCTCTCTGCCTTCCCGATCGAACGCGAAATCGTCCCATCCACCTCCTTCTTTTCCTGCGTGATGACGACCTTCCCCCCATTCACCATCTCCGCGATCGCCTTCTCCAGGCCACCCTTCGATTTCGCCGCGGGCGCCGCAACCGCGGCTGGCTTCGCCTTCGCATCCTTCGCATCCGCCACCGCCTTTTCATCGTGCTTCAAAAAGGCCGTCAGCTTGTCGCAGTTCAAATTGAAGTCCGGATTCACGACGAACACATCGCCGGCAAAAATCGCGATGTAAGTCCGGTTGTTGAACTCCGCATTATCCGCCGTGATCTCCGTCTGACTCCCCGATTTCTCCTTCGCCGCAGGCGGTCTTTCATCGAGTAAAGTCAGCGGTGTCGTATTCAGCAGATCGCCATTGATCGGGTCCGTGTTCTTAAACAGTTCACCCTCTGAAAACGGCTTCGGCGACTGCGCGCGGCCCGCCAAAAGCGGGAGCGCCAGGATCAAAATGCTGACGAGTGGATTCTTACTCACTGGGTTGTTTCTTTTTTGCTGGTGCGGGTTTTGGAGTGGTCACTTTGATCGACTTGCCCTCATCGTTCGGCGGCAGCGCCACTTTGGGAAGCGCGGATTTTTCCGTCGGAGCCGCATCGCCTTCCGGCGTCTCCGCGGCGAGATCGAAAATGACCATCTTCACTCCTCCGCCAAGTCTTCCCGCACGCGTCTCGGTATCGAACTCCATCGTATTCCCGCTCAGTTCGAAATCATCGCGCGTGATCACCACGCGCTGTTTCGTCGAGATCACCCGCGTCTTTAGATTGAAGCTCGAAGTCGGCAGGTCGATATCCATCTCCCGCGATCCATCCTCCCCGAAAGTCTGCACCTGCGTATCCTGCATGTTCACATTCTCCTCATCGACCCGCGTCCCCACGCCGATGTTAAAAACCATCTTCAACTTCCCGTCCGGCCCGAACGACGGCAGCTTCAGCCCCTTCGAGTCGTGCCCGATCGGCACCGGGAAAGCGAGCTTCGCCGGCTCCTTCGCGGCTTTCTTCTTGTCTTCGTCCTTCTTCGCATCCCTGTCGGATTTCTTCGGCGTCTCCTTCTTCGAGTCCGCGTCCTTTTTCTCCTTCTTCGCGTCCGCCGCGAATCCACCCGCGCTCATCCCGAGCAGGACGGCGAAAAGAACGAGCTTGGCAAACGATCGCATAAATCTTGGCAATAGTTCCAGAAGCGCACGCAGGTCCGCCAGCGGAATCTGATCCGCCCCACGGCGCCTTTCAACAACACGAGGACGCCTGCGATTTTGGCAAACACGCCAACGGACGTGGAGCCGGGCTGCGGGATGCCCATGCGGTTCATGATGTCCACGACGATCTGGCCGTCGGTCTTCGTGCCGGCGAGCGGCGGGATGACTTCGTTCACGCGCTGCACGCGGCGCTCGCCATTGGTGAAGGTGCCGCTCTTTTCAAAGAAAGATGCGCCGGGCAGCACGACGTTCGCGAACTTCGCGGTCTCTGACATGAAGATTTCCTGCACGACGAGGAATTCGAGCGCGTTGAGCGCCTTCTCGGGTTCTATTCGGTTAGCACACCAATTCCTGTATCGCTGTCAGCTTATCCCACACCTCTTGCGGCAGCTCTGTCGGCTTCATATGCTGGGCAAGCAGGAAATAGTCGCTCTTGGAAATCGGAACATCGGCCTGGGCCAGCAACTCCGGCAGCAACGTCTTACTCGCGGGCTCTGCGCGGAGAAACGGGCTGGCCTCCAGGGGGGCATGAAAGAAGGCAGGCGGAAGCTGCTCGCGCAGATAATCCATTCCGGGTCTGGCGAAGAGCGGTCCTTTCTCTGCGGACAAGAACCTCTCAAGGCTGTCAGGATGCAACAGGTAGCTTTCCGCTTCGTAGCGTTCCCACCGAAGGATCGTAAGGCCGTCCGCCGTGAGCTCGCGATCGGGCGAATTCCGATTGTCACCATCAAGCAAGAGCACCGCTTTCAAGGGCGGTCGAATTGCCTTGAGCGAGAAGAAATGTGCCCTGGCTTCCTTGGGATTTCTTCCTTGGTTGTTCTGCCAGAATGGCAATTTGCCGAACCATTCTTTCAATGGATGATCCAGCACTTCGGCCCAAGCTTTTAGGAGATCAAAGTCGGTGGTTCCCTCCAGATAGAGAATTCCCTTGGCATTCTCCGCCAGCAGGAGTTCGAGTGCCGTCACGCGCTTCAGCGCCTCACGCACTTGATCGCGGTCGCTGTCGGAAACCAGCGGATGAGGCTCGCTGTAGAAGGAGACAATCTGATTTGGACTCGTATTGTCGATCAACACCTCGGAGTGTGTGGCGATAACCAATTGGCCTTTTCGTTCGTGGCAAAGGCTGCGGAGGATGTCGTAGAGCTGCTTTTGCAAAAGCACGTGCAAATGGGCATCGGGTTCATCGAGAAGGATGAGGCTTGATGGCCGGGCAAACATGAAGGCCAGGATGAGGAGCACTTGATGAAAGCCGCTCCCCGTCGTCGAGACATCAAGCGGCGGCAGTCCTCCGAATCCATTGCCCTTGGGTATGCCTTTCAAATACTGGCAAGTGATGAAAGGGGCTCCGACATACGCTGGCTTCAGTAAGCGGTAACCGAAGATTTCTTCGACGATCTGCTCGATTTTCTGCCAATCTTTCCCACCTGCGGACTCTGCCACTTCCAGCAGGAGGTTGCGGAGAATGTCTCCACCCTTTCCCTGTCCGACTAGCATGTCCTGATAAGGACGGTCGTGGCGCGTCTCATTGACGCCGATGCCGGAAAATGGCGGGACATAAATGACGCTGACTTTTTCCCGCGCCCGGTCGAGGTGCGGAAGATCTTCGGCGACGGGCTTCACATGGATCTGCTCTGGGCCACTGTAGCGAAATTCGAATCCAACCTTCCAATCGCTTCCTCCGTCCTGCCCGTGCATAGTGATGACCAATGGCCGAGGCGCGCCCTGCTTCCCTTCGTCTTTGCGCAGGGAAGTGTGGGTATCCGTCCAAAGCTGATCCATGGAGGGCAATGGCAAAGCAGTGAATTCCTGCCTCGTGATTGGCGCACCGGGTCGGTCCTTGGCCTTGGAGCCGCTGCCCGGCCCTTTCCTCTCCCACCATTTCTGAATGGCGAGGTTCCAAACCATCGCGGCCTGTAACAGGGTGGATTTGCCACTGTTATTTGGGCCGGCCAACAACGTCAGCGGTTCCAGCGGAAATGGCTGCGTTTCAAACCGCTTGAAGTATTGGGTTGTGATTCTTGTGATCAAGGTCGCGTGCCTCCGAGATGCGAGTTCATGAGACATGAAGAGTTGAAACGCGAGCAAAGTCCAATGCGAGCCTTCGGCTGAGCAATCTTCCCGCGTCCGCCTTGCATGGAAAATTGAGGATGAATCTGTTTCACTTCGCCGCGACCATCTCCGGCTGTGCCGCCTTCTTTTCCACCGGCGCACTCACGCGCTCCACGTCCACGGCGACGACTTTGTATTCGGGGCACATCGTGTCTTCGTCGCACTCGCTGCTGGTGACGTCGTTCACGAGGTGTTCGGGGAAGTGGAACGTCGTGTAGAGGATGCCGGGTTTCACTTCGTCGGAGACCTTGGCGTGGATGCGCACTTCGCCGCGGGCGGAGAAGATGCGGACGAGGTCGCCGGTGGCGATTTGCTTTTTCGCGGCGTCGGCGGGGTGGATGGCGAGGACGTCCTCGGTGACGATGCGGGCGTTGCCGGTGCGGCGGGTCATGGTGCCGCAGTTGTAGTGTTCGAGCACGCGGCCGGTGGTGAGGATGAAGGGGAATTCGCCGTGGTGCTGGACGATCTCGTTCGATTCCTTGAAAGAGAAGAAGTGGAACTTTCCGAGGCCGCGCTTGAAGGTCTCGGTGTGGAGGATTTCGGTGCCGATGCAGCCTTCCTGGATGGGCCATTGCTTGCCGTTGTCGCCGAGTTTTTCCCACACGGCGCCTTTGAAAAATGGGACGACGCGCGCAATTTCGGCGAGGACGCCGGCGGGCGTGTAGTCGGGCTGCGGGATGCCCATGCGGTTCATGATGTCCACGACGATCTGGCCGTCGGTCTTCGTGCCGGCGAGCGGTGGGATGACTTCGTTGACGCGCTGCACGCGGCGTTCGCCATTGGTGAAGGTGCCGCTCTTTTCAAAGAACGATGCGCCGGGCAGGACGACGTTGGCGAACTTCGCGGTCTCTGACATGAAGATTTCCTGCACGACGAGGAACTCGAGCGAGTTCAGCGCCTTTTTCACGTGCTCGGTGTTCGGGTCGGTCTGCACGAGGTCCTGCCCCATGACCCACATGGCTTTCAATTTTCCAGCGAGCGCGGCGTCATACATCTGCGGGATTTTGAGGCCGATCTGGTCGGACATTTTCGCGCCGTAGAACTGCTCATACATCGCGTGGTTCGCGGCGTCGTTCACCTGCAAATAGCCCGCGCCCTGGTGCGGCTGGCAGCCCATGTCGGCGGTGCCCTGCACGTTGTTCTGCCCGCGCAATGGATTCACGCCGACGCCGCGGCGGCCGATGTTGCCGGTCATCATCGCGATGTCGGCGATGAGCATGATGGTCTTCGAGCCGTGGGTGTGCTCGGTGACGCCGAGGCCGTGGAAGGCCATCGCGTTTTCCGCGTTCGCGTAATCGAGCGCGGCGGCCTTCACGAGGGCGCGATCCACGCCGTGGATTTTTTCCAGCTCGTCGAGATCGAGCGAGCGGAGGCCGGATTCGAACTCGGCCCAGTTTTCGCAGCGCTTTTCGATGAATTCGCGGTCCACAAGCCCGGCCTCCCAGATGTAGTAGGCGAACATGTCGAGCAGCGCGACGTTCGTGCCGGGGCGGAGCTGGAGGTGATACTTTGCAAACTTCACGATCTCGATCTCGCGCGGATCGATGATGATGAGCGGCACGCCTTTCATCGCGCGCTGCTTGATCTTCGCGCCGGTCACGGGATGGCCCTCGGTCGGGTTTGCGCCGATGACGAGGATGCAGTTCGTGGATTGCAGATCGATCACCGAGTTGGTCGCCGCGCCGGTGCCGAATGCCTTCTGCATACCCCACGCGGTCGGCGAATGGCAGACGCGCGCGCAGGCATCGATGTTGTTCGTGCCGAACGCCACGCGGATGAATTTCTGCATGAGGTAATTTTCCTCATTCGTGCAGCGCGCCGACGAAATGCCGCCGACCGCATCGCCGCCGTGCTCGGCTTTGATGCGCTTCAAATTCGCCGCGATGTGGTCATACGCGTCGTTCCACGTCGCCTCGACGAAGTGGCCGTTGGTACGGATGAGCGGCTTCCGCAGGCGGTCCTTGTGGTTGTAAAACTTGAACGCGTAGCGGCCTTTGAGGCAGGTGTGCGCTTCATTCACTTCGGCGTCGAATGGCGCCTGGATGGAAAGGATCTCGTTCCCTTTCGTGGCGACTTCCAAGTTGCAGCCAACGCCGCAATACGTGCAAATCGTGCGGGTCTTTTTCGTCGCCTCGATGGACTTCGATTTGAACGTGTCCGAAATCGCCGAGGTCGGGCACGCCTGCGAGCACGCGCCGCACGACACGCACGGCGAATCCTCAAACGAAACATCGAGCCCCTTGATGATGCGCGCATCGAAGCCACGCCCATGCATCGAGAGCACGAACTGCCCCTGCACCTCGTCGCACGCGCGCACGCAGCGGTTGCAGTTGATGCACTTCGAGAGGTCCGAAGTCATGTAGGGGTGCGAGAGGTCCTTCTTGCGGTCGAGGTGGTTTTTTCCTGCCGGATAGCGCACGCTGCGGATGCCGACCTTCGCCGCGACAGTCTGCAGCTCGCAGTTGCCGTTCACCTCGCAAGTCAGGCAGTCGAGCGGATGATCGGTGAGCACCAGCTCGACGATGTTCCGCCGCAGTCCGCGGATCTTCTGCGACTCGGTGAAGATGTGCATCCCCGCCGTGAGCGGCGTGTGGCACGAAGCGACGACACGGCGCGGGCCGTCTGCGGATTGCGCGATCTCCACGGAGCACACGCGGCACGCGCCGTAGGGCTTGAGCTGCGGCGCATCGCAGAGCGTCGGCACATGCCCGCGCCCGCGGTGCCGATCTATGAAATTAAGCAGCGTGTCGCCGTCTTGGAATTGCTGGGCTTCGCCGTCGATATAGGCGGTGATGGTGGCGAGGTCTTGGACCATAGAAATGTGAAGGAGCTTCAAACGAGTTTCCGCCGAAAGCAAAGGCAGAACCGCGCCGGATTCAGGCGCGTCGGCAATACGATCACGTCTGCGCTTGGTTTTGTGGGAACGCTGAGCGCGGCCGTTCGGCTCGCGAAGAGCGGCGGGTTCAAGGAGCGGCGGTTTCCGAACCGCCGATCCAAACCATCTTTCAGTCAACTCTGGCTCGAGGCCCGTAACAGCCGCGGCACGAGCGACGCGGAGCCGAAGCAGAATTGGGTGGCGACGTAGGCAGCGGGGCGGGAGGTGCGCTCGGCTCATCTGCGCAGGGCTCCGGTCGTTCGGACGGGGTGAAATTGCTTTACTTTCCACCCCGCTACCGGCAGGAGATGCAGCGGTTTGGTTGCCCCCTCACCTGCTGGCTGATACCGAATATGAAAACGAACTTCTTTCACCTCGGACCTGCGCTCTTCCGCATCCGCCGCGTCCGCTGCAAACGTCCCCCTACGACCTCGCAAATCATGATCGCAAAATCGCGCCTTGTTTCGTTCACGCTCTGCGCCTGCTCGCTGCTGCTCGCGCTGAGCAGCGCCACTGCGGTCACCTTTACCGTGAACAGCAATGCCGACCTGCCCGATGCCGATCTCAACAACCCGGCGGCGCTGGCTTCCAATGGGCTGACGACGCTGCGCGCGGCGATCATGCAGGCGAACAAAACGCCGGGCCACGACATCATCAACATTCAGGCCGGCATCGGTGACATCACGCTGAACCGAGGTCAGCCCGATAATGACGGGCAAGGCACCAACGACGAGGCCAGCGGCGACTTGGACATCACTGGCGTGATCGCTTTCGACGCTACGAGTCCGCCGAACACCACGAACCTCAATAACCTGACGATCAACGGCGCGGTGGGCGGGTCGGTGATCCAGGTGGGCACTTTCACCGCCTACCCTGTGGACGGCGGGGGCTCCATCAACACGGATCGCATTTTCGATATCGGGCAGGACGGCATTTTCGGCGGCGGCTTTGGCGGTTCGACCGGCATTCACGTCACGCTGACGAACCTGATCCTGCGAAACGGCTACGTGCGCGAAGCGCGCAACACCGCTCTGGGCGGTGCAAATTTTGCGTTTGGCGGCGCGATCCGCTACGACGGCTTCGGCTCGGGACTCCCGCACGGGTCGTTGACGCTGACGAACTGCACCATCAATAACAACCAGGCCGACAACGCCGGGGGCGGAGTGTATCAGGTCTATGGGTCGCTCAACGTGGACGCATGCACGTTTTCCAGCAACATCACCAGAGCGGGGGAAGGCGGCGGCGTGTTTTTCGGGGCAGCCACGGCGAACAGCAACGTCAGCATCACCAACTCAATCTTTACGGCGAACGAAGCGCGCCAGGGCACGGTCTTCGGCTCGTTCACATCAAACGCGGACGGCGGCGGGCTGCGCATCAATGCCGAGCCCAACACGGTCACGATCACCAACACCAATTTCACCAACAACGTCGCGCAGGAAGATGGCGGCGCGATCAAGACACTGAGCGCGTCGGTGACGGTCACGGGCGGCACGATCACCGGGAACACGGCGCGCCGGCATGGCGGCGCGATCTTTGGCGATCAGGACACCGCGGGCACCGGACGATCTTTCACCATCACCGGCGCGACGCTGCGCGGAAACATTGCGAACAGCGACAACACGGGCGGCGGCGACGGCGGGGCGATCTTCCGCGACCGCGGCGTGCTGAACATCACCAACTGCATCATCGGCGGCACCGGTGGTGGTGAAGCGAACACCGCGACGAACGGCGGCGGGGTGGCGCATTCGTTCACGGTCGATAGCGCGGTGGGGGGGACGTCGAACCAGACGACGGTCACCATCAACGGCGGGTCGATCAGCGGGAACACCGCCAGCACCGACGGCGGCGGCGTGTATTTCAACGCGCAGTTGTTCGATGTCGCCGCCAGCACGTTGAACATCGGTGCCACCACGCCGACGCCCATCTCCAGCAACACGACCACGACCAACGGAAACGGCGGCGGCGTGTATGTGGTCGATGGGAATGCGGCGATCAGCGGTTCCACCATCAGCGGCAACACGGCGGGCAACGGCGGCGGTCTCGCGCAGCGGCAAATCGGCGGGAACAGCCCGGCGATCACGCTGCGCAACGCCACCATCTCGGGTAACAACGCGCGGCTCGCCGGCGGCGGCCTGCACCTCAACGGCGCGGCGATCACGACGACCCATGTGACCGTGGCGAACAATCGCGCGGACTCCGACAACAATGCTTCCGGGAACGGCGGCGGCATCGCGCGCGTCGCCGGCACCACGACGCTGAACAACACGCTGGTCGGCGGAAATTTCCGCGGCACCGGCACGACCGCCGATGACGTGAACGGCTCCGTGACTGGCAACAACAGCCTCATCGGCAACACCACCGGCGCGACGGTCGGCGGGAGCGGCAACGTCACCGGCGTGGATCCGCGCCTTGGCCCGCTGCAAAACAACGGGGGTGTGGCCTTCACGCATCAACTGCTCGGCGGCAGCCCGGCGCTCGATGCGGGCAGCGGCGCTCTCGTGGGCGGCCTGACGACGGACCAGCGCGGCGCCGGCTTTGCCCGGTTGAAGGACGCGGGCGACGCGGACACGACGGATGAAGCGGACATCGGCGCCTACGAAGCGCACCCGGCGATCGAAGACATCGCCGACAAGACCACGAACGAAGACACCGCGCTGCCGGGGTTTGTTTTCAACTTCGGCGACACGGATTTGCCGATCTCGTCGATCACCGCGACTTCGAGCAACACCACGCTGGTGCCGAACGCGAATCTCGCCATCTCCGGTTCCGGAGCGAGCCGCACGCTGAACATCACGCCCGCCGCGAATCAAAGCGGCACGGCCACGATCACCGTCACCGTCAATGGGACGGAAAACGCGCTCGCCGTCAGCTCGGCCGACACTTTCGTCCTCACGGTCAATCCGATCGCCGATACGCCGTCGGGCACGGGCGCGACGACGCTGGAAGACATCCAATCGTCGAGCGGACTGGTGCTCAGCCGCAACACCGTCGATGGCGCGGAAGTAACGCACTTCCGGATCACCGGCATCACCGGCGGCGCGCTCTTCAAGAACAACGGCACGAGCGCGATCAACAACAACGATTTCATCACCTTCGCCGAAGGGAATGCCGGGCTGAAATTCACGCCCGGCGCGAATCTCAACACCCCCGCAGGAAACGCGTTTGGATTCACCATTCAGGCCGCGCTGGATGCAATAGGGACGGGCATCAGCTCTACAGCCACCGTCGCCATCACGGTCACCGAGGTCAATGACCCGCCGTCGGCCGGCAATGACCCCCTCACCAATGTGGCCGAAGATTCCGGCCAGCGAACGGTCCTCGCCGCCACGCTCACCGGCAACGACTCGCGCGGGCCCGCCAACGAAAATGGGCAAACCTTGACGGTCACCGCCGCCGGCGGCGCCGTGGGGGGCTCGGTGAGTGTTTCCGGCGGCGATGTGCTCTTCACCCCGACCCTGAACTTCAACGGCCCGGCCAGCTTCAGCTACACGATCACGGACAATGGCACGACGAACGGCGGTGCCGATCCGAAAATGGCAAGCGCGACGGCCAGCTTCACGATCACTCCCGTGAACGATGCGCCGGTCATCACCGGGCAGTTCGCAGTCTCCACCGTGGAAAACACCGCGCGGACGATCGTCCTCGCCGACCTCGTCGTCAGCGACAGCGACAACACCTATCCCACCGGCTTCACGCTGACGGTTTCCAAC
>JANNWY010000140.1:0-7008 GCA_031409335.1 Chthoniobacteraceae bacterium | reverse complement strand
CATGATGGGCGGTGGCCACACGCTTGACAGCTTGAGCGATGGATGGGTGCCCTACTGGCTCGGCGGCGCGATCGTCGCCATCGTCGTCATGCTCTACGTTTTCTTCGGCGGCATGCGCGGCGTCGCCTGGGTGAATGCGCTCCAGACCGTGCTCTTTCTGTGCTTCGGCGCGATCGCCTTCTACCTAATCTCGCGCAACCTCGGTGGCTACGACCGGATCATGGCGGAGATCGCCGCCGACCCGAAGGACTCCGCGCTGCTCACCCGCGCGCGCATCTCGCCGCAAGAGTTCTTCAGCTACACCTTCATTCCGCTTTCCGCGATGATGTTCCCGCACATGGCCATCATGTGCCTCACGGCGGAAAAGGTGACGTCCTTCAAGCGAACCGTCGTCTGGTATCCCATCTGCATCCTGCTCATCTGGCTGCCCAGCGTTTACCTGGGCGTCATCGCCGCGCATCAGTTTCCCGGCCTCAAGCTCGGCGAATCCGACGACGTCATCCTGCGCCTGCTGAGCGACAACACGGACGTCGTCGTGGCCGGAATTCTCGGCGCGGCAATCATGGCCTGCGTCATGGCCACCGACTCGCAGATCATGGCGCTGAGCACCATGTTCAGCCAGGACGTCTTCGCGCACTACGGCGGCGCGAAGAAGTATGGCGAGAACGTGCAGGTCTGGATGGGTCGCGCGTTTGTCATCGTCATCGCCATCGTCAGCTACGTCCTCGCACTCGCGCTGGAAGGACAAAAATCCATCTTCGACCTCGCCATCCGCTTCGGCTTCTCCGGCTTCGCCGCGCTCGCGCCGGTCATGCTCGCCGCGCTCTTCTGGCGGCGCAGCAACAAATGGGGCGCACTCGCCGCCGTGCTCTGGGTCGTCTCCTCGATGGCCCTGCTCTGGTGGCTGCAACTCCACTCAAACGCCCTCGCGCCGAAGCCCGGCCAGCCGCCCGTGCCCATCTTCGCCGAACTCGGCGGACTCTTCCTCCGCACGCCGATGAACGTGACCATCTTCGGCTACATGCCCGTGATGTTCATGTGCCTCGGCTCCGCCTTTTGGATGGCGCTAATCAGCCTCCTCACCCCCGCGCCCTCTCGACCCACGATCGAGAAGTTTTTCCCATCGAAGCAAAGGACGACCACGAACCCAAGCAATGCAGCGCCGCCCGTCGCTGTCGGATAGGCGCGCTTGAATCCACCGCCATGAACATCCTCACCGCTATCCAAGCCAACCTGCTCTTGCCCGCAGTTACCTTCTTAGTGCCCGGCCCCGTCGCAGTTGGCTGCAAGCCGGGTTCGCCCAGTTCGCGTTTCTGGCGCTATTGTGCCTGACACCATGAAAGCGCTCATGAAGTTGGAAATCCTTGCCGTTGCATTGCTGATGCTTTGGGGAAACATGTTCGTTAGTCGGCTCGAGGCCAGCGAAAAAATTCTCTTTATCCGCGGAGGAAACGGGACTGTTGGATTTTTGGAGGGCGGATCGGATGAGCAGGGTGCGGACATTTTCAACTACGCCACAAACGGCGGCAATCATGGCTGGGGCGAGTTGGCCTCGACTCTCGCCGCCGAAGGTTTTGAGGTCGAGCAGGTGGCGGAAAATCCCGTCGTCGCTGGTGTGCCCACGCCCGCCCCTCTCCACACGCTAAACCTGAGTCAATACGCCATCATCGTCTTTGGATCGAACAACGCGGGCTACACCCCCGCGCAGGTGAATGCCTTTGTAACTTACATCCAGAATGGTGGAGCGGGTCTCTTTGTTTCAGATGCTAACTTTGGCCAGAATTGGGGGGATGCGCCATCGTCCGATCAGGCTTTTCTCAGCCGCTTTGGCCTGACGATGAACCAGGACACGGGCACCTATACCGTTCGCCGCACGAACGAGTTTCGGGTGCCGACCCATCCGATTCTCAATGGCGTGAACACCTTCGACGGGGAAGGCGTGTCACCCATCTCGGTGACCTCCGCCGTGGCCGGGGTCACGAGCACGATCCTCACGGCAGCGCGAGACTCGGTGCGCCGCAACACCAGCGCAGCGCAGGGTCCCAGCCAACCGAACACCATCACGGATGGCACCTTGGTCATCGCGACGCATGGCAGCGGGCGGATCGCCGGGCACTTTGACCGCAATACGTTTTTCAACCTCAACGGCGCAGGCACGAATATCCAACGCTTTGAAAACGAAGCCTACGCGCGGAATCTCTTTAACTGGCTGGCCGGCAAACCCGACTTCGATCCACTCACCGGCAACTACGCGCCGCGCGGCCACTATCTGAACCCACCGCCCGGTGCCACTTACCAGGCGAATGCCGCCTTCACCGTGGATGTTTCCGCCAGGGACCCAGACGGCACGGTCGCCTACTTGGATCTATATGTGGACGGGCAGCTCATTTCCCGGGACAGCAATGCGCCGTTCCAATGGTCTGTGCCTGGACTTAGCGCGGGCACCCGCGAACTAAAAGCCACGGTGACTGACAACGAGGGGGCCACGACGGACGTGATCCGATCCGTGCAGATCATGGACATGGCCGATTCTGAGCTGCCGCTCAACCGATCCTCCTGGGTGCTCTCCGCGACTGTAAACAACAACACCGGTGAACTCGCCAAAGCCATTGATGGCGTGAGCGGCACCCGCTGGGCCACGCAGCAATTCCAGATCCCTGGCCAGACCTTCCGCGTCGATTTCGGCCAGCGCCAACTCCTCCAGCGGATCGTCCTCGAGACGGCGAATAATCCAGAGGACTTCCCGCGCGGCTACATCGTTCGCGGGTCCGATGATGGGATTACCAAAACAGTGCTTGCGACCGGAGCCGGCTCAGGGCCCACGACGAATATCCTGCTGCCGCTGCCAGTCACATATCGCTTCGTTGAAATCGAGCAGACTGGCTCGTCGCCCAACCGTTGGTGGTCGATCCATGAGATCAACGTTTTCCATCCGCCCGCCAATGCCGTGTTGCCGCTGGCTTCCTGGCTGCAGTTTCACTTCGGAGCGGACCTGAATGATCCAGGAAAAGAGGCCACGCATTGGGGATTCCACGCGGATTTCGATGGCGACGGATCGAACACTCTCCAGGAATTTGCGTTCCGAACCTCGCCGCTTGCAGCCGCATCCCGCTCCGAGGTGGGTTACTCGAATGGCCTCGATTCCGGCGACGGTCGGCGTTATCTCGAGCTGACGTATCGCCAATGGCGCAGCGCGAATGGGATCCAGTATGTGCCCGAAGCAAGCGACAGCCTCACGACCTTCACCACCACCGGCCTGGACATCCAGTTCATCGGCACCCCGATCCCGAACCGCGATGGCACCGAAACCGTCACCGCCCGGCTCAAAGCGCCGCTGTCCGCGGATCGATTCTTCGGTCGGTTGAAGCTGATCCTCGGTCCGTGAACAGACCCATCACTTCGCGGCGGTTTGCGCGCGCAGTTTCAGGTATTCGTTCGCGGCAGTCTTGACGAAAAACCATTCGTCGTCGCCTGCATCGGGAAGCGGTTCGCGGGATTTGTAGATCGTTAATTTCGTCGCGGAATCACGCGCGGACGCCCGCATCGTCGCGTCGCGGTATTGAAATTTTTCGTAACTGACCGGCACCAGTTCCCTGCCACCGACTCGCGCGACCATGGCCGGCGGATTCGGGAGCGGCACGGGCAGCGGATAATAGACGCGATCCCCGACGGCGCTCGTTTCCGAAAAAGTTTCGAGCTGCGTGACGCGACCGCGATCGACCCGCGCGAGGATGGTTTGCAGCAGCAGTCCCACGAGCAGGCAGCCGCCCAGCCACGCGAGCGTCCGCCCACCGGCGATGGCTGCGGGCATTTCGGAGGAAGGATCGGATTCGCGCATCGTCCGTAGCTCACCAGCGGATGAGCGCGCCGAGGACGAGCACGACTGCGATCGTCACGGCACCCAGCAGGATGAAGGAATTCTGCAATTGCCCGCGATCCTCGGCCGCGGAGTCGGCCCGCGATTTCGCAATCGCATACTCAATCTCCTGAACGCCCAGCCGGCATTCGCGCACGGCATCGAGCGCCTGCGGCTGATTCATCGGCGGCAGATGGTTGTCCGCCAGCACCCTGCCGATTTCGCGGTACGGACTGGTCTTTTCTTTCTCAATGCGCGCGCTTTCCGCCTCCATTTTCTCGCGCTCGCGTTCCTTCCCCGCGATTGCATCCGCCAGTTTTCGATCCTGAGTCGAATGCGCGGACTCGAGTTCGCGCGTCTGGCTGGCGAGCGCGGTTTCGCGTTCATGGTCGCGCGCGACGGACTTTTGCGACCCGTCGATTTCACCGGCGATCCGCGTGCGCTGGCGCTGCACTTCGGCGAGTTTGCCGGGGATTGAGTTCATCCGTTCGCGCAGTTCGAGCTGTTGATCGCGCATCGCCGGAGTCTGCTGTTCGATCGCGAGCAGTTCGCTGTGGAGCAGCCTGGCCTTGCGCAATTCGCGATCGAGTTGCGGTTCGGTGCTTTCCATTTCCGCCGCCTGCCGCTTGAGCGCGGAACTTTGCGCGCCGGATTTTGCGATGTTTTCACGAATCGCATGGCGTTCCGCTGCGAGCGGCGCGCTCGTTTGCTCAAAAGCCAGCCGGGCTTGCTCGCGCTGCTTCCGGAGTTCCGCGATCGCCTGGGTCAGCGCCGCGCTTTCATTCGTGAGCCGCGCCTGCTCGCGTTCGCAGCGGAGGATTTTGTCCACCTGATGCTGCGTCTCGGAATCGAACTCCGCCTGCTGCCAGCCGAGCAGACCCAGCTCGGCTTCCCCGCTCGCCAGCCGTTTCCGCGCGCCGCGCAGCCGCCAGCGCGCGCGTCCTCGCGCGATGATGCGCGAGATCTCACGAATGCCTGGTGCGAAATAGTTCAACCTAGTCTTCGGAGGACGCGAGTTTGGCGAGAATCGAGAGGTCCTCGAGTGTCGTCGTATCGCCAGTGATGACATCCCCCGCGGCAATCTGCTTGAGCAAACGCCGCATGATTTTTCCCGAGCGCGTCTTTGGCAGCGCGTCGGTGAAACGAATTTCGTCCGGCGTCGCCACCGGGCCGATCACCTTCCGCACCTGCCGCTTCAATTCCTCGCGCAGCTCCGGCCCGTGCTTGATCCCGCTCTTCACCGTGACGAAGCACACCACCGCCTGGCCCTTCAACTCATCGGGCCGCCCGACCACCGCCGCTTCCGCGACAGACGGGTGCGCCACGAGCGCGCTCTCGACTTCCGCCGTGCCGAGCCGGTGTCCGGCGACGTTCAGCACGTCGTCGATGCGGCCCACGATCCAGAAATATCCGTCCTTGTCCCGGCGCGCGCCGTCGCCCGCCAGATACATCCCTTTGAACTCGCTCCAGTAAGTTTTCTGGTAGCGCTCCTTGTCCCCGTAAATCGTCCGCAGCATCGACGGCCACGGTTTGCGGATCACGAGTTTGCCGCCGCAATTCGGCGGCACTTCCTTGCCATCATCATCCACGATCGCCGCATCCACGCCGAAAAATGGCAGCGTTGCCGTCCCCGGTTTGGTCGGCGTCGCGCCCGGCAGTGGCGCGATCATGATGCCGCCAGTTTCGGTCTGCCACCAAGTATCCACGATCGGGCAGCGCCCGCCGCCGATCGTCTTGTGATACCACATCCACGCCTCGGGATTGATCGGCTCGCCGACCGTGCCGAGCAGTCGCAGCGAGGAAAGATCGTGCTTCTTCACATGCTCATCGCCCCAGCGGATGAACGCGCGGATCGCCGTCGGCGCGGTGTAAAAAATCGTGACCGCGTAATCCTCGATGATTTTCCAAAAGCGCGAATTGTCCGGCCAGTTCGGCGCGCCTTCGTACATCAGCACCGAGGCACCCATCGCGAGTGGACCATAGACCATGTAGCTGTGGCCCGTGACCCATCCAACATCGGCAGTACACCAATAGACATCGTCGTCGCGCAGATCGAAGACGTACTTGCAGCTCATGTAAGCGCCGAGCAGATAGCCGCCCGTAGTGTGCAGGATGCCCTTCGGTTTTCCCGTCGAGCCGCTCGTGTAGAGGATGAAAAGCGGGTGCTCGCTATCGAGCACCGCCGCCGGGCATTTCGCATCGACGTATTCGAGTTCGCGATGCCACCACACGTCGCGGCCTTCCTCAATGTGGACTTCGTTTCCCGCGCGTTTGAACACGATCACGCTCGTGATCGTCGGTGCCGCGCCATCGCGCAGCGCGTCATCGACATTCTTTTTCAAAGGCACGATCGCCCCGCGCCGGTAGCCGCCATCCGCGGTCACGACGAGTTTCGCGCCGCAGTCGTTGATCCGATCGCGAATGCTCTCCGCGCTAAACCCGCCGAACACGACCGAATGCACCGCGCCGATCCGCGCGCACGCCAGCATCGCCACCGCCGCCTCCGGCACCATCGGCATGTAAATGATCACGCGATCCCCGCGCTTCGCCCCGTTGCGCTTGAGCACGTTTGCAAACCGGCACACCTCGCGATGGAGCTGCTGGTAAGTCAGCACGCGCTTCTCGCCCGGCTCGCCTTCCCAAATGATCGCCGCCTTCGTCTTCCGCACGCCATCGAGGTGCCGGTCGAGGCAGTTTTCCGCGACGTTGATCTTCCCGCCGACGAACCACTTTGCGAACGGCATTTTCCAGTCGAGCACCTTGCTCCATTTCTTTTGCCAGCAAAGTTCCGCCGCCTCACGCGCGAAAAATTTCTCCGGCTTCTTCACCGACTCCTCCCACATCTCGCGATATTGCGCGAGCGACTGGATGCGCGCCTTCTTCGCGAATTCCTTCGCCGGTTTGAAGACGCGGTTTTCGACCATGCTGGATTCGATGTGTTTGCTCATGAAGAAAGGGCCCGACTTCCTAACAGCCGCCCGCGTTCAGCGACAATTCAAAGTTCCCGCCCCGCGCGCTCCGGGCGCATCCCATTTTTTGGCACGTGTGCGCGGAAGCGAAGTAGCGCGGGCGCCCCCCCGGGCGGGCCGGCCGGGGGGGGGGCCCCCCGCCACGCCCCCCGCCCGCGAAACAAAGACAGGCGGGCCCCCCCC
>JANNWY010000139.1:0-4438 GCA_031409335.1 Chthoniobacteraceae bacterium | reverse complement strand
AAGAGTTCGAGTCGGCCCGCGCTTCGACACTTAACGCGCATTACACTTCACCCGTCGTCGTCAGCGCGATTTACGACGCGGTGACACGGCTCGGGTTTGAGCGTGGCCGCGTGCTCGAACCCGCACTCGGCATCGGTCATTTCTTCGGTCTGATGCCGGAGGAAATGAGCGCGCACTCGCGGCTGACCGGGATCGAGCTTGATCCGATCTCAGCCAGCATCGCGCGGCGTCTCTACCCGGACGCGGACATTCGCAATCAGGGATTCGAGAACGCGAGGCTCGTGGATGGCGGATTCGACCTCGCGGTTTCCAACGTGCCGTTTGGCGACTACAAGCTGCACGACCCGCAGTTCAACGAGCGGAACTTTCTCGTCCACGATTACTTTTTTGCCAAGGGCATGGAAAAGGTGCGCCCCGGCGGGCTGATGGTTTTCATCACGTCGAAAGGGACGCTCGACAAGATCGACTCACGGTTGCGCGATCATCTCCACGATAAGGCTGACTTTCTCGGCGCGATCCGTTTGCCGAATACCGCGTTCAAGCAGAACGCGAACACCGAAGTCACCGCTGACATCCTGTTTCTGCGCAAGCTAGAGGTCGGTGAAATTCCGAGCGGACCAGCGTGGTCGGTTCTGGCCGAGCACAGCAACGCGGAAGGCGTGGTTTTCCAGATCAACGAATACTTCGCGGCCAATCCCCACATGATGCTCGGCACGATGCAGCAGGTTGGTTCGATGTATCGCGGGGGCGAACCGGCACTGGTTCCCGATGCGCGCGATATGGCGGAGGCGTTGCGTGAGGCAGTCAGTAATCTGCCTGCCAACATCTACCGTCAGCTTGCGCGGGAAAGGCAGGCCGGCAACGCGGAGAAGGAGGACATCCTTGCGCCCGATTACGTGAAAGAAAACGCCTACACGCTGCATGACGGACTCATTGCGATGCGTGTCGGCAATGTCTTGCAGCCGCTCGAAAACCTGAGCGAAGACCGTGCGCGGCGCATCCGGGGGCTGATCAAATTGCGCGATGCAGTGCGCACAACGCTGCGCACGCAGATCGACGGTCGCGAAGAGGAAACCATCCTTCACGCCCGTCGTATTCTGAATGACCAATACGACTACTTCACGGCGCGTTTCGGGCCGCTCAATGAAAAGGCGAACCTCAGAGCGTTCGACAGCGATCCCGACTTGCCGCTGCTTCTGTCGTTGGAGGACTTCAACGAAGAGACGCGCAAGGCGACCAAGACGGCGATCTTTCGGGAGCGAACCATTCAGCAAGCAAAGGCCCCGCGCTTCGCGGAAACGCCAAAGGATGCGTTGGTGCTCGCGCTGAACGCAACCGGGCGGGCGGACTTGGCGACGATGGAGGCGTTGTTGAGCCGGCCGTCGGAGGAATTCCTGCCGGAGTTGAAGGGAATGGTTTATCGGAATCCGCAGAGCGAGCAGTGGGAGACTGATGACGAATACTTATCGGGCGATGTGCGCTCGAAGTTGGTGGACGCGCGGGCCGCAGCGGAGGCAGATGCACAGTATCGAGAAAACGTGACCGCATTGGAAGCGGTCCAGCCCGCCGACTTGAGCGCATCCGAGGTCGATGCTCGTTTGGGCGCGGTGTGGATTCCGGCGACGGACATTGAGGCGTTCGCGAGGACGCTTCTCGGCAGCGAAGGGATCACGGTGCAGCACGCGGCGGCGATTGGCGCTTGGTTTATGAAGGCGGACTTCGCGGCGCGCGGCACGGTGGCCAACACGACGGAATGGGGCACGACGCGCTACTCCGCGATCGAGCTGATTCAGGACGCGCTGAACCTCAAAACGCCGACCGTGTATGACTCCGACCCGAAGACGGATGCGCGAATCATCAACGCGCAGCAGACCGAAGGCGCGCGGGACAAGATGGACAAGATCAAAGAGCGTTTCAAAGGCTGGGTGTGGGAGGACGATGAGCGCCGGGAAAGGCTGTGCCGCAAATACAACGATGAGTTCAACAGCGTCCGCTTGCGCGTCTTCAATGGGAGCCACCTGACGCTGCCTTCCAGCAGCCAACAGATCCAACTGAACCCGCATCAGAAGAACGCCGTTTGGCGCATCGTCCAAAGTGACAACACGCTGCTCGCGCACGTCGTCGGGGCGGGCAAGACTTACACAATGGTCGCCGCCGGCATTGAGTTAAAGCGGCTGGGGCTCGCGACAAAGCCGATGTTCGTCGTGCCCAATCACATGCTGGGGCAGTTCTCGACCGAACTGCTCATGCTTTATCCGACAGCCAACATCCTTGTCGCGGGCAAGGAAGATTTCGAGGCGTCGAAACGTGCGCGGCTTTTCAGCCGCATCGCGACCGGAAATTGGGACGGAGTGATCGTGACCCATGCGAGCTTTGAGAAAATTCCGGTGTCGGTGGAGACGCGCTGGGAATTCATCGCGGAGCAAATTCACGAAATCAAACAAGCCATTCGTGAGCAGCGCAGCGAGCGGGGCACACGGTTGGTGAAGGAATTGGAACGCGTGCAAAAGCGGCTGACGGCCAAACTGGAAGGGCTTTCTGCCGAGCACAAAAAGGACAATACGCTGACATTTGAAGAACTCGGTATCGACCGGCTTTTCATCGACGAAGCGCACAAGTTCAAAAACCTTTTCTACGTTACGAAGATGACGCGCGTTGCCGGACTTCCGCAGACGGCATCGGAGCGTGCATTCGATATGTTCCTCAAGGTTCAACACATCCAGTCGAAGAACAAAGGCGGAGGCGTGATCTTCTCCACCGGCACGCCGATTTCCAACACGATGGCGGAGATGTTCACCATGCAGCGCTATTTGCAGATGGGCGCATTGCGGCGCAACCAACTCCAGCATTTCGATTCATGGGCCGGCACATTCGGCGAGATTGTGAGCACGATGGAACTCAGCCCGGACGGCAGCGGCTACCGGCTGCAAAGCCGCTTTGCGCGCTTTGTGAACGTGCCGGAGCTGATGCAGCAATTCCGCCAGGTTGCCGATGTCCAGACAGCGGAAATGCTCAAGCTGCCCGTGCCGAAGCTTGAGCAGGGGAGGCCCGTCACCGTCAGCGCGCCAACGACGCCGGAGCTGAAACGGTTCGTGGATCAACTCGTCAAACGGACGGAAAAAATCAAGAGCGGCAAAGTCGATCCGCGCGATGATAACATGCTCAAGATCACGACCGAAGGCCGCAAAGCCGCGCTCGACTTGCGGCTCATGCTTCCGCATGTGCGCGACAATCCCGACTCGAAAGTGAATCAGGCCGTCGAAAAGATTCACCAGGTCTGGCTCGACACGGCCCCGCAGAAAGGAACGCAGATGGTGTTTTGCGACCTATCCACACCGAAGCCGGGTGGTAGAGCGTTTTCGGTCTATGAGGATGTGCGCGCAAAGCTGCTCGCGCGCGCGATTCCTGCGGGCGAAATCGCGTTCATCCAGGATCACGACACCGACACTGCCAAAGCCTCGCTTTTCAAATCGGTCCGCGAAGGAAAAATCCGCATCCTGATGGGTAGCACTGCCAAAATGGGGGAGGGCACCAACGTGCAAAAGCGGCTCGCCGCGCTTCACCATCTCGATGCGCCGTGGCGTCCTGCCGACATCGAGCAGCGCGAAGGCCGTATTCTCCGCCAGGGCAATCAGAACGAATACGTGAAGATTTTCCGCTACGTCGCTGAGGGCAGTTTCGACGCCTACATGTGGCAGACGCTCGAAACCAAATGTCGCTTCATCTCGCAGGTCATGACCGGGGACGCGACCATGCGCCGGGCCGAGGACGTGGACGCCGCCGCGTTGACTTATGCCGAGGTGAAAGCCATCGCGTCAGGCAATCCGCTTGTCATCGAGAAAGCCCAGGTGGACGCCGAAGTGATGCGGCTCACGCGACTGAAAAAGCAGCACGCCGAAAGCCTCTACCAAATGCGCTCCCGCATCCGAAGCCTCACGGGCAGCGTGGAAATGTGCGAGCGGGACATCGCCAATGTCCGCGAAGATTTGCGCATCTGCACGAGCACTCGCGGAGACAATTTTTTGATGACTGTGCAAAAGGAAACCTTCACCGAGCGGGTGAAAGCCGGTCGTGCGCTCGTCTTCCTCGCCGCCGCGATGAAACCGTTCCAATCCACCAAGGCCATCGGCGAGATCGGCGGCTTCCCCATTTCGCTTCATCGCTTCGACGAGCGCGCCAACCTCGTCATCCACGGGAAAAGCGAATACAAGGCCAACGTGAGCGACAGCCCGACGGGCACCATCGCATCCGTCGAGCACGCGCTGGAGAGCATGGCAGATCGCCTTCGGGAACGTGAAGCCGACCTCCAGCAGTATCGCAAGCAAGGCGAAGACCTCACCAAACAACTCGACCATCCCTTCGAGCACGAAGAGAAGCTGACGGTCGCCACGAAGCGGCAGCAGGAGATCGTCACCGCCCTCGACATCACGAAGAACCA
>JANNWY010000138.1:0-2027 GCA_031409335.1 Chthoniobacteraceae bacterium | reverse complement strand
CCCTCCGGGGCGGGTTCTTTCAATTTCGAGAACCGGTGGTTCCCGCTCGCGGACTCGCTTCACCACCGGCTAATTTCCACTGCGCCTCCGGCGCGTTCAGCGCCATAAGCCGTGTAGTCAATCCTGCAACCTCCTCAGTATATCACTGCACCTTTTCCCAACCACTCCGCATCCGGCGCGGCATACGGTCGGAAGGTTTCCAGGGTGCCTTCGTGTTCGTTGTAAAAGATGGCACGGTGGAGACCTAGTGCGCTGGCTTTGGGATTGTCGATGAGGCTTGCGGAGTCGTTGGCGCTCATTTGGAAGACGACCCTCATTTCAAACTCACTCAGCGCCTTTCGACTCATGGAGCGGCTCACGTTGTTGAAGCTATCCACGCTAGTGAGGATGTGCATTCCCAGTGCGCTGCCTTCCGTGATGACACTGGTGAGTTGTGTGCCGGCGCTGGCCTCGCCGTCGCCGCCGGAGGAGAAGCTGAAGTCGTCTTCAGCACGGAGCTTCTTAAATTTGTGCAGCCCGTGGATGAAGAGGAAGAGCGCGGGCTCGGTGCCGGTGGTGCGGGCTTTTTGGGCGGCGGCGATTTCGCCGAAAATAGCGGGGATGTCGTGGGCGCGGGCAAGGGTAGTGTCCTGTCCCGAGGCAGCGATGATCTTTTCGATGAAGTCGGATTCGGCCGAGCCGGGCGCGGCATTCAGGAGGAAGATGAAGCGGGCAGTGCCGCGGGGGTGCTGGGCAGCCAATGCCAGCAAGGCTAGTCCTAACATCGTTAGCGCGGCTTCTTCGCGCTGACCGACGATGAGGAGGTGATTGCCGCTCTGGCGCTGGAAGACGGCTTCGGTGGGGCCTTTGATTGAGTTTGGAGCGCCGAGCCAGCAGCGGGGGGCGGAGGGAATTGAGGATTTAGGAGTTAGGATTGAGGATTTGTGTGCGAGCGCAGCTCGCAGGAGTTCGTTCTCGCGAATGTCGGCAGGCGCATTTCCCTCGAAGACGATGGGTGAAGACGGCGCGATATGGTGTTTCTCGGCTAACACTCGGACTTCATCGAGCCATGCATCGCGCTCGTCGTCGGGGAGCCAGACGACCTGGAAGGGGCTGTTGCCTTCGATGGCTCCGGCGGCGTCGTTGTAGATGCCTTCGCCGGGGCGCGTGAGCAGGCGAGGCGCGGAGTTGGTGTCATCCATGATGAGATAGGCGTCGGCTTCATTACATTGGAGGGCAACGCGAATGACCATCTGGCCAAGCGTGGCGCGGGCAAGCGAGTAGGCTCCGCCGAGGGTTTGCGAGCCTAGCAGGACGTGGATGCCAAAGGCGCGGCCCTGGCGCACGATGCGGTCGAAAAGGAGCGATGCGGTCTGCGCGACGGTGTCGTCTTCGACGAAGAACTCCTGAAACTCATCGATGAGCAGGAGCGAGCGCGGCATGGGTTCGGTGCCTCCGGCTTTTTTGTAACCAGCGATGTCCTGCACACCTAATGCGCGGAACATGTCGCCACGCCGCTTTAGCTCGGCATCGACGCGCTGGAGGACGCTGAGCGCGAACTCGCGATCCGACTCGATCGCGATGACGCGCGCGTGCGGGAGACGCTTGGAGGCGTAGCACTTGAACTCGACGCCTTTCTTGAAGTCGATGAGGTAGAACTCGACCTGCTCGGGGCTGCACGCGAGCGCGAGATTGGTGATGATGACGTGGAAAAGCGTGCTCTTTCCCGAGCCAGTCTTGCCCGCAAAGAGCGCGTGCTGGCGGGTGCCTTTGCCGATGGCGAGATACTGGTGTTTCGTCGCGCCGGTGCGGCCGATGGGAATGCGCAACTCGCTCGTGGTGTCGAAGGTCCAGCGGTCGGCGGCCGCGGGGGTGATTTGCGAAAAGGGGACTTCGACACGGTTCGAGTCGATGCTGCTTTGGCCGATGCGCTGGGCGAGGGCGACGGCGAGATCGGGGGCGGGCGGGGGATCGAAGACGAGCGCGGCGCCGGACTCGGCCTGGGCCTTGGTGAGCAGGAAGCCGGTGTGGTCGCGGCGAATGCAGAC
>JANNWY010000137.1:0-7687 GCA_031409335.1 Chthoniobacteraceae bacterium | reverse complement strand
CCCTCCGGGGCGGGTTCTTTCAATTTCGAGAACCGGTGGTTCCCGCTCGCGGACTCGCTTCACCACCGGCTAATTTCCACTGCGCCTCCGGCGCGTTCAGCGCCATAAGCCGTGTAGTCAATCCTGCAACCTCCTCAGTATGACTTGAACTTGAACTGAGACTACGCTTCCGCCGACACGCCGTCTTGGCGAGAGAACGCACTAAGCCATGAATTTAAGCACAATCACCGGGTTCTGCGGCATGGAGACGCGCGTGCCCGGCTTCTCGCTCCCGTCCTTGTCCTGCGCCGTCACGATGCCCTGCCCCTGCATATTCGACTGTCCCGCGAGGATGAAGACCTTGAGCGGCTTGGCTGGCAAGTCGGCGGCGATGGCCGACTGAACGAGCAAGAAGGCGGCGGCGATGTGTTTCAGCAGCGATGCGGGGAGACGATGGATTTTCATGGGAAGATAACCGCCAACATTACCCACCCGCCCCCCGCCCGTCTTGGCGAGGAAACGCACGCCCGCATCAAACTCAGCACAGCGCCTTCAAGCCAGCAGCAGCCCATGCGGGACCATCGGCGCGAAATCGTCGCGATTACTGCTCGCAAGCAGCGCACCCAGCCGGATGGCCACAGCCGCGATACAACAGTCCGCATAACTCTTGGAACGGCGACCCGTCTGATTGAAAAGCCTCGCCGCCTTTTCCGCGTCGGCTCGTTCCAGCGCCACCGCCGCAGGCAGCATGAGTCTGGCAAATCCCTCCGCCGTCGCCGAAATCGGCCCGCAAAGAAATTCGCCCCATGCGACGGTGCTGATTCCCAGCGATTCCCCAGCGCCCAGCCACGCGACGATTTGCGCCTCCTGCGGGCTGCCGGTCACGAGTGCATCGATCAGGAAGTTGGTATCGAGATGAGTCACGTTGCCATCTCAGCGCCGCGCATCCGCCACCGCATCCTTCCAAGCCTCCGCACCCTCCGGCGAGAGCCGCACTTCATCCTGCAACTGGCGGAAGACCTTCAACGCCTCCGGTGTGGATGCAGGCGCAGACGAGAGCCGCCCTTGCAGCCAGGCCAGCAGCGACCATTGATCCTCCTGCGGCAGCCCCGCGACTGCCGACTCGATTTGAACTAACGTGCTCATGTCCGCAGCATCGTGAATCGCCAAATGACTGTCAACGGCGGCCAGCGCGGCTTTGGAATCCGCTACGGCACGAGCGTCACCGCCACCACCGCATCCGGGTTGAGCAGCGCGCCGAAGCCCTCGCCGGATTTTTCCATCAGCACTCCGCCGAGTGTCACGCGCTTGCTGTTCACGGGGAGCAGGAGCGATCCGCTGAATTCACCGCGCGTCGGAGCGAGCGTCATTTCTGAAGCCGTTCAGCGAAGCCGTTCCGCAACGATGCACGTCAGCGGCGTGCCGGAAATTAGCCGGGGGTAAAGCGAGGAACGAGCGCCACCCCCGGAACCCGCCCCCACAAGCGATGCGCCCCAGCAGGGCGCGGGGTGGCCGCAGCTATCGGTTCAATTGACGTATCGCAGCCGGGGCGACTGCCTTTTCGTGTTGAGACTTCACATCTATACCCCGGAGCTTCCGAATGGGGATTTCGAGTTTGGCGCAAACGACTTGCTTCGTTCGATCCTTTGACGGGAAAAGGTAGAAGTGTTCCACGACGAGGAGGCGAAGCAAGCGGCTGCAAAACACGTCGTCGCGAAGCGCCGAATATAATTCCACAAGGTCATCTTCGGGGAAAACGAGATTGTCGAGCTTGATAGACATATCGACGAGCGCGACAGCATTGGAGTCTAATTCCTCTCTAACCTCTGCATAGACATCGCCGAGAGATGAATGCCCGACCGCTTGTGAGATACGTTTAATCAGGCCAAAGCTTACCGATTCAGCCATCCAAAAAAGGAAGCCCTTAACACGTTTCACGAACATCTCGCGGTCCACGAGGTCCGGGTATTTGTCCTTCGTAATTCCAACGACGTGCTCAACAAATGCGTCGGAGTTGTCCCGAAACAGATGAAGGAATTTGGCAATCGTCCGAAGACCAAGTGAATAGCACTCTTTGACCAGCGAGCTTTTGGCGGTGCCGACAAGTGAGCCGTGAAAGTTCTTAACCAACTGTCCCATCACTTCCAATGTTCTCAGCGCAATTTGAAGCTTGGCAATAAACTGCAATGTCTCATTCGTTTCAACTTCTGTGTCTTCGAATTCAGTGTCATCGGGCGGACGCTCATCAAGCCTACGAAGTCGGGATTCCTTTGCCTCCCCGAAAGTTTTCTCTTCCAACACTACTTCGTCAGCACGGTCGTAGAGCGCCTTGAGGAAAGAGACATCATCCTTAAAGTTGGCGGATTCGAGTTCCGAAAAAATCTTCCTTCCATGTTCTAAAATTACATCAGTGACAAAGGGATCTTTGGAAAGATGTGTAAGAAAGAGCCAGATACTTGCATATTCTTCCTTGTGTAATTTTGCACAGAGGTTGGTGATGGTTGCTTTAACGGCTTCGTCGCTGATGTGATCGCGAAAATACCTGGCTACGCAATAGTAGTAGGCGTAGGGGTGGCTGAACCGAAATCGCTCATCAAACTGCTCTACAAGGCCGGATATGCAAAAGTCATCTTTAAGGTCTCTCCTACTTGGCTTGATTTTGAACTTGGCACAGTAATCTGCGTGGAAATTTGCCCACTCAGCATCGGCGATTTGTCGGCGTCGATTACTGAACATCCAAAATGCGAACTCACTCAGATATGTTGCCTTGAGATCCATATCCGGCTGCTTTCCTCGCTTCGCCAGCGCATCGTTGATGAGGACTTCATATAGCCGTCCATATGTCCCAGCGTCGGGACTTAGGCGCGTCCCAGTCTCCAGCGACTGAAGAAACGCGAGGATATAAACCGGGTAATGTGGCAGAAAACTCTTGCCGAGAAGAGACGTAATAAGCGTTTCGGCGTAATGAGCTTTTTTCGCCAGTTCCTCAGGATTCGCATGGTATTCACTGCCAATACTGAACCAACGCTCCACCAACTTGCTGCGCAGGAGATAACCGAACGGGCGAATCTCGAATTGGTAGTAATCCGCAAGAACTGGCGCGCTCGCGTCACTGCACGCAAGCTCTTCCATTTTCAGAGCGTCATCACCGAATACGAACGCCGACGGGAATCTCTGATTTACGAAGCTGAGGAGCCGCATTCGGCCTTTGGCATTCAGTCTCGTGTGGTCGAAATCGTCTATGATCAAAATGCTGCGCTCACGGTCGAGTCGGCGGAACTGTGGCAATAACTCCGTCGCGTATTGGCTCTTGAATCTCTGTTCAACGAGCTTGACGAATTTCTCGCCATCCACCGAAGCGATGTCGTCGCCCGAAATGAGAACCGGCGTGAATCCGCGGGCGTAAAACTCACGGAACAAAACCTTGCTTAGAGTGGTCTTTCCCGCCTGCTGTCTGCCGAATAGCAGCACTCGCTGCTTGCCTGTCAAAACCTTGAGGACATCCGGGCCTTCGACGATCGCACCTTCAACGAGGTCATTTCGGCTGCTGAGTTTGTATTCACGGAGGTTCGGCACAACGAAAATATCATCGAGCGAGAGCGATGATTTTGCATGGTGCGTGTATTTGGCACCAGGGTCATTTACGCACTTGTCGAATTCAGGCGATATTTCGAACTCGCGTTTCCTCATCCCGCTTCCGCGAACCATAGGAATCCAGTCCGGCGCAAGTGGAGCGCACTCATAGCAATCATCTTGCCATACAAGGGTATATGGCAGTCGTCGGGGAGTATCCAAGTCAACCAAAACGGCATGAAACCCGGAGTTGCCTTCTGAATAGCTGTCCTGAAGAACAGCACCCTCAAGATATTCAGACGTAGTTCCCTTGTAGCTGAATCGGAGATAAGTATCGCCCTCATGTTCGTGCCCTGTGAGAACAAAATCTGAGAGTTCTTCGACATGGCGCCGGAATGTCTTGGCCCCATCAGCGGGAAGCCAGTTGTATGGGTGATGAAACACAGCAAATGATACGTCACCAGAATCATCAGACAGCGCACGCTGGATACCGAATGGGGGAAAGTGTAAGCCGCCTTGTTCTTCTGGATTTAGCGAAATCCAAGCTGTGTTGAAGCATCTGAAGATGAGCATCCGCTCTCCTAAACAAATTTCGTAGCGCCAATACAGGAGGTTCTGAGTATCGCACTTATCGGGTTTCGCGAACTCATTGAGAAATACGAAGAACTCCTTCTGCACCGAGACACATTGTTCAACAAACTCGGCATCAACAATCGCTGCATCTCCTTTGCGAAGGCTTTGGATAAGTGTCGTTCGAACGGTGTTTTTTCCTTTCAAATCACAATCGTGGTTGCCCGGAACAATGACGAATCGGATTGCCGTCTCCTGGAAACGGCGGCTAACCGCAGCCCTGAGCTGTGTGAAGAAGCCCTTGGCAAGTGCATATTCCTTGTCCGATCCCGAGAACGCCACATCACCCGACACGACAAAGACGACGGCAGCGTATGCTTCGGCAAGGTTTTGAATCGCCGCGACAATCTGCTCAGCGCGCTGGAGAATCGGGTTCTCCGTTCCGTCGCGGATGTGAATATCGCTGAGGTGAACGAGCAAGAGTTTTTTGGTTTCCATATGCGGCGCTGGTGTGAGTGAAATTCTGTATCGCTCCGCATAATGAGCACAAGCTCTCTCGCCCCCGCCGGGGCGCATGAATTTTGTGGGGCGTGTACCGGGGGTGTCGCTGCGCTTTACCCCCGGCTAATTTCCGGCACACCGCTGGCGTGCTTGAGATGGTGCGCGGTTCGCGGAACGCGGGGCTATTTCGCGTCACCCTCCACCGGCGGGGCGGCGGGGACGCGGGCGAGGATTTCATCCACGCGCAGCCAGTCTGCGCGGGCGGCACGCGCGGCGATGGTGGGGCGGGGCGGGGCGTGATCGAGTTGCGCGGTGAGGGCGGCGGCGATGAGGCTGTCCACGGTGATGTGCTCGCGGGCGGCGAGGTCGCGGGCCTGGCGCGCGATGGTTTTGGGGCAGTTCGATGTGGAGTGTCATGGCGCGGGAATCAACGGCGCTAAGTCGCGCGGCGGCAAGATTTCGATGCCGAGCGCTGCCGGTCACTTTCTGCCAAGCGGCAAATGGTGTGCTGGCGGCGAGATGGGAGACGAGGTCACTTTCCGCCGTAGTCCGCGCCGTTGTAGCTGCGGATGACGGATGCCTGCCAGGTCTCCATCTCGTCCTTCATGCGGCTCACCACTTCCGCGTGCTCGGCGGCGATGTCGTGCGTTTCGGTGCGGTCGGCGGCGATGTCGTAGAGTTCCCATTCGCCGGGCTTGGGCTTCACCAGCTTGTATTGGTTGTCGTTCCACGCGGATGGGCCGGAGTTAGTCGTTAAGTTCTTTTGATCCCCCGCAAATTGCCAAAATCCCATCGGCTGCGGGCGCGCTTTCATCTGCCCGTCGAGCAGTGGCAGCAGGCTGATGCCGTCGAGCGGCACGGGATGCTCCACTTTGATTTGCAGCAGCTCCACGAGCGTCGGGAAAATGTCCACGACTCCGGCGGGGATGTCCGTCACGGCGGGCTGAATGCGCGCGGGCCATTCGATGATTCCGGGGACGCGGATGCCGCCTTCCCACATGTCGCCTTTGCGTCCGCGCAGGTCCGCGTTCGTGCCGTGGGCGTCGGGCTTTTTCGGGTCGTGCCAGCCGCCGTTGTCGCTGGAAAACCACAGCATCGTGTTGTCCGCGACGCCGAGTTTTCGCAGGCCCGCCCGGAGTGTGCCGAGGCTGCGATCCACGCCGAGGATTTCGCCGTAGTAGCCCGAGCCGCCCGCTGCTGCGAGGTCGGCGGGCAGCGGCGCGTGCGGCACATGCGGACTGCCAAACCACACGACGGCAAAAAACGGCGTCTTCTTTTCCGCCGCCGCGCCGATGAATTTCAACGCCTCACTCACGATGACCTCCGAGCCATCGCCGCTCGCTTTTTCCGGCACGCCGTTGCGGCCAAAAGTCCAGTCAGTCTCAAAATAATTGGTGACAGAGAACGACTCATCGAAGCCGAGATTGCGCGGCGCGAGCGGATCGGAGTCTGGCATCACCTTGCCCGGCCCCGCCACGCCATTGAGGTGCCATTTCCCAAAGTGCCCCGTCGCGTAGCCCGCCTGCTTCACGAGTTGCGCGATGGTCGTCTCGCTTTTCCGCAACGGCATCCCCGGCCAGAACACACCCATGCGATTCGGATGCCGCCCCGTCATCACGCTCGCCCGAGTCGGCGTGCAACTCTGCTGCGCGTAAAAGCGATTGAACCGCAGCCCCGCCGCCGCCATCGCATCCATATTCGGCGTCTGGATTTTCGTCAGCCCATTGTAGCTCACATCGCCCCAGCCTTGGTCGTCCGTCATGCAGAGGATGATGTTGGGCCGCGTCGTTTCCTCGGCGCGGGCGATGAGCGAAACGAGTAGAAGCAGTGAGGTGAAAAGGTAACGCATCGTGCAGGCTCGTTGTTTGAATTGCTAAGGAGTAGCGGGCTTCGCGGCGGGCACTGGCTGTCTGGCCAGTCCGATCTGAAACCTCCTGCCGCCGTCACGGGTGCCTTGGAAATAGAACCAATACTCACCTCCCTGCCGGAGAATGTCCCCGTGGCTCAGGGTTCCCTTCGCAAACTCTGGATTCGTGATTTTGATTTTGCCGCGATCCACGAAGGGTTCGGCGAGGCTTTGGGTCGTGTAGGCTTGGTAGTATTCGCCATTGCCGGAAAAGCCGATGCAGCCGAGCAGGGTGTAGGTCGGGCCGTCCTTGATTACGATACTTCCTTCGCCCGTGGCTCCGGTGGATACGGGTTTGGAAGACCAGTCCGTCAGATTAGTCGAAGTAACGTAATGGATGCTATCGCCGCCGGAGGTGTAAAAGAGATAGTAGGTTCCGCCTTCCAGCCAAATGAAGGGATCATTGCACTTTCCCTGACTTAGCACGGGGTTTCCGGGATGCTTGGTCCAGTGACGCAGATCGGTGGAAGTGGCATACCCGATCGCCACCGCCTTCGCAGGACTCTTGCCGGCGTAATACATGTAATAGACACCATCTTTCAAAATGGGCTTGGCCGGGGCTTGCGGACGCTCATCGTCCCATTCGCCCGGCTTCCCCTTGGGAATGGACAAGCCCTGATAGTCCCACTTCAGACCATCGCCCGAGGTGGCGAAATCTATCCGGCTCTCCCCTTTACCTCCCTGGCCGGAGTCCTGCCAAGGGTTGGCGGTGGTATAGAACATGTAATAGGTATCCCCGGCCTGGATTACGGAAGGATCCTTTGCCCAGTCGTCGTCTGGATCGCAATAGACCGGCGACTCCGCCGCTATCCATTCCGAGGTGGCCACCTGCAATTGCGGTTCAACTGCCGGAGCCTCAGCCGCCCAATCCCGAAGCAGCCCGAAAGCCATGAGTGCCAACGAAACAGCACTCCAATAAATGATGACTGTGCGGAGGTTCATAGATTTAGGGCGGACGGTTTGCCCCGGCGCTGCGGCCATCCGCCGGGCATTCCTAGAGCTTGTCATGCACTTTGGATGTCCGGCGGGAAGGAGCACCAAAGGTGCGCAGACAAGCCAGCCCAGGGCAACGCCCTGGGTTTTCCGAAAACAACGAACCAGCCCTGACGGGGCGGCACTGGTTGTTTCGCCCCATCTGGGCTGGCTCCATTCCCAATC
>JANNWY010000136.1:0-58239 GCA_031409335.1 Chthoniobacteraceae bacterium | reverse complement strand
CATCGCGCTTCGCGATCATCGCCTGCGCGCCGCTGCGGCACTGCTGCCAGAGGTAGCGCCATTCCCACCCGCGCAGGTCGAGATCGCCTTTCGCCGGCCGGTGCAGATCGAGCAATTGGCGCGCGCGTCCGAGGTTGTTCGACCGGAGTGCTTGCTGCGCGAGGTTCATGTCGGCGGCGTACAGGAAACGTTGCGCCTTCAACTCGCTCGCCGTGGCTGCGTTGGCGCTGGTTTGCGCCTGCCTGCTCCGCTCCTCCGCGATCTCGCGTTGTGTGGTCTCGCCTGCGCGTGCGGTCCGTTCGTTGAGAAAGGAACGAACCGCAACACTTAGCCCAATGACCAGCGCCGCAGCCACCGCACCTGCCGCGGCAAAGACCACGCGATTTCTACGGACGAGCCGCCGGAGCCGGTAAAGGTGGCTGGGCGGACGGGCGAGCACCGGCTCATCGGCGAGATGCCGCTGGATGTCCATCGCCAGCCCGTTGGCGGTCTCGTATCGGCGCGCCCGGTCCTTTTCGAGCGCCTTCATCACGATCCAATCGAGGTCACCGCGGATTTGCACGATCAGTTTTGCACCGTCGGCCTGGCGGCGCTGTGCGACGCTCGTGCGCATCTCGACAGTCATACTGCTGACAAACATCGAAGGCGTCTGCGGTTCCTGCTCGCGGATGGCCCGGCGGATTTCATCCAAGCCCTGCTTCATCAGCTCCTCGGGATCGAACGGCGTGCGCCCGGTGAGCAGTTCGTAAAGCAGCACGCCGAGGCTGTAGATGTCGCTGCGCGTGTCGATGTCCAGCCCGCTCATCTCCGCCTGCTCGGGCGACATGTAGAGCGGCGTTCCGATCATCTGCTGGAACTGCGTGTAGATCGTGAGGTCGGTGAGCCGCTGCTGCTGCGTCGCTTTTGCCACGCCGAAGTCGATCACCTTCGGCACGGGCACGCCGTCGTGCAGCGTGACGAGGATGTTCGACGGCTTGAGGTCGCGGTGGATGATGCCTTTTTGATGCGCGTGCTGCACTGCGTTGCAGACCTGAATGAAAAGCGCGAGCCGCTCCGCAGTCGGGAGATTCGCCTGATCGCAGTAGTCGGTGATCTTGATGCCGCGCACCAACTCCATGACGAAGAACGGACGGCCCCACTGCGTCGCCCCAGCGTCGAGGACTTTTGCGATATGCGGATGATCCATCATCGCCAGCGCCTGCCGCTCCTGCTCGAAACGCGCGATGACTTCCTTCGTGTCCATGCCGAGCTTGATGATCTTCAGCGCCACGCGCCGCCGCACCGGCTTCTCCTGATCCGCCACCCACACGGTCCCGAAACCACCCTGGCCGATTTGTTCCATCAGCTTGTATTGCCCGATCCGCTCGCCGACTTCCTCGGGCTTGAGCCGCGCGAATTCGGCTTTGATCTCCGGGGAAAGCGCGGCTTCACCGGCATCGCCCGCCATTTCACTGGAAAAAGCCGCGCGGCCCACGCAGGTCGGGCAGAGACCTTCGAGAGCGTCGGCGGCAAGTGCGGTGCCGCAGCGGGGACAGGTGTGTTCGGCGGGCATGGGTTGTTACTTTATGAAAGCAGGAAAATGGGGCGCGGATTACAGATGTTCGCAGGAAAGCTCCGGGGAGCACGCTCGTCCCGAGCGTTGGCGAAGGCGTCCCGCCTTCGCGAACTTCCTGCGATGTCGCTGCTGATTTCGTAAACGAATCCAGGGGCGACGCACGAGGGAAGTTCGTCTCCGCGGGACGCGGAAACCAACGCTCGGGACGAGCGTGCTACCCGGAACTCCGCCGCGCGTGCGCATCTCAGTCCAGGACCGCAAACAGGTGGCTCATCTCGGCTTTCAACTCGGCCTCCGTCGCCACGGTTTGCGCGATTTCGGCGCGGACGATTTCGCGGTAGCGCAGGCGCAGGCGATGCACCGCCACGGCGACTCCGCCGGGCTCGAGGCCGAGCGGTGCGGCAAGCGTCGCGTAGTCGCCATCGACCGCGACATCGGAGAGGAAGACTTTCAACAAATCGAACTGCCCGAGTTTGCCGTCGCTCACAAATTCCTCACGCAGCCGTGCGAGCGCGCGGTCGAGCAGGGTCGCCGCCCAGCGCCGGTCAAAGGCTTTTTCCGGCGAGTCGTGCGCCGCGGGTTCCTGCACGTAGCGGCCTTCCGCTTCCTCGGCATCGAGCGAGAGGATTTGCCGTCCGCCGCCGCGTTTGAGGGCGCGCGCCTTTTCCCATTCGTTGGCGAGCAGGTGATTGATCGACGCGAGGAGGAACGAGCGGAAGCTGCCGCGGCGGCGGTCCACGGCGGCGAGATCATTTCTCCCGATCAGGCGGCAGAAAAATTCCTGTGTGACATCTTGCGCATCCGCAGGCGCGAGACCTTTACGGCGGACGTAGGCATAAAGCGGATACCAGTAAGCGCGGCAGAGGGTGTCCAATGCGGCGGTGGCATCGGGGGAAAGGTGATCGCCTGCGGCGACGACGACACTCCAGCGGGTCGTGTCGAAGGACACGGCTCCGGGAGAAACCACGCTGCCGCTATCATGCATAGCCACCCGGGAAGGAAAGCCGGATGGCGGTGGGCGCGGCAAGCTGATTCCAAGGAGACACGTTTGGTCGGGGGTGCTCAGAAAAGCGGGGCTGGGTGCGAGGGGGACGTCCGTGTGGGTAGCTCAACGTCCAAAGCAGATGGCTGTTTCTTTGAACGTTGAGCGTTGAACGTTGGACGTTGAAAGTTGAGCCGCGCGCAGCGCCCGCCGCCACGGCATTGCTTTACCCCAAACGCGCCGGGCCATATCTTCGCGCGATCATTTCCGCTATGAAAAACCCACTCATCTCCCGCCGCCATTTCCTCGCCACCACTGCCGCCGCCATCGCCGCGCCGCGCGTGCTCACCGCCCAGAAGACCGACAAGCAACTCGTCGTCGGCGAGGGCGAACATCGCTACGAAGTGCTGCACAATTGGCCGCAGCTCCCGGACAAATATTCGTGGCAGACCACGCACAACGTCGCGGTGGATCGCGACGGTTTGCTCTATGTCATCCACGAGGGGCGCGAGAATTTGAAGGATCACCCGTCGATCTTCGTCTTCGACGGCGAGGGAAAATTCGTGCGCGCTTTCGGCAATCTTTTTCAAGGTGGCGGACACGGGCTTGAGGTGCGCACCGAGGGCAGCGAGCAGTTCCTGTGGGTCACCGGCTACCAGCAGGTGAAGAACTTTGCGAAGCTCACGCTCACTGGCGAAGTGGTGTGGGAAAAACGCGCGCCGATGGACTCGAAACTTTATCCCGAAGGCGAGGACACGAAGCCCGTGAAACGCTGGGGGCGCGACGCGTTCATGCCGACGAATTTTGCCTTCCTGCCCGATGGCGGATTTTTTCTCGCCGACGGCTACGGCTC
Organism: Chthoniobacteraceae bacterium; assembly: GCA_031409335.1. Classification (GTDB taxonomy): domain Bacteria; phylum Verrucomicrobiota; class Verrucomicrobiia; order Chthoniobacterales; family Chthoniobacteraceae; genus JANLQB01. Next base: position 54,849 of record JANNWY010000136.1, on the reverse strand, counting down.
GTTTCGCATCCATCGCTACGACAAGGCCGCGAACTATGTCTCGTCCTTCGGCGAGCCGGGCAAGGGCGACGGGCAATTCAACACGCCGCACGGCCTGTGGATCGACGCGCGCGCGGGCCGCGAGCCATCGCTCGTCGTCGCCGACCGCGCGAATATGCGGCTGCAATGGTTCACGCTCGCAGGCAAACATCTCAAGACGCTCGATGGCTTCCTGCTGCCCGCGAATATCGACACGCGCGGTGACGTGATGCTCGTGCCCGATTTGCAGGCGCGCATCACTTTGCTCGATAAAAACGACGCCGTGATCACGCACCTCGGCGAAGACCCCGGGTGGCGCGCGCAAGTGCTGAAGGACGGCAACAAACTGCGCCGCGACGAGAAGGGCGAAGGCTGGGTTTCGGGAAAATTCCTGCACCCGCACGACGCGTGTTTCGATAAAGACGGAAACATTTTCGTCGCCGAATGGGTGCATACGGGCCGCGTGACGAAACTGCGGAAGGTGGGCTGACGCGGAACGCTGCGAATGAAACTCGATGCTGTGCAAAAAGCTGCGCAGGAGCAATTCGCGCGGCAGAGCCGCAACTATGGTGCCGGGCACATCCTTGCCGATGTCGCCGATGTTGCCGCCGCGCTTGCAGGCATCAGCCTTCCGGGGCGGGCGCGGGTGCTCGATGTCGCGTGCGGCGCGGGGCATACGGGGCTGCATCTCGCGAGTCTCGGGCACACGGTGACGCTCGCCGATCTCGCCGCGCCGATGCTGGAACGCGTGCGCGAAGCGGCGGAAGCGCGCGGCCTCACAGTCGAGACGCGCCAGCACGCGGCGGAGGAATTTCCGTACGCGGACGCGACCTTCGATCTCGTGACGTGCCGCATCGCGGCGCACCACTTCAGTTCGCCGGAATCTTTCGTGCGCGAAACGGCGCGCGTGTTGCGGCCAGGCGGATGGTTTTTGCTGATCGACGGCAGCGTTCCTGATGACGAGCCGGAGGCCGAGGAGTGGCTGCATCAGGTGGAGAAATTCCGCGATCCAAGCCATCACCGCCTGCTCACGCCGGGAACTTGGAAACGCCTTTGCGAAGCGAGCGGACTGGATGTGGTGAGCGCGGAGTTGCAGCCGATGAAGCAACCCGATCTCGAATGGTATTTCGAGGCAGCGGCGACTTCGCCGGAGAATCGCATACGTGTCCGCGAGTTGATCGCCGCCGTGCCCGCGAATGCGCGCGCCGCTTTCCGCCTGGCGGAAGAGGACGGTAGAATTGTCTGGTGGTGGCCGCGCCTCACGCTCACGGCGCGACATACATGAGCCGTGGAATCGTGCTGGCGCTGCTCGCGGCGCTTGCGGTTTGGAACGCGGGCGCCCGCGCCGCCGAAGTGCGCGCCTGGGAAGTTTGGGACGGCTGCGTTTTTGAAGCCGACAAGTATTTCGATGGCGACAGCTTTCATGTGAAACGCGGGCGTTCCTCCGCGATCATCCGGCTTTATTTCGTGGATGCGCCGGAGACGGACGATGGCTACAGCGCGCGGATCGCGGAGCAGGCGGCGTATTTCCGCGCGACGCCTGCGGCAGTGCTGCTCGGCGGCGCGAAGGCGCGGGAGTTGACGGCGAAGTTTCTCGCGGTGCCCTTTCGCGTCATCACGCGGCGGCAGGTCGCGCCGGGGGCGAGTCGCAGCGAGCGGTATTGGGGCATCGTGGAAAGCGGTGGACGCAGGCTGGATGCGGCGCTGGTGACCGCGGGGCTGGCGCGGGTGAGCGGCGAGAGCGCGGACTATCCGAACGCCGATGCTGCGCAACGCGCCGTGAGCGATTTGCGTGCGCTGGAACTTCAGGCATCGAAAGCGCGGCGCGGACTTTGGCTGCGCACGGGATTCGTGGAGTCGATGACAGATGTTTTGAAGCGACCCATGGCGCAAGGTCCAGCCACACAGGCGCGCCGGATCAATCTCAACTCCGCGACCGCCGCCGAACTCGCATCGCTTCCTGGCATCGGGCCGAAGACCGCGGAACAAATCATCCGCGCGCGTCCGTTGAAGGACATCGCCGCATTCGACGCGCTGCCCGGCATCGGCCCGAAGACGATCGCGGCGTTGCGAGAGTTGGTGAGCTTTTGATGGGAATAGCGCCCGCCCATTCGGGGCTCGCCGCATGGCTTGTCCGCCAGCTATTTTTCAGAGCCATGTCGCGCACCTCGCCATGCCTTTCCCTCCTCATTTTTTTCTGTCTCGCGATTTTCGCCCGCGCGAATTGGGACAAAAACTGGGATCGCATCCAGATCGACGCGCACCTACTCGACAGCGGCGCGGTCGAAGTCGTCGAGCGGATGACGGCGATTCTCGATGGCGACATGGACACGCTGGAGCGCCCGCTTTCCACCGGGCCGGATCAGGCGATCGTGCTGCGGCGGCTGGTGCGCGAGGACGCGGTGGGCGAGCAGGTTTTGAATGTGGGCGATCGGCGCGAGCGGGATCGCTACGATTTCACCGACGGCGTACTCACGTGGGGCATCGGCGCGCCCGAGGGCGGATGGAAAAACGCGACGCTCACGTTTCGCCTCGAGTATGAATTACGCTACGCGCTCGCGCCCGCGTGGGACATCCCGCTGATGCCGGATCGCTTCGGTTCGTGGGGCGAGTTTCGCGAATTCCCGGCGCGGATTCGGACCGCGTTCACGAAGTGGCGCGAGGCGGGCGCGCGCGTCGCGAAACGCTATCGCTACGAACACGAAATCCGCTTCCCGCCTTTCCCCGCGACCGGCCCGCGCGAGACGCAGTACAACATCAAATACGACAAGGCATGGCGGCTCATTTTTCCCGAGCGCGATCTCGGGCGCGGCTCGGAGGAAAGCTACCGTGTCTCGCTGCTCTTCGAGTTTCTCCAGCCCGGCGTGCCGTCTGCGATCGAGCTGTGGAAGCCAGTGGCGCGACTCGGCTCGATCGCGCTCGCGGTGCTCTTCGCACTCGCGCTTTCCGCGATCTGGTTCGCGTCGGAACTCCGTGCGCGCGGCCTTTGGAAAGGGCGCATCAATTACGCGTGGTTCGAGCAAAATATCGCGCCGATGCGGCCCGAGGCGCTTGCCCGTTTTGGCGAGCGATCGGTGGCGGAAATGTTCCCGAACTTTCTCGCGCGGATGCGGAATTCAGGCGTGGTCGCCGTCGAGGATTTGCCGGGAGCGGAGGATGAAACATCGAAGGTAAAACTGCGGCTCATGAATGAATCCGCGTCGCTCGCGCCGTACGAACGCGAGGTCATCACCCGTCTTTTTCCGAAAGGCCGCGAGAGCGGTTCGGACGTGCTCGCCGAGCATTACAAAAATCACGGCGGCGGCTTCGATCCGCGCGCCGCGTTGAGCGAGGCGGTCGCGGAGCAATTCGCCGAGCCGGAGCCGCGCCCGCCGCTTTTGTGGCGCGCGCTCGGCGGGGCGTCCTCGATGTGTTTCTTCGTGGGATTTGTTCTCATCATGGTCGCCGTCTTCCACGGAGCGCACGAGTGGCGCGCGGCGATGAATGCGCTGATCGGCGCGTTCGTGCTTTCGATCGTGCCGCTGGTGCTCGGCTTCGCGAGCCCGGCGCGGAAAGCGGCGCGCTCGATCTTTCTGCCGATCCTCATCGCCGTGCTGCTTTGCGCCGCGCTGTGCGTGCAGCAGTTCGCGACCAATCTTCCGCTCACGATTTGGGGAAGCGCGGGAGTGGCGCTGCTCTGCGTCGCGCTCGTCATGAAAATTTTCCCCGCGTGCCGCTCGGACGAAAGCCCCGCGCGGAGACTGCGGCGGCGCGACGCGGTGTTTGCGAGACGCTTCATCCAAAAACAACTCCGCCGCGCGCAGCCCGCACTCCACGACGCGTGGATGCCGCACATCGACGCGCTCGGACTCGGCGCGGAAGTCGCGCGCTGGCGCTCGCGCCCGCGCGATCCGGTGATGCACGCGGACTTCCAAATCGCGGAACGTCCGCCATTCACCGGCACGCCGCCGCCACCGGCGGGCGCGGATTGGGAGGACGCGCTGACGGTTTCCGTCGGCGACGAGGACGAGGAAGACGAGGACGAGGAGCAGGATGTGAAGCCGAATCCGTGAGTGCCAAAATCCGCCCGGTTGCTAATGTTTCCGCGTCCCGTCCGTCTCATCCTTTAACTCCCTGAATCCCATGAAACATCTGCTGCTTCCGCTCGCCCTGCTCGCCACAAATCACGCGTTCGCCTTCTGTGGCTTCTACGTCGCCAAGGCGGACACGAAACTTTTCAACAAAGCCTCGCAAGTCGTCCTCGCGCGAAATGACGACAAGACGGTGATGACGATGGCGAATGATTTTCGCGGCGATCCGAAGGAATTCGCGATCGTGATTCCGGTGCCGACTTTTCTGGAGCGCGATCAGATTCACGTCGCGGACAAGGCGCTGATCGAACATCTCGACGCTTACACCGCGCCACGGCTGGTGGAGTATTTTGATGAAGATCCGTGCGCGCCACGACTGGAGAAAATGCGAACATTCAGCGCCATGCCTGCGCCTGCGGCTGCGGCGGGTGGTGCTGAACGCGCGAAGAGCCTCGGCGTGAAAATCGAAGCCGAATACACCGTCGGCGAATACGACATCGTCATCCTCAGCGCCGACCAGAGCGATGGACTGGAAACGTGGCTGAAAGAAAGCGGCTACAAGATTCCCGGCGGCGCGGGGGAAGTGCTCGGCAGCTACATCAAACAGAAAGTCCGCTTCTTCGTCGCGAAGGTGAACTTGGAGAAAAAATCCGAACTCGGTTTCACCTATCTGCGCCCGCTCCAGATCGCGTTCGAGAGCCCGAAATTCATGCTGCCGATCCGCCTCGGCACGGTGAATGCCGACGGCCCGCAGGAGCTGTTCATTTACACGCTCACGAAAAATGGCCGCGTCGAAACGACCAACTATCGCACGGTGAAACTGCCCACCGGCCAGGACATCCCGCTGTTTGTGAAAGGGGAATTTGGCGACTTCTACAAGGCGATGTTCGACCAGCAGGTGAAGAAGGAGGACATGCGCGTGGTCTTCACCGAATACGCGTGGGACATGAATTGGTGCGACCCGTGCGCCGCCGATCCGCTCAGCGCGGATGAGCTGCGCAAGCTCGGCGTCTTCTGGGCAAATGACGACGGTGGTCCGCAGGGTCGCCGCGGTCGGTTCGCGCCACCCGGCGGCGGCGGCGCGCAGCAGTGTTACGTCACGCGGCTGCATGTGCGCTACGACCGCGAGCATTTCCCGGAAGACCTCGTCTTTCAGGAAACGAAGGACCGCGAAAATTTCCAGGGCCGCTACGTGATGCGGCATCCGTGGAAGGGCGACAAGGACAAGTGCCCCGCCGCCGTCACCTACTTTGAAGGTCTGAAAGGCCGGCAGGAAAAAGAAGCCGCGACGCTCGCGAACCTGACCGGCTGGGAGATCGGAAAAATCCGCGACCGCATGAAGCTCGGCGGCGACGCACCGAAGGACGCGGACGGGAAAAAGTGGTGGCAGAAATTGTGGAAGGAATGAGCCGAGCCGTGCGCTGCGTCAAAAAGCCAAAGCTGTCATTTCGACCGAAGCGGAGGCGGGCCAGTGGGCGGAGCGCAGTGGAGAAACCTCTCACTTTTCTTCGGCGGGCGAAGGCGGGGCGGAGCCGCACGACATTTGCGCTCCGCGCCACCTGGCCCGAAAGGCAAAGTGAGAGGTTTCTCCACTGCGCTCCGCCCGCTTTACCGCCTCCGCTTCGGTCGAAATGACAGCTTTGATGCATTTGCCCTGCTCACCGAATTCCCGAGCCTTTCCTTCCGTGAGCTGCCCGTTACTTTCGCGCGATGCGCAAGCTGTTGGCCTGGTTCCGTTCCCACCCCATTTTCGCGGGATGCACCGTGTTTCTCGCGCTCTGCGTGTGCCTGCATTTTTTCCTGAACTGGAAGGCTGAACGCCGCTGGCAGACTTATGCCACGGAAGCGCGGGCGCGCGGGGTGAAACTGAATCTCACGGATTTCGCCCCGCCAAAAATTCCCGATGAGGAAAACTTCGCCGCGCTGCCGATGATGCGCGCGATGATGAAAGCAGGCGCGAAAAGTCCGATGGCTTTGCCCACCGCAAACCCGCCCAGCTTCGGCGATCCACTGAAAGGAGAGCGTCTCGATTGGCAAAAGTGGCAGAGCTATTTCAAAGACGCAGGCTTCATTTCCGAGACGACAGACTCGCCCCCGCGCGATGTGCTTCGCGCGCTCGAACATTACGCGCCGCAGTTTCAGGAATGGAGCGAATGGAGGACGCGCAAACAGTGTCGCTTCGATTTGGACCTAAACGCCGGTGCGGCCATCCCGTTTCCGCATCTGGGCCTGTTTGCGAATGCGGCCAAGCTCTTTTCACTGCGAGCGCAGACACAGCTTGCACTCGGCAATTCAGTCGCTGCGTACGACGATTTTCGGAACTGCTTGCAGGCGTATTTCTCATTGGCGAACGAACCTGCTTTGATCTGCGGCCTCGTCAGGATCACTTGCCTTCAAACTGCAATTTGGACCGCGGGCGCGGGTCTCGCAGACCACTCGTGGGACGATGAGAACTTACAAAAGATCGCCGAAGACTTCGCGGCAGTGAGGGTTTGGGATGGCTACAAATACTCGTTTGCGAGCGAACGCGGATTTGGGAACGGAATCGAGGATAAGTATATCGACAAGTCCCCGTGGGAACGTGCCAGCGAAATAAGCGCAATACCGGGTCTGCCCGGCTTTTCGGGGCCACCGATTGGGTATGCCTTTGCGTTGCTCATGCCCGATCGCATGTTTCGAGACAATCAACTCCGCGCCAATCGCTACTTCGATGAACTCCTCGGACGAGTGAACGCAGAAGGCACAAAGTATGACCCCGACCGCGCAACTCCCTCGGGCGCGGATCAGTTCCAGGGAATCGACGACGTTTGGTTCGCGTTTTTTAAGATCTCGGCTCCAGTCTTTTCCACCGTCGCGGAGATGTTCGCACTTGTGCAAACTCGATTGGACCAAGGAACGCTCGCCATTGCGATTGAGCGTTTTGAAATCAAGCGCGGGCTGCCACCCAAATCACTTACTGAACTCGCTCCCGATTTTATCGCGAGGGTGCCCGACGATATTTACAGCGCCAAACCGATGATCTATCGCCGCAAGGAGGGTGGAGGGTTCGTTCTCTATTCTGTTGGGCCAAACCTTTCGGACGACGGAGCTGCCGCCTTCGACAAAAGCAAATCGGCGGCAAGGCAACCCGACTTGGTCTGGCCTTACCCGTGATCGTCCCGAAACGGACGACAGCATTCGCCCGCCACATTTTTTCCGAATCCGTGCTCGCCTTCCGAAACAAATCCGCTGTGATTTTTTCCGCTCCCGAATCGTCCGCGAGCTTCACCCAGTTCCCAGCAGCGTCATGTCTTCATTCACCGAAATCACCGGCGGGATCACCGCGCCGCAGGGCTTCCTCGCGGGCAGCGCGTATTGCGGCATCAAGGCCACGAACCTGGACCGACCGGACATCGCGGTCGTCTTTTCCCCGCAGCCCACGGAGGTCGCGGCCACTTTCACCACGAACCGTGTGAAGGCGGCGCCGGTGCGCGTCTCGCGGGCGAATCTCCGCTCGACCGATGTGCGGGCGATCGTCGCGAACGCGGGCAACGCCAATGCCTGCACAGGTGTCGGCGGCATCGAGACGGCGAAGCGCATGGTGCGCGCGACGGCGGATGCGCTGGGGCTGCGCGAGCGGCAGGTGATGGTGTGCTCGACGGGGCGCATCGGCGTGCCTTTGCCAATCGAAAAAATCGAGACGACGATCGCGGGGCAATTTCCCGCGGCGCTCTGCGCGGCGGGCAGCGCGCGGGCGGCGGGTGCGATCATGACGAGCGATACTTTTGCAAAGGAATGCGCCGTCGAATTTGAAATCGACGGCCAGCCCGTGCGCATCGGCGGCATCGCAAAGGGCGCGGGGATGATCGATCCGAACATGGCGACGATGCTGTGTTTCCTGACGACAGATGTGGCGATCGGGAAAGCGGTGCTGCAAAACGCGCTCAGTGTTTCCGTGGAGCAATCGTTCAATCGCATCACGATCGACGGCGACATGAGCACGAACGACTCCGTGATTCTCCTCGCGAACGGGCTCGCCGGGAACAAGTCGCTGCGGGCTTCGCACGCGGACTTGAAAATCTTTCAGCGCGCGCTCGATCACGTGACGCAAACGCTCGCGCGCATGATCGTGCAGGACGGCGAGGGCGTGACGAAATTTGTGGAAGTGCAGGTGAACGGCGCGGTGGGCTACTCGGATGCGCGCAAGGCCGCGGAGGCCGTGGCGAAATCGAGCCTGGTGAAATGCGCGTGGTTTGGCGGCGATCCAAATTGGGGCCGCATCATGGACGCGATTGGCTACTCGGGCGCGAAGGTGCGCGAGGAACTCGTGGATATTTTCTATGACGGTGTGATCGCGGTGAAAGGCGGCATCGCCAGCAAAACGCCCGCCGCGAAATTGCAGGCGCTCGTGGCGGAGCCGCGTTTCAAAGTGACGATCGACCTCAATCTCGGCCCCGGCGAATACACCGTTTATACGACCGACCTCAGCGTCGATTACGTAAAGCTGAACATGGGCGAGTGAGGAACGGGGCTTTTCACTTCCCGCGTTTCACTTTCTACTTTCCCCGAAATGGCCCTCTCACCGATCACTCGCGCCGAAGCACTCATCGAGGCGCTGCCTTACATCCAGCGATTTCGAGGCGCGCTTTTTGTCATCAAATACGGCGGCAGCGCGATGGAGGATCCGCAGGTCGTTGAGCGGTTTCTACGCGATGTCGTGTTCCTCGAAGCGGTCGGCATCAATCCGGTGTTGATCCACGGCGGCGGCAAATCCATCACCAACAAAATGCGCGACGCCGGCCAAAAGCCGCGTTTCGTGAACGGGTTGCGCGTCACCGATGAACAGGCGATCGGCATCGTCGAGGATGTGCTCGATAACGAGATCAATCCCGGCATCGTCGCGCGGCTGAATGAATTCGGCGGCAAGGGCATCACGGTCCGCGGGCGCGATGTCCTCGTCGGCAAAAAGCTGCCGCTGCAAACCGAAGGAAAAGCGATCGAGGTCGATCTCGGATTCGTCGGCGAGGTGATCGACGTAAAACTCGAGCCTATCCTTGCCGCGATCGCGAACGAAACCGTGCCCGTGATTTCCCCGCTCGCGACCGACGCGGAGGGCCGCGTGCTCAATATCAACGCGGACATGGCGGCGGGCACGATCGCCGGTCGCTTGAAAGCGGCGAAGTTCATCTACCTCAGCGACGTGCCCGGCATCATGCGCGATCCGACCGATCGCGATTCACTGATCCCGTCCGTCACCCGCGAAATGATCGAGCAACTCCGCGAGGACGAAATCATCGACGGTGGCATGATTCCCAAAGTGGAAAGCGCGCTGCACGCGCTGGGGCAGGGCGTGAAGAAAGTTCACTTCATCGACGGGCGCACGCCGCACTCGATGCTGCTGGAAATCTTCACGAACAGCGGCGTCGGGACTGAGATTCTGCCGTAAAAGTCACTTCGGCTTTCGCGCGACTTCGAGCTTTGGGATGCCGTTGGCATGGGCCCGGGATTTGCGCCGCACCTTCGTGGCGCCGAGCGCGATTGCCATGAATTCGGCCTGGCTGTCGCGCAGCGTCGCGCCCTTCGGGACCACTGGCGGTGCGTAACTTCCATCCGGCTCGAGCACCCACGCCTGCCGGTTGTCGGCGAGTTGCGTGGCGAGGATTTGGGTGAGCACGCGCTCGCGATTCACCGAGTCCGAGATCGGGAAGACGACCTCGACGCGGCGGAAAAAATTCCGCGGCATCCAGTCCGCGCTGCCGAGATACGCCCGCGGTGCTCCGGCGTTTTCAAAATAGAAAATGCGCGAGTGTTCCAAAAAGCGGCCGACGATCGAGCGGACGTGGATATTCTCGCTGAGCCCGGGAACTCCAGGCCGCAGGCAGCAGGTGCCGCGGACGATGAGATCGACCCGCACACCAGCTTGTGACGCGCGGTAGAGCGCCTCGATGACTTCGCGATCCACGAGCGCGTTCATCTTTGCGATGATGCGCGCGGGTTTGCCCTGCCCGGCGTGATCGGTCTCCTGTTTGATGCGTTTCATCATCGTCGCGTGGACGGTGAAGGGCGCGATGAGCAGCTTTTTCGCGCCCTGAAACTCGCAGAGGCCGGTCAGCATGTTGAAGAGATTCGTCGCGTCCTCGACGCACTCGGGATCGACGGTGAAAAGCGAGACGTCGGTGTAGAGGCGGCCGGTGCTCGGGTTGTAATTGCCGGTGCCGAGATGCAGATAACGGCGCAGGCCGTCCTCATCCTTCCGCACGACCAGCGCGACTTTGCAGTGAACTTTGTGATGCACGATGCCGTACACGACGTGGACGCCCGCTTCCTCCAAGCGCCGCGCCCAGAGGATGTTGTTCGCCTCGTCGAAGCGCGCTTTCAGCTCGGTGACGGCGGTGACTTGCTTGCCGTTTTTCACCGCGTTCATCAGCGCGCCGACGATGCGCGGATCGCCGCCGGTGCGGTAAAGTGTTTGCTTGATCGCGAGCACGTGCGGATCGCGGGAAGCGGTTTCGAGAAAATCGACGACGCTGCTGAAATTGTCGTACGGATGATGCAGCAGCACATCGCGCTGGCGGATGACGGAGAAAGGATCCGCGCCATCGCGGAACGGCATGGCGACCGGCGCGACGAACGGTTTGTCGCGCAGCTCTGGCGAGTGATCGCCCTCGCAGATCGCCATCAGGCGGATCGGATTCAGCGGACCGTCGATGATGTAGAGATCGTCGGGCGTGAGATCGAGCGTCTCGAGCAGGTAGTGGTAAATCTCGCCGGGGCAGTTGTGATCTACCTCGAGCCGGACGGCGGCGCCGCGACGGCGATTGTGCAGCTCGGCCTCCACGGCGCTCAACAAATTCCCCACGTCCTCCTCGTCGATATAAAGTTCGCTGTTTCGCGTCACCCGAAAGTGCCAGAAGCCGAGGATCGTGGTGCCGGGAAAAAGATCGGCGAGATAGTGGCCGATGAGGTGGCCCATGAAGATGTAGCCGTCCTCATCGTTCGCGCGCGGCAGTTTCACCAGCCGCGGCAACACGCGCGGCACCTGCACAACGGCAAGCCGGCGCTGCACTTCACCGGCGCGCTCGATCTCGAGTTGCACGGCGATGTTCAGCGACTTGTTCAGGAGTTGCGGGAAGGGATGCGCGGGATCGATGCCGAGCGGGGTCAGCACCGGGCGCACATTGCGGAAATAATAATCCTCGAGAAAATCGCGGTCCGCGCGGTCGAGTTTGTCCCACGTCAGAAATTGAAAACCATTCTTCGCGAGCGCGGGGAGAATGTCGTCGCGCCAGCAGCGGAATTGCTGATCGACCATCTGCTTCACCCGCTGCCGTACCGCGCGAAAAGTCTCCGACGCCGTACGCCCGTCGAAGCTGCGCTCGACGATGTCCGACTCGATCTGCTGCTTCAAGCCGGCGACGCGCACTTCAAAAAACTCATCCAGATTTGAACTCGTGATGGTGAAAAACTTCACGCGCTCGAGCAGCGGCGTCGCCCGATCAAGCGCCTGATTGAGCACGCGCTGGTTGAATTCCAGCCAGCTCAACTCCCTGCTGATAAAATGCGCTGCGGAAAATGTCTTCATGCTCTGGAAACCAATCGGCAGAGGCTAGCCGCGCTGGTGTTTCCGCGCAAAGCGACAATCGGGTGAACTCGTCGGCACGAAAAAAACAGGGAGGGCGAGTCTTGCGCCGAGCGCGTGTGCTTTTCGCACCGCAGCTCCCGGCTGAAGACTCGCCCTCCCCGCCAATCACCACCAAATCACAATTGATGGTATTAGCGGGAGGCGTGCCACGGTCCGCAGTTCACTGCCCCGGCAGCGAGATTCCGCGCACTTTCTTGTAAAGCGACACGGCGTAGCTGTCCGTCATGCCGGAGACGAAATCGGTCATGCGCAGCAGCCGCTCGTATGGCTCCGGCGATGGCAGGTCGTCTGGTCCGAGGAACTGCGCGGGAATCAAACTCAGCAGCTTCTCGCTCTTGCGCGTGGCCTTCCTGCCCCGCCGCGCGATGTCGTCGGTGGCCCCGTAAAATACATCGAGCAAGCCACCCAGAACCTCGTAACCCGCCGCCTCGATTTCGACGCCGCGAGGAGTGGCATAGATCGTCGCTTTGCTGCGCTGTTTTATTTTCTGAAGCGCGTCGCGGCAGGGCATGTCGAGGCTCAACAATTCTTCATCGAACTCACCCGTGAGAATCGCCGATTCATGCGTGAGAAAAGCGTCGGCCACCTGTTGGATCGCCGCGCCGATCGCCTGCGCTCGGAGAAAGGCGATTTGGTCTTTGGGGTCTTTCATCCGATCTGCGCGCTGCGAGTCTTTCGGATCGCCGCTCACTTTTAGAAACGCCTCGCGCACTTCCTCGAAAGTCAAAAACTTGAGGCGAAACCCATCCTCGAAATCCACGAGCCGGTAGCAAATGTCGTCCGCGGCCTCGACGAGAAAGGCGAGCGGATGCCGACTCCAGCGGCCCACGCCGCGGGTGCGCTGGAGCAGCCCGGTGCGCTCCGCGACTTCTGCAAAAAGCGCTTTTTCCGCGTGGAAAAATCCAAACTTCTTCGAGCTGACGCCGCTCGGCTTCACCCGTGCCGGGAGACGCGCCGCGCGCGGGTATTTGGTGAAGGCGCCGAGCGTCGCGCAGGTGAGTCGCAGGCCGGGATTGTCCGGCATTTGCAGCCGTGCCACGATGCGAAAGCCCTGCGCGTTGCCCTCGAAGTTCGCAAAGTCCGCCGCTTCATCCGGCGACAACTCGCGCCGCGTCCGCCCGGCCACCGGCGAGGTCTTAAACCAATGCCGGATCGCATCCTCGCCGGAATGCCCGAACGGAGGATTCCCCAAATCGTGCGCCAGCGCCGCCGCCGAGACGATCGCGCCAAAATCCGACGCGTGAAACTGCTTCGCCAGCCCGTCGCGTTTCACGATCCGCGCGCCCACGCGCATCCCGAGCGAGCGGGCGACGCTGGCGACTTCCAGCGAATGCGTGAGCCGGGTGCGGACGTAGTCGTTGTCCGCCAGCGGGAAGACCTGCGTCTTGTCCTGCAAACGCCGAAATGCCGAAGAAAAGACGACGCGATCGGAATCGACGATGAACGGCGAACGCAGCGGATCGAACGACGTGGGTCGATCCGAGCCGAGCCGGTCGGAGGAAAGGAGCCGCGACCATTCCATGCTCATGAGGTTTCGAGGATTCGGGTCACGCGGCGTTTTTCGCGCATCGCAGCGCGAAAGCGCAATCACCGACTGCGCGCCGCCCGTTCAAAGGATCGCGCCGTCCGTTCCGCCCGCGCTATTTGATGACGAGCGCCACGCCGAATGGCTCGACGATCACATCGAAACGCGCGATCGCGCCGGTGATTTTGAAGGTCGCGGTGTTCGTGATGCTGGTCGCGTTGTCCGCGCGGATGAGCGCATAGACCTGACCCGTTCGCGGCCGGCGCTGGCCGCTGAAGCGCAGTTCCACGGTGCCGTTGAGCTGCACGGTCGTGCCTTCGACGATGAAGGGCGCGCTCGGCGCGACGTTCGTTGGGTTCACGGTGATGACGAGTTTGCCGGGGCTCGGCTGGATGTAATCGCCGCCCACCCGCAGCACTTTTCCCGCGCCGGGTGGGACGATGATGGAGCCGCGATTGGTGAGTTGTCCGGCGGGATTGCGAAACTTCAGTTCGCCCGTTCCACGGATGGCGGAACCAAGATCGACGGAGATGAATTGCTCGGCCTCGACCGTGGGCAAGTTCAGATCGAGCAATCCGGGAAAGCCGAGATTTCCGACGCTGATGTTGCCGGTTTCGATCTTGCTGAGTTCCTGCGTTGTTTCGCTGTCGTCGATGCGGCAGAGGGCGGCGGCCGTCCGCCGGATTCCGCCGATGGTGAGATCGCCGCAGAGGAGATCGGTGCCGCTGCTCATCGAAATGAAACCGCCGCCCGCAATCGTCACCGGCCCGTCCGCGCGCGGCCCTTGACCTGTGAAAACTTGGAGGCGGCTTTTGGCGATGAGCGCGTCGTTTTCATCCACGGCGGCGCGCTGGAGGAAAACGCGCCCGCGCGAGCCGATCGCGACGCTTTCCGGACGGACTTGCCCTCCATCGAGAACATTGACTTCACCCGGACTGAACGGGCCGACGATGAGGGGCCCGGAGATATTGAAGAAAGACACTTCCCGATCCACCGGATCATGTCCGACCACGAAGACCGTCGCCTTTTCCACCGCAGGGATGCCATTGGTCGCGCGGATGTTTCCGAGCGACGCCTGATTGGCCTCGACCACCCCACCGGACGAGATGAACAACTGCGACTCCCCGCCTTCGGTGGAGCCCGCGCCGCCATTCGCCAGCCCGCTCATGGCCAGATCGGTCATCGCCCATTCGGAATGCTGGCCCTGCGAGGTGTAGTCGCGATCGGTGCCAGGCTCATCGACGACCTCGTCGGATACGAACACGCCCGCGTTGCTCCCCTTTTTCGACGCGAGCAGGCCGTCCTGACTGCCGAGGGTTCCGCCCTTTTTCACAAAGACCGTCCCCACGCTGCGTCGCGCGGCCCCGACGAGGATGTCGTCCGCTTCCAAGCTGCCGAAGACATCCAGGATGCCCCGCACCCCAGTCGCGAGGCCGAGGAGCATCTGGCCACCGACGGTATTATTCGTGGCCGGATCGGTGAACCGCGACTCGATGGCGAGCCTCGCATTCATCGTCCGCCCCACGATGACGAAGAGGCTGGCGTCCTGCCACCGCACATTCGGGCCGATGGTCATTTCGGACAACGCAAGCCGTCTGCCCGGCGCGATCGTTTGCGCCGCGCCGAGGCCGATGATCGCGTTCGTCGTGGAAAAATTCACATGCCCCGATGCCGGAAGCGAAGCTGTCGCATCCAGCGTCAATCGCCCGCCGTTGCCGATGGTCAGCGTGCTCCCGGTGGTCGCGCCATCGCCCGTCGCCAGCGAAAAATCGCGCAGATTCACCGCGCTCCGCGCTATCTCGATCTGCTTCACCTCACGCGCTTCATTGCCCGAGGAAGTCACGATGATGTCCGGCAATGGCACGGTGCGTTGTGCCACCGTGGTGGGGATGATGTTGAAACAAACCGTGTCGAGCAAGGTGGGCGCAAACGAGGGTTTCCAATTCGCCGCAACATCCCACAGCCCGTTCGCGTAGCTGCGCCACGCCAGCTTGTCGGCCACGTTCTCGTGGCCGGGGTCCGGGTCGGGAATGACGGAGGTGTCTTCTGCGATTTCAAAAGTGATCCCAATAATCCCCGTCGGGACCGACGCCTTCATCCGGATCGTGTGAGTGCCCGCGGGGGCTAAGGCGGGGATCGGTCCGCCGTTGAACGTCTTGATGGTCGGCCCTTGACTCGGATCGATCGTGGTAAAGATCTCGATCTTTTTGGTGGTGGTGAAAGTGAAGACGATTTCCGCCGCCAACCCCGGTTCGTTCCCGCCGGAAGAAGTCTGCACCTGTGCATCGAGGAACAGCCCCAAGTCGTCCGCGATATATTGCACCTCCGCTTGCGCCGCGCCCGCACCCTGAAGTGTACGGATCGTTCCCGGAGGGTCTTCCACGGTGAATCCCATGGATTCCAACGTCGGGTGGATCGCAGTGACCTCCACATTCGTGACCGTGAGGAACGGCACACCGAAGGCGAAAGGAGAGAGGGCGAGAAAGGCGCAGACGAGGGACGGCAGGGTTTTCATTTTTTTTGGGGGGAGCAGGAAACCACGTGAACGGTAGCAGCGAACCGGGAAAAGCCAAAAAACTTACGGTGCGATGGCGGTCGAGGCATCCATCGACCAAGGGGAAATGGCGTTGTCTATGCGTCGCCCGATGATTCCGATTCCGCAGTGGCATTCGCCCACTCTTCATTGAGCCGCGCGAGATCGGTGGCGACGGAGCCGAGTTCGCGATTGATCGCGATGGCTTTGCCCCCGGGCTCGTATGCGGCGGGGTCTTCGAGTTGGGCAGTGAGATCACGCTGCCGACCTTCCAGAGTCGCGATTTGCATTTCCAGATCAGTGACGCGTTTTGATCTTGTCGCGCTGCTGGAGCACCTCGTCGAGATCGTGCTGCCCGATGATGTTGCGCAGACTAGTTAGCGCGAGTTGATACACCGCCTGCGCCGCATTGTTCACCGCGATCACCGACTTCGCCGGGTCCACGATCTTATACCAAAGCACCGCGTTCACTTTGATCGTCACGCTGTCGCGCGCGATCGTCTCCTGCTGCTCGGCGGACGCGGTGGAAATGCGGATGTCGATATTCACCCAGCGCTCGATCCCGAGCGGAATAATCCAGAACAACCCCGGCCCACGCACGCCGGTGAACCTTCCCAGCCGAAACACGACGCCGAACTGATCTTCCTGCGCGACGCGCAACCCGAGAGCAACAGGACGATGGTGACTGCGATGGCGATATAATTGGCCGTGCATTCTCGCACGTCGTTTCTGGTGCGGACAGGCAATACGGAGTCCGACTTACGCCACGAATCCACGATTCGCGGACCTCGCCTCCCTCCGCCTCCGCTCCACTCAACCTGAATGCCCGGTCGGCGGGTGCCTGCCCAGCCGCGATTCCTCGGCCCGGATGGCCTGCGCCAGAAGTCGGTTCATTTTCAGTCCATCCGCAGTCGCCCGGCCCGTGGGAGTGCGCCCCATGACACGACAGCCTTTCCACTGAAAGTGATCGGACCAGATTTGGTTGCGCGGGTGGAAGACGCGAGCGGGTTTTCCAGTCAACGGGTCGGGTGCCGTCCGGCGCGCACCTTTTCGGAGGGAGCATGACACGCAGGCGAGGGCGAGATTTTCGAGTGTCGTCGCGCCGCCATCGGTGAGGGGGTGGATGTGATCCACATGAAACTGCGCCTCCTGCCCGGCTTGGGAAAGTCCACAGTATTCGCAGCGCCCGTCCGCCCGCTGAAACACCGCGCGTTTCAGCGGAAGCGGCACATTCATGCCGCGGCGGCCCGCGCGCCTGATGCCCGGAGTTTCAGCAGCGAGAGCATTTCGGACACTTCCACCAGACCCTCCGCCTCGCGTCGCTCCGCAGCGGTGAGAGGCTTGCCCTGATCCTGACGGTCGCGCAGTTCATTCAGCCGTCGCTGCACTCCCGCCGGGAGACGAAACTTGCCGAGGTCGCCGGGGGCTTGGAGCCGGAGTTGGATGGTGTGTGCCATGCAGTGAGGATAGCCGCGGAATCCGCGACGACAAGAACGGTCCTCTGGATCATGGATTGCATGTTGACGGAAACAGGTATGGCATTCGCGAAACCTGTCCGTGGAGTAGATCGAAATTCTGGAACCGACCCCGGTTCGCTCCCCCCAATCACCAAGTAAATCGCCACCATACTCGAAAAGTTTCCACAATGATGCGGCAATCAAGCGATAAGGAGCGTTTCTGAACATAATCAATGTCAGCACGAATCTCTTGAGTAAGATCAATGATCTCACCGCGCATTCCTTGGATGCGAGCTAGCCCAGTAATACCAGGCTTCACGAAATTACGATTGTGGCGAAACTCAGCAATGTCAGCAAAAATAGCATTCAATTCGGCCACGTGCGGTCTCGGCCCGACTACAGACATTTCTCCACTCAAGACATGAATAAACTGGGGTAACTCATCAAGGCTAGTTCGGCGTAACCAACGCCCAGCGGGAAAGACACGCGGATCGGTGCAAGTGGTTTCGCCACTAACACAATGCATCGTGCGAAACTTAAGCACTATAAAGCCACGGTTGTAAATATCACAGCGACGTTGGGGATGGAAAAGGGGACCGGGCGATTGAAAACGCTGGATCAACCAGACTGCAAAAGCGAGCAGCGGAAGGATCAAGACTACCACAGGCAAAGCAACTGCAAGATCAAGTATTCGTTTTCCCAGAGATACCCACGGGTTGAAGACCCTTCGAGTCCCGCCACCCTCAGCCGACGTGCGAAGATAGCGGCGAGTTTTAGCATCAATTACGAAGGCTGTAATGATTCCCGATGCAATTGGAATTGCGGTCGCCCACTCTGGGGTCTTTCCGGCAATCGTTACCAATACCGCCAATATAAGCGCAACAAATGAGCACCACGCCCAAATGACATGAGCTTTCATGAGAATTGGCGTTGTTGGGGAAAATTCCTGTTCGTTCATTTTTTCCGCGTGCAGTTAGATTTTTGACCATGCCTCACGGATCAAGTGTAATGCTCCGAGTGTGGCAACACAACAGACGAATGAAGCGTCCATCCAGAACAAGACCTTTGCAAGAAGCGCGATGCCATCGAGCAACCATGTCGATAGATGCTTTTCCTTTCCCCAATGCTCCAACAGGTCAAGTCCGATTGCAACCGCGAGTAAAGTAACTACCAACAACAAATTGATTAAAGAATGCCTTAGTAATTTTCGAGTGAAAGGGTCAGGCCATCGCGCCATATCTTGTATTTGTGGAAAGAACGCCGATGCGGAGATCAAAAGTTAGGCGGTAAGTGTTGCTCATTCTTTAGCCTCCTTGCTATCTAATTCATAGGAAGGGTGCCCGTCAGTGCGGAAATGGCGCTTCGGTCTGCGCAGCGTCGTTCGCGGCGGTGTGGAGCGCCGACTGGCCCAGCCAGAAAAGGCCGGTGCCGACCTTTTCGGCAACGGTCCGGTGGTCCTGCCGGGGGCGCGAGTCCGCGCAGCGCGAGCTTCCGCAGCAACTCTCTTTGCGGGTGGTTTCGCAGCCGGTGACGATGACGGCGAATGGGAGGACCGCGAGAAGTGGGGCGATGGGTTTCATGTTTCCCTATGGCAGTCTCTTCGTGGTCGCGCCTTTTCCGGGAGCAGGTTTATTACGAACTCATAAATGATTTGAGCGTGTTGCAGGGCATCGTCGAACTCTTCGCGGGTCGGCATGGGTTCGTAGGTGCCACCGGGGTAGCGAAAGGCTGTAGCGTAGGGCGTGATGACGGCTGCCGCGGTATCGAGTTGTGCGAAGTTCGGATTCAACTCGGATGCTTGCTTCACCAAGTCAGCAACATCGTGTGTTTTGCGAAACGGCTCGTCCTGCCCCTGCAACCACGCCTTGATGGATTTCTCTGCCGCCTGCTGGCAGTGGTAAATGGCGATGTCCAAGGGTGGTTCGTCCGCCGCCGAGAGGAGGCGCGCAGATCGAAGATCGTGGCTCGCCCTCGTCATCCAGTCGCGAACGAGTTCCAAGGCGAACTCATCCATAGAGTTTCCGTCCCTTGTGGAGAACTTGGTGAAATAACGAGGCGCGCAGGTGTTTGTAGCGATCGACTTGGGCGCGCGTTGGAACGATCACGTCCTTGGACATGCGCAATCCGCTCAGACAACGATGAGCCCGCTGTGAACGGCGGATGGAAGGCTCATCGCTTTCGCCCACGACGACCATGAAATCCACATCGCTATCTTCGGTGGGCGTGCCCCAAGCGTGCGAACCGAAGAGCCAGATTTGCTCCGGCTGAAATTCCGCCACCAGCCTTTGCGTGGCTGACTGAAGAAGATTGGCGTCGAGAGCTTTCACGATTTTGTTCTAGCGCACGGCTGATGCAATGGAAAGCCTTCGCAGGGCGAGTTTCCGCGGCAACTTCACCTCGGCGAGCGGGATCGTCGGTTCGTCCTTGCGACGGGCGATCACCTCAAGGTCGTGCAAATCCTCCAGGAGTTCCTCATATTCGGCGATTGGCATGATGACCGCGGTGGGCTTGCCGTTCTTCACGATGTATTCGGCCTTTGGATTGAGGGTCTTCATGCGGCCAGCCTACTCACTTCGCGACGACTTCGCCAAGCCAAGTCCGCTCCGCAGCAAGCTCTTCAAGCCACCACACTCACGCGTCGGTTTCGAGTTCCGCGGTGGCGTTGGCCCAATCTTCGTTCAGGCGCGCAAGGTCTTTGGCGACGGAGCCGAGTTCGCGGTTGATCGCGACGGCGTTTCCCCCGGCTTCGTAGGCGGCGGGGTCTTCGAGTTGGGCAGTGAGATCGCGCTGCCGACCTTCCAGAGTCGCGATTTGCATTTCCAGATCGGTGACGCGCTTTTCCGTGTCGCGTTTCACTTTCGCGATGGCTTTCCGCTCCTCGGCTTCGGCGCGGCGAAGCTCCTTCATTTCCTTCATGCCGAGCACGGGCTTGGCCGCAGCTACTGGCGCTGCAACTGGTTGCAAGTTGTGCAATTTTTCGCCAGCAGTCAGCGCGGCACGGGCGGAGGTGGCCTTCGATTTATCGAGGTAATACTGATAGTCGCCAGCGTAGGGCGTGAGTTTTCCGGCGCTGATGTGCAGCACGGTTTTCGCCATCGCGCGGATGAAATGCACGTCGTGGCTGATGAAGATGAGCGTGCCTTCGTACTGCTGGAGCGCGCCGATCAGCGCGTCGATCGAGCCAACGTCGAGATGCGTCGTCGGCTCGTCCATCAGCAGCAGATTCGGCGGATCGAGCAGCAGCTTCACCAGCGCGAGCCGCGTCTTTTCTCCACCGCTGAGGATGGCGACGTGTTTGAAAACATCGTCGCCGCGAAAGAGGAAGCTGCCGAGGACCGTGCGCGCCTGCTGTTCGCCGACGGGATTCGGCATGTCCATCACGGCTTCGAGCACGGTGTGTTTCGCGTTTAGCGTCTCCATGCGGTGCTGGGAGAAGTAGCCGACCTTCACGTTGTAGCCGACCTCGCGCGCGCCGCTCTGGATGGGCAGTGCGCCGCCGAGCAATTTGATGAGTGTGGACTTGCCCGCGCCGTTCGGGCCGACGAGCACGGTGCGCTGGCCGCGCTCCGCTTCAAATTCGAGCCCGCGATACACCGCCATCTCGCCGTAGGCAAAATCCACGCCCTTCAACGTGATGACGCGCGAGCCGCTCCGCGCGGGCTGCGGCATCCGCATGTGGACCGACTTTTCCTGGGAAAGCGGCGCCTCGATTTTCTCCATGCGGTCGATCTGCTTCAACTTGCTCTGCGCCTGCGAAGCCTTGCTGGCCTTGGCGCGGAAGCGATCGGCGAAAAGCTGGAGCGACGCGATTTCCTTCTGCTGATTTTTGAAGGCGGAAAGCTGCTGCTCCTCGCGCGCGGCTTTTTCGATCACGTACTTGTCCCAATTGCCACGGTAGCGATTCAGCCGCTTGTGCGCGATTTCGACGATGCTGCCGACGAGCTGATTCAGGAATTCGCGGTCATGCGAAATCATCAAAATCGCGCCGGGATACGCCTTCAGATATTCCTGAAACCAGACGAGTGATTCGAGATCGAGATGGTTTGTCGGCTCATCGAGCAGGAGCAAATCCGGCTCCATCGTGAGCAGCCGCGCGAGATGTGCGCGCATGATCCAGCCGCCGCTCATCGTCCGCGCCTGCCGGTCGAAATCACTCTCGCGAAACGCCAGCCCCGCGAGGATGCGCTTCGCCTTTGGCTCAAGCTGCCAGCCACCGAGTTCATCGAACGTCGCGAGCGCGTCGTGATGCTCGTGCGAATCGTCCGGCGTCGTCTTGATCGTGCGGATCGCCTTCGCCATCTCGGGCGAAACGGAGCACGCGAGTTCCAGCACCGTCTCATCCCCGGCAGGCGCGCTTTCCTGCGGGAGAAAGCCGATCTTCGCCGAACGCTCGACCGAAACGCGTCCTTCATCCGGCGTCGCATCGCCAAGCAGCAGCGAAAAAAGCGTGGATTTCCCCGCGCCATTCGGGCCGACGAGACCAATGCGGTCGCCGCGATTGACCTGCAGCGAAGCGTCCTCGAAAAGCGTGCGACCGGCGAAAGATTTGGAGACTGATGAAACGGTAAGCATTGAGCGGCGCGGACTGTCGCGAGCGACCCGCAGGCGCGCAAGCGGAAGCTCGAACTACTCCGCGAGCAGCTTTTCGGCAACTTTCGGAGCGCCTTCCGCGCAGTTCCAGTTCGCGCAGCATCGAACGCTGTGAACCGTGCGAAGCCGATTGAGATTTCCACGTTTCCGCGCCGAGATGCTTCATTGCAGTAGCTGATTTCCTAGGCGAGCGAGATTCAAACAGCGACTCCGTCCTCTCCACGCCGCGATGAGCGCGTTACGGCACCCGATAGAGCTTACCGCTTTGTGGAGAACGAATGACGGTGCCCGATGGAACGCCTCGCAAATCCCAAGTGCCGCCCATTTCCGAAGCTGGATAGTAGAGTCCAGACTTTCCTGGGATTGCCTTCAAGACTCCAAATTTAGGTGCCCCATTCGTTGCAGACCCGTTTGGTGGACGAGTGGAAGGCTCTGTTGGCTGGTTCGCATTGCGTTGGCTGCAAGCGTTGAGAATCGATGCAATTAGCACGGGAATTAACCGAGCGAGCAAAATGTAATGCTTAGTCATGGCGACGTTTCCAATTTGGGGTCACAGAAAGGGATCGGTTCCAGCATTTCGCTGTAGCGCGCGGCAGACTGCGGGATACCGTCTCCCCCATGACTGCCATCCAAAAGAAAATCGTCATCGACGAGCACGGTGAACCGCAGGAAGTCATCATCCCGTGGGCTCAGTTTTGCGAACTGAACGAAGCGCTCGGCCTTGACTTCGACGCAACCGCGCAGGCCGAGTTGCGCGAAGCCTTGGATGACTCCCGCGCCCGGCGGCGCGAGGCGTTCACCGCGCTCGACGAACTGTGAGGCGCATTGTCCTCCACCGTCACGCCAAACGCTACTTCCAACGGATGCCCGGTGATCGGCAGGCGCAGATGCGTGCTGCCCTGCAAGCCGTGGCTGCGCTCCCCGATCTGGCCAGTTCGCCCAACGTGCGCCCGATGAGCGGCGACTGGGTCGGCTGTCATCGCCTCCGCGTCGGCTCCTATCGAGCCATCCTCCGCGTGGTCCCGCCCGAACTGCCCGAAGCCGCCGATGGCACGCTGGATGTCCTGCTCATCGGACCGCGCGGCGACGTTTACAAATAAACCGGAACGCAAGGGTAATCCGGCGGAGATTGCCGTAAAGAAAGAGGATCGGCTTGAGACTCGCATCGGATCGCTCGACCTGATGGTCGGGGTGGACTACTCATCGAGAAACTCAAATGAACTTAGGCGAACTCAAACGGCTCATTCGGTCGGGTGCTCTCGACAAGGTCCGCGCCGCAGTGGATGACAGCCCTGAACTGTTGCACACGCACGACCCGGACCTGGATCAGTGGGAGGAAAAGACCGCGCTGCATTGGTGAACGCATTGCTAAAAGACGGCTGTGCGGAAGCCACCAAGCACTGCTGGCTGCGGGAGCCGATACGAGCGTCACGTTCAACGGCAAGATCGTGATTCCAATCGCCGAAGAGAACGGAAACACGCGGATTCTGGAAGTTCTCCTTCAGGTAAAACGGTAGTTTTCGGGCTGGGTGTGCGCCAGCGCGCGCTACTCCGCGAGCAGCTTTTCCACTTCCTTTGGCAGCTCATCGCCGCGCAGCCCGGTTTCGCGCAGCAGGCCTTTCTTGTCGAGCAGCCAGACTGCGGGGATCGAGTCGATGCCGAACTCGCTGCTGATCTTGTTCTGCCAGCCTTTGCCGTCGAAGTATTGCGTCCACGTCATCTCATGCTTTTTGAGCGCGCCTTCCATCGCCGCCTTATCCTCGTCCAGGGAAATTCCGACGATCTCAAATCCCTTGGCGTGCAGTTTCTTGTAGGTCGCCACCACGTTCGGCATTTCGGAAATGCACGGCCCGCACCAGCTCGCCCAGAAATCCACGAGCACCACTTTCCCACGCAGCTTCGCGAGATCGAATTCCTTCCCGTCGGTCGCCGTGAATTTCAGATCCATCGGCTTCTTCTTCAGCGCCGCCATTTTCTCCTTCTGCTCGATCATGCGCTTCGCCGATCCGGCGATTTCTTCATTCTTGAAAGCGGCGAGTCGTTTCAAAGCCGCGTCGGGATCGGGCACCACGTCCATCTGGATCAATTGCATCTGCATCTCGGCGATCTCCGGCGCACGCTTGCTTTCCGGGTACGCGGCCAGGAATGCCGCGACTCCTTTTTCCAGCTTCGCGAGCGTCTCGGGTTTGGCGGCATCGGCGCTCTGGCCGAGCATTTGCACGTGGAGAAATGCGGCCTCCATTTTCGTTTCGGGAGTGGCCTCCGGCGCGGCGAGGACGGCCTCGATTTCCTTCAGGCTCGCCACGGGATCGAGTGCCTTTCCGCCGACTCGCTGGAGCTGATTCGCGGCCATGAGCATCACGATTTTTGCATCCCAGCGGCGCGGTTCTTCCGGGTATTTTTTGATGAATGCTTCCGCCCCTGTCTGCTGCCGCGTCAGCCATGATTCCAAAATCTGGATGAACTCTTCCTGCGATTTCGCGCCCGGCGGTTTTTCCGCGCCGACCTTCACGATGTAATCCCAAAATTCATCCGCGTTTTTGAATTTGGAAAAATCGACGGCGTCATTCACGGCTGGCTTCGCTTCCGCGGATGCCGCGGGTTTTTCAGCCAGTTTGTCCTGCGCTCCGGTGGGGAGTGCGCAGCCCAGAAGTGCCACGATGAGCGGTGGAATGAACGAGTTTTTCATGCAGTTGTACAACGCTACCCGCCAACGCCAAATCGGGCCAGCAAAGGATTTTGTGATCGCCCGCGCATCAATTGACGCTGCACAGGTCGGGTGCTAGCTTCCGCGCACTTTCCGGGCACGAGCGCCCACATTTTTTATGCTCGATCGTCAAGTTCTCGTTCTGAACCGACTCTGGCAGGCAATCAATGTCTGCACAGTGCGCCGGGCTTTTACCCTCTTGTGCCAGGGCCATGCCCAAGTCGTCCACGCGGACGGGCAGAACAATTTTCTCACGCACGACTTCGCGAGCTGGCGCGATTTTTCCACCGGCGAGCCGGAGGAGGAAATGGTCAACACCATCTCGTTCAAGATTCGCGTCCCGCGCGTCATCGTGCTGCTGCTGTTCGATCGGATGCCGCGGAAAGAGGTGAAATTCACGCGGCACAACATCTTCGAGCGCGACAAGAACATGTGCCAGTATTGCGGCAGCGTTTTCGACAAGCGCGACCTGAATCTCGATCACGTGATCCCGCGCGACAAAGGCGGCGCGACGACGTGGGAAAACATCGTCTGCTCGTGCATAACCTGTAACACGCGGAAGGGAAACCGGCTCGCGCATCAGGTCGGCATGCAGCTCATCAAAAAGCCCGTGCGTCCGAAGTGGCGTCCTTTCGTCCACATCACCTTCGACAGTAAACTGCACGATAGCTGGCGGCACTTCCTCGACTTCGCATACTGGAATGTCGAGCTGGGCGACTGAAGCCGCCCCGGTTGCCGCTCGCTCTCATGAGATTCCTCGCGCGGCTACTTCCTGGCCTTCTGGCGGGTGTCGCGTTTGCCGGGGAAACGAATCCGTTTTTCGCGATGGACACGATCGCCCGTGGCGGGCCGGAGAAGGTCGTTCCTTTGCTAAAAGAACTCGGTTACGCGGGCCTCGGCGGCGCGCCCGGCGATGCGAAGATGGCGGACGCACTCCGCGCAGCCGGGCTGCGTTATTTCAATGGGTATCTCACGCTGAATTTCGCCAGCACGCGTCCGGCGCTGGATGACGCGCTGAAGCAGAAGATCGACGCGATGCGAGGCCACGACTCGGCGCTGTGGATGGCGATTTCACGGGTGGAAACGGCGGCGGGGGCGGTCGCGAATTCTTCCGCAGATGGCGATGAAGTCGTCCTCGCGAAGCTGCGCGAAATCGCCGACTACGCCGAACCGCGTGGCGTGAAAATCGCGCTCTACCCGCACACCGGATCGTGGCTAGAGCGCGTGGAAGATGCGACCCGGCTGGCCGACAAAATGAATCGCGGCAGCGTGGGGGTGACGTTCAATCTATGCCACTGGCTAAAAGTCGAAGGCTCCGAGCGCGATCCGGCTTCGGTGCTGCGCGCGGCGCTGCCGAGGCTTGTGTTTGTGACCATCAATGGCGCGGACGCGGGCGATACCAAAGCGATGGGTTGGGAGCGGCTCATCCGTCCGCTCGGCCAGGGGAGCTACGATGTGGGTGCCTTCGTGAAAACGCTGCGAACGATCGGATACCACGGCCCGATTGGCTTCCAAGGTTACGGAATCAAGGAAGACCAAACATTGGTTTTGAAAGAAACGATGGCTGCGTGGCGCGCGTTTCAGCGGCCGCAGCACGCGCTTTAGGACTGGTAAAAGCCGGGTGTCCATGTCCAGTGCGGGCCGCGGAGAAGCGCGAGACTTTCGACGACGCCGAAGCCGTGGCGTGCGTGGTGGAGATGCGTGTCACGCACGTTGTCCACGATCGCCTGCTCCGCTGCCGTCGGCGGACGCACACGGCGATGCGGGACTTTCTGGCCGAGCAGGAGCGCGTAGAAGCCTTCCAGATGAAAGATGCTCGTCTCGGGCGTGAGCAGCTCGCAGGCGAAGGCTGTGCTTGGGCCGTTTTCCTCGTAGTAGCGCACGATGCGCTCCGCGCCGTGGAGCGCGGTGGCCTCGCGGCAGTGCCGCCAGAAGGGCGTGTCGAGCCGTGTGTTGTAGCGGTAGTGGATGGCGAGGAAATCGCGGATTTCATCCCACATGCGCGTCACGATTTTGTTGAACGCGTCGCGCCCGGTCGGCTGCGGGTCGCGTTCGGAATCGTTGAGCGCGACGGCGAGTGCGCGGGCGGCGTTGCAGATGACGAAGATGGCCGTGGCTTCCAGCGGCTCGACGAAACCGGCGCTGTTTCCGAGCGCAACGACATTCCCGACCCATGTCCGCGCGTGCCTCCCGCTGCGCCACTTCACGACGCGCGTTTTTTGCACCTTCGGATTCGTGCGCCGGAACTCCGCCTCGGCTTCATCGTTTGAAAGAAACGCGGAGCTGAAAACGTAGCCGCGATTGATGTGACGCTCGTGTTCGATCTGCCATGCCCAGCCCGCGTCTATCGTTTCCGCGGTCGTATAGGGGAGGATGGGTTCGTCGGTGCGCTCCCATCCGCCGGCGATGGCGCGGTCGCAGAAGAGCGTGTCGTCGAAACTCTCGAACGGCTCCTCCATCGCTCCGCCGAGCAGCTCGGAGCGGAAGCCGGAGGCGTCGATGAATAGGTCCGCGGACACGCGTTCGCCGGATTCCAGGACGATCGCCGCAACACCCTCCGGCCCGCGCTCGACGGATAGCATTTTGCCTTCGGTAAAAGTGATGCCTTGCGCGATGGCGTAGTATTCCAGCGCGGCGACGAAGTCCGCGTTTTCGAGATGGTAGGCGATGTTTCGCTGCAGGAGCGGCGCGCCATTTTGCAGGCGGGCAAAGGCCTTCCGCTCATGCATGAGCGCGGAGTTGAGATCGAGCGCGTCGCAGTTTTCCCACGCATAGTATCCCAGCAAATGCGGCAGCCCGTTCGCCGCGCCCACGTAGGTTTTTGAAAAGGTGTAGTCGAACGAAGCGCGCGCTCCCCACAGGAAATGGACGCCGAGTTTCGGGGTGGGTCTCGCCCGTTTGTAAAAATCGCCGGGATCGATGCCGAGGAAGCCGTGGAGGTGATTCGGCAGATCGCCCGTGCTCCCTTCTCCCACGCCGATGATGCCGATTTCGCGGCTGAGAACGATGCGGACGGAAAGCTGCGGCACGCGGATTTTTAGCGAAAGCGCGGCCAGCAGACCGGCGCTTCCACCGCCGAGGACGACGACATTTCGAATCATCAGAAAATAGAATCCGCCGGATCGGGATTCCGCAAGCTCGGTGACGATTTCATGGCGAACTCGTTGCCCGCCGGGATGTTTCGGCTTAGCAGTTCAGGTGATTTTTCCCCGCATCTTCGTCCTGCTGATCGCGCTCGCCGTCCTTCCCGTGACTGCGCGCGGCCAGTTCGTGATCTCCGAATTCATGGCTAACAACATCGAGGATATCCTTGATGAAGACGGCAACCATGAGGACTGGATCGAGATTTACAATGCCGGTCCCAGCTCGGCGAG
The DNA here is from genome assembly GCA_031409335.1 of Chthoniobacteraceae bacterium. Lineage (GTDB taxonomy): Bacteria > Verrucomicrobiota > Verrucomicrobiia > Chthoniobacterales > Chthoniobacteraceae > JANLQB01. The sequence continues at coordinate 26,954 of JANNWY010000136.1, read as the reverse complement.
CCTGCTCGGATGGTATCTCAGCGACAACGCGGGGCAGCTCCGCAAATGGGCCTTCCCAGACAAGGCACTGCTGCCGGGGCAATACCTCGTCGTCTTTGCGTCAAACAAGGATCGCAGGAATCCGGCGGCGAATTTACACACGAATTTCAAGCTGGATGCCGGGGGTGAATATCTCGCGCTGACCAAGGCGGAAGCGGGCGGCGGGACGACCGCAGTGCAATCGTGGAACCCATACCCACCCCAGGCAGCGGATGTGTCTTACGGGACGGTCCAGACGACGACCGTGACGAATCTCGTGACGGCGACTTCGCCAGTGAAATGGCTGGTGCCAAATGCGACGACCGGGACGACTTGGCGGGGAGGCAATGAGCCATTTACCGACAGCGCGTGGTCGAATGGTGTCGCGGCGCTAGGCACGGCGGGCGTGCCAACGGTGGTGGCTTCGTCGAACCTTCAGCATCGCTATAACTCGACCACGAGCAGTGTCGGGCTGGATAGCTCCGGGCTCGGGCGCAACGGGACCAATAGTGGCACCGCCTTTCTCGCATCGAGCACGGACGCGGCGAATGCGCCGCTGAGGCGCGTGGGCGTGATGCAGTTTGTCGGGGTGGAGAATGATCAGGTCAGCATCCCTGCGAATGCTGCCTACAACGTAGCTGCTTCGACGGTTTCTTTTTGGATGCGTGCCAATCCGCCGTCTGGAGCGGGTAACGCCGGTGCGATGCTATGGGATCGGCGACCGGACTATGTGAATGCGGGAATTGTCTTTGTGCAGTTGGACGATGGAAAACTCTACCTCCAGTCGAACAGCGACTACTGCTCGTTCGGTGCGCCGATCAATGTAAGTGACAACCTGTGGCATCACATCGCCGTGACCATGAACCAAGGCGCGGGACAGGCCGTGACCATCTATATCGACGGCGTGTTTGCCGCCACCGCTAACAACAGCCAGGCGTGGGGATGGACGGCAGCGCAGCCCATCGAGCTTGGGCGTTCGCACGATGGCTTTTGGAAACGCTACACCGGGCTGATGGATGACACGCGCTTCTACAATCGCATCCTAACCGCGACGGAAATCCAGCAGATCGCCAACTCCGCGGACACGCTGACTGGCTCCACGACGGGCGTGAGTGCAGCGGACTTCACGACGACATTGGCAGGCATGGTCTCCACCAACCCATCGGCTTTCGTGCGCGTCCCATTCTCCGTGGCGAACCCTGCGGCGCTGAATTCCGCGCAGTTCACCGGGCGTTTTTGCGATGGCTATGCGGCGTGGGTCAATGGGTCGCTGATCGCATCCCACAACGCGCCGGTGACACCGCTCTGGAACAGCGCCGCAACGAACACGCACGATCCTGGGCGCACGCGGGTAACCTCCCTGACCATCCCGGCCAGCGCGATTCAGCCAGGGACAAATATCCTTGCGTTGCAAATCCTAAACAACTCCACGGCGGAGCCAAACACGCTCATGCGTCCGCAGCTAGACGGGCTCTCCACGACTGCCGGGGCTGCGAGTTATCTGATCACGCCGACCGCTGGCGCGTTGAATAGCGCGGCTTATTCCGCGCTCGGGCCACATATTTCAAATACGACGAAGAACCCGGTGCGCCCGGTGGGTGGCGCGGGGAGTGTGCCAGTCACCATCGCGACGAAAGTCGTGCCGACGCTGAACCCGATCAGCAGCGTGCAACTCGCGTATCGCGTGGGTTGGGGTGCGGAGACTTTCGTCCCGATGACGGCGGGATTGCTCGGAGCCTATACCGCAGCCATCCCCACGACTGGGCTCGCACCCGGAGCCATGCTGCGCTGGCGCGTGGTGGCGGCCGATACGCTGAACAATCAATCGACCGATCCACTCTTCCTCGACCTCGATGGCGTCACTGGCGCGGATACCGACCAATACTTTGGAACGGTGTCATTGGAAAGCGGCTATACCACCCAGTTGCCGGTGCTGCATTGGTTTGTGGAAGACGCGAATGCGGCAGCTGGCACGACGGGAACGCGGTGCAGCGTCTTTTATCTGGATCGGTTCTACGACTATGTCTTCGTGAACATCCACGGCCAATCGACCCAGGGCTTTCCCAAGAAGAGTTACAACCTGAACTTCAACCGGGGAAATCGTTTCAAGTGGGCGCTGGGGCAGGCGGACATTCGGAGCGTGAACTTACTCTCGAACTACGCCGACAAATCGAAGCTGCGCAATACGCTGGCCTACTCGGCATGGGCCGACATGCAGCACGCAGCCTCCCACTTTTCAAACATGCTCCACGTCCGCCAAGCCACGGCTGGCTCACCGACGAGCGACTTTTACGGAATCTACGACATGGTGGAGGATGGCAACGAGGAGTTCATTGCGCGGAGTGGATTGGATGGGGAGGGTGCGCTCTACAAGATGTATAACTCACTGGAGTCGAGTGTGGCTCCGGGAGCGGAAAAGAAGACGCGGGAGTTTGAGGATAACTCGGACTTGCAGGCGCTGATCGACGGAGTGGATCCGAACACGCGCACTTTGGCACAGCGACGCCAGCATGTTTACGACAACGTGAATGTACCTGCGCTGATCAACTTTGTGGCGGCACATACCATGATTCTGAATACGGACTGGGGGCACAAGAACTACTACGTCTATCGGGATACCCTCGGGACTAAGGAATGGTACACGATTCCTTGGGATCAAGACCTGAGCTTTGGGCATACCTGGATTGAATCGCAGAACTACTTCGACGATGAGATTCATAGTCAGGGGGGGTTGCCGGTGGGCGGCGGAGGTAACTACCTGATGAGCCTTGTTTATGCAGCGCCTGACCTAAACGCGATGTTTGTCCGGCGGATGCGGACTTTGATGAATCAGATGCTGGTCTCGGCTTCCGCCACGAATGGACCTTGGGACGTGCGGGTTTCCCAACTAATCGACATCGTTGATCCGCCCGGCGCGGCGTATCTGACCGATGGGGATCGCGAGTTGCAGAAATGGGGCTATTGGGTGGATGGCGATGCCACGCAGCGATTCACCGGAACCCTCGACGCGGCGCTGCACGACCATGGGTCTCGCAAGCAGGGATTGCGGATATTGAACGCGAACCCCACGCCGCCGAATACGAGCAACGCTGGCAATCCTGAGTTGGGCAATACCACGTTTGCCTTCCTGCCTGGTCGTCGCTCTTTCCTGTTTAACTCCGGGCCGACCAGCAATGGCCTCGGCGTTCCTGCGACGCAGCCAAACAGCCCTGCGCTGCTGATCCAGCAGATCGACTACAACCCTACTTCCTCGAATCAAAACGAGGAGTTTTTTGTTATCCGAAACAACAGCGGCAACTCCGTGGACTTGTCTGGCTGGCACATCACGGGAGCGGTGAATTTCACGTTCCCCGGCGGTTGCATCATCCCGGCGTTCACTGGCGCTGAGAATATCGGTTTGCTGCATGTGACCAAGTCGCCTGCCGCATTTCGGGTGCGGACTTCCGGGGCGACGGGCGGGCAGTATCGGCTGGTCGTCGGGGCTTACAGCGGCTCGATCTCGGCGCGGGGAGAAGTCATCGAATTGCGCAAGCCGGATAACTCTTTGTATGTATCCCAACCCACCACGGCTGCGCCAACAGCGGCACAGAATCAACTCCGGGTAACAGAACTCAACTATGCCCCTGCGCCGCCTACCCTTGCGGAAGCGACGGCGATTCCGGGAGTCAGTGCGTCCGACTTTGAATACATCGAACTAGCCAATATCGGTGGGACCGCGCTTGCGCTCAGCGGTGCGCGGTTTGTGAAAGGCGTGGAGTTTGCGTTTCCGCTGGGTGCGTCGCTTGCGGCGGGGGCGCGTGTGCTTTTGGTGAGCAATGCGGCAGCCTTTCAGTATCGCTACGGAGCGGGCATCGCGATTGGCGGGCAGTATCTGGGCAACTTGAACAATGGTGGTGATACCTTGCAGTTGCTCGATTCCCGCGGGGAGGAAGTGCTGGAGTTTCACTACGAGGCTTCGTGGTATCCGCAGAGCGATGGGTTGGGTTACTCACTGGTGACCCGCAGTGGTGCGCCAGGCTGGGCGGACTATGGGACGCCTTCCGTGCCGCTTCCGACCGTGTGGGCGCTGAGCGCGGTTCCAGGCGGGACGCCGGGCGCGGCGGATGCGGATTTCGCGAATGGGTATGAAGGTTGGCGCTTCAACCATTGGACGTTCAGTGAAGTGAGCACGCTGGGTGCGCTGGTGAATGTGGCGGATGACGCCGAGGGCGATGGGATGAAGAACTTCGTGGAGTATTGCTTTGGGAAAAACCCGCGCACCCATGATGCGGGTGCGTTAAGTCTCGCAACGACGGTGAATGTGAGCGGCACGAACTATCCGGCGGTCACTTTCACCCGCAGACACCTGGCGGTGGATGTGGCGTGGAGCGTGCAGGAATCGACGAATCTCTCCGCGTGGAATCCGAGCGCAGTGCTGTTCAGCACGGCCAGCCTTGGGAACGGCCTGGAGCAGGTGACTTTCCGTTCCACGACTGCCACTAACACCACGCCGTGCTTTTTCCGGGTCATCGCAACGAAATAGCTCTCGCCCGCAAATTTATCCGTTTCACTCTAGTTTTCGCTTGCTTTGCGGGCGGAAAAATGAAATCAAATTTTCAGTATCCGTCAATTAGTCGCAGTCTTTCCGTAGTTCCCAGAACCCAACCCGTCATCTCCTCATGAAAACACCACGCATTCTCGCTGCCGGCATTGCCGGAATTTTAGCTCTTCCCATCACCACAAACGCGGTGGAACGCATCTGGACGGCAAATCCTGGCAACGGCATTTGGAACGATCCCGCGAATTGGGATGCGAATGGCGTGCCGGTGAGTGGCTTGGGAGACACGATTTATGTTCACACACCTGGCAGCATTACGGGCGAGGCGCTTGATGCGAGCCTTTTGTACACGGCGGTGGGAACTGCGGTGAATCCGACGAGCGGCTACCTATTCGGAGCGGGCACCTACAACTTAGGCACGCTCTTCGTCGGGGAAGGTCATATCGGAAACGGCCACCAGAGCGTGGGACCGATCAACAATAACTTCGGACGCGCTTTCATCGGTGCCGGAACGACTGTGAACGTGGGGAACTTCCATCTTGGCGAATGGGACGGGGCATCCGGTCATGTGATTCAGAGCGGTGGCGTTGTGAATATCTCCGGCCAGTTCCGCCTCGGCCACTGGCCGCAGGCTGGCGGGGCGACGAATAGCTACACCATGAATGGCGGGGCTCTGACGATGACCGGTCCGATCAACAACCCGCTGAATGAAGGTGCGGCCGGCAATTTCATCCTCGGCATCGACAGCGCCGGCACGCTCATTATGAACGCCGGCACCTTCACCGCTCATGGCCTGACCATGCAGACCCGCGCTCCCGCACGGCCCGAGACCCGCCTGCAAATGAACGGCGGCGTCTTGAAGATCGGCGTCAACGGCATCGTGACCAACTCCCCCGGCAGTCTTGGCAGTTACGACATCAACCTTGGCGGCGGCACCGTCCAAGCCACGGCGAATTGGAGTTCCAGTCTCGAGATGCACCTCGTCTCGGGCGGCACGGGTGTTCAGTTCGATACCGTGGCGAACAACCGCACCGTCACCCTCAGCGGCAACCTTGATGGCGCAGGCAGCTTGACGAAGATCGGCAGTGGAACGCTGAAGCTCTCGGGAAACAACAGCTTTTCCGGGGGGCTGACGGTGAGCGCCGGCGGGGTGCAACTTGGCGATGGCGGAACGAGTGGCAGCGCCGGCAGCGGTGCCGTGGTGATCACTTCTCCGGGCAGCCTGGCCTACAATCGAACCGATGCACTGACAGTCCCCGGGGCGGTGAGCGGCAATGGTTCGCTGAGTGTGAATAGTGGCACCCTCCGGCTCGCGAATGTGAGCGGTAGCTTAAATCCCTCGGTCAGCTCGGGTGCGACGCTTGGGGCGTCCGGGTCGCTGGGATTTGTTTTCGCCAATGGCGGCAGCACGCTCGAAGCAGGCTTCGGCGGTGTGGGTAATTTCACCGCGGGCACTCTCAATCTCTTCGGCGCGACCCTGAAAGTATCCGCCGGCACGGCGAATACGAAATTCATCGCTCCCACTCTCAACGTGTCGGGAACCACCAATACCATCCAAGTGACCCCGGTGAACCTGACTATCGGCACTTATCCGCTGATCGACTACTCGGGAAGCATTGGCGGCGGCAGCGTGGCGAATTTTCTACTCACCGGATTGTCGAGCCGTGCAATCGGCGGCTTGGTGGACAATCCGACGAACACCACGATCGACTTGACCATCTCCGCGATCGACTTTCCAAAGTGGAATGGAAACGTAGATGATCTTTGGGATGGCGGGACGCCGAACTGGGTGCTGGGAATCGCCGGCGGGCCGACCAGTTATCAGAACCTTGATGCTGTGCTCTTCAACGACGACGCGGTGGGCACGGGCATGGTGAACCTGACGGCGGCCTTCACGCCGAGCAGCGCGCTTTTCAACAATCTCACGAAGCCCTACACCCTGACTGGCGTCGGCAAGATTTCGGGAGACACCGGCGTCACAGTGCAAGCGGGAGCGGCAAATCGCGTGATCGTCGCGAACACCACTGCCAACGACTATACCGGAGCCACCTTGGTGCAGACGGGCACATTGCAAGTCGGCGATGGCGCGAGCGGCTCGCTCGGCAGCGATACCACCGTGACCGTGGCCACTGCGGGCAAGCTGGAATTGAACCTCGCCCCGGCTAGCGGCTACGCGACGCCGACGAATGGCACCGGAGTGGTTCGCACGATTGGCGTGAACAGCTTTACCCTGAACGCTGGAGTGCTCACGGGAACGCCGGAACTCAATATCGGCGGTGATCCTGCGCAGGTGATCGGGGTGAATAACCAGTCCGCATTTGATGGACTCACCACCATTTCCAGCGGCACGCTCCGCGCGCTCGGCGCGCAGGCGCTCGGGACGGCTGCGGGGAATACGGTGATCACCGATGGCGGCACGCTCGACGTAAATGCCCTCGATCTCGGCGCGGAGCAGGTCTTCATCTCCGGGAACGGCACCGGTGGAATTGGCGCGATCGTCAACAATGGCGGGGGCACGGTTTTCAATCTGCACAAGGTGACGCTGACCGCGGATGCGAGCGTGGGCGGGACGGGACGCTGGGATATTCGCACGACGGGGATCGCCGGAGAACTCCTCAATCTCGCCGGGCACAAGCTGACGAAAGTCGGCGGGAATCAAGTGAGCATGGTGAACGTGAATGTCACGGCGGGTGACATCGACATCAACAGCGGGATCTTCAGCATCGAGGATCAGTCGCAGGCGCTGGTCGGTGGCACCATCACGCTGAATTCGGGTGGGTCGCTGGGCTTGTGGGTGAACAAACCCGGCACGCTGACGCGGCAGATCGTGGCGAACGGAGGAGGAATCGTCGAACTCGGGAGCAACGGCCAGACCACGGTCGATGCGCCGATTTCACTGCTGGCAAACATGAGCTACACCGTGAACGGCGGAAACACCGTCCTGGTTCACAACGGAAACATCGTGGAAACTGGCGGCCCATTCTTTTTGAACAAGGAAGGCCCGGGCCGGCTGATCCTCCGCGGCAACAATGCGTGGACGGGCGGTTTCAACGTGAACGCTGGCGTGCTTCAAATCGGAAATGGCGACACGACGGGGACGCTGGGCAGCGGAGTCGGGACGGTCAATGCGACACTCGTTTTCGCGCGGACCGATAGCACAACTTTGTCCGTCCCGATCAATCCTGGCGCGCCCGCGGGGACGCTGATCATGGTTGCAGGCGGGGAGGTGACGCTGGGTGCGGGAGTGGATGTGAAGGTGAGTTCGCTGCAATTCGGGGTGAACGGCCAGGACAACACGCTTGGCGGTATCTTGAACATCGGCCCCGGCAGGTCGCTCCTTGTGCAGGATTCCTTTGTGGTCGGGAATACCCTTGGCGGCGGGGCGACTGCTCTGGGCGTCATCACTCAGACCGGCGGCACCGTCGATGTGAACGCGCAGAACGCGGACGCGCCCGGGAACGCCGATGGCCGCAATTTCGTCCTCGGCCATTGGGGGACCGGCGCGGGCATCTACAATCTCTCCGCGGGGACGCTGAACTCGCCGAACATCTCCATGGCGATCTCATGGGACGGTTCGGGTGCCTTCAATCTGAGCGGCGGCACGGCGACTGTGAAGGGCTTGCGCTTTGGTCACAATGGCGCGCAGTCCGGTATTTTCGAACTGACGGGCGGCACGCTCGTGCTGGGGTCCGAGGGCATCTGGGCGCAAAATGCGGGACTGCCGAATGACATCAATCTCGGCGGCGGCACAGTCCGGGCCGGGGTGACTACGGTCATCACCGAACCCACGGAACTGACCGGGACGAATGGCGACGTGACGTTCGATACGAACGGAAACGGGCTCGTCGTCAGCGGGATCATCAGTGGCGCTGGCGGGTTCGATAAGACCGGCGCGGGCACGCTGGAAATCGTCGCCAGCAATACGATCGGCAGCACCGTGGATGTGCTAGGCGGCACGGTGCAGTTTGACGCCAGCCAGACGATCGGTGGCGGCTTGAACATCGCGAACGGGGCGGTCGTCGTGCTCGGTGTGCCACCGCCGCCTGCGCCTGCGTTGTTCGATGACGGCGGTCTCGCCGGAAACGGTGTGCAGGCCGTTCCTGAACCGGGGGCTCTCGGGTTGCTTGCCATCGGCGCGCTCGGTTTCTTCGGACGCCGGAAAGCGCGACGCGAGCGGGAAGAAAGCTGACATTTTCATGCGAAAGCCGCGCAATCGCGGCTTGTGGGAGCGGAGTTATTAGTCCACCTTCGGAAGCGTTTCCGAGGCCGCCCAACCAACTCCCATCGCGATGCAAACATCTCCCCGCAAACTCGCCAAGATCGTCGCGGCACTTCTCCTGATGTGCCACGGTGCCCATGCCACCAGCTTCACGTGGGACGGCAGCGGTCCGGGTGAGGATTGGACCGTCGGGGGAAACTGGGCAACGAATGGTGCGCCGCCTTTTGACGGGAGCGCGGACCTTATTTTTTCCGGCAGCACCGGACTCAATCCCAATGCGAATCTCGACTGGAGCATCCGCTCAATGATCTTTCCCAGCGGCGCGGCACCATTCACGATCGTGGGGAATACGCTGACGCTCGGTGCCGGCGGCATCACCAATGCCGATGACAGCGTGCAGATCATTCATAACCACATCGTCCTCGGGTCTGCGCAGACCTTCGCGACCAGCAGCACCGGCAGCCTGGCGATCCTCGGAAACATCAACACGAACGGACGCATCCTGACGATCATGCCGACCACGGATTTCATCACGCTCGGCGGCGCGATCTCCGGCAGCGGCGGCATCATCGTCAATGGGAATGCCGGACTCGTGCTCACCGGCGACGCGAGCAATACCTACACGGGCGGCACCACGATCAATGGCGCGGTGACATTTGCAAAAACCGGCGGAGCGACTGCGATACCGGGTGCGCTCGTCATTGGCAATGGCAGCGGTCCGGCCTCGGTGGCGATCGGTTTCGACGAGCAGATCGCGAATTTCGACGCGATCAACGTCAACGAGAACGCCACCTTTGGCCTCGGCAACGGCGTCACCGAAACCATCGGCGCGCTCGTCGTCGCGAGTGGTGCCGTGCAGATCACCGGCGGCACGCTGAATACGGGCGCGGTCTCGATGTTTGGCGGCATCATCGCGAGCGGCAGCGGCGGAAAACTCATGCTCAACGGCGACATCACCGCCGTGTCTTCCGGGCTCCAGAGCGCCATCATTTCGGGAAATGTCAATCTTGGCGGTGCCACTCGCACGATCACGGTCATCGCCGGAGCGGCTGCCGCTGAATTGGAAATCCAGGCCGCCATTTCCAACGGGAATCTCGTGAAGGAAGGGGGCGGCACGCTGCTGATCCGCGGTCCGCAGAATTACGGGTCGCTGCTCGCGCGCGAGGGATTGGTCGAGATGGAAACCGCGCTGGGAACCGGCTCCGCGAGCGTCAGCGTGAGCCCGATCAGCGGGAGCGCGACGGTGAATTTTCAGGGGAACCAGCGCCTCGCCGCCCTCACGATCGGGAACGGCGGCAGCGTCACACTGGGCGACGACTCCGATGGCACTGGCGAAGCACCGCTGGCGAGCGACCATGGACCCGCGCTGCTCCCGCAGACCGTGCCGGAACCTGCGGCGGGCATGCTGGCATTCGCGGCAGCGGTGGCACTCCTCGGCGTCCGCCGGAGGAGAGGGGGAAAATGGTCGGGGCGAGAGGATTTGAACCTCCGACCTCCTGGTCCCAAACCAGGCGCTCTACCAAGCTAAGCTACGCCCCGACATTGTTTCCACCGCGGCGAATGCGCTGCGGGTGGACGGCGACTATGGACTGGCTCGCGTATTGGGCAAGCGATTCCGTCGCCTATTTTCACATGATGGCGTAGGGCGATTGACAACGTGGACAACGCGAGTCGGTGCTGCGGATTGTCACTTTGCGAAATCACCAACCCATTTGCTGAAAAGCGCGGCGGAATATCCGTCTCCGAGTTGAAGTCGGAAGACTTCGGGCCGATCTCGAAAGAGGAACTGGGCAAGGGCGCCGCCAAGCTCGGGGCTACGCCGAAGAAGCCGAAGAAGCAGCGTTCAGCGCCCCTCTTGCCTGCGAACGTAGTCCTCGTAGTGATTATTCAAAGCGTCCTGAACTTGATCCGAAGTGCAGCCCGTGAGGGACAGAAACTCATCCATCGTTTCATCGAAGTCCTCAAAGATTTGAGGGCTTTCTTCCGGTGGCGTAGTATCGAGCCGGTATTGAAGCGCGAGTAGCCGCTCAAATACTTGACGCCGTTTCACGAGGGGAATCTGCCACAATCTCTTCCATCATTGCCCCGCTACGTGGGAAAAACCACTGACGATATTTTCCGCGCAGATACCGCAGGTTTGAATCCACGACCTTAGGGCAATATCCGATCGTTTTTATATCAAGTTCGGGCCGATCCTTTAAGCCTGCGGATATATTTTCTCCAAGTGAAAGAATCGCAGTCAAAACTGCTCGGTATTTCGGTTCGATAGTGGCTCTATTTTCCAGCAGTGTATAAGCCACCTCCAAATCCTTAAACAATCCTGTCACTAAAAACCACTGAGGAATTTGCGCAAGCAGCTGCTCCTCAATGTTGGCTGGCATGATTTTTCGCAGCGCGGCCTCGACGGAAGCAAGGTCTTCAAAGACATGCGATTTACGTGCAAGGCTGGCTGGTAATGTATCGGTGTTCATGGTTTTGTTGCTTCCAGTAAGCAATTCGTGTGCGGCGAGCGGAGTGGGGTTGTCCGTTCAACGAGCCGCAATGTACTCGTGTTTTCAATTCGGCGTGAAACGAAAAATCGCGCAATAGTTTGTAAGTGTTTATCCTACAAAACTGCGGTGACGCGGCATATTCTGTGAGGTGCATAGTCCCGCATTTCCGTTCTGGCTTGCGGCCTGTTTCTCTGGGGCTGCGTGAACTATGCCCGGGGCAAAGGATATTCCGGTTTTCTGGGATTGATCGTTTTGGCACTGCTGCGTGACCTGGACGGGCCACCGCCGCCCCAGTCGATCTACACCACCCTTGACCCTGCAGCCCTGCTCGTCGCGCTGGCGTGCGTGGGATTCGCTTGTTGGAGATATCTGCGTGGGTCGCACACGAACGTCCCGCGAGCGGCGCAGGAGCGGGCCGTAAAATCTTATCCACAACTTGCCGTCGCCGATTCCCCGCTGCATCGCGAATTTATCGCGCGGTATAAGGCCTACCTGAAGGCAAACCGCGAATACTTCAAGGATCCAAACTGGCCCGAAACTCTGGCGCGGGAAAGCCAGTCCACACTGGACCGGGCTGCAAAGAAATCCGGGCGGGATTGAAGAACGATAATTTTACTAAGGCGCAGGGCGATCCTGAGTTTTCACAAAGCAGACAAGGCCGACTTGTGCTAGTGCGCGAGGTGGCCATCACAAAACGTCCTACGCCGCTTTCATTTCCATCCAAAATCCAAGACCTATGAGCGATACCAAACCTGTAACCTGGTTCGACGACCCCGCGCACTTCGGCAAGGCCTCGCGCCGTGAGTTTCTTTTCACCGGACTCGTCGGCGCGCTTGGGCTTTCGCTCGGGGATATGATGAAGCTGCGCGCGCTGGAAACCGATACGTTTCAGCCGACCGCTCAGTCGTTGATCCATATCTTCCTGCCGGGCGGCATGGCGCATCAGGAATCGTGGGATCCGAAGCCGCTCGCGCCGATCGAATATCGCGGCCCGCTCGGAACGGTGGACACGAAGATTCCAGGCATCAAATTTTCCCAAAATCTCGCGCAGACCGCACAGATCGCGGACAAGCTGACGATCGTGCGCGGGATGACGCACGGCGAAGCAGCGCATGAGCGTGGGACGCACAATATGTTCACCGGCTACCGTCCGTCGCCAGCGATCCAGTATCCTTCGCTGGGCTCAGTGGTCGCGCATGAACTCGGCTCGCGGAACAATCTGCCGCCGTACGTCTGCGTGCCGAATGTGCCGAATGAATTCGCGGGCACCGGCTACCTTTCGACCGCGTTTGGGCCGTTCAGCCTCGGCTCCGATCCGGCCAACAAGGGATTCAAAGTGCGCGATCTGAACATGCGCGAGGGCATCACGCCGGAGCGGTTTGAACGGCGTCGCACCATCCTTTCCACGGTGGATGAGCATTTCCGCACGCTGGAGAAAAGCGACGCGCTGACGGCGATGGACAGCTTTTACCAGGCGGCATACTCGCTGGTTTCGTCGAGTGGAGCGCGCGAAGCCTTCAACCTCGCGGCGGAGCCCGAGGCGATCAAAAAGGAATACGGCGAGAATGAAGCCGGCCAGCGGATGCTGATGGCGCGCCGCTTGGTGGAAGGCGGAGTGCGGCTGGTGTCGCTGACGTTTGGCGGATGGGATCACCACTCGAACATCGCGAATGCGATGAACGGGCAGTTGCCACGATTCGATCAGGCATTTGCCGCGCTGATCCGCGATCTCGATCGTCGCGGGATGCTCGACAAAACGCTCGTGATGGTCAGCTCAGAATTCGGACGGACGCCGAAGATCAACAAGGACGCAGGACGCGACCATTGGCCGCGCGTCTTCTCCGTCGCGTTTGCCGGCGGCGGATTTAAGAAGGGCTACGTCCATGGATCATCCGATCCCACGGGCGGCGAGCCAGACAACGACCCGCTCACGGTCGAGAACATGGCGGCGACGGTTTACCGCTGCCTCGGCATCAACTCCGACAAGCGGCTCATGGCCTCGGGCAATCGCCCGATCGACATCGTGCGCGGCGGTGTGGTGGTGCCGGAACTCCTCGCCTAGCCGGTGCGCCAGGCGCGCCTTCTCCGCCAGATGAAAAGACCCACGGTCGCTGCAATCTTCGCCACCGCCGCCTTCGCCGCGTGCGCATTCGCTGGCTCGCCGCGGCTTGCATCCGTCTATCCTTCGGCGGGGCAGCGCGGCACCGAAGCGGAGATCACGTGCTCCGGCGGCGCGCTCGCGGACGCGAAAGGTCTGCTCTTCAGTGCGCCCGGCATTGAATGCACCGCCGTCTCCGCGCCCGAGGCGGGCAAATTCATGGCGAAGGTCAGAATCGCGCCGGATGCGAAGCTCGGTGAACACTGGTTCCGCGTCGTCACCGCATCGGGTGTGAGCGACCTGCGCTTATTTTACGTCACGCCGTTTCCGCTCGTGGAAAAAGTGCGGGACAAGGACAAGCCAAACGAACGACTCGCGGTCGCGCTCGGGACGACGGTTTATGGCCGGACGCCGGGTGAAAATCAGGATGTGTTTGAAGTCGATTTGAAAAAAGGCCAGCGGCTCGGCGTGGAGGTGATCGGCGCGCGGTTGCAGACCCAGAGCATTTACGATCCGCATCTGACGATCGCGAAAGCCGACGGAACGGTCATCCGGGAGATCGATGATTGCGCGTTCTCCCGGCAGGATCCCACGACGAGTTTCATCGCGCCCGAGGACGGCAAGTATTTGCTTACCGTCAAGGACGCCACGAACAGCGGCCCCGGCGAGTGCCATTATCTTTTGAACATCGGCACTTTTCCACGACCGCTCGCCGCATTTCCAGCGGGCGGCCACACGGATGAGGATTTGAAAGTGCGGCTCATCGGTGATGCCGCGGGGCCAAGCGAGTGCTCGGTAAAACTCGCCTCAAAGCCAACGGGGCGTTTCGATTTTTTTCCGGAAGACGGCCAGCCCGCGCCGCAGCCGCTGGCATTGCGGGTGTCCACTTTTCCAAATGTCCTCGAAACGGAACCGAACGAAGACATCGCCCACGCGGTGGCGACCGACAAGGCGCTGCCGCTCGCATTAAACGGGATCATCGAGAAGGCGGGCGATGTGGATCATTTCAAGATCGCCGCGAAGAAGGACGAGACTTTCGATGTGAAAGTGTTCGCGCGCAGACTGCGCTCGCCGCTTGATTCCGTGCTCACGATCTGGAACATGCAGGGCGGGCAAGTCGCGGCGAATGATGACGACGGGCATCTCGACAGCGGCATCCGCTGGAAGGTCCCGGCGGACGGCGAATTCGTGATCAAGCTCGAAGACAAACTCGGACGCGGCGGGGCGGAATTCGTCTATCGCGTCGAGATCGATCGTGTGCAGCCGCGCTTCACGACGTGGCTGCCGGAGATGGTGCAAAATTCCAATCAAGAGCGCCGCGCGATCGTCGTGCCAAAAGGAAACCGCTACGCGACGCTGGTCCGCATCAAGCGTTGGGACGTGGGCGGCGATTCGATCGTGGAGGCCGTCGATCTGCCAGCCGGGGTGAAGCCATTCGCGGGACCGATGGACAAGTCGGTGGATACGATTCCGATGGTTTTTGAAGCGGCAGCCGACGCGGCATCGACGGCAAAATTTTGCTCGCTGAACGTAAAGCTCACCGAACCACCAAAGGATACCGTCGTGACCAGCGCGGTGGAGAACGATCTGGATGTCGCTGAAAATGGCAACCAGCGTTCTTTCTACTCGGTGAAGGAGAACAAACTTCCCATCGCCGTCACTGACGAGATTCCAGTAAAGATCAACCTCGTGCAGCCAAAGGTGCCGATCCTGCGCAATGGCTCGATGAATTTGAAAATCACGGTCGAGCGCAAGGGCGACTTCAAAGGCGCGATCGCGATCGCGCTGATCTATGCGCCGCCCGGCATCGGCAGCCCCGGCACGGTGCAAATTCCCGAGGGGAAAGATGAGGGCACGATCACGATCAGCGCGAACGGCGATGCGCCCGTGCGGAAGTGGAAAATCTGCGTGGTGGGCAGCGCGGATTTTGGCAAGGGCGCGGTGTGGATGAGCACCGGGCTCGCGGAATTGGAAATCGTCGAGCCGTTCGTAACCGGCGGCCTGACGCGCAACTTCATCGACCAGGGCGACGAGGCGGCGATGACGCTGAAGCTCGATCAGAAGATTCCATTCGAGGGAAAGGCGCGGCTCGTTCTGCTCGGCCTGCCGCAGGGCGTGACTGCCGCGGAGCGCGAAATCACGAAGGACGACAAGGATGTAAAATTCAGCCTCAAGGCAACGCCCGAAGCGCAGACTGGCCAGCACAAGCAGTTGTTCGTGCAGTTCGATTTAGTCAAAGACGGCGAGCCGTTGGTGAACACTTTTGCCGGTGGCGGCATCCTGCGCGTGGACAAGGCCAGCGTGGCGAAGAAGTAGGCGACGCCCCGCTTCGCGCCTCCACGCAGGCCGCACGAGTTTCGCGGAAATCATCGAGGAAGCAGGGCGGCTTTCCCCATCGGTCCGAGACCGATTGGACAAAACGTTAAATGCCGAGGCGGGTGAGTTCCTTGTCGAGCGCGATCTGGAATGCCTTGATGTCTGGTTCAGGCGGGCGATAGCCGGGTTGCTCGGGATTCATGCCGAGACGGCCCGTCTGGTCGAGGTGCCACGCCGCTTTTCCGCCGTCGCTGAAAGTGACGCCGCCGCTGACGATGGTGCCGGGCTTCATGATCTCGTCCACTTTGAGCGCGACGCCGCCAGTCGCGGCCACCGGCGCGTCGGGAGTGGCGAGCAGCGGGCTCGGTGGCGCTGGAGTCTCCGCGGTGATGGGCGATTTCACCGGCTCCGGCGGATCCTGCGGCGTGAGCTGGAGATCGTCGATGAGAAAACGCGCCTCCATATAAGTCAGGCGGACATCGAATTCATCGGCGAGGCGGCGCTGCACGTCGGCCAGCTTCTGCCCCTCGGCGATCCATCGGATGACTTGCTGTTTCTGTGTGTCGGTCAGTTGCATATACTTTCGTTCATCATCATGCGGGGGTGTGAGTCCGGTGATCGCGCGGTTCGGGAAGTAGCGCCCGTCGCTGAGGAGCCCGTTTTCGCGAAAACTTCATTTCCACAAACGCCGCATGGCAAAAAGCCGGCGGCGCGGCGGGTGGCCTCACCACTGCTTCTTCGGCTTCGTCCAGGTGCCATCCACGACGACTTTCGTGAGGTCGATGCGCGAGTTTTCCTGGACGAGTTGCGCGACCCGCTTCGACTCGATGCGCACGCAGCCGTGTGAGGCGGCGTATTCCGGCACGCTCGGGAAATAATGCAGCGCAATGCCGCGGGCGCGCTGGAACCAGGTCACGAACGTTGCCCGCGAATCGCTATTGAGCCGGCTCTGAAAACCGGAAACCGGGAGTGATCCCTTTGGCGTGCATTTCGTGCCAGAGCGTCGGCTCGTGGCGGGGATGTCGCAGTTGATCCCCTTTGCCCCGGCACCGGGAGATGTCCGAAACGGCCCGGTTTGCTGACTCGACGCTTCCGGCCCGGTCCAGGTCAGCGTCATCCAGTGATCCGGGTCATCGAGACTCACGGCGATGGTCTTGATGTAAGTCCGCGGAAAATCCGGATTCCGCAGGGGCTTGGAAACGCCCGCCCGGTTGGAAGCTGCCTTTTTTGGAGACGCGGGCGGTTTCGCCGCATCGCGCTTTTCGAGAGCCGCGGCCTTCGCGAGGCTGGCGGCGGTCGCTGGCGATGGCGCGGGTTTCTTTGTCGAAGCCGGCGCGGCTTTCTTCGTGGATTTCGCCGCGGCAGGTTTTTTTGGAGTTGGTTTCTTAGGCATGGCGAGGATCAGTGTGCCCGATTTGCGGATTGGAAACAATGCAGAAGGCAGCCGCGCAATCGGCCTGTCTCTTAGCAGACTGTTGAAGAAGTCGCGGATCCCGACTCCGGATTCCTGCTCGTGCTCCTGCTCTTGATCTTGCTCCTCCGTTTCACATAGTAACGATTCCTCAAATCAAGATCACGATCAGGAGCAAGAGCAGGATCAGGAGCCCGCACCGAGGTTTTTCAACAGGCTCTTAAATGCCGAGGCGCGTGAGTTCCTTGTCGAGCGCGATCTGGAATGCCTCGATGTCTGGTTCAGGCGGGCGATATCCAGGTTGCTCGGGATTCATGCCGAGACGGCCCGTCTGGTCGAGGTGCCACGCCGCCTTTCCGCCGTCGCTGAAAGTGACGCCGCCGCTGACGATGGTGCCGGGCTTCATGATCTCGTCCACTTTCAACACAACCCCGCCAGTCGCGGGAACCGGCGCGTCGGGATCGGTAAGCAGCGGACTCGTCGCGCCGGCAGTGGTGCTCGCAGGCGCGGGCGTTGCGGCGGTGATCGGCGATTTGGCCGGCTCCGGCGGGTCCTGCGGCGTGAGCTGGAGATCGTCGATGAGAAAACGCGCCTCCATATAAGTCAGGCGGATATCGAATTCATCGGCGAGGCGGCGCTGCACGTCGGCGAGCTTTTGCCCTTCGGCGATCCATCGGATGACTTGCTGTTTCTGTGCGTCGGTCAGTTGCATATGCTTTGGTTCATCATCATCCCGGCGCGCGAGCGCAAGCGCGGAATTTCGGCTCAACGCTGAATCCATCGGGCGAGGTGACCTTCCAGCTCCTTGCTGAAATTCACCGTCAGCCCGGCGTCGGTCGTCATCCGCAACCGCCTGCCGCCTTCACCGACAAAAACCAACTCCACGCGACGCTCACCAGGGCTGGCCGCCAGCGTGTTTTTTACAAAAACGAGGTCCGCCTCCGTGGTGTCGCGCCGCTCGAATTTGAGCACGACCGGCGCATTCGTCGGCGCGGGTTTTTTGATGGGCCGCACTTCATTCGCGGTAACGCGCGGGCCTTCTTCGCGAAGGTCGAGCCGGCCGGTGATGGCGACGACATTGCCGGCTTCGAGGTGCGCGACGGATTTGGTGAAGGTCTCGTTCCAGATCATCACTTCGAGTGAGGCGCTGAGGTCTTCGAGCACGACGACGCCAAACGGCTTGGAGTCTTTCTTCGTGAACTTCCTTTCCACGCTGGCGAGCGCGCCGGCGATGGTCACGGTGTCTTTGTCCTCCTGCGCGGCGAGGTCGGCGATCGGTGTGTATTTCGCGAGCGCGGCGCGGTATTCGTCGAGCGGATGGCCGGTCACGTAAAAGCCGAGTAGCTCTTTTTCAAACGCGAGCTTCTCGGTGTGGCTCCACGGCGGGACTCTTGCGGAAGCGCGTTTCGCGGCGGGCGGCGCGGCGGCGGCGAAATCATCGAACATCGAAATCTGCCCCGACGCGCGATCGCGATGCGCGCTGGCGGCTGCGGCCATGGCGACGTCGATCTCGGAATGCAACTGCGCGCGCTCCTCGCCAAGAAAGTCGAACGCGCCGCATTTCACGAGGCATTCGACGGCCTTCTTGTTGTTCTTTTTGGAATCCACGCGCGCGCAAAAATCTTCCAGCGACTTGAATTCCCCGGCTTTCCCGCGCTCCGCGATCGCCGCCTCCATCGCGACTTCACCGACGTTCTTGATCGCCGCCAACCCGTATCGAATCGAGCCAATGTGAATCCGCTCCGCGTTCGATGTTCGATGTTCGACGTTCGATGTTCGATGTTCAGCCGACGGCAGGTCCTCAAACCGCACCGTCTCCTCCTCGACCGGCGCGTCCGTCTCCACCTCCTTCTTCTTCCGCGCTTCCCTCGCCGCAGCGATGCCTTCCGCGCTGACTTCCTCGGGCGAAAACTTCAGCCCCGATTTGTTCACATCCGGCGCGAGAATCGCGATGCCCATCCGCTCACATTCGCTCACAAAAATGCTGATCTTGTCCGTGTTGGAAATCTCGTTGCTCATCACCGCCGCCATGAACTCCACGGGATAGTTCGCCTTCAAATACGCCGTCTGATAGCTGATCCACGCATACGCCGCCGAATGCGAACGGTTGAAGCCGTAGCCCGCGAATTTATCGAGCAAGTCGAAGATTTCGTTCGCCGTGTCGGGCTTGATCTGGTGCAGCTTGCCCGCGCCCTCTACGAATTTCTCGCGCTCCTTCGCCATCTTCTCCTTGTCCTTTTTCCCCATCGCGCGCCGCAGCAAATCCGCGCCGCCGAGCGTGTATCCACCGACCACCTGCGCGGCGCGCATGACCTGCTCCTGATAGACGAAAATGCCGTAAGTTTCCGAGCACACCTCGGCGAGGATCGGATGCAGATACTTGATCTTCTGCGTGCCTTTCTTGCGCTTGATGTAGTCGGGGATTAGGTCCATCGGGCCGGGCCGATAAAGCGCCAGGATCGCGTTGATGTCCTCGATGTCCGAGATGTCGAACTGCTTGCAGACGCCGACCATGCCGCCGGATTCCAGTTGGAAAACCGCGATGGTTTCACCGCGATTCAGCATGTCAAAGGTCGGCTGATCATCGAGCGGGATGGTGTCGATATCGAAGCCGGGCGTGTGCGCGTGGATGAGCACCAGCGCGTCGGTGATGACGGTGAGCGTCTTCAACCCGAGGAAATCGCACTTCAACATCCCGACATCGCCGAGCGGCCCCATCGCGTATTGCGACACGATCGAGCCGTCGTTTGCGCGGGTGAGCGGGATGTATTCCGAAAGATCGCGGTCGCTGATCACCACGCCCGCCGCGTGGACGCCGACATTGCGCGTCAGCCCTTCGAGCTTCGTCGCGATCTCCCACAGCGCCGCCGTGGCCGGCTCCGTCTCGACCGCCTTTTTCAACTCAGGATTTTTGTCGATCGCCCCGCCGACATGCTCCACCGCGCCAGTCTCCTTGTTCTTCTTGTCGAATCCGGCAAGCGTGATGCCGAGTTCGAGCGGGATCATCTTCGCCACGCGATCCGCGTCGCCGTAGCCCCAGCCCAGCACGCGACCGACATCGCGGATGACGGATTTCGCGCCGAGCGTGCCAAAGGTGATGATCTGCGACACCGCGCGCTCGCCGTATGTCACCTTCACGGAGTCGATCACCTCGCCGCGGCGGTTCTGGCAAAAGTCCACGTCGATGTCCGGCGGCGAGACGCGCTCCGGATTCAGGAAGCGCTCGAAGAGCAGCTTGAATTTGATCGGGTCGATGTCGGTGATGCCCATCGCATACGCGACCATCGAGCCCGCCGCCGAGCCGCGTCCCGGGCCGACGGGGATGCCGTGCTCCCGCGCCCAGTGGATGAAATCCCAGACGATCAGGAAGTAGTTCACGAAGCCCTGCGCCTCGAGCACCGCGATCTCCAGCGCGTAACGCTTTTGCACCACCTCGCCGTCCGCATCCGCGCCGTATCGGCGGCGCAATCCCGCCTCGGTGAGTTCGCGCAAATACTCGTTCTGCGTCTTCCCTTCCGGCGGCGTGTAGTGCGGATACTTCGGCGTCGTATCGAGCGTGAAACCGCAGCGTTCCGCGATCGCGAGCGTGTTGTCGCATGACTCGGGATGATCCGCAAAGAGCGCGCGCATCTCCGCGGGCGATTTGAAATACAACTCCGGCACGTAACGCAGCCGCCGCTCGTCCGTGATGTTCGATCCCGTGCCGATGCAGATCAGCGCATCATGCGCCGCGTGATCTTCCCGCCGGAGAAAATGCACATCGTTCGCCGCCACCAGCCCGAGCCCGAGATCCTGCGCCAGCCGCGGCATCACCGCATTCACCTTCCGCTGCGCATCCATCCCGTGGTCGTGCATTTCGAGGAAAAAATTCTCCTTCCCCAAAATCTCGCGATACATCCCCGCGATCTTTTTCGCCTTCGCGTAGTCGTCATCCTGATGAATCGCCATCGCGACCTCGCCCTTCAAACACGCGCTCATCCCGATCAGCCCGCGCGAAAATTTCGCGAGGTGATCGTGATCGATGCGCGGCTTGTAATACATCCCGTCGAGATGCGCGATCGACACCAGCTTCACGAGATTGCGGTAGCCCTCCTCGTTCTCCGCCAGGAGCGTGAAGTGGAACGACGAATCCCGCTGCGACATCCCCTTTTTCTCAAAGAGCGACCCCGGCGCCATATACACCTCGCACCCCACGATCGGCTTCACGCCTTGCTTCGCGCCCTCCTGCAACCACTCCACCGCCCCGAACAGATTCCCGTGATCGGTGATCGCGACCGCTGGCATCCCAAATTCCTTCGCCATCTTAAACACATCCGGAATCCGATTCGCCCCATCGAGCGTCGAATATTCCGTGTGAAGATGCAGGTGGATGAAGGAGTCGGCGGACATGAAGCCGGAATTATACGCGCGGCGGTCCTGGTGCGAAGGTGGAAAAAAACTGGCCTCTGCCGCTCGTTGTCCCGAATCGAATTCCCGAAAACCGGCTGACGGCTTTTCACGAGGCCGGGGTGGTCGGGCCTGGGGGAAACGCGATCGGTCACGCCGCCGTGGCCGGAGACCCGCGGGCGATGATCCCGGCAAACATCTTGCCGATGTAACCCTCGGCATCATCCGTTTGAAACAGGATGTGGCGCTCCTCAAAATCCTTCTGCGTCTTGAGTTTGTCCCACCAGTGAATCTGCCGGAACGACGTGGCGGATAGGATGAACGAATTCAGCACCAAGTCCGGCGTGGACGAGCGCAGGCGGGTTTCCAGCTCCTTGATCCGCTCGTGAAAAGCGATCTTCGGGTCGTCGAAGCCCTGCGTGTGCAGCAGCCCTTTCGGATCGACGAAGGTCACGTATTGCTGACCGGCGTGGAGGAGCCAGACGATGAAGTCCGGGTAGAAGTTGCCCGCCTCAAAAAAGCCGATGCCTTTCTTGCTGCGATTGCGCAGCAGGTAGAATTCTTTGTCCGCGAAGAACGCCGCTTTCTCACCGTGGAATTTGCGCAGGTGCGCGATGAAGTCCCACTCGCCGACGTTCAATTCAACGGGTGAAAGCTCGACCATCGTTGTCCCGGAAATGTGAATGAGCGGCTGGTAGAGATGCGGGTCCCAGCGCAGTGCCTTGATCGCGTTGAACGAAACCTCCCGTAGGTTTCCGGCGGCGACTTTAGCCGCGAGATCCGTGATTTGCTCAATGAGCGCCTCCTCCGATTTCTCGACCTGAAAGATGTATTCCGGGAAAAAATTCGGATCGTTCTCGTCGAGTAGCTCCACCTCGGCGTGCTTCGATTCCCATTCCTGCTTTCGGTATTTGTAGAGGCGCTCGCAGTAGCCGGTGACGAGAGCTTCGGCGATTTGCTGCCAGACGCGGATGCGGTCGAAGTGCGTGAACTCCAGCTCCTCCTTGGGGATCGCGAGACGATACCAATACGAATCTGCAAACAGCTCATCCACGTCGCTACGTTGCAGTCGGAGGTTGAAGAACCCACGCTCTGTCTTGAACTGCTGCAGGTGCCGCCAAAGACGCTCATGGTCGAGGAATGCAAGCTGCCGCGGACCCAAGGGAGATTCGTTGATGGTGCCCGTGGGGTCGATCCCCCTCAGCCCGCTCGCCTTCATCGCTTCGATCCGCGGATACCAATTCACGCGCACCGGATGCCGCTCGCAAAACTCCCTTTCAGGATCGAGCGTCGCGCGCGGCGCATCGCGCTTGTAATCGAGGTTTTCCGGCACGCGGATGGTCTTGAGCTTTTTGCCTGCGAGATCCTTGAGAGTGGGCAGTGCGGGCACCGGTATTTCGACCCATTCGAGTTCCGTCTGCACACCCTCGGTTTCGAGATACTCACGGAACCTCTCCATGTAATCCGCCCGCACGCCGAAAACATCGAGCGTCTCGACCAGTTTGAGGAAACGCGGCGGGTTGAGGTTATCGAGCCGGTCGCTGCGCTTGAGCGTCATGTTCCAGCCTTTCAGGCGGACGCCGCGCCCGAAGAGCTGAATGATCTCCGAGCCTTCTGATTTGCCCAAGTTCATCAGGCCGATGCTCGTCACGCGCCAGCTATTCCACCCCTCCGTGAATTTCTTCGAGCCGAGCAGCACATGGATGCGGGAATCGCCCCGCGAGAGAACATCGAAGAGCGAGCGCGCAAACTCATGCTCCGACGTCGCGATACTTTCGCGATGCCGCTCACACAGTTTGTAGAGCTTGCCCTCATCGCCCACGTTGATGACACCGAACGGTTCGTTCTCGCCCAGGCTAAGACTCAATTCGCCGTCCGCTCCCTTGAGATTGCGGACGTGCAGGATGCCGCCGGTGCCGGCGTTAAAGAGCGTCCTCAGAATGTCATCGAAGACCGTGATGCCGGTCATCTTCAGCGTTGAAGCCAGATACTCGAACCCCCTGGCGAAAAGCCTTTCATTCGAGCGACCGAGCAGGCCATCCTGCCCGGTGAGCAGCGCATTGAGCCGCCGGATGGAATCCGCCCGGTCCTTCACAAAATCCGCGAAGAAGAGCAGCACGCTGAGAATGTCGGAGACTTCCTTCCCGTGTTCAGTCCGCACCTCATTCACGCTCGCGCCGAAGAACACCCACAACGGCCGCTCGACATTGTAGGTCACGAATTCCTTCCCGTGATCGTTGAAGACCCGGAGCTGTTGGTAGAACGAAAGCAGAGCGGCGGTGAGGTAGAGCGTCCGTTGCTCCTGCGTGAATTCCTTCTTCAGATTGAAGATGCGGTAATGCTTCCCGTAGCCGTCGCCGTGGAAATGCCGGTAGCTGTAATCGAAGAGCACCCAGCGGGCGTAATTCCCCTCCATCACCCGATCCTTCGCCGCCTTCACCGCCTGGCCGAAGGTGGCGGAATACTCGAACGAAAAACCCTGTGCGCAGAGCGCGTCCCGGCGGCGCATCCATTCTTCGCCCGATGAACCGCGGTGTCCTTCGTCCACGAGCACGAGGTTGTTCCCCTCAAAACTCTCCACGGCCACGGTCTTCTCCTTCGACTCATCCGAAAGCTTATTCACGTCGATGATCTCGACGAGCTGGCCGGAGAACATCGTTCGCTGCCCATCGCCGTCCTTGTCGAAAAGCTCCGCGTCGATGCCGGAAGCCGTGAACTCCGCGAGATGCTGCCGCGACAAGCCCTCCTTCGGCGTCAGCAGGATGATCTTGTTCAACTCGGTCCGCCGTCCCGCCTTTTCGAGGTAGTGCAGGTATTGGCGAATGTGCATGTGCATGAGCAGCGTCTTGCCGCTGCCCGTCGCCTGCCAGAGCGCCAGCTTTCGCAGATCCTCCTTCCGGTATGGTGCGACCTGATCCAACTCCAGCTTGTTGATGTTGAACTCCGCGACGTGCGCGTTCAGGTCGTTCAGCAGCTTGCCGGGATTGCGGAAGTAGTGGTCGAGGTAGATCTCCGTGAAGAGCAGCGCGATGTATTGAAAATACTTCCAGCGCAGCGGCTCGGGGCGACGCCGGTTGATGAAGGTTGTGTGCCGGAAAATGTTTTCGTCGTAGGCGCGCAGCAGCGCCGTCGGCATGTCGGGCAGCGGAGCCATCGCACACCGGGCCGCGAGGAGGTGATGGAAGACCGACACGTTTTCCGCGTCCCAGCCTTCTGCCTCGGGTTTGCGAAAATCCCGGTCGCACAGGTCGTGCAGATCATCCGCACCGAGCAGCCGGAAAAGCCACTGCTGCAGCACCAGCTTTTGATCGAAGCGGAGCTGCGGGGCCTGATTGGCAGGTCGGCGGCGGGGAGGCATTTGCTTAGTTCCCGGCTTCGTCGGCCCACGCAAAACGGCACTTCAATGAGTTTAACGTAGTCTCCCAGCGGAGCTTTTTGAGGAACTGAAGCTGCCCGACGACAATGCCAGGAGTGATGCCGACTTGTTTGGCAAAGGACTGAATCGCCGGGCCGCTGAACTCGCGATCCTGTATGAACTCGGACCAGCGCGCCTGCGGGATCAGCGTCGATCTGGCGAAGTTGTTCGCGTCTTTTTCCTTCGGGTCATTTTGTTCCTCGCCGGGTACATCCACGAAGAGCCGCTTCTTCACGCATTGCAGGACGTGCTTCGATTCGTGGAAGAACGTGAACCAGAAATGATCGTCGGTTTTGTAGCGCAGGCTGAGCAGGATCACGGGGCGATCACCGAGCCAGCGGCAGGCTCCGCTCACGCGCACCTTGGGCAGCGGCTTTTCAAAAAGCAGCGCCACGCCGGACTCGCGGCAGAGCCGGATCATCTCCGGCTCGAAAGTTTCCACCGGCTCACAGATCAACTCGCGCACGGCGCTCACGGCTTTTTGAAACCGTGTGGGATCGTAGGCGGGAAGATCCAGCGCCGCCGCTCCCCGCTCGCCCTGGCGCAGCCATGCGGAGAGCGCATGGGAGCTGCTTTTCAGCGCTGCCGAGTGCCGGAAACAAGCGTCGGGTTTGGCCCAAACGACTTCCCACTCCTTCGGCGACTTCACCGCGAAGAACTGCAACAGCTCACGAACGCGCTGCCACGGCGGCTTGACCGCATTGACGTAAGCCAGCGTCACCATGTCGGAGAACGGGAACGATGTCGCCCACTCGGCGTGCTGCTCCAGTTCCGCGGCCTCCTCCTTCCGGGCGAGGTATTCCTGATACTGCACTTCGAGATTGTTCCAAAAGCGCGCTGGCACGTTCAGCACCTTTTCCAAAGTGAGCGCCGTGTCGGGGCGAATCGGAGCGCCGCCTTGCAGCAGCTTGGTCACGGTCTTCGGCGTGATGCCCATGCGCGTGGCGAATTCATTCTGCGTCATGCCCGCGGCCTCGATCGTTTCACGGATCGTTTCGCCGGGTGGTGAGACGTAATCGGGGAGGTATTGGTTTTTTGTGGGCGTGGACATCAGTGGTAGTCCTCGATTCCGAGGATTTCGATGGCGGTGATTTGGCTCCAATCGAGCCCACCATCAGGTTTGCGGGGGACCGGGTTATTGCCCGGCAGGAAAATCAGGCGGTAGGGGTGATCGAGATTGCAGGCGAGCTGGCCTTTGCGATTCCCCGTCAGCTCATGATACCGGGCTTGAGGCAGATTCCTCACATCTTCGAGGGCGGACGCGGCGCGGAGTTCCTTGAGCCGCTTTTCGAGCTTTTCAGCTCGTAGCGACCCCAGCGTTTTCCGGGCATATTTTTGCTCATTCGCGCATTTGAGAAGCTTGTTGTCGCCGAAAGTAATGTCCATGTTTCCGCCGTTGGCAAGAATTTCGTGCACCTTTTTGGTTAATGCTTCTACAGCACCATCAGCAGCACCGCAGATGGAAATTTCGCGCAGAGCGGCCCAAGGACACTTGGTTCTGAGGGGAATGGCGCGTCATTGCTGTCAGATCGGCAGGTTCTCCAAACGATCAATCCATTCTGCAAAATGCGGGCATTGCTGACGCATCGCTTCCAATCCGACCTCCAATGCGGCCAGTGGTCCCATGAAGCCTTTCTCGAAACGTCCGATTCCGCGCCCTTCAAACAACCGCTCCAATCGCTTTCCAGGCGCGGTTTCATACGAATCATTGATCTCTTCAGGATTCTGAAAGCCGTTCCGAATCGTTTGGAGTTCGTTCGCGAGGTGAGGCTGTCCCATTCCCCGAGCCGCCGCTGCCGGTTCACTGAAGAGCAGGGCCTCGAACTCGTGCATCCCGACGTAGGGGTGAAACCGGTTGGCGGCTGCCTCGTGAGTGCCGAGCTGCGACCGGATGTTTTCGAGGATCTGTCTTTCTACATGTGTGAGGTGCAACCGATTTCTGGACCATTTTTAGTTAGATGTTTTGGGAGAGATTTGACTCGAATTGAGCTGGTGAAAGGTAGCCCAAGGAGGAATGTTTCCGATGGGTGTTGTAGTAAGATTCGATATAGGCGAAGATCTC